>DATGZB010000024.1:0-153001 GCA_035297395.1 Lentimicrobium sp. | reverse complement strand
CGAAAGCTGTGTACGGAATGCGGTGCTGCAGCGTATGCGTATCAAAATTGGCATACCTGACTTTCACTGTTACACACGAGGTGAGTTTCTTCTTGCTCCTTAGCTCGAAGGCCAGTTTTTCTACCTTCTTTAGCAGCAGGTCGTTGATCATCGCTATATTGATGGTATCCTGCTCAAAGGTGTTTTCAGTGCTGATGGACTTTCTTTCCGAATAAGGCTCAACAGGCGTATGATCGATGCCATTGGCCTTTTTCCAGATCATGATGCCATTCTTTCCCATCACCCTTTCCACCATTTCAAGCGGCATGGAGCGTAAGGTGGCAATATAGGCAATGCCCATTGAACGAAGGAGCTTATAGGTCTGTTCTCCGATACCCGGGATCTTACTGATTGAAAGGGGATCAAGGAATGAATTGATACAGGGGGCTATAACCTGAATCTCACCATTTGGCTTAGCCTGTCCGGTGGCGATCTTCGACACGGTTTTATTGACTGAGAGCCCGAATGAGATCGGCAGCCCGGATTCCCTTATAATCCGTTGCCGCAGCTCGTGTGACCATTTGAGCGATCCGAAAAAGCGGTCCATTCCGGTAATATCTATATAGTGCTCATCAATGGAGGCTTTCTCATAAAGCGGAGACTCTTCAGCGATAATATCGGTAACCATTCGCGAGTAACGGGTATATTGCTCCATGTCGCCACGGATCACAATGGCATCCGGACAAAGGGCACGTGCCATCTTCATCGGCATGGCTGAGTGGACGCCGAAAGTCCTTGCTTCATAACTGCAACCGGCAACCACTCCACGGTCCGACATGCCGCCCACGATCACCGGAAGGCCATTCAATTTGCTGTTATTCAACCGCTCAACGGCAACAAAGAAAGTATCCAGGTCAAGATGCAGTATCGTCCTATTTTCTAAAACGGGTAGCATAAAAATTTTTTTAACAGATTGTCATAATGAGTATTCTTTGTTGTATCTTTGATTAATAATTAATCAAAATAGCGACTACAATATAATCATTTTTATCATAACGTGCAACAAATGAGCAATATTTTTAGTTCAAACATTAAGTTATTGAGAAAGAGGCGGGGGCGCACACAGGATGATGTAGCGGTGGCACTTAACATGAAGCGTTCCACCCTGAGCGGTTATGAGAATGAAGTAGCACAGCCTTCGATTGATGCGCTTATTGAGTTTTCCAGATACTTTGGAGTATCTATTGATACGCTACTTAAAGTTGATCTCTCGAAATTAGGTGATAGCGAACTCTCCCAACTTGAGCGGGGCTACGATGTCTTTATTACGGGCAGCAAACTCAGGGTATTAGCTACCACTGTCGATAGCACAAACAATGAGAATATTGAGCTTATTAACCATAAAGCATCAGCCGGTTACCGCACCGGATATGCTGACCCGGAATACATAAAAGTACTGCCTACTTTCCATATGCCTTTTCTCTCAAAGGAAAAGAAATACCGCACCTTCCAGATCAGCGGCGACTCAATGCACCCTATTCCAGATGGCTCATGGGTCACCGGAGAGTTCGTTCAGAACTGGAATCTGATACGCGATGATATGCCCTATATTGTCCTTACCCTCAACGACGGTATCATGTTCAAAGTGGTTCATAATGATATTAAAACACGCGGTAAACTGAGAATGATTTCCCTGAATCCATTTTATGAGCCTTATGATATTGATGTTAAAGATGTCAGGGAGGTATGGAAATTTGTCCATTATATTACAAGCGAAATGCCTGAACCGAATGTCAGGAATGAGGATCTCCTTCATACTGTCGCTGCCCTGAAGAAAGATATGGATAAGTTGAAGAAACAAATGAAACCTTCACAAGGAACGCTTTTCGATTAAATCTACTACAGAACATCGCAGATTAAATCCCCGAAATCATTACTGCTGAATCAGGTCACTGAAACAGCATCTAACTTTGTATTTGGCATTATAATTAACTGTATCTTTGCATCTCATTAATTATAGCTGACTATCAGATTATTATCTTCTTATTTCCCACCAATCTCAGTTAATTCATTTAACCTTAAGACATTAACACCGGATTCACCGATAATAGCGGGTGGATGACTGTTGCCTATAGAACTAAAAAACAATAAATGAAATTTGAAAATTTAAAGATTATCCCGCCTATACTACAGGCGCTCAAAACAAAGGGTTATACTGAACCAACACCAATACAGGAAAAAGTAATTCCGCATATGCTTAATGGCGCTGATGTCTTCGGCACAGCACAGACCGGCACCGGAAAAACGGCTGCTTTTGCTATTCCCATCTTGCAAAGATTATACACCGGACACCGAACCGAGCATCGTTCACCCGTGCGTGCGCTCATTATGGCCCCTACACGCGAACTTGCGCAACAGATCAGCGATAATTTCACCGAATACGGAAAAGGATTAAAACTGAAACATACGGTTATTTATGGCGGTGTATCGCAGAATCCGCAAACCGAAACTCTCAGAAAGGGCACTGATATAATTATCGCTACCCCGGGAAGGTTACTTGATCTGATCAACCAGGGCTTTATAAAGCTGAACGCTGTTGAATACTTTATCCTTGACGAAGCTGATCATATGCTTGATATGGGATTTTTGCCTGATATTAAACGTATTATAGCGAAACTACCTGCAATCAGGCAAACCGGCTTTTTTACTGCCACTGTCCCACCTGAAATAAGGACTTTAGCTAATAGTTTGTTAACCAATCCGGTGAAAATAAACGTAGCTCCTTTATCAGCTCCTGCTGAAAGCGTTTCTCAGTCAGTGTACTATGTTGAAAAAGAAGATAAGCGGGCAATGCTCCATGAAATATTCCAGTCCGAAACTATTGAAACAGCACTGATCTTCACACGAACCAAGCATGGTGCTGACAAAGTGACCAAAGACCTTCTCAAGCAGGGAATTCCGGCTGCTGCCATTCATGGTAACAAATCGCAACAGAATCGTCAAAAAGCCCTTAATGGATTTAAAGCCAGAAGTATAAGGGTGCTTGTGGCAACCGACATTGCTTCGCGCGGAATTGATGTTGAGAAGATTTCACATGTTATCAATTATGAATTGCCTGAGGTACCTGAAACTTATGTTCACAGGATCGGCAGGACAGCACGTGCCGGTGAATCAGGGATAGCAATTTCTTTTTGTGCTTCGGATGAACGCGGAAGCCTGAAAGATATAAACAGGTTGTTACCTAAAGATATTGAAGTCAAGAGATTAAAACTTGACAATGCTCATAGCTACCAAATCAGGAAATAGCCAAAAGTATTTAGTACGTTATCCGGTAGTCAATAAGCGCCCCGGTATTTAGGAAATCACCTGAAAGTATTATTTTATATTTCTTCTCTTTAATTGACAGGTACAGGAGCCGGAAAGTTCCTGTTCCGGGTCAATGATGACAGGCAAACCTGATTTTTCCCAATCCACGATACCTCCGGCAAGATTACCGGCTTTCGGAAATCCCGCATCTATCAGTATCGTTGCCGCATCCATGCTGTGAATTCCTGCTGAATCAGCACAAATATACATTACATCATGGGGTAGGGAAGAAGCCCTGTCCTTTAAATCTTCGAGGGCTATATACAGCGAACGGGGTACTTTAAACTGCTTGTATGAGTGGAGATAATCTTCACGTATATCCAATAGGCAAGCGCTTTCGGAATTTAATTCCTCAAATGCTTCCATTGATCCATATTGGATGATCCCGTGTTCCATCTGACACATGATTACATCTGATTAAGCGCCAATCTGATGCATGGTTTCATCTGGTTAAGCCCCTGATTCAACAGAGCTGATATGTTCTTTGGCCAGCTCGGCTGAAAAGTACTTATTCCTTAAATATAAAGCTATGTTAACCAACCCTATCATTACCGGTACTTCAACCAAAGGCCCTATAACAGCAGCAAATGCTTCTCCTGAATTTATTCCGAATATGGCAATGGCAACCGCTATGGCCAGTTCAAAATTGTTGCTCGCTGCTGTAAATGAGAGAGTGGCTGATTGTTTATATGTTGCCCCTGATCTCTTGCTGATATAGAATGACAGGAAAAACATGACCACAAAGTAAATGATCAATGGAATAGCTATCCTGACTACATCCAATGGTATCTTAACGATGTACTCACCTTTAAGGGAGAACATCACAACAATGGTAAATAAAAGTGCGATAAGCGTTAAGGGACTAATACGTGGGATGAATTTGGCAGCATACCATTGCTTATCTTTTATCCTGATCATTATAAATCTGGTGAGGAATCCTGCTATAAAAGGGATCCCCAAATAAATAAATACGCTCTTTGCTATCTGGCCAATGGTGATCTGTTCAACACTGTCATTAACCGGCAATCCGAACCATCCGGGCAATACGGCGATAAACACATATGCATATACAGAAAACAATAACACCTGGAAAATCGAATTGAATGCTACCAGTCCTGCCGCATATTCAGTATCTCCTTTCGCCAGGTCATTCCAAACAATTACCATAGCGATACATCGCGCCAGGCCAATGAGGATGACACCGTACATGTAATCTATGTTGAATTTAAGGAAGATAATGGCAAGGAAAAACATCAGTATTGGACCGATTATCCAATTCTGGACCAGAGACAAGGAGAGAATCTTGACATTCCTGAAAACATCACCCAATTCCTCATACTTCACTTTTGCCAGCGGGGGATACATCATCACAATAAGACCAATAGCAATTGGAATATTGGTAGTTCCGGAAGAGAATTTATTCCAGAATGAAGATATCGATGGGAATATCCATCCCATGATCACCCCGAGGAACATGGCTGAAAAGATCCACACGGTCAAATATCTGTCCAGGAATTTCAATCGTGCATTTGATGGCATAGCTCAGTTATTGGTTATTTGCTTGTATAATTTATAGAATTCATCTTTGATCAGACTCCTGACTCTCCTGAATTCAGATAAAATAAATTCATCGGTACCTGTTACTTTTGAAGGATCCTCAAATCCAATATGTAACCGGTGTGTCACTTTACCGGAGAAAAACGGACAGGCTTCATGGGCATCATCGCAAACCGTTATCACATAATCCCAGGATTCGCCAAGATACTCATTTACTGACTTTGGTGAGTGCCCGCTGATATCTATTCCAAGTTCCTTCATAACCGAAACAGCAAGTGGATTGACCTGCTTCCCCGGCTCTGTACCTGCCGATCGGACAGTCCAATCTTTAGCAAAAGACTGTAAAAAGCCATGTGCCATTTGTGAACGGCAGCTATTTCCGGTACAAAGGATTAGGATTTTCATTTTGGTCGAATATTAGTATGGAGTTTATCAGATTATCTTTCGAAATCTTAACTTTTTACTTTGTCCCGATACTTCGGATTAGCCCTTTATTCCGGTAACCGTTATACTGAATAAGCCTGCATTTTTTACTTTATAATCAGCAATGTCATTCTCATTCAGATAGGCTGCCAGGAACTCATAAGGCAGCTCAATTTGCTTTGACGTATGGACTTTGATTCCTGTAAATCCGTGCCGTTTGATAACATCTAAGTACTCATCCCATTGCAAAGCTCCTGAGATACATCCTGCATATAATTCTGCATCCTTAATTACAGAGTCTGGCAATTGTCCTTTAACCACCACGTCTGATACACAAAAATGACCTCCCGGTTTTAATACCCTCATCATTTCACTGAATGCTTTGTCCTTATCAGGCACCAAATTCAATACACAATTTGATACAATGACATCAACCAGGTTGTTTTCCAACGGCATATTTTCTATGTCACCTTTAATAAATTCAACATTTGAATACCCAAGTTTAGCGGCATTCTCTCGAGCTTTGACCAGCATGGCATCAGTGAAATCTATACCTGTCACTTTACCTTTTTCACCAACAATAGCACGTGCTACAAAACAATCATTCCCTGCGCCGCTTCCAAGGTCAAGTACATGGTTACCGGGTTCAATACCTGCATATTGAGTGGGTATTCCGCATCCTAGTCCAAGGTCTGCATCCGGTTCATAACCTTCTAGTTGCGTATAGTCGTCGCTGAAATCCGAATATTCTTCGGAGCAACATCCTGTTGAACAGCCGCATCCGCTATTTTGCTGTGCGATTTTACTGTATCTGTTCTTTATTACATCTTTGAGATCGTCTGAGTTCATTTTTCTTCTGATATTATATTAAGTACTGAAATTATTTATCTTAATTGTTATTCTATCTAAGGGTTAATATTCAAATTGTGAGTTGTTATAAATTGAAATAATTGAAAACATAACCTACCGTTATTATTCCCAGTGAAACAATTCCAACGAAGATCAAAATAAGCCTGATCTTGAGCACTCTCCTTAAAATGATCATTTCCGGCAGCGAAAGTCCGATTACTGCCATCATAAAAGCCAATGCTGTACCAAGTGGTACTCCTTTTTCAATAAGAACACTTACAATGGGAATAATTCCCGCTGCATTTGAATATAAAGGCACACCTATAAGTATTGATAAAGGAACCGAATACCATGCTGAATTTCCCATAAGTTGGGCCAGGTAATTCTCGGGAACATATCCATGAACCCCGGCCCCAACACCGATACCAATCACTATATATATCCATACTTTACCCACTATTTCCTTAACTGCAGTTAGTCCTCTGTAAATGCGTGTTTTAAAGCTCAACTGTTCTTCTTCAACATTAATATTTGCCATCTGCATTTCATACACCCATTTCTCAACAAACTTTTCTAATTTGAGGGCTCCGATAATATAACCGGATATGATTGCAAGTATCAGTCCGGTTCCGATATATATAGCGGTTACCTTCCAACCAAACAAGCCAAATAGCAGTACTACAGCAACTTCATTGATCATAGGGGATGCTACCAGAAATGAAAAGGTGACACCAAGAGGAACACCTGCCTGCATGAATCCGATAAACAATGGTATTGCTGAGCAGGTGCAGAATGGTGTTACAATACCCAAAAAAGCGGCCATAACATTGCCTGTAAAGAGTGATTTGCCTTCCAGGGCCTTTCTGGTTCGTTCAGCTGTAAAATAGGTACGTATGATCCCAACGGTAAATACGATCAGTATGAGTAACATCAGGACCTTTGGAACTTCAAAAATAAAGAACCTGAGCGCCTCTGTAAAATGCGCTCCGGCCGAAAGTCCTGAAATTTCGTATATCAGGAAATCAGCCATTTCTTGCAGGTTCATGTAGATCAGAACCCATAGAATCAAGGAGGCTGGTATTAACCAGAGCTTACGTTTCTCTGTTAAAGCTTTAGATAAAATAGATGATAACATAGTAAATTCCAACGATGATAAAAAGTACTGCGACTATGCGCCTGAACCATAATTCAAAAGATCTAAGGGTATTGTATGCCTTGCCTACATTGCCAACCGCATAAGCAAGCAGCCATGCAAATATTATTACGGGTAAGCCTGTTGCCAGAGCAAATATTACTGGCAGAAAAAGTCCCGAAGGTGAAGCAACAGTAATAGGAATAAGCATTCCGAAATAGAGTACGCCGCTATATGGACAGAAAGCAAGTGCAAATACCACTCCTAAAAGCAAAGAAGTCCACAAGCCCCCTTTTAATCTTTCCATCCGATCGGCAAAATTGAATCCTCTTGAAGGGATCCTGATTACATCGAGCATAAAGAGTCCGATAATGATTAAAGCCGGCCCAACAATTTTTTCTCCCCATCCCTGGAAAAAACGGGTTATATCGAATTTACTCGCACCCAGGAACAGCACAACCCCAATCATTGTATATGATAAAGCCCTGCCGGCTGTATATACCAATCCACTCAGGAAGACCTTGTTACGGTTGCTGATATCACGACTAATAAAACCTATAGCCGAAAGATTCATAGCAAGTGGGCAGGGACTTATTGCAGTCATTAAGCCCAAAATAAATGCAGTTACAACTGTATATCCTGAATTTTCAAGTATGCTGTTAAGTATTTCCATTCCTACTTTAATAAAGCATCAACTTCTTTCTTTATTTCTGCTTTTAATTTCTCAGGCTCACTTTTGGCATAAAGGAATCCTTTTTCGGTAATGTCCCTGACCTGATCATCCTTTACAATTATCAGTGATTGCCCTGCTACTTTAAATCTGTCGGCAAGCGCTTCACCTGATTTTTCTTCAAGGTTCACGGATTGAAAAGTAATCCTGCCTTTCTTTACAAATGTTGGGTAAAGCTCCACCAATGCCTTTCTTGACTCTTCCTCAACCGCGATACAAGTGGCACATCTGCGTTCATAATGAAAATAATAAACCTTAATATCTGCAGGCTTGGAGTTCAATACATCTGTATTAGTCTTAGCTGTAATTTGCGAAAGTGGTATTAATAAAAAGAATGCTAAAATTGAATAGAGTGTTTTCATTGTTGTTGGTTTTAGGTCATTGATTCGTTATTAATTCATACCAAGTCAGAAGATGATGATTGTCAAATCCTGCTCTTGAGTTCCAGCCCTGTTTTCAGGAAACTTCCAACTTCATCCACGGTTGGGACATGGCCTTTTACAACCACTTTACCATCAATGATAAGGGCCGGAGTGATCATCACCCCGTAGTTCATTATTTCCATAATGTCTTCTACTTTGGTGATGTTAGCAGGAATATTATATTTTTGGACAGCTTCACGTGTTACCTTCTCCATCGATTTGCATTTAGCACAACCGGGTCCAAGTACTTTGATTTCCATAATTTTTCAGGTTTTAATGTGTTAGGTTTTGTCTTTTAATCACTAAAAAGTTTATCAAATAATTTACGGGCTTTATCCCAGTTGACGGGATCAATACAATATTTAATGTAGGGAGGTTTGATTTCGCCCTGGATCAATCCTGCCTCTTTAAGTTCTTTTAAGTGCTCAGAAAGCGTAGACCGGGCAATATTCAGTTGCTCATGCAGATCGCCGCTGAAACAGCAGTTTTTTGTGTGATTTGCTATATAATGAATAATGAATACCCTTACCGGATGAGAAAGCGCCTTGGCAATACGAGCTAACTGCACCTGTTCCTCATTGTAAACTTTTATTTTTTCCATGCGTTTCGTATTTCGTCGAATAACGAAACAAAAGTACACAAGAAATTTAATAGTCAACACAAAAAGAAAAAAAGAAATTCTAATTATTTTTTCCTTAACAGTTTACCAGCATCATTTTCCAATGCTGAAAGCCAAGCCACCCGATATACAAGAAAAATCGTCATCCTCAATCATACTAAAGTGTTGATCAAAGGAGATAAATAACTGTTAAGATTCAGAGTTCAGAATAGTTCAGAGTTGTTCAGATGTTGTAAGAATAGTTCAGGTTGTTAAGAAATGTTGAGGTTGTTCAGGATAGCTCATAGTTAGGTTAATAATCATAAAATAATAAAGGGCGGACAATTCGTCCGCCCTTTTGTGTTTTGTACCTTAGGAATTTAATCCGGAATTAGGAATCCGGAATTAGGAACCGAGATTAGGAATCCGGAATCCGGAATTTATTTATCTGTTCACGATCATTTTCCCGTTAAACACGTTTTGATTATCAACAACCAATGAAACTATATAGACTCCGTTTCGCAAGTCTGCCGTGTTAAGGCTTTGCTTATAAGTTCCTGAATTTTGCTGCCCCTGGTCACGGTAACTGATTTCCTTTCCAGTAAGGTCAAATATTTTTATTGTAACCTTTGATTCTTTAGTTAAGGTATAAGTAATCACGGAATGATCCTGGACCGGATTCGGATAAATGCTGATATCCCTGCTGACGGCAATATCACCGACTGCCAGAGGGGCACTGCAAAGTTCTGAAAGCATAACCTGACCTCTTATCTCACCAGCCGGATTCACAGTTGTGTGGAAATTGGCATAAATACCGCCGCTTTCAAACAATGCTGCAATTTCACTTGTAAATGAAGTGTCATTCCAGTAACCATAAACAGTGGAGTCAGTAGGAAGGGTAAATATAATATCACCATTCTGTCCGGCAGGAGCCTGATGAAAATGTGCACCAGTAAGCGCTGAACTTAAGTCACATACAGCAATTGCGTAATGCAACATTTCACGGTCACGATCCATTGAAACCACCCCCGAACCCTGAGCATCACCTCCGTTTGTTACAGTGCCAACTTCCTGACGTGAGCAGAGGTTGAAGATCGTTCCTGTGTGAGCTACAGCCCTAATTTGACCGCGAATTTCACCTCCTGGATTCAAATCTGTGTGGACATTAATGAAAATATTTCCATTAAGGACATTGGTCAGGAAAGTTGTAAATTGAGCCTCATCTGTAAAGGTAGTATCCTGAGCAGTGATCGTAGCCATGATCATGTTTCCCATCGTGGTATCAATGGTTAATGGAATAATTACCGGACCTGGTTCTCCCATTACGCCCATATGGAAATGAGAGGCTGAAACCGGGCCGCTCAGACTGTCCACAAGAACATGAACCCATAAGCTGTCAATCGCTTCATTTATGTACATATGTGTTAATCCATGTGCCATTTCAGGTGTTGCGGGATCCAGTGTATCAGTCTCCTGTTCTGTATCCATCCATGAATCAAAAGATAAAGCTTCGTGTCGTGAAAGCTGACCACGAACTTCACCACCCGGATAGTTTGTTGTATGCACATTTACATAAACTGAACCGATATTCAGGGAATCAAGGAATCCCATAGGATCAGTTATGGAATCAAGGTTAACAACCCCTCTGAAGGTATTGCCTTCATTATAAGGCATTAAGGGTACAACAGCAGGTCCAGCAATTCCAGGTGCCCCATAATGAAGATGGGCATTGGTAATTGGACTGGTTAGTCCTGTTACGAGGACGTTGACTTCCAATCGCATACTGTCAATACTCAAGTTGAATGAACTAAGTCCCTGTGGCATCGATTCGAGTGTATCGGTAATTCCAGCCTGTTCAATATCGAGGGCTGCGCCATAATTCATTTCCGTTTCAAGTTTGATCATTCCGCCAATTTCACCCATGGGGTTAGCCTCGGTATAGATGACCAGATGAGATGTTCCGGTTAAAATTTGTTTTAAGAGTTCGTTATCCAAAGCAATATCCGGAATATTGCCTCTGATCGAATTTCTTTCGATGTAATCATCCAGGTTAAGTAAAATACTATCAGATTCTGTGCGGATTTCGGCTCCGGTGATTTCAGCTGTGAGTCCATTTACTGTGATTTCAAACTTTAATGAATCATTCTGATAGAGAAAGCCGGCAATTCCGCTGGCTGAAGTAGAAGTAGAAACGGAATCCTGCAGCGTAGTGTCAAGAACTGCTGAAAATACAAGGCCGCGTAATGTATCCTGTGACTTAGCGACCCAAAAAAGCATTAAAAATGTTGAGAATAATAGAAGTTTTTTCATAGCACCATGAGCTTAGTAAATTGAATATTAAGAAGTTACGAGTATTAGTAATAGTAACGGAGCAGGACTGAAAAAGTTAGACGTATTAATTATATATGTTCATACGCATGTAAAACTGGCTATTTTTAAGGGCTCATATTTTACCATTCAATAAGCACCGATATTCTACCGATCCGCTACCGATATACTACCGAAATTTCAATAGAAAGTCAGGCGCAATAAGGGTTTCAGCCATGTTTCGGTGATCCTGAAGATGATAACTGCCCTAACTGGTTGGTTCTCAATACAAAAGTGAATAAAAATGATTATAAATGATTCCAGTACTTGTAAATAGAGTTTTAAGCAGTCTTTTTGCCCTAAATTTGTTTAATATCAAAAACACTATTATGAAAGAATCGATCACTCCATGTCTTTGGTTTAATGGCAGGGCCAGGGAAGCAGCAGAATTCTATACCAGGTTTTTACCGGATACTAAAATAACGGCACAAACACAATTAGTGACAGAGATTGAAATATCGGGACATAGATTTACCTTGCTTGACGGGGGACCCATATTCCAGCCTAATCCTTCTATATCATTCAGTTACCAGATAGACTCCATTGATGAAATCAACCGGATATGGGAAGCGTTCAAAGAAGGCAGCACCATACTCATGGATCTGGATAAGTATCCATGGAGTGAAAAGTATGGTTGGCTAAATGATAAATTTGGTATCTCATGGCAATTTATAGTAGGTGATTTTCAGCAATTTGGACAAAAAGTCATCCCAGCGCTACTCTTCACACAGGATAAATACGGCAGGGCTGAAGAGGCCATTAACTTTTATTCTTCAGTGTTTAAGAATCCGAAAATTGATGGTATTTTCCGTTATGAAGCTAATGCTGCACCGGAAGAAGAGGGTAAAATAGCACATTCTCAAATAGAAATCAACGGACAAAAATTCCAGCTTCTCGAAAGCAAACAATCACATCAATTCACTTTCAGCGAAGGGGTTTCGCTAATGATCCATTGCGATACCCAGGAAGAGATTGACTATTATTGGGATAAACTAACTGAGGGAGGCGAAGAGAGTATGTGCGGATGGCTAAAGGATAAATTCGGCGTTTCCTGGCAGGTTGTACCGGATATTCTGCTTGAATTAATGAATGATCCCAGCCGTGCCGATAAAGCTATGAAAGCCTTTATGAACATGAGAAAACTCATTATTAAAGAAATTGTTGAAGCCGTCTGATTTTAATTATAAGAAGTGAGGCCACTGCGGGTTGAGGATTTTTTTCATTATTCCTCTTCAACCATTTATGTTTCCGCTTAACTTTATGCTCTGCAATCTAATTAATGAACCATGAATATCCGTATTCTGCCAGTCGCTATTTTATGCGCATTAATTTCATTATATGCTTCTGCACAAGACGCTGTAACAAAAAAGATCATTGAAGCCGGAAAATCTGATAACCGTACAATGCAACACCTTGATATCCTGACCAACAGGATAGGAGGGAGGCTTTCAGGATCAGATGCTTATGCCAATGCCGTGCAATGGGCATCAGGTGAAATGCGGAAATGGGGGATGGAAGTCAGGATAGAAGAAGCCGGAACAGTACCGGTTGGATTTAACAGGGGTCCATGGTTTGGGAAGATGATCGGCGAAGATGGCTTTGATTTGCATTTCGCTACTCCAAGCTATACTGCCGGCACCAAAGGAGTTCAAACGGGGCATGTACTCATTGAACCAAAATCACAGGAAGAATTTGACAGAATGAAAGGAATGCTCAAAGGAGCTTGGGTGCTGATTAGCGGTACAAGCAATGGCTATCCGATTGATATATCTGAAAAGGCGGATAGAAAAAGAGACAGTATTATAGCTGAAAATAATAAAATAGCCGAGCAGAACAGGGAAATTCAGCATTCAAATTGGACTAATAGTGAAAAACGCGAATTATTGCCACTCATTGAAGAACCGGCATTGTTTTACAGGCAGTTGAAAGAAGCTGGAATTCTTGGATTAATTCAATCTTCCAAAGTACCTATTCAAGTGATGTACGACAGGAAGAATATGGAAAGTATGACTTTTGAGAACCTACCTGTAATACCGGATATTAAACTTGATGAACATCAGTATGAGATCATTAAGCAGATGGCGAATGAGCGCAGGAACTTTTTTCTGGAATTCGATATAAGAAACCATTTTAAACCTGGACCGGTAACATTCCATAATGTAATAGGTGTTATCAAAGGGACAAAGTATCCTGATGAGTATGTGGTGGTTGGATCGCATCTTGATGCCTATGATGTTGCAACCGGAGGTGTTGATGACGGTTCCGGCATTGCTCCCACAATGGAAGCTGCCCGTCTGATGATGCTTGCAGGAGTTAAGCCAAAACGTACCATACTGTTCTGTCTGTATGCAGCTGAGGAGTTCGGATTAGTGGGGTCGCACCGCTGGGTTAATGATAATAAAGATAAACTCGAAAAAATTTCATGCATGATCAACCGTGATTCGGGCCCATTGGCCCCATTGGGATTGTCGGTATCTGAAGCAATGTATGATGATTTTGCAGAGATATGTAAACCTATATCCGGTATAAACCCAGCTTTCCCATTTACCCTGACAAAGCAGGAACCACGAAATAAACCTAAAGAAGCAAGAGGTTCAGACCATGGTCCTTATGCTGTTGAAGGTGTACCTACATTATATTTTGATCTGCAGGATCCGTTGGGATACAATTTTACTTATGGAGAAATCTGGCATACGGAACGCGATCTTTTTAATAAAAGTATAAAAGAGTATGAAGAACACGCAGCAGTAATAACAGCAGTTGTTGCTTATGGCGTTGCCAACCTTGATCACCAGTTATCACGCCAAGGATTCTATAAGACAGAGGCCATCCAATAGTACCTGAAGTCTGTTTTACTTTTGCCGGTTGGAGTGCTTAATCGAACCATTTATCTTTTGCCTTTTACCTGGTTGGTGAGCGTAATGCAGTGAAGTTGAATCCATCACCTTTTTATTAAATATTATGAATCCCTCTGATCTCAAATTTTTCCTGGATGAAAAAGCCGATTATTACAACCGGCCTGATTTTATTGAATCAGATCCAATCAGCATTCCGCACAGGTATGCAAGAAAGGAAGACATAGAGATTTCTGGATTTTTATCAGCCATGATCTCGTGGGGTAACAGGACCAATATCATTAATAATGGCAGGAGGCTTATGCTGCTATTAGATGACCAACCCTACTTATTTATCAGGGATGCCGGAGAAAGAGACTTAAGACATTTTAAAAGCTTTGTTCACAGGACCTTTAATGAAAGTGATTTGCTCTTTTTTATTGAGTCCTTACGAAATATTTACAAAAACTATGGTGGTTTGGAATCTTCTTTTGCTGATGGTTTGAAAGGAGGGGAAAAAGATATTCTTAACGCTATTTTGAACTTCAGGGCTGTTTTTCTATCTGTAATGCATCTTCCAAGAAGCGAGAAACACATTGCTAATCCGGCGGCAGGAAGTACAGCAAAAAGGATCAATATGTTTCTTCGCTGGATGGTTCGCCAGGATGACAGAGGTGTGGATTTTGGAATCTGGCAAAGAATATTACCCTCACAATTATGCTGTCCGCTCGATGTTCATTCAGGCAGGATTGCCCGTCAACTTGGTCTGTTACAACGATCGCAAAACGATTGGAAGTCTGTGATCGAATTAACTGAAAATCTTAGGAAATTTGATCCTGAAGACCCTGTTAAATATGATTTTGCGCTTTTTGGCCTTGGAGTAAATTCAAAGCTTTAGTACTAAGAATAATTGTTTGAGCAAACTATTTGTCATAGTTGCTCCTCATTTTTGTTAAAAGAGTTAGTGCTCTTAATGCTTTAAGGTCAGGTAATTCCACCTTTGATATGAATGGTTCCAAGAGACTTCAGGATATCCTGATGCGACTCAGTTTTGACAAATTCAACAAACAGGTGACCATCAACCAGAATTTTCGGATTTATACTCAGTTTAAATGACTCTTTGTAAACGCGATACCTGAAATCTCTCGTGTTTCCCTTTAATTTCCTTATATTCTTATAAAAGACAAATGAGTTAAAAAGCAAAATAAATGGATACCAGAAGGGAAATAGGATTGCTGATGTACTCTTTAACCTGGTGAAGCGGATATCTTTAATGGTGAACCCGGCAAGTCGCGCAAAAAGCCTGAGACGCTGAATACCGATAAGGTAAACATGGCCGAAATAAAGTCCTCCTGACATTGATTGATCACTCATCCAGATAGAATCGGCTTCATTCGGAGGCATTTGGGAAGTGAATCTTTCACTCTCACCAATCATATAAGAGAGTTTAGACCTTAGATTTGAGTGGTTGGGAGTGGTGATTACAAGAGTGCCGTTCTTCTTGACAACCCTGCTGAATTCCTTAAGTACTTCATGCTGATCACTGAAGTGTTCAATACCTTCCTGACATATCAGCCAGTCAGCGCTTTCGTCTTCAACAGGTATTCCTTTTGAAGCATCTGCGAATTGACATTCAATGCCAGGGATATCAAATAATTGAGGGAAGAGGTCAAATGGAACCGGATGGGCTCCAAGTTTTTTCAGAATACCCGATGTAACACCATTACCGGCGGGAACATCAATTACTTTCTTTTCCTTGATGCGGTGACTATTTTCAACAAGAAATTTATTTACATGGTATTTAATGCTACGAGGATTAAGAGTATAATCTTTAGTCACGTTAGAAGTCAGGCTATTTGAGTTTATAATGTAGTTAGTTAATCTTGTTATTTAATAGTAATGCGGAATCTTTATTTAGCTCTGAGGTATTGGACTGGCCATGTTATTGTATCTCCTAATTCTTTGGCTGCATGCAGAGGGAAGTAAGGATCTCTGAGCAATTCCCTTGCAAATAGTACCAGGTCTGCTTGTCCATTCTGAAGAATGTCCTCTGCTTGTTGCGGAGTGGTTATAAGTCCTACGGCACCAGTGAGTATCCCTGTTCTACGAACTGCCTCGGCAAACGGGGCCTGATAGCATGGCCCTAATTGTATCTTCTGGGCTGCGATATTACCCCCCGAAGAGGTATCAATAAGATCAACTCCCTTTTCCTTTAGTTTTATTGCCAGTTGAACAGTCTGGTCAAGATCCCATCCACCTTCATACCAGTCTGTGGCAGATAATCTTACAAACAGTGGGAAATTTTCCGGCCATTCTGATTTCAGAGCTTCAACTATCTCAAGCAGCAATCTTATACGGTTTTCAAACTTTCCTCCATACTCATCTGTGCGGTGATTGGTGAGAGGTGACAGGAATTCATGAATCAGGTACCCGTGGGCAGCATGTATTTCAAGCACTTTAAAACCAGCCTTTGCTGCACGTGATGCAGCAGATTTAAAATCCCCGATTATCTTATTGATGCCCTTCTTATCAAGTGCTGTGGGTGCATTCTCATTTTCATTGTAGGCTATTTCGGAAGGCGCAAAAGTATTCCAGCCACCGCTACCCGGGTTAAGCTGAACTGCTCCCTGCCACGGCGCAGAATGTGATGCTTTCCTGCCAGCGTGCGCTAACTGGATGCCGGCAATACTACCTGAAGTGTTTATAAAATCAGTGATCCGTTTTAAAGGTGCAATATGTGCATCCTCCCACAAACCAAGATCACCCGGTGAAATCCTGCCCTCAGGATTAACGGAGGTTGCCTCAACTATTATTAGCGCAGCCCCTCCAACAGCCCTGCTTCCCAAATGTACAAAGTGCCAATCATTGGCAAAGCCATTCTCAGCTGAATACTGGCACATTGGTGACATGACAATTCTGTTATGGAATGTAATATCTTTAATGGTTAGGGGTTCAAATAGTCTTGACATATTTTATAATATTGATAAACCAAAGGTATTATAATTCATAATGGTGAAAAGTGGTAAAATCAGACTTTATATAAAAAAAAGCTAACGATTGTAAAGGTTTTTCTGTATATTTGCTTACCAACCTATCAATAGTGCTGAAATTTCAGACACTATCCCGGCAGAGAGTAGCTTAGGGTACTGCTCAACATCTGTCATATTTTTATAACACAATGCGATAGCTCTTCTTAAGGGTACCCTGACTATCAGAAAGGACAAACTCATGAATTACAAGGAGTCATTTTATTACATTCCCAGAAAGTATGATACCATTGAATTATGGAAAGATGTAAAAAAGGAACAATGGTATGATCCGGTATGGCAGTTAAGGAATTCAATTCGTACGGTTGACCAACTGAGTAAGGTTATTAAGTTGAAAGATTATCAGAAAATGGAGATTCAGAGAACAATTGATGAACTCCGGAAGCAGGGCAAAGAACCAATGCGACTCACACCATATTACGCATCCCTGATGCAGGAAGATCCGTTCAATCCGGTAATGTCAGAGGGAGAGAAAGCTGAGAGCAGGTTAGACCCAATATTCTGGCAAAGTGTTCCAACACCGGCAAATCTCCTTTTCCCCGATACAGGAAAAGAGGGTTCCATGGAAGAAGTTTCACGTAGTTACGGGGCTGCTTATCAGCGATATCCAAACAGAGTTGCTTTATTTGTCGCAGAAAATACAAGCTGCGCTTCATATTGTATCCACTGCCAAAGAGCCAAATCATTGGATACAACCGTTGATGTTAATTCTGCTGAAATAAACAAGGGACTCTTCTATATCTCGATGAATGAGAACATTGATGAAGTTTTGGTCACAGGCGGGGATGCATTGATGATCAGTGAAAAACGGTTACAGTATGTACTTGAAGAATTGAGCAGGATAAAGCATTTAAGAGTGATACGGATAGCTACCAGGGTGCCGGTGGTTCTTCCTATGGCAATTACTGATAAAGTTCTTTCACTCATTGAAAAATCTTCAAATAAATACAATACCGGTACTGAAAAGTATGTCTATTTTATGACTCATGTAAATCATTATCAGGAAATTACAGTAGAATTTGCTGAAGCAGTTAAAAGAATAAGGAAACATGGGTTCACTATCCGGAATCAGACAGTTTTACTTAACCATGTGAACGATTATTTTAAAACGCTTGCTGAGACTTTCAGAAGGATGTTCTGGGTGGGAGTCCATCCGTATTATTTACTCCAATGCCACAAAGAGAAGGGAATTGTTCATTTTATTACACCTGTGCAGATTGGGAAAATTTATATGAAAGCACTTCAGGGATGGATTTCAGGAGTGACGAAACCTTTGTATGCTGCCAATGTGGAAGGAGGCGGCGGAAAGGTGATGCTGATGCCCTCAGGCCATGATACCCTGAATACTGAGGTCAATATTGAAGACCATATCTCTGAAAGCTTTGCAACCGTTAATACCTGGGACGACAGAAAATTACCCGGCTATGAAGCATTAGGAAGAGCTTCAAAGGAAGAATTCGAACAGGCTACTGAGATCATGGAACGGTTTATTGGAAAGCCCGGTGCTTTTCTTCCTAAAATTATTATTGTTGATTCAAAAGGAAGGCATATTGAAACAACTAACAGGACAAAACTTCCACTAATCAAGAAGGCAAAGAAATCAGTCCTGTTAGGATATAAACCTTTCATGGCAGGCATGCCACTTACAAATCCAGTTGATATTCATGATGAACTTGAAAGATTATTCGCAAATTCGCGTTATAAATGTCAGGATACCCTGAACAAGATTGAACTTAAGCCGTGATCGGGTTCCTGCATACAAATTATCATCGGGAGAAATGATCAATGCAATTTTGAAGATCAGGGTCTGTCAGACGCGTCGCATATTGAATGATCTGGGTCTTGGACGCGTGCTGTTTGTGGTTTTTATGCTGGCAGGACTGTGTTACCAGCTTTTCATCACAATGAATGACAAACCTCAGATTGGCACTCCGATTTGTTTACTCCTTATACTATTCCTTCATTTGAAAAGGAAGGACCTTCATTTTCTGAAAAGCCATATAGATAATTACAAGTGGGTGATTCTGGTCGAATATTTTATCCTTTCAATACCTGTAATTATCGGATTAGCTTATTACAACCGTTTAACATATTTGGTTGGATACCTGGGGGTGTTGGCATCAATTATTCAGGTAAGGAGACAGTTCAGGAAATTCACACTTAACTCTTTTATCCAGAATTGGATTCCGGATGATGCTTTCGAATGGAAAAGTGGGGTCAGGAAGTCATTAATATTTATGGTTCCTGTGTGGCTTACCGGTATCATAGCATCATTCTGGCCGGGAACCGTACCTGCCGTTATGTTGGTTTTAGGTTTATTCATAATTGGGTTCATACAAAAAAATGAGCCACTACAACTGGTTCTGGTCTTTGAGAAAAGCGCCGGCAGACTATTATGGTTTAAAATAAAGCAGCAATTGCTATTGTTAAGCATTTTTTTTCTTCCACTAATGCTTCTTTATTTTTTCATGCATCCGCAGTATTGGTATATTGCAGCAGCATTTTATATAATAATAGCTATTTGTCTCATTTATGCCATTTTATGCAAATATGCATTTTACAGACCTGATATTGAAACCGGCAACCAGGTTTTTATGGCATTGGGGCCGGCAAGCATATTCGTCTCATTCCTTTTACCGCTGATATTAATTCTTTCTGTAAGATTCTACTTTAAATCAATCAACAACCTTAACCAGTATCTCTATGATTTCCATTGAAAACCTGACTGTATCGTATGATAAGAAAGTCAGGGTATTGAATAATCTCAACCTTATCTTAAAGGATAGCCAGATACACGGGATTGTTGGACTTAACGGTGCCGGGAAAACAACACTGCTTAATACGCTTTACGGTTTGATTAAACCTGATAGTGGTAACATCTTCTTAGATGGTCACTCAATCACTAAAAAGCAAATTGGTTACCTGGAAACGGAGAACTTTTTTTATTCAAATATAACAGGGGAGGAGTACCTTAAAATATTCAGGAACAGTAATTTCAATATTGAAGGATGGAATGACCTTTTCAGGCTTCCGTTAAAGGAGCTAATTGAAACCTATTCAAACGGAATGAAAAAGAAACTTGCCTTGTTGGCTATCCTCAAGCAAGATAAACCGGTAATGATTCTGGATGAACCTTTCAATGGACTGGATATTGAAACCACCAGAATTGTCAGGTCAATTTTATTAAGCATTAAAGAGCATAAAATCATCATCATCACTTCGCATATTATGGAAACCCTTACCAATCTGTGTGATGAGATCAGTTACCTTGAACAGGGAGTTATAAATTCAACAAAGACAAAAGGAGAGTTTGATGCTTTCGGAAAGGAACTTTACGCAAGAATAGAAGAGAAAAACAAAGAGGCACTTGAAAGGTTGCTTCTTTAGGTGATTCATCACAATTCAAGGGTAATTACTAATTTAGCGCACTTAACTATAGAGTGAAATTAACTATAAGGTGAAATGAAGATCATTTGGAAAGCACTAATCATTATCTTTTTTCTGGCATCTAACATAAAAGCTGATGCCTGCACAAATTACCTTGTGACCAAGGGTGCCTCGGTTGATGGCAGCACAATGATATCGTATGCCGCTGATTCCCATATTCGTTATGGTGAGCTTTACTGGCGTCCTGCAGCTGATTGGCCTGAAGGTACGATGGTTACACTATACGACAGGGGCACCAATAAACCGCTGGGACAAATTCCGCAAGTTGCACACACCTACCAGGTAACTGGTTTCATGAATGAGCATCAGGTTGCAATTGGTGAAACAACTTTTAGAGGCAGGGATGGATTGGAAGATTCAACAGGTATAGTTGATTATGGAAGCCTTATGTTTCTTGCACTACAACGGGCAAAGACAGCAAGGGAAGCAATTGCTGTTATTGCTGAACTGGTTGAGAAATACGGATATGCGAGTTCAGGTGAATCATTTTCCATTGGAGATCCGAATGAAGTCTGGATAATGGAGATAGTTGGAAAAGGCACCAAACTGGTTACCGATAAGAAAAACAAACAACAGGTCAATGCGAATAAAGGCGCTGTTTGGGTAGCTGTAAGAATTCCTGATGGTTATATCTCAGCCCATGCCAACCAGGCACGTATTAATATATTTACACCAGAGAACAAAAAGAATTCAATAAGCAGCAAGAACCTGAAACTGATCAATGAGCCCGCAATAGATTTTGTGTATGCACACGATGTGATCAGCTTCGCAAGGGAAAAAGGATGGTTTAATGGAGAGGATAAGTCATTTAGTTTCAGCGATGTTTATGCACCCCTTACGTTTGATAATGTAAGGTTTTGCGAGATCAGGGTATGGTCAGCCTTTAAAGCAGTTAACAAGGATATGATCAAATATTACGATTACGCAAAAGGTGACATTACCAAAGAGAGAATGCCTTTATTCATAAAACCTGACCGTAAATTATCACCTCAGGATTTAATGCAGTTTAAAAGAGATTACCTGCAGGGAACCGATCTTGACATGTCACAGGATGCAGGAGCAGGGCCATTCCATTCACCATACCGCTGGAGGCCTCTCACATGGAAATACAACGGTGTGGAATACCTGAATGAAAGAGTTACGGTTACTCAGCAAACCGGTTTTTCTTTCATAGCACAGATGCGCAGTTGGCTGCCTGATCATATTGGTGGCATTAATTGGTTCGGAGTAGATGACGCTGGATCAACTGTATATGTTCCATTCTATTGTGGTATAACTTCAGTTCCACACACTTATGCTGAAGGAAATGGGGATATGCTTACCTATTCGGAAGATGCTGCATTCTGGATATTTAATAGGGTAGCCCAATTTAAATACTTGTTCTATGACCGCGTAATGCCCGATCTTACTAAAGCCCAGCAGGAGTTGGAAAATTCATTCGCTGTTGATGTAAAGAGAATAGATCAGGAAGCTTTGGCAATCTATAAAACCGATCCCTTGAAAGCAAGAGCATACATTACGGAATATTCCCATAATGCAGCTAACACAACCGTTGAAAGATGGAAGGAACTGGATAAATTCTTACTGGTAAAATATATGGATGGCAATGTGAAAAAAGAGAAGGATGGAAAGTTTCTCAGAAATCCATACGGTTATCCTCAATCTCCTCTGCAACCGGGATATCCTGATACCTGGAAGGATGAAGTGATAAAGTCGACAGGAGATAAACTTATTTATCAGAAATAGTTGCCGGACTTTTTAACTTTACAATACTTCCGTGCTTTTCAAAGAGTTCAGGCATATTGTGCGTTCGTGCATGAACCTGAAAATAACATATTTTACTGTCGTTTTCATTCATCAAACCTTTCTGTATTAAACGTCTCGCAATCTGATGAACTGTCATTCCATCCGGCTTCTCTTTAAGGATTTCTGTAATTTCTTTTTCAAGTAGCATACTCATCTGTTTAGCTTGAACGACTTCTCATTAAACTAAATTTTTATACCTTCGCCTGACATATTAACAAGGCAACAGCCTTACTTAACTATCTGACAACCATGATTAACCAGCAACTAATAAATCCTAAAAGCATTGTAATTATCGGAGGCTCTAATGATGTAACAAAGCCGGGAGGGAAAGTTCTTAAGAATTTAATTGATAACAAATTCCCCGGGCAGCTATTCGTCACAAATCCTAAAGAAACAATGGTTCAGGGGATTAAATGCTATCAGGATCCTTCTCACCTGCCTGATGTTGATCTGGCCATCCTGGCAATTGCTGCTAAATATTGTCCGCAAACTGTTGATATTCTTGCTAATCAAAAGAATACCAAGGCATTTATCATATTTTCTGCCGGGTTCCATGAAGAGAGTGAAGAAGGTGCTTTACTTGAAAAACAAATAGTGGATACTATTAACAATGTGGGCGGATGCCTGATAGGCCCCAACTGTATCGGTATGATGAACCACAAGCATACTTCTGTGTTCAGTTTACCCATACCCAGAATGGAACCTCATGGTGTTGATTTCATTTCGGGATCCGGTGCTACAGCGGTCTTTATAATGGAGGCAGGTATGTCGAACGGTCTCTCTTTCAGCAGCGTATATTCTGTTGGCAACAGCGCTCAGATGGGAGTGGAGGATGTACTGAAATATATGGATGAGACTTTTGATCCTCATAACAGTTCAAAGATCAAGTTGCTTTATATAGAGAGTGTTAATAAGCCCGATATGCTTCTAAAACATGCGTCTTCGCTGATCAATAAGGGCTGTTTTATCGCTGCCATTAAGGCTGGCAGTTCCTCTGCGGGCAGCCGGGCTGCTTCATCACATACCGGAGCCCTTGCAAGCAGTGATACTGCTGTTGATGCGCTTTTCAGGAAAGCTGGTATCGTGCGTTGTTACGGCCGCGAAGAACTGGTTACTGTAGCCGAGATCTTCATGCACAAACGGCTGGAAGGGAAACGGATAGCTATAATCACACACGCCGGTGGACCGGCAGTTATGCTTACCGATGCTTTATCGAACAATGGTTTTGAAATTCCTCACCTTGAAAGTCCTGAGCTGTTAGCTAAACTATTCCCTGGGTCCTCAGTGGCAAATCCTATTGATTTCCTGGCTACCGGCACTGCTGTACAGTTGGGTGAGATCATTGAGTATTGTGATAAGAATTTTGAAAATATTGATGGAATGGCGGTTATCTTCGGCAGTCCGGGTTTATTTGAGAACTGGGATGTTTACGCCTTATTGCATGAAAAAATGAATACCTGCCGTAAACCGATCTTCCCGATACTGCCTTCTATAATCAATGTAAAAGAAGAAATTCAAGACTTTATAAGTAAAGGAAGGATTAATTTTCCCGATGAAGTAGTCTTTGCCAATGCATTAGGAAAAATCTATAACACTCCATTGCCGGCAGGAGAAACTCAATTGCCCCGGATTGATAAGCCCATGATCAGGAGCATTATTGAGAGTTCGGAGAATGGTTACCTTTCGCCGGTTAAAGTACAAGGTTTATTAGATGCGGCAGGCATTCCGCGTGCCGGAGAGGCTGTTGTAACTACTTCATCAGAAGCCCTAAATGCAGCAAAGCAACTTGGCTTCCCCTTGGTGATGAAAGTTGTCGGTCCAGTCCACAAATCAGATGTTGGCGGTGTTGCACTTAATATAAAAGATGAAGCAACAGTCGTTTCTGAATTTGAGAGAATGATGAAAATAAAAGACACAACAGCCATCCTCATTCAGCCAATGCTTTCAGGAACGCAAATTTTTGCAGGGGCTAAAAAAGAAAGTTCTTTCGGGCACCTTATACTTTGTGGTTTAGGCGGAATCTTCATTGAAGTCTTAAAAGATGTTTGGTCAGCATTGGCGCCAGTATCCCCCGAAGAGGCTCTTGGAATGATCAAATCATTGAAGTCATATAAAATAATTGAGGGAGTAAGGGGGCAGGAAGGCATAAATATGGATGCTTTTGTTGATGCAATAGTCAGGCTATCAGCTCTTTGTATCGCAGCACCCGAAATTGCCGAAATGGACATTAATCCTCTGCTGGGAAATTCAAAAGGTGTAACTGCCGTTGATGCAAGGATCAGAATTGAGAAATAAGAATGGAATCTTTTAATTCTTAATTCTGTTTTAATCTTCAAACATTATAGAAAGGGCAACCACACCCGGTCCGGCATTAACCCCCAGGACAGGGGATGCATCATTTATAAATAGTGGTTCTTTACCGGTTAGTTGTACCATTTGGTCCTTATACCAGTTGGCAGTTGAAATGTTCCTGGCATGGGAAATTGAATAGCCCCATACTTTCTTCTTCGAGCTCATTTTCCTTACGCTGTCCATGACAAGCTTACAGCTTCCTTTTTCGGTAAATGGCTTCCCGAAAGTTTCAGTGCGGCCTTCATCATTCACAGTCACAACAGGTTTAATATTAAACAGCGATCCGATAAGTCCCTTTGCATAACTGACTCTTCCGCTTTTGATCATATATTTGATGGTTTTTGAAGAAACCAGCATTTTAGTATTCAATGACCATTGGGGAACCTTCTCAAGTAATTCTTTTTGAGTCATTCCATCTTCAAGGGCTTGTGCAGCACGCAGTACGACCAATCCTAATCCACTTGAAATCCTCTTTGAGTTAATGATCTTAATCTCTTTGCCGGTATGCTCCGAAACGGTATGGGCAGCTTTTGTACTGTTTGAGAAAGTCCCGCTCATGGCACCGCTAAGATGAATGCCAACGATGGATTGAAAATGCGTTGAGAGGAACGAGTAACGATTAAAGAATTCCTTATAGGCAGGCTGCGCTGTGCTTGGATAAATACTTTCGGAATCAAGCATCTTATAAAACTGCGACGGCATGATAGTTAACCTGTCGAGGAAGTAAGTATCACCAAAATGCACACTTAATGGGACAACCTGTATCTTATACTTTTCTACTAAATCCTGTGGGATATCGCAAGTTGAATCGGTAACCAGGGCAACATTTAAATCAGGAGTCGACGCAATATCATTCTGCATCACCATATCATCCACTTTCTGAAAAGTAATGTTACCATATTTATGGAGTACCTTCATTACTTTCGAAGGATAGTCAGTATGTATATGAACCCTCATTTTCATGGGTGAACCGGCAACAACCATTGAATCGCCCATATGTGCGATTGATGTCCTGACCGTAGTGAGATCTGCTTTCTTTTTTTCGTCGATTGACAGCATTGCTTCAGTGCAATACCTAAAGGTGATCACATCATGCGATACCACTTCTGAATCAGCTAAGACAACCGCATTGCGACCCATGATCATTTTACGGAGTTCACCTGCCTTAACGAATTCAACAATACCCTGTAGAAAGACAACAAATCCCTTAGCTCCTGCATCTACTACTTTTGATTTCGCAAGAATTTCAAGCTTTTGGGTAGTAGCATTAAGCGACTCCACAGCTCTTTGGTATGCCAGTGCAAGTAATTCAATGAAGTCTTTAATAGTATCTTTAAGAATATATACAAATTCAGCCCATTCACGGATAACCGTGATCATTGTACCTTCTATAGGATTAGCAATGGCTTCGTAAGCATAAGTAACAGCTTGCCTGATAGATTCAGCGAAAGTTTCAACACTTATTGAGTCATGTTTTTGAAGTTCGTTGCTAAATCCATAAATGAACTGGGCAAATATAATTCCCGAGTTTCCACGGGCACCGGTAAGAGCTGCATCAGCAAGGGCAGCGGCGGTTACTCTGAGATCGGACGTGGGTATAGGTGTATCTACTATTGACCTCATAGTCGAGGCCAGATTTGTACCGGTATCGGCATCAGCTACAGGAAAAACATTGATTTTGTTTATCTGTACCTGGTTTTCAAAGATCTTCTGCGCCCCCGCTAAAAAACTATAATAAAGTGTCTTCCCGTCAAGCTGAGTAATTGTCTTTTGTTGAGAATTCAATTTTCGACTTATTTGGTTACTAATTTAAACATCAGTGAGCCTGAAATAGTTAAAATCAGTCTGGCTCGAATAACATCAAAACGAGTGTGCAAAGATACTTGTAATAGAATTAAAATAAGCTTAAAAATGAAATATAGAAATAGCTATATATCTATTTGAGTCTCTGAAAGTTAGACAATTTTCCTTTCTTAATAATTTTATTCAGGTCCTCAACCAGGTTGTTAAAATCGCTTCTTTTTCCGCAAAAGTACATTTCGGTAAACGGATCGGTGTCGAGCAACATATTCATGATCTCAGCCTGAGTTGGTGTCTTCTGCAAACGGCTGTACTCATAATAAGTCCACTTCGTAAAAGCTGAAAGCTCATTAACACCGCGTCTGTCAAGAAAAAATCCATCTTCTAGTTTTACGGGAATGGCTAAGTCTCCGGCATAGAAAACATCTGATGGGGCAGGGTAGGAGGCAACGCTCTTCCTGTCTTGTGTCATAGTAACCGGAACATGTAAAGTGTAATCTGCACGGGTCTTATAAATCATGACGGGAGCATTTGCTGCAACAGAATTAGCCGTTGAAATCACAGCCGGTTGTTTGGATTTGCATGAGGTCATTATCAGAATTATTGATGCGAGGAAAACGCTAAGAATGAGATTACTTTTCATTATTTTGTTAATTAAACAGTGTTTGGCAAAGATAATAAAGGAAATTTACAATAAAATATCTTGTTGCATTAAATACTTTGGTATGAATGTTGATAAGATAAAAACAGCTTTTATTTTCTTTTGCAGAAGGAAAATAGATATTAATTTTGTTGCTTATATCATTATTGCATCAACGTAAAAATTAAAAACGATAGAAAAAATGAAAAAATCGATCTCACTTCTTGCAGTCCTACTGTTTTCAATGACATTCGTATTTGCACAGGAAGCCACCAAACCAGCCGATGCAGCAAAACCCGCAGTAGCAATCGACAACCCAAATGCAGCAGATATTTCTTTTTCAAAGACTACACATGATTACGGAACTATATTCGTAGGTGGTGATGGAAACAGTGAATTTGAATTCACCAACACAGGTAAAGAACCTCTTGTTCTTTCAAGTGTAAGGTCATCATGTGGATGTACAGTACCAAGCTGGCCTCGCGAACCAATTCTTCCCGGTAAAAAAGAAGTTATTAAAGTAAAGTATGATACGGGAAGAATCGGACCTATCAATAAAACCATCACCGTAATGTCGAACGCAAAAACTTCACCGGTTGTACTTAAGATTACCGGCAATGTTGTAAAGAAAGCAGAAGAAAATACAATTCCGGAAAAGAGTCTGAGCACAGGTGCTACACCAACAGCTAAATAATAGTCAGATAAAATATATTTTGAAACTGCCTGCTGCAACAGGCAGTTTTTTTTTGTAGGGAATTAGTTCTAATTTTGCCCCAGATATTAAAAAACTCTTGTAATGCCTCAGATTTCAGAACGCGGAACATTAATGCCCGCATCACCCATCCGAAAATTAGTCCCCTTTGCCGAAGCAGCAAAAAAGAAGGGTATAAAAGTCTATCATTTGAATATTGGCCAACCCGATATTCCAACACCTGAGGTTGCCCTTAATGCCGTCAGGAATTATGAGCAAAAGGTCATTGAATACAGCCACTCGGCTGGTAATGAAAGCTATCGGCGAAAACTGGCTGATTATTACAATAAAATAGGGATCAAGGTTGATTGTAGTGATATTATCATTACAACAGGAGGGTCAGAGGCTATATCTTTTGCGCTGAAAGTCTGCCTCAACCCGGGTGACGAAGTGATCATTCCTCAGCCTTTCTATACAAATTACAATGCTTTTGCCCTGGATGCCGGAGTAAAGATCATTCCTATTAATTCTGATATAAAATCAGGTTTTGCATTGCCTGCCATAAGTGAGTTTGAGAAATCAATCACTCCGAGAACAAAGGCAATCATGGTCTGCAATCCAAATAATCCTACTGGTTACCTTTACAGCAAGGAAGAACTGCTTGCCCTGAAAGACTTGGTATTAAAGCATAATCTTTTCCTTTTTGCCGACGAAGTTTACAGGGAATTCTGCTATGATGGCATCAAGCATTTTAGTGTGATGGAGCTGGAAGGATTGGAACAACATGCAGTGCTGCTTGATTCCGTTTCAAAGAGATACAGCGAGTGTGGCGTAAGGATTGGAGCTTTGGTTTCTAAGAATAAACAAATAATGTCAGCCGCATTAAAATATGCGCAATCCCGACTTAGCCCTCCTTCTTTAGGACAAGTTATTGGGGAAGCTTCGCTGGATACTCCTGCCGAATATTTCAAAGAAGTATACGATGAGTATATTGCACGCCGTAATTATGTTATTGAAGCATTAAACCGCATACCCGGGGTATTTGCACCAATGCCTAAAGGTGCTTTTTACTCTGTCATAAGTCTGCCTGTTGAGGATGCTGACCATTTTTGCCAATGGCTTCTCGAGGATTTCAATTACAACATGCAAACGGTGATGCTGGCCCCCGCTTCAGGCTTTTATGCTGAAAAAGGACTGGGAAAAAATGAAGCCAGGATCGCTTATGTGCTGAAACTGGATGATCTTCATAATGCAGTTCGTTGTCTTGAGGAAGCATTGAAAGTTTATCCTCACACAGTGAAGCCTGTTGAATTAACTTCAAGCAAGTATTAAATGATTCTTGAATCATAAGAATGGGTTGATCTCTTAAAAATCTTTGTAGATCAGGTACTTTTCTCTTTTATCAAGAAATTCCCGGAGCGGTGCTTCCCATGATTCGCGTATAGTGGATTCATCCATTCCTTCAGTAATTTGTTGCTGAAGTTGCTTTGTTCCTGCGAGTTTAATAAAGTAGGAAGTGAAAAAAGAGCTTTGAGAAGTATCAGCCTTATACATATCGATTATCCATTGGATCCTTAACCGGGGATTTTCCTTAATTGAAATTACTGAATCCCTGTAATCGAATCCATTGCATAATTGATCCTTATATGGAGGATTTAATGCCCCACTTCGACTGACTGGTGTAAAGGTAATATTCCCACCAATTAATCCGGGATAGCCGATAACTGAAAATGGAAAGTCAGTACCTCTGCCAACACTGGCTTTCGTTCCTTCAAAGAAACAAGTAGTGGGATAGAGGATAATAGAATTCATATTAGGGAGATTAGGCGATGGTCTGACCGGTAATTCATAAAAGTCTTTATGAGTATAGTGTGAACAAGGGACCCAGTCTAATTCACATTTTACACCACCTTTTAACCAGCCCTCCTCATTAACCATTTCCGCATACTCGGCTAAAGTCATTCCATAAACAACCGGAACGGGATGCATGCCTACAAAGGACCGGTTAGCAGTATCAAGTACAGGACCATCAACATAGAATCCATTGGGATTTGGCCTGTCAAGGATCAGTATGGGTAATTTATTTTCAGCGCATGCCTCCATTACCAGTGTCATTGTTGAAATGTAGGTAAAAAACCTTACTCCAACATCCTGAAGGTCAAATACAACAATATCTATATCTTGTAAATCATCTGGGGTTGGCTTTTTATGTTTGCCATATAGGGATACGATTGGCAATCCTGTTTCTGCATCCCTCTCATTTTCAAACTCCTGGCCAGCATCAGCATATCCCCTGAAGCCATGTTCAGGAGTAAATATCTTTACAAGGTTGATTCCTGAATTCAGTATGCTATCGGCCAAATGTGTCTGACCGATGAGGGAAGTATGATTAGCAACCAGCGCTACCCTTTTTTGCTGTTGCCGCAATTTCCCAAAATAACGTCCGGTTCTTTCAGCGCCGGGTTTTATCTTTTGTGCCCTGGCAGGGGCAGCGATTTCTGTTATAATTGGTTTTTCAGTAAAATTATCCTTAATAACTTTTCGCGATTGAAAGCAGGAGGTCAGGATAAAAAGTAATAAAAGCGAGCTAAGTATTGTTAAACGCATGCGAAGGGTTATTCCGGTTAAGTAATCACAAATCTAATCGTTATTATTAACTTTGCCAAAATTGATACGGTTTGGACTTCGAGTATTTTATTAGTAAACGCATCAGGATAAGGAAAGGCGATTCATTTTCACGACCTATCATTAAAGTATCCATTGCGGGCATCGCTTTGGGGCTTGCCGTTATGATCGTTTCTGTTGCTATACTCACCGGATTCCAGAAAGAAATCAGTCGAAAAGTGGTTGGATTTGGTTCACATATCCAGATTTCGCATTTTGATTCCAATAATTCCTATGAACCAACCCCAATAATCATTGATCCACAAACACTTGAAGATGTTAAATCGATAAAGGGAGTTCACCATATTAATTCTTTCGGACTAAAGGCAGGTTTGATTAAAACTGCTGACCAGATCCATGGTGTTGTGCTGAAGGGGGTGGATAAAGATTATGATTGGTCGTTTTTTAATGAGAAAATTATTCAAGGCAGGGCTCCTGAATTCAAAGATACTGCCACCTCAAACGAAGTCCTCATCTCAAAGAAAGTAGCTAATTTATTGCATTTTAAAGTGAATGATGAAGTGCGTATGTACTTTATCATTGATGATAATATAAGGGGCAGGAAATTCAAGATTTCGGGAATTTATGAAACAGGGCTGGCTGAATTTGATGAAACATACATCCTTGGCGATATCAGGCATATACAACGATTAAATGAATGGAATGAAGGGGAGGTTTCAGGATATGAGGTATTGATAGACGACTTCAAGAAACTTGATGAGATTTCCGAAAAAGTATATTCTGCAATTGGTTTTGACCTTAATACACAAACGATCAAACAACTGTATCCTCAGATTTTTGATTGGATAGAAATCCAGGATCTTAATGTCCTTATAATCTTAATTTTAATGACATTGGTTTCAGGTATAACCATAATATCCACTTTATTGATCCTGATACTTGAGCATACGAAAGATATAGGAATACTTAAGGCAATGGGTGCTACTGTTAACAGTATCAGGAAGATATTTCTTCTGACATCTGTTTATATCATCCTGATGGGACTTTTCTGGGGAAATTTATTTGCGATAACTTTACTATGGATCCAGAAGTCTACCGGTATGATTCCACTGCCACCAGATTCATATTTTTTGTCACAGGTACCTGTTTCATTCAATATCTGGCATATCCTGACAATAAATATAGCCACCGTAATTATATGCTTCCTGATGATGCTGATCCCTTCCATGGTAATCAAATACATCAGTCCAATAAAGGCAATAAGGTTTGAATGAGCCTATTTTTTATGCAGACCGCATTCCCGTGTTTCCGGGTTTTCCCACCACCAGCGGCCTGCCCTAATATCTTCTCCGGGCATTATAGCCCGCGTACATGGCTGGCATCCTATACTTGGAAATCCTTTGTCATGAAGTTTATTATATGGAACCTTGTAATCATGTATAAAATCCCATACCTGTTTTTCGCTCCAGTCAATGAGCGGATTAACTTTAATCAATCCGTTTTTTTCATCCCATTCAACCGTTTTAAAATCCTTCCTAGTCATTGATTGACCTTTTCGAATACCGGTAACCCAGGCATTTAATCCTACAAAAGCCCTTTTAAGAGGCTCAATTTTCCTTATATGGCAACAAAGTTGACGGTTTTCGATGCTTTCATAAAAGAGGTTAACTCCTTTTTCATTTACCATCCGTTCCACTTGTTGATTGTCAGGAAAATATACTGAGATTTTAACCTCATACCGCTTTGAATTGATATCCAGCAGATCATATGTTTCAGGGAAAAGCCTTCCGGTATCGAGGGTAAAAATATAGGCTGACTTATTAATGGAGTTGAGCATGTGCAGAATTACCTGGTCTTCAACTCCAAGGCTGGTTGAGAATCCTGCTCTTCCTTCGAAGATGTTGAACATGTAATCCAAAACTTCCTCTGCTGGTTTATTTTCCAGCAATTCATTCATTTCATCAATTACTTTCTTCTGACTCTCCATAACAGTAAAATAATTTACAAAGATATCACAAATAACCCTTTAACATCAGAATCCCTTATGAATAAAGCTCTGGCTGTTTAAATTTGTACATTAGCAAATTCTTAGAAAGGGAAAAATAATGAGGGTACAATTTATTGCTATAGGGGGAAGTGCCATGCATAATCTGGCAATTGCCCTTTCAAAAAAAGGTTATGAGATTACAGGTTCAGATGATGAAATATTTGAACCTGCATTATCAAGGCTTAAAAACCTTGGTTTGCTTCCTGAGTCAGAAGGATGGCATCCTGAAAGGATAAGCGAAAACCTTGATGCAGTGATACTTGGCATGCACGCCAAGGAAGACAATCCGGAATTGGCAAAAGCCAGGGAGTTAGGTTTAAAGATATATTCATACCCTGAGTATTTATATGATCAGGCAAAAGATAAAATAAGGATTGTTGTGGGCGGAAGCCATGGAAAAACAACCATCACGGCGATGATCCTCCATGTTATGAAAGATCTCGGAATAGATACTGATTATATGGTGGGAGCGCAATTGGAAGGTTTCGATGTTATGGTGAAGTTAAGCGAAGAAGCCAGGTATATGGTTTTTGAAGGTGATGAGTACTTAACCTCTCCAATAGACAGGCGCCCGAAATTCCATCTATACAAACCTCATATCGGGTTGATAAGTGGCATAGCATGGGATCATATCAATGTCTTCCCAACTTTTGAAAATTACATTGAACAGTTCAGGATCTTCGCAGAAATGATACCGCCCGATGGCAAACTAATTTACTGTGAGGATGATATCCATGTTAAAAAGCTGGCTCTTGAATTAGAAGGAAATTTCACAAAAGTTCCTTACGGGCTTCCTGATTACCAGATAAAAGATGGAGTGAGTGAAATTACAGCAGATGGTATCATTTACCGGATGCAGGTATTTGGTCGCCATAATATGTTAAATCTCGAAGGGGCCAGGAAAGTTCTTGAAACCATTGGTGTCAAGGCATCGGAATTTTATAACTCCATAAGCAAATTCAAAGGAGCATCAAAGCGGCTGGAGCTAATAAAAACGGAAGGGACGGTTACCGTTTATAAGGATTTTGCGCATAGCCCCTCGAAATTGAAAGCTACCATAGAAGCAGTTAAGAACCAGTACCCTGAAAGAAATCTTGTTGCATGTATGGAGCTTCATACTTTCAGCAGCCTGAATACAAAATTCCTTAAGGAATATAATGGGTGTATGGATCTGGCAGATACAGCCATTGTATATTATAGTAAACATGCCCTTGAATTAAAGAGATTGCCATTCTTTGATCAGGGTGAAGTGTTTGAATCATTTGGCAGGAAGGATATACATGTATTCAACGATACAAGTTCAATGACTAAATTCCTGCTTGACAAGGCTGCAAGTAATACTAACTTCCTGATGATGAGTTCGGGGGATTACGATGGCTTAGATCTCAATAATCTTGCTGATTTAATTTTTAAACACAGTACTTCAGCAATAAAGTAATTGAATCATTAACACCCGAATATTGGCATGGGCCTGGATCACTCTTGTTAAACTACCGGAGGGGGGTAGACTTGGTCAGGGCTTGGTCAGGAGTTGGTCAGGAGTTGGTCAGCAATTCTTTTCTTTTTTACAGACCAATTAAAATGCCCAGACGGACAAATATAATAAAAAAAGGCTGCCAAATAAAGCAGCCTTTAGTATTTATTATGATAATAGATTAATTTTCTTTTGCGATCTCTTCAGGTGTCCTTGTTGTAATAGAGATTTTGAGTTCAGGATTTCCCTCTTCATGGTCTATCACAATTACATCACCTTCATTGATCTTTGACTTGATGATTTCCTCGGCAAGGGCATCCTCAATATATTTCTGAATTGCCCTCTTAAGCGGTCTTGCACCGAACTGGGCATCCCAACCTTTTTCGACAATGAAATCCTTTGCTCTTTCAGTGACTTCCATCTTATATCCCATTTCGTAGATACGAGTGAAGAGTCCCCTGAGTTCAATATCAATGATCTTGTGGATATCTTCACGTTCAAGTGATTCGAAGATGATTACATCATCAATACGGTTAAGGAATTCAGGAGCAAATGAGCGTTTTAAAGCGTTCTCTATAACTCCCACAGCGTGTGTTGAGCTGCTTGATGCTTTGGCATTTGTTGAAAACCCAACACCTTGTCCGAAATCCTTCAGCTGGCGTGACCCGATATTTGAAGTCATGATCACGATGGTGTTCTTGAAATCTACCTTTCTTCCAAGGCTATCGGTTAATATACCATCATCAAGAACCTGCAACAGGATGTGGAAAATATCGGGATGTGCTTTCTCAATCTCATCAAGCAAGACAATTGAATAGGGTTTTCTTCTGACTTTCTCAGTGAGCTGTCCACCTTCTTCATATCCCACATATCCCGGAGGAGCTCCAACGAGACGTGATACCGCAAATTTTTCCATATATTCGCTCATATCGATCCTCACTAGGGCATCTTCTGAGTCGAACAGATATTTAGCCAATACCTTTGCGAGGTGAGTCTTACCGACGCCCGTTGGTCCTAAGAATATGAAGGTTCCAATAGGTTTATTCGGATCTTTAAGACCAGCTCTGTTACGGCGAATAGCTTTAACAACTTTCTTAATCGCATCATTTTGTCCGATAATTGCACCTGCAAGATCTTCCTCCATGGTTAAGAGGCGTTCACTCTCATTTTGTGCAATTCTTTGCACAGGCACGCCCGACATCATGGCAACTACTTCGGCAACATTATCTTCGTTAACCTGCACCCTGTGAATCTTTGATTCTTCTTCCCAGCGGCGTTTAGCGTTTTCCAGTTCAATAAGCAGTTTGCGCTCGTTGTCACGGAATTTGGCTGCTTCCTCAAATTTCTGACTGTGGATAGCTTTATTCTTCTGTTTCTTGACTTCCTCAATCCTGTTTTCAAGTTCAAGTATCTCAGCGGGTACCTGCATATTTGTAATATGTACACGGGCACCTGCTTCATCAAGAGCATCAATAGCCTTATCCGGTAAATACCTGTCAGTCAGGTATCTGTTTGTCAGCATAACACATGCCTTAATAGCATCAGGAGTATATTTTACAAGGTGATGATCCTCATACTTCTCTTTGATGTTATTCAGTATTTCAATGGTTTCAGGCGGTGTAGTAGGATCTACCAGTATCTTCTGGAATCTTCTTTCCAGGGCTCCGTCTTTCTCAATATATTGTCTGTATTCATCAAGGGTTGTAGCACCAATGCACTGAATTTCGCCCCTGGCAAGCGCAGGCTTAAACATATTGGATGCATCAAGTGATCCGGATGCATTCCCTGCACCAACAATAGTATGAATCTCGTCTATAAAAAGAATGATATCCCGGTTCTTTTCAAGTTCATTAAGCACAGCTTTCATTCTCTCTTCGAACTGGCCCCGGTACTTGGTACCGGCAACAAGTGAAGCAAGGTCAAGAGTGAAAATTCTCTTATTAAACAATACCCTTGAAACTTTTCGGGCAATGATCCTCAGCGCTAATCCTTCAGCAATAGCTGACTTACCAACGCCGGGTTCTCCGATAAGTATTGGATTATTCTTTTTCCTTCGTGAAAGTATCTGGGCAATCCTTTCAAGTTCTTTTTCCCGGCCAACTATAGGATCAAGTCTGCCTTCCTCGCCGGCCTTGGTGAGATCGCGGCCGAAATTATCCAAAACCGGTGTTTTTGATTTAGAATCAGATGGACGGCGAACTCCTGACCCATAACCTCTTCCTTCTTCGGTATCATCATCAGCAGAAGAGCCTGGCAATTCATCTTTTGGCAAATCAAATGAGGTGCCTTCTTCACTGTTCATGATTGATTTCAGTTCATCTCTTACGGCATCGTAATCAACGCCATATTTTGTGAGTGTACGCGATACAAGGTTGTCTTCATCCTTAAGGATTGCGAGCAAAACATGCTCGGTACCAATAAGCTCACTGTTGAACATCTTGGCTTCAAGATAAGTAAGTTTGAGCGCTCGCTCAGCTTGCTTAACCAGTGGCAGGTTATCTGCCATTTTGTCTCGTTTGACAGAAACACCTATCGCTTTTTCAATGATTTTACGAACATCATTTATATTGACATTGAGGAGATTGAGGATTTGAATTGCCATACCTTCTCCTTCCCGGATGATCCCGAGAAGCAGATGTTCAACGCCAATGTAGTCATTGCCTAAACGAAGGGATTCTTCACGGCTATATGTGAGAACGTCTTTTACACGTTGTGAGAACTTTGCTTCCATTACAGTTTTCCTTAGTTTCTTACTTTTCAATGCAGTAGGTTTAGTAGTGAGCATATATATTCGTCGGTTCCTACATCCTTAACAAAATACTGCACCTAATAGTTGTTACATAAAAATACAATTATCTTCACGCAAATCCAAAAATACAAAACTTTTTATGTGTTATCACAAATAGGATGCCGCATATTAAAACACATCAAAATACTTAGCTAAATATGTAAATCGTAAATGCATTTCTTATTACCTTAACGTAAAAATTCGTATCTTCGTACGCCTTTACGGGAGCTCATTTTACTTAATAATACTGTTATAATGGAAAATCAAGCCAACGGCGAAAAAATAGTAAAAGTTAACATTGAAAATCAGATGAAATCGGCATATATCGACTATTCGATGTCGGTAATTGTGTCGAGGGCATTGCCTGATGTGCGAGACGGCCTTAAGCCTGTTCACCGCAGGGTTTTGTTTGGAATGCTTGAATTAGGTGTTTTATCCAATCGTTCATATAAAAAAAGCGCAAGAATAGTAGGGGAGGTGCTTGGAAAGTACCATCCCCATGGCGACAGCTCAGTTTATGATGCCATGGTTCGTATGGCCCAGGAATGGTCACTGAGATATCCGCTTGTTGATGGTCAGGGTAACTTTGGTTCAATTGACGGGGACAGTCCTGCAGCTATGAGGTACACTGAAGCCCGACTCCAGAAAATAGCCGAGGAGATGCTGGCTGATATTAATAAAGATACTGTTGATTTCCAGCTTAATTTTGATGACTCATTAGAAGAGCCGACCGTGTTGCCGGCCAAAATCCCCAATTTGCTGATTAATGGTGCATCGGGTATCGCCGTGGGTATGGCAACCAATATGCCGCCGCATAACCTTTCGGAAGTAATTGATGGTGTAGTGGCTTATATTGATAACCATGAAATTACTATCCCTGAATTAATGAAATTTATCAAAGCGCCTGATTTTCCAACCGGAGGTATTATATACGGGTACGATGGTGTTAAGGATGCTTATGAGACTGGAAGGGGCAGGATAGTAATGCGTGCTGAGACAAAGATTGAACAGGACCAGCATGGCCGCGATTCTATTATTGTCACATCGATTCCTTACCAGGTTAATAAAGCTGACATGATCAAAAAGACAGCCGACCTGGTAAATGATAAAAAGATCGAAGGTATATCCGACATCAGGGATGAATCTGACAGGTCGGGATTACGAATTGTATATGAGCTTAAAAGAGAGGCAATTACCAACGTTGTTCTAAACAAATTATTCCAATACACTCAACTCCAGACATCCTTCAGCGTCAATAACATCTGCCTGGTTAAAGGAAGACCGATGCTACTGAACCTGAAGCAGTTAATTTACTACTTTGTTGAACATCGCCATGATGTAGTGATCAGAAGGACAAAGTACGAATTGTCAGAAGCTGAGAAGAGAGCTCACATTCTGGAAGGATTGATAATTGCCCTTGATAATATTGATGCTGTTATCGCATTAATCAGGGCAGCCAAGACACCTGAAGAAGCGAGAACCGGTTTAATTGAACAGTTTAACCTGAGTGAGATCCAGGCAAGGGCAATACTTGATATGCGCCTGCAACGCCTTACAGGACTGGAGAGAGACAAGATCAGGGAAGAGTATGAAGAACTGCTTAAGATGATTGAATACTATAAATCGGTATTGGCCAGTGAACCGATGCGGATGGAGATCATCAAGAAAGAACTGATCGAATTGAAAGAGAATTATGGTGATGAGGCAAAAACACAGATACTATATTCTGCAAATGATTTCAGGATTGAAGACACTATTGCTGATGAAGATGTTGTAATCACCATATCCCATATGGGTTATATAAAAAGAACGGCCTTAAGCGAATACCGCAGACAGAACAGGGGAGGCCGTGGGGCCAAAGGTTCGGATATAAGGGATGAAGATTTCCTTGAATATCTTACCGTAGCTTCAATGCATAATTATATATTGTTCTTTACGGAAAAAGGTAAGGTCTTCTGGATGAGAGTATTTGAAATTCCTGAAGGGACAAAGCAATCTAAAGGAAGAGCAATCCAGAACCTCATCAATATAGGCCCGGATGATAAGGTTCGCGCATTCATCAACCTTAAGAGCATCAAGGATGAGGACTATATCAATAATAATTATATAATCCTTTGCACAAAGAAGGGCATCATAAAGAAGACATCCCTTGAAGCTTATTCCAGGCCAAGGCAGAACGGCATAAATGCCATTACTATCCGCGATGATGACCAGTTATTGGAAGCCAGGTTAACCGATGGCAGGAGTGAAGTAATTATGGCACTCCGGTCGGGAAGGGCCATCAGGTTCAATGAGCAGGATGTCAGGCCAATGGGCAGGAATGCATCAGGTGTAAGAGGCGTTACATTAGGAGGCCCAACCGATGAAGTAGTAGGCATGATCTGTATGGAGAACAACAACTTCGATATCCTGGTCGTATCAGAAAATGGTTATGGTAAACGGTCAAAGATGGAGGACTACCGCGTTACGAGAAGAGGCGGAAAAGGTGTTAAAACAATAAATATTACCGATAAGACTGGCCATCTTATTTCGATCGATTCGGTGACAGATAATGATGACCTGATGATAATCAACCGTTCGGGATTAATAATTCGCCTGGCAGTTGCAAATCTACGTGTTATGGGAAGAGCAACCCAAGGAGTGAGACTGATTAACCTGCGCGACAATGACCAGATTGCAGCAGTGACGAAAGTAGAGGTAGAGCAGGAAGAAGAGGAGATACTTAATCCTGAAGGCTTAATTCCGCCGGTAGAAAATGAGTTTGATACCTTACCAGTTGATGAGTTCTCTGATGATGAACCACTGGAAGAGGAAGATGAAGAACTTGACTTGCTTGCAGATGACGAAGAACCAGGAGACGAGGATACGGATGATCTCCCTGAGGATGAATCAGATAAATAATTATTTATCCATATTTGTGAGCCTGTTGGAAGTCAATTTATTCATAAAATCTGATAGATCTTTTACAGGAATTGACAAGTTGGCTTAAAAATTGTAATAGATACATAAACTTCATAAATTTGCAGACCTCATTTAATAGAGGATAAACCTTTTAGACAAAACACAATGAAAAAATTAACCGTCATCTTTATCTTTTTATTTGCAGTGGTAAGTGTCTTCGGACAGGGAAAGTCACAGAGAACAACTGCTTTCAATTACCTGCGTAAAGGTCAGCTTGATAAAGCTCTTGAAAATATTGAGCCTACGACAACGGATCCCACTACAATGAATGACCCAAAGACCTGGTTCTATAGAGGTAACATTTACCTCCAAATTCACATGAGTGATAAACCCGAGTACAAAAGCCTCGATCCGGATGCTTTAACCAAAGCCTACGATTCTTATCAGAAGATGATGGAATTGGATACAAAGAAAGAATATTATGCTGACGCAATTCAAAACCTGTTGGTTATTAGTGAGCAATTATATAACCAAGGTGTAGAAGCATTCACAAAGGCTGCTGATCCTGCAATAACAGACAAGAGTAAAGCAAATGAGCTCTATGGAGTTTCTCTTCAGAATTTTGAGAAAGCAGCAAAAGTGGCACAATCATTTGGTAATGTTGATACCTTAGCTATCTTCAACGCTGCATTAGCAGCCCAAAATGGCCAAAACTATCAAAAAGCAACTGAGCACTTTAACCGGTTAATTGAACTTAATTTCCCTAAACCACTAATTTATAGTTCATTAGCAAGTGTTTATCTCAATTCACAAGATACAACAAAGGCATTTGAAATAATCAGTAAAGGAAGACAAAAATACCCGCAGGATTTTGATTTGTTAATAGCAGAAACGAATCTTTATCTCGGATCAAGGAATACTGAAAAGGCGATGACTAATTTACAAGAAGCCATTAAGACAGACCCTTTGAATCCAACAATCCATTATGCTGCCGGTACCATTTACGATCAGATGGGTAATAAAGATGACGCTGAGAAATCTTATATAAAGGCAATAGAGCTAAATCCTGAGTATTTTGAAGCAAACTATAACTTGGGAGCTTTATACGTTAATAAGGCCGCAGAAATACAAAATGAAGCCAATAAGCTCAAGTTAGGTGATCCGAAATATGACGAAATGAAAGCACAAGCAGATGATATATTAAGGAAATCATTACCTTACCTTGAAAAAGCAACCGTACTTGTAGCTACTGATAAAAGCACGCTGCTCGCGTTGAAAGAAATCTACACACGTTTGGGCATGTATGATAAACTCAAGGAAGTTAATTCACGTTTAGCCGACTTGTAATAATATTCTACTTAATAAACACAAAGCTGTCCATAACGGGCAGCTTTTTTTTGTTTATAATAATCCCGTACTGGCATTATTTAGAATGGGCCGTAAATGGATTTATTCATGAATCTATATATGGTATTATGTGACTGATAATTTGCGTTATGTTAAATAGGATATAAGTTATACAATCTTTATTATGATTTCCTTAGTTGAGATAAACCCACTCCTGCTTTTGTCTTTTTAGCTCTCACCTTTATTTCACCCTATACTTAACTAAAAAAATAGATCCTGACATTGAATCCTGATTTTATCATGGAATAAATAAAGTCTATTAATTTCTGAATTTCAAATATTGTATCTAATATTTTGTTATTTGTGAACTGATTTCATGTTACATTTGTTTGGCATCCATTAAATTCAGTACATGGAAAATTTCATTCCCGGCATTATAGAAAAAGATCCGTGGCTCACCCCTGTCACCGATCAGGTAATTAGCAGAATAAGGCGATTTAATGACCGATTAACTGAAATAGAGCATCTTTTCGGATCTATTGAACACTTTGCTGATGGTTATCACTATTTCGGTGTCAATTTTGATTCGAAAAAGAATGGCTGGTATTACCGGGAATGGGCTCCTGAAGCGTTCGGATTGTACCTTTCCGGAGATTTTAACAATTGGAACAACCGGTCACATCCCCTAACTAAGAAGGAATTCGGCGTCTGGGAGATTTTCCTTCCTTTCGAGAACTATAAAGATAGTTTCAAGCATGGAACTAAAATAAAGGTATGGGTTGAGGCTAGAAATGGATTTTTAGCAAGAATACCAGCCTATATTACCCGGGTCCTGCAGGATGAAGATACAAAAAACTACTCCGGACAACTATGGTTTACCGAGTACAACTGGAATAAGAAATACCTTGGACATGTTCCTGAAAAAGAGCTCTTTATATATGAATGTCATATTGGGATGTCTCAGGAAAAAGAGGGAGTTGGAACATACAGGGAATTTGCAATTAATAATTTGCCGTGGATTAAAGAGCTGGGATATAATGCAATCCAGGTAATGGCAATCCAGGAACATCCTTATTATGGCTCCTTTGGATACCATGTGTCTAATTTTTATGCTCCCTCATCACGTTTTGGTGATCCGGAAGACCTAAAATTCCTGATTGAAACAGCTCATAAGATGGGAATAAGCGTAATAATGGATATCGTTCATTCCCATACAGTTAAAAACATTAATGAAGGATTGAACCAATTTGATGGAACTGATTATCAATACTTTCATGAGGGCGATCGGGGTATTCATCCACAATGGGATTCTTTATTGTTCGATTACGGTAAACTGGAAGTTATCAGGTTCCTTTTGTCGAATATTAAATATTGGATAGAGGAGTATAAGATTGACGGTTTCAGGTTTGATGGAGTAGGATCAATGATGTATTTTCATCATGGCAACTCCCCTATTAGCAGCCAGATTGATTATTTTGAGAATGGTGTTGAATGGGATGCTGTAACTTACCTGCAGCTCGCTAATCATCTAACCCATAAAGTAAAACCAAACGCAATCACTATTGCTGAAGATGTTACCGGAATGCCCGGGTTGACTTTTAATATTGATGAAGGAGGTATTGGATTTGATTTCAGATTAGGTATGGGCATTCCTGATTTCTGGATTAAGCTCCTGAAAGAGAGTAAGGATGAAGACTGGAACATTAGTGAAATCTGGCATGTATTGAATAACCGGCTGCCGGGTGTCAACACTGTTGCATATGCTGAATCTCATGACCAGGCGCTTGTTGGTGATAAAACACTCGCTTTCTGGTTAATGGATAAATACATGTACTGGCACATGGCAAAAGATGATGATAATCTAATCATTGACCGTGGCATTGCCCTTCATAAGCTATTGAGGTTCATAACACTTTCGCTCGGTGGGTCCGCTTATTTAAATTTTATGGGCAATGAATTTGGCCATCCAGAATGGATAGATTTTCCTCGTGAAGGTAATAACTGGAGTTTCTTTTACGCACGCAGGCAATGGTCTCTTAAAGAAAATCCTGATTTAAAATACCATCTTCTGTCAGCCTTTGATAAAGATATGATACATGTTGCCAAGGAAAAAGAGATATTAAATTATGAATTTGCCCAATTGCTCAATGTGGATGATAACAACAAGACATTGATTTTCAGTAAGAATAACCTAATATTTCTCTTTAACCTCCACCCTTTTAACAGCATACCAAATTATTCTTTCTATGTACCTGAACCAGGAGCCTATAAAGTTGTTCTTTGTACTGACAATAAAAAATATGGAGGACATAACCGGTTGGATGAGGCAATTGAATATTCAACATTTTTAGACGAAGATTCTAATGTAAATAAACTTAGTATTTACCTTACAAACAGGACTGGCATCCTGTTAGAAAAAAAATAAAATTATGCTATTAAATCTTTGGATTTTTTAACATATTTGGGTTTTGGTTTAAATTTTTCTGTCATAATATTGCACAACTGAAAACAAAGACCTCTATGGAACGTAAACGCTTGGTAGTCAGCTATAATAATTTGTCGCCAGATGTTATGGAAGCTATCCGTAAAAAATACCCTTTAGGATACACCAATCATGTAATTAAAGTTAAAACAACTGGTGATGATTTTTTCTATGCTATAACAGTTGACACCGATGATGCAAGCTACCTTGTTAAAGTCCCCGTGAAAATTGATACAAAGGGCCTCAATGAAGATGAAGCACTTGATGAAATAGAAGACGAAAAAGAGCCTGAGGATAACTTTGCTGAAGCTGCCGATACTGCTGAAACAGAAGAGTAATCTCCGTGCTATTGTACTTTCTTTTTTACCCCTGACATTCTTCTCTGAAGTAGTTTAATTGTTTTAATACCGATATTCCTGAATCCCGGTGTTGATTCCTCCAGTTGTAATTCAATTATATCAATCAATTCCCTGCAAATTGCAGGCTCTTTCTCCGCTATTTCAGTAAGGATTTTTATCGCATACATCTTCACGGCGACTGATGAATCATTTGCTTCGAGCCATCTGAAGCAAATATCGGCAAGTGTACCAATATGCTCATTGGCAACCGGTTCGCTTGCCAGAATACGTAAACTATGACGTTTCATTCCCTGGTGTTTAAACGTGGGAAGCCTTTTGATGATCTCACCCATCTGAGTTTGATCTAATTCCAATCCTTGCTCATGCAGTAAATCAATTGCCCACGCTGCCCTCCTGCTTTGGGGATTTTTATCCATGAGATATATTTCCCAAACGATATTAAATAATTCAGGAGTGGTTTTTATTATACTGATTATCTGATCAATATTTTTACGGGATGGCTCTAATGTCAACAGTTCATCCAGTTTCATAGAAAGTGGTTTTTATTTATCTAAAGTAAAAAAATGATGTGACTGAAAGCTGGTAGTTGACGGGAAAAATTAATGTTAGTCTATTTTGTAGATGGATTATAAGGGAATCTAAAAAGTAGAATAAAACAAGAAGGGAAACTACTCTGTCGAGTGGTTTCCCTTCTGTTTTATCACAATCGTAACTGAGATAAAACCTCAGGTTATTGTTTCGGTGCTTGCAATCGTGCCGCTCCGTAGAGACAGCCGTTACTTACTTGGTTGAATCACACTTTCATGTGTTCTTCTAGTCAGGTTTGTTTTCCGGGTCAAGATGTTAACCTTTTACAGTTACTTCAATCAACCCTGCGAAAAACTGAGTGCAACTCGGCTAAGTATCCTTTCGGCCTTTCGCGCTTTCTGCATCTCCTGATTCTCACCGTATCGTTGGCCTGATGTGGTAAAATTAATAAAATCTGACCCCCTTGTCAAGTGTTTTTTAATTTTTTCTATCAACTAATTTCCAACACGAGTTATTAACAATTGTTAATAACTTTAAACACTTATCAGAGTAAGGGACCATTAAATTTTACTTACCTCTTATTAACATTTTGGATACTCCAGTCCGACATCTGACGTATGAATATGACTATTTTAAAAAGAAGACTGATTAATTATAGTTCAGTTATGTGGCAATTGAAGCTGCAGATTCCTCAATTGGTGTTGTATGATTCGGGGAAAATCACCGGTACTTGAAATCCAGCACATTAAAGTTATAAATAGATCTATTTACACTTGATCACAATTTCAGGGATTCCTTTTTTAATTTTTGTGATTACCCCTGAGATTTTTGTCGGAGAGGCCTCTTCTTCATTTAATTCAATACAGGCTCTTAAGCTGATAATATTTCCGAAACAATCCGATACCGAAACTAATGTTCCTTCCTCGGTGCTTATAATAGAGCACACATCAAATTCATAAACCTCTCCCCTCTTATAAACCGGGTGTTCCGGCTCAAGGAAGATCCTGCCGGTACAATTGATCTTGTCAACATAACATTTAATCAGCCTGGAAGAAGAGAGCTTATACTTTTCATAACACTTTGATTCAACGAAATACCTGAAACCATACTGGTCTTCAAGTATCATATATTGATTCTCGTCTTCAAGTGTAACATTCTTTACGTACCTGAAATCGTAATACTGACCTTCTTTCAGTACCCTCTCCTGGCTGTAATATCCTGTCTTCGACATACTAAGTTATGTTATTAAATAGCCACAACTGAAAACCTGCTCATCTTATTACCCTATTGTGGGATTCACAGACATGGTTATCAGTTCATTCTTCTCACCCTTGTAACTCCTTTCAGAGATTCGATCTTCTTTATCAGCGAATCAATGTGTTTTGAATCCCTAACACTGATCTTTAAAAAACCTTCAAATTTACCCTCTTTACTCTTAAAAGCAATATTCCTTACATCCACTTTCATTTCATTGGATAAGAGTTCAGTTATTGAATTAAGGATACCTAACTGGTCAATACCACTTATGTGAAGTGAAGAAATGAAATAGGAGCCTTCAGCAACTTTCGACCATTGGGCAGCCATGATCCTGTATGGAAACCGCGTTCGTAAACGGTGGGCATTGGGACAAGTTATACGGTGAATCTTTATGCCACCACCATTCATCACAAATCCAAATATTTCATCACCCATCACTGGATTACAGCAACGCGCAAGGATATAACCCTGTAGCTCAGCCGTTTCATTTACAAGTATTGTATTCTCACTTGTACGGTCATGATGCTTGGTCAGTTCCTTTGGCGAAGACGCTTCAGGAGCTTCTTTTGCTATACCGGACAAATTAACCGGGCCTAACAGGATTTCCTTTACCTGCGAGGTCTCAATCTTATTATCTGCAAGTTGCTGATATAATTCCAAAGCAGTGTCAAATTTAAAGTGCCCTATAAGCTTATTTACTGTTTCATCATTATAGGGGAGTTTTAACTGACTCAGCTTTCGTCTTAAAATATCCTTGCCGACCTCAGCCTGCTTGAATTCAGCTTCTTTCAAATACCTTTTGATCTTGCTTTTTGCCCTGGATGTTGTTACCCACAACAGCCAGTCCCTGTTGGGAGTCTGGTTCTTTGAAGTAATGATCTCAACCATATCGCCATTTTTAAGCTTCTGGCGTATTGGAACAAGCTTATGGTTAACCCTCCCTCCTGAACATCTGGAGCCTATAACTGAATGAAGTTCGAACGCAAAATCCAGCACAGTTGAACCTTCTTTTAACTTAATCAGGTCGCCTGCCGGGGTAAACACATAAATAATATTATCAGGAATCTTTGAAACAATAGAATCGTCTGTGAGTGATTCTTCTATCCTGTTTGGATTTTCAAGTATCTCCCTGATATTATTTAACCAACCGGTTGTATCCTGTCCGGTTTTACGGCCTTTATAGATCCAATGGGCAGCAGTTCCAAGTTCAGCATCCCTGTCCATGCGTTGTGACCTTATCTGGACCTCTACCCACCTTCCTGATTTATCTTTGACCGTGATATGCAAAGATTCGTAACCATTAGCCCGTGGCAGCGTAATCCAATCCCTCATCCTGCTTGTTTCAGGAGTGTATAAATTGGTAACTATTGAATACACCTTCCAGCAATCTGCTTTCTCATCCTCAGCATTGCTTTCAGTTATGATCCTTATTGCGAAAAGATCGTACACCTCATTAAAAGATACCTTCTGTTTGAGCATCTTATTATGCACTGAGGAAACCGACTTAGTCCTGCTTTTTAAAGAGTAACGGAGATCCATCCTGTCAAGGTCAGTAATGATCGGCTCTGTGAATTTCTTGATAAAATCGCCGCTTCGGTTTACTTCTGTCTGTATTTTTAAGGCAAGGTCATTATATGTTCGTGGTTCCTTTAATTTGAATGTTATCTCCTCGAGTTCTGATTTTATCTTATAAATGCCCAGCCTATGGGCTAATGGGATATAGATATTGGCAGCCTTTATGAGCGTATTATTCAAATTCTGCTTATTCATCTTATCGGCACTTCTCAGCAGGCACAGATTATCAGCCAGAGCGATCAGTATAGCCCTGACATCACTTGTCATTGCCAGCATAATACCGGTATAATTATCCGCATTCTCAATGATCCTCTCAGTGGGGAGTTCATTAATCTTCCTGAAGCTCTCAATTATTGTACTGACTTCTATAAGCTTATTTTCATGAAGGTATTGGCTAACAAAATCATGCCGGTTATCTGTATAACATAACAGAGCGCTGATAGCGGAAGTAAAGCCAAGGTTCAATTCATTGGTTACTATTTTAACCAGCTTGTTACTATATTCAATCAAGGGCTCATTGCTCGCAGAAGTAAACCCGCTGTATTCCCTGCAGGCAATTTCGTATGCTTTCCTGATAAGCGTTTTATCCTTATTTCCTGCTGTGGGAAGGCAGGCAAGCAATAATTCCCGGTAAGTGGTTTGAGTTTTCAATCCTTGGTTTGAGTAAGTATTTTAAACAAAATTAGTTCATTAATGTCAAAAAAAACGCCCCGGGATCCGGGGCGCTGGTTCAAAGTTCCATTGATTATTTTTTATTTGATTGGAGCTTCTGGTCCTTTAGGCCCCCCTTTGGGTTTTGGCGGTTCAGATATCGATTCGCGCATCTTAGTGTCTGCCTGAATATTCTGGAATTTATAATAATCCATCACACCCATATTGCCAGCCCTGAACGATTCAGCCATAGCCAAAGGTATCTCGGCTTCCGCTTCAATAACCTTAGCGCGGGCTTCCTGGGCCTTAGCTTTCATCTCCTGCTCCAATGCAACGGCCATTGCTCTTCTCTCTTCTGCTTTTGCCTGGGCGATATTCTTGTCGGCATTTGCCTGATCCATCTGAAGTTGTGCACCTATATTCTTACCAACATCAATATCCGCGATATCAATAGACAGAATTTCAAATGCTGTTCCTGAATCCAGTCCTTTTGAAAGAACCACCTTTGAAATAGAGTCAGGATTCTCCAAAACGGCTTTGTGTGATAATGCAGAACCGATAGAGGAAACAACGCCCTCTCCTACCCTGGCAAGGATAGTTTCTTCGCCGGCACCACCAACCAGTTGTTTTATATTAGCACGAACTGTAACCCTGGCTTTTGCTATCAACTGGATACCATCTTTAGCAACAGCGGCTACCGGAGGTGTGTTGATCACTTTTGGGTTAACTGACATTTGAACAGCTTCAAAAACATCACGGCCCGCAAGGTCGATAGCAGTTGCTGCCTTGAAATTCAACGGGATATTTGCTTTATCGGCGGATATAAGGGCATTCACCACCAGTTTCACCCTGCCACCAGCCAGATAGTGGGCTTCCAGCTCATCCCTTGATATGGTTAAACCAGCTTTTGTTGCATTGATCATCGCTGTGACGATTACTGAAGGGGGTACTTTCCTCCAACGCATAAATACCAGTTGTAAAAGCGAAACTCTTACTCCTGACAACAATGCAGAGAACCAAAGTCCTACAGGGATAAAATAGAATATGATCCATAATCCAATGATTGCTGCAATAGCAACAACGAAAATTAACAGTACGTTTGATTCCATGGTTTGTTATTTTTGTTTGACAAATATTTTATTATCTTCCAACTTGGTGATTATCAAATCTTTCTCCTGATCAATGAAATCTCCTTTGGTATGTACTTCATAAAGTTCATTGTTGAAAATAGCAGTGCCGGCAGGAGAAATCCTTGAGATGGATTTTCCTTCGTCGCCAATATGCAGTTTATCAACTTCAATTTCATTGACCCGCCCGGTGACATTGGTATTTAGCATCATTCTCCTCCATGTATTGGTCTTGAACGCAATTATCAATGTTGCCGTAATTATAGCTATTGTGGCTATAACTATAATATGTCCACGATTAGACCCATAAATGCTGTATGCCTGCCAGATTGAAAAAACAATGAGCACCCCTCCTGCAATTCCAAAAACTGAAGTGCCTGGAATTACAAATATCTCAAGCAGGATCATTATTAATCCCAGTATTATTAATAAGACAATCAGAGTTATAGACATGGTCAGAAAAGTTTAATGCTATTCAATTGAAACTGTTAATCCCCTATGAGATAAAGTTTCATACATAGGCTTTAATTCATTGAACGACCCTGTGATCACACCGCATTTACCTTTTTCATGTGCTATCAGCGTAATCTGTTCAGCCTGAATAGGCTCTATGCCACATACTTCAATAATTGATTCAATCACAAATTCAAATTCATTCACCTCATCATTATAAAGAATCAATTCCCATACCTCTGAAAGTAAATCCTCTATACCCGTTTCAGCAGATTCTTTCTCCTTTACCATCCTCAATCTGTATTAATTTGATAAAAATAAGAGATTTAATAATTCACTTGCTTGTCAAGAAGTAAAAAAAAAATCAATATCAAGCCTTTATATGCAGATCTCAGCTAAATGAATTAACTTTGAAAAATTCTAACTGAAATCGCTTTTTTAATAAGATCACCCTTTTTTTTTAAGCACCCTGATCAGTTATATCCCTGTTTTAAGTATCTATTTCCTATCCCAGGCAAGCATATTATATACAGACTTGGTGGAGACTTAATACAGACCTGATACGGAATTGCCAATAAAAAATAAAAGGTATTTAAATGTAGTAATTGATTATTTGTCACTAATTAATAATTATAGAACAGATTTATCATGCCTCTCATACTTTTTGCGCTTGAACATTAAATAATCTAATTCTGGACACCTTTGTTGTTAATGATAACTATGGAACAATCTAATTTCAATCTCTTTCTTCAAAACCTAAAGAAGGCTCTTGCATCACCACTTCCGGGTCAGGAAGCCCATAACAATCTTGCCCCTGAACACCGAAAGGAGTTAATGTTTCTTGAACCGGATCTTTCAAAGGCACAGCCGAGCAGTGTTTTGTTGTTGTTTTTTCCGGATAAACAGGGCGAACCACGATTGGTTTTTACTAAAAGGGTTGAATATAAGGGCGTGCATAGTGGTCAGATATCTTTTCCGGGTGGTAAAGCAGAAAAAGCTGATAAAGATATTTACGATACTGCTTACAGGGAAACCGAAGAAGAAATAGGGGTTTTTAGGAATCAGATAAATACTATAGGCACATTATCAGAACTTTACGTACCTCCAAGCAATTTCATGATCTTCCCGGTTATTGGAGCCATGGATAAAGAACCAGTATTTAATATTGACCGTAATGAGGTAGCCGAAGTAATTACAGTCCCGTTCAGCTTCTTTACCAACGATAAAGCTGTTGGCAATTATACGGTGGTTACGTCCGACATGATGGCATTACCAGTGCCCGGGTTTATGGTTAATGGCCATCTTATATGGGGTGCAACCGCTATGATCCTGAGTGAACTGGTTACTGTAATGAGAGGATTTACGCAATGATGAAGCAGTGCGTATTAAATCAGACAGGTTGAGAAACAAGCGGTTAATGATTATTAAAGTGGTATAAGGTGTGTTTTCTTTTTTATTCAGTATCAGGGTTTATGATCACCTCATATGAAATATCTACCGAATTTTTGAGCATTGCGGTTACTCCACAATATTTGCCCTGTGAAAGGTCAATTGCCTTAATTAACTTTTCACGAATAAGTCCTTCACCTGTAAAAATATACTTCAGGACAATTGATTCATATACTTTTGGATGAGTTTCTGTCAGATTTCCTTCAACTTCAATTTTTAGTTTTTTCAGGTTCATCTGCATTTTTCGCGCAATGACGACTATATCAACCGCTGTGCAACTGCCCAATGAGGCAAGTAAGAGCATTTTAGGCCTTATGCCTCTGTTCCCGCCTCCTGCCTCAACCGGGGAATCAGTGATGATCTTGTTACCATCACCTTCAACTGTAAAAGCAACCCCATCCAGCCAATTGATCTCAATATTGTGTTTCATTTCAGCATTTTGGTTTGAGGTTTATAAAAAGCTTCTTTGCCCGGATACCAAAAACGCTTTTGGGCAACTTCCTGAGGGAAAGTAAAATACTTGATTAATCCTTCAGTACAGGCTTCCATCTTGCTGTTATACAGCCATGTATCAATTACAGCAATATTTCTTTTCATCTCTCTGAGTCGAGCCTTAAGGTGGATATTCCCCTCATTTACTTTTACTGGAATTCTCAGTTTTATATCCATTTCACAAGTAACCCCTGAAGTATCCAATTTAACAAAAACAAGCCAGCTTGCAATTTCATCGAGCATAGTAGCCTGGATACCACCATGCAGTGTATTTAGCCAACCTTGAAAATGAGGCTTTGGCTCCCATTCAGCAGTAACAAATTCATCCTCTTCCTTAAATTTTAGTTGTAAACCCTGCTCATTATCGGGCGAACAGCCAAAACACTGGTAACCTTTGAGATTAACGAAAGGATTAAAGAGTTTTTTCATTTAAATCTTCTATAATTTCACCAAACAGGTCATAGATATCATATCCGGTAATCCTGACATTTACAAAGTTACCCGGTTTAATAGTATGTTCTGCATTTTCTTTGCCGGTTATTATAACTTCATTATCAACCTCAGGAGAATCATATTCAGTCCTGGCAATCCAATTTCCATCCACCTGCTTATCAACCAGTACTTTAATTACTTTACCAACTTGGGCTGCATTGAATTCTTCTGAGATCCGTTGCTGCAGGGTCATGATCTTTTCGGTTCTTCTGGCTTTAACGGCAGCTCTCACATTATCAGCAAGTTTGAAAGCATCTGTATTTTCTTCGTGTGAATAGGAGAACACTCCCAAACGCTCAAACTTAGAAGTTTCGACAAACCGATACAGTTCATTGAATTCCTCAGTCGTCTCCCCCGGATAGCCAACAATCAGACTGGTTCTGATTGCGATACCCGGAACAGTGGAGCGGATTTTTTCAACCAACTCCCTTGTTTTTGCTCCGTTTAAGCCGCGTTTCATCGATCTCAGGATACGGTCGTTAATATGTTGCAGTGGAATATCAAGGTATTTGCACACTTTTGGATTATCACGGATAATTTTAAGAAGTTCTAATGGAAACCCTAATGGATATGCATAATGTAATCGGATCCATTCAATTCCGTTAACTTCAGATAATCTGTTAACCAATCCGGGAAGTGCCTTTTTGCCATAGATATCAGTGCCATAGGCTGTAAGGTCCTGGGCAATCAGGATCAGCTCCCTTACACCGCAAGAAGCCAGGAATTCAGCTTCCCTGACGAGTGTTTCGAAAGATTTTGAGATATTCTTTCCCCTAATAGCAGGGATGGCACAAAAGGCACATTTATGGTCACATCCTTCAGAGGTTTTCAGATATGCGTAATGTGAAGGAGTCGTAATGATACGTTCACTTAATAGTTCCTGCCTGAACGGGGCGTTCATATCCTGAAGCAACTGGTTAAGGTCGTTCACGCCATATATACCGTCAACTTCAGGTAACTCAGCCACGAGTTCTTCTCTGTATCGTTCAGAAAGACATCCCATTACATATAATTGATCTACTTTTCCTTCCTGACGCAGTTCAGACCAGTGAAGAATGGTATTAATGGATTCTTCCTTGGCATCGTTAATAAAACCGCATGTATTAATGATGATTACATCAGCTTCATTATTCGAATCATGATGGATTTCAAAACCGGCGGCTTTAAGTTGCCGCATCATGAACTCCGAATCAACGAGATTCTTGGAACAACCTAATGTAATGACATTTACAGATTTATGATTTGCAAGTTTTGTCTTCAATGAAAAACAATTTAGTGATTTTGATTGCCGGATGGCCCGCATATTCCGACTGGGTTTGCTTACCCTTCGGTTACCGTTCGGTTACCATTACCTTACCCCTGGGGTAAGTTAAGGGTAAGCGAAGGGTTAGGAAACCGTAATCGATTATAGGCGGAATCCGGCAGCAATCCGGTAAATTTTACTTATCAGCGCAATAAATTTCATGAATTGAATAAAGAATCGACGAACTCCTCTTTAATAAAAGGTTGCAGGTCAGTCATCTTCTCCCCTATTCCAATGTATTTAACAGGGACCTTGAACTGATCGCTGATCCCTATCACAACGCCTCCTTTTGCGGTTCCATCAAGTTTGGTCAGGGCTAAAGCATTCACCTCAGTAGCAGCAGTAAACTGCCGTGCCTGCTCAATCGCATTCTGGCCGGTTGAAGCATCAAGTACCAGAAGCACTTCGTTGGGAGCATTGGGCAATAGTTTCTGCATTACCTTCCTGATTTTCGATAATTCGTTCATCAGGTTGACCTTATTATGCAATCTGCCGGCAGTGTCAATGATCAGGACATCGGCTTCCCTTGAAATAGCTGATCTTAGTGCATCATAGGCCACAGAGGCAGGATCTGCTCCCATTCCTTGTGAAATACAGGGTACTCCTACCCTTTCGGCCCATATCTCAAGTTGAGAAACTGCAGCAGCCCTGAATGTGTCAGCAGCCCCTAAAACTACATTTTTACCTGCTTTTTTGAATTGAAATGCTAGTTTTCCGATGGTAGTGGTTTTACCTACTCCGTTGACACCTACAACCATAATAACATAAGGCTCAGGCCTTTTTGGGAAATCAAACTCTCTTATTAAATGAGGATGTTCGGTTTCATCAAGCAACCCGATTACCTCTTCGCGTAATATTTTATTTAATTCGCTTACTCCAAGATACTTATCGCGAGCTACTCTTTTTTCAATTCTTTCAATGATCTTCAGGGTAGTTTCAACACCGACATCTGAGGTAACGAGAATTTCTTCGAGATTATCAAGGACTTCTTCGTCCACAGTAGCTTTTCCGGCAACTGCTTTTGACAGCTTACTGAAAAAGTTATCCTTAGTTTTCTCCAGTCCCTTGTCGAGTTCTTGCTTTTTTTCTTTTGTAAAGAATGAAAATAAACCCATAATTGAGGTATTCTGATTTAAGTAGGCAAATTTACAGAAAAGGATAAGACCGGTTTTCGCTAAAATACAAAACAGGGTCTTTTCGATTAACAAGAAAAGGCCCTGTTTATATTATGCCTTGAGGCTTTATTTTTTCGAAAGGAAATCTTTTACCTGATCGTTTGGTACGATGGTTTCTTTAAAAGTATAGGCACCGGTTTTTTCTGACCTAACCATTCTTATAACCTTTGCGAAATCCTTACCCGTTGATGTTCTAAGGGTAGCAACAACTTTCTTTGCCATGGTGCTGTATTATTTAATTTCTTTGTGAATAGTCATTTTACGAAGAACCGGATTGTATTTCTTAATCTCCAGTCTCTCAGGTGTATTCTTCTTGTTTTTGGTAGTGATATACCTTGATGTGCCTGGCATACCGCTGGCTTTATGCTCTGTGCATTCTAAAATCACCTGAATACGTGCTTCTTTACTTTTCTTAGCCATTGTATTAAGCCTTTAATTTTTAGGACTGCAAAAATACAAATATTATTCAATCAAACAAACGGAACTTAAAAAAATATCGTAGCGTCCATATGTTGCTTTACGACTCAGCTTAAACACTAAATTTGCGATACAAATGATCTGTTTTTGGCAAAGATAATATATGCAATGGGAAGTTTATATCAGGGGGTTTAAAGCCTGGCTTCAGGTGGAAAGGTCAATGTCGATAAACACGATTGAGTCGTATTGCTCTGATATAGAGAAATGTGCAAATTTCATGAGTACTGTTCTACCTGCTGAAGTAACATTGGCACACCTTCAGGAGTTTGTAAAGGCGTTGGCATCGGTAGGAATGGAAGCAAGCAGTCAGTCAAGGATCATATCCGGAGTAAGATCATTTTATAAGTATCTGATCCTTGAGGGAATATTAAATAATGACCCCACCGAATTGCTTGAAATGCCTAAAATTGGCAGGAAACTGCCTGAGGTGCTTACCCGGCTGGAGATTGAAAATATGATCAGGGTAATTGATTTAAGTGATCCTTTAGGAGAAAGGAATAAAGCCATCATTGAAACGCTTTACGGATGCGGACTGCGGGTAAGTGAACTGACCGACCTGAAATTAAATAACCTGTATCCCGATGAGGGTTATATTATAGTGATTGGAAAAGGTAATAAGCAGAGGATCATTCCTATTGCATCAAGGGTTGTTGATCAAATTTCCAGGTACAGGGATCATGTCAGGGTACACCTGCCCATTAAGCATGGACATGAAAGTTATATTTTCCTGAATCATTATGGTAGAAAATTAACCCGCGTGATGATCTTCCATATTATTAAAAAGACGGCTGTTTTAGCAGGTATCAAAAAGACAATCAGCCCTCATACCTTCAGGCATTCATTTGCCACACATCTTGTAGAAAATGGAGCAGATCTCAGAGCGGTCCAGGATATGCTCGGGCATGCCTTTATTACCACCACTGAGATCTATACGCATATCGACAGGGAATACCTGAGGAAGAATATTCTCAAGTACCATCCATTAAATCAGGCACAGGATCAAACGCTCACAAAGAGTTAATCTTCATCTTCCTCATCAAATTCCTCAATCTCTCCATCCTCATTGACAAACACTCCCCAGTTCACTGTAATGAGCTCATTATCCTGGAAATAAAAGTCAATAAGGCCTTCATCGAACGATATCCTTTTCTCGCCCCACTCTTCCACTTCCTTATCAATCTGGGTAAGCCCATTTTCCTTCATCAGGCTGATGATCTGCTGTTCGTTCATCTCAAATACTTTCTTGCCAAACAGGGTTGCCTCTGCATTATCTGTTTCAAAGCATGAAAGCACATGATTGTTTTTGCCTTCAAAGAATACAGTTAAACCTTCATCGTCATACTCCCATAGAATGGTATCAAGTTCTTCGTCCACTTCATCACCCTCTTCGCTCAGGTTTTTTGTTTCCTGTGGTTTTCCAAGCACTTTTTCAACGGTTGCGGGTGTGTCACCGAATTTAAGATCATTAAGTCCTTCAAGAAGAAGGATTTCCATGTTTATTTTTTCCATATTGATTGGATTTGGTCAATTTATATTGAATAATTAATTAACTCAGTGGTGAGTCAGGCTCTTTTTTCATGTGATTGTAAGCTAACCTACTAACAATTGTTGGGAAAAACTTATTAAGCCAAACGGTAAATTTACCTTCTATAAAAGTGAGTACTATGGAATTTTTGCGTCTGGTTATGGCTTTCATTATCTTCCTGGCAGCAACATCAGCAGGCATCATTTTGCTCTCATCCCTTGGTGATTCACCCTGCATACTTCCATCAGCGGTTAGTGCTGTATTACGTATGTTGCTTGCTGTGAAACCGGGAGCGGCAACCAATACATGAAGACCATTATTCAGATTTTCGGTCCTGACCGTATCAAGAAATCCCCTGACGGCAAATTTTGAAGCTGAATAACCGGTCCTTCCTGGCAGTCCAATATGACCAGCCACCGAAATAATTCCGACAATACTGCCTTTGGTTTCAAGTATATACGGGAGGGCATATTTGGAACAGTAAACAGTTCCCCAGAAATTAATATCCATAAGCTTATGAAGCACAGAAAGATCGGTATTTAAGAAATTACTGCGCATTGAAATTCCCGCATTATTAATGAGAATATCAATTTTTCCGAATGTGCTCAAACTCTCATTGATCAACTTCCTGCAGTCGGCTTCCTGACTAACATCAGCTTTTACAGCATGAACTTTAACTGCTTTACTCTTTAATTCTTCAGCAGCTTTATGAAGTTTCACTTCGTCGCGGGCTGCGATGACAACCAGTGCGCCAGCTTTGCCAAATTCTGAAGCAAGTGCGAAGCCAATCCCCGAAGATCCCCCTGTGATTATTACGACTTTACCTTTCAACGATCGTCATTAAATATTTCATGCAAGATACACATTTTTCCATGAAGCTTTTCTTAAAATGCCAGAAGCTATTTGATTACTTTTGTTGTGATGAATGGAGGCATTTTAATTGAAGTTTGCGCTGATAGCATAGAATCGGCCATTGCAGCCCAGAATGGAGGCGCCGGCCGCATTGAGTTGTGCTACGCTCTTGAAATTGGCGGGTTAACTCCATCGAAAGGCCTTATCGACTATGTAATTTCACATGTAAGAATTCCTGTCAACATACTTATACGACCACGCTCAGGCGATTTTATCTATTCAGCCGATGAAATTGACCTTATGAAAAGCGATATTTATTATGCCAAATCAGCCGGGGCATCAGGCATAGTAACAGGTATTTTAAGTAAAAATGCTACCGTTAACATGCAGGCAATGAAGATACTGGTTGAAGCAAGTAATCCATTACCAGTTACTTTCCACAGGGCATTCGACCTTTTAGTTGATAAGCATAAAGCACTGGAAGACATTATCAGCCTTGGATGTGCCAGGTTACTCACTTCCGGAGGATTTAAATCAGCAACAACAGGCAGTCATATAATCTCTGAGCTGATTAAACAGGCAGGCGACAGGATCCTGATCATGCCTGGAGCCGGAATAAACGCTAAGAATTTCGCTGAACTGGTTGAAGCAACGGGTTGCAGAGAGTTTCATCTTTCTGCTTCAGCTATATCGGTCAACCCAATGGAGCATGTGAATATCCATCTCTCTGAGGTATTTCCTCCCGATAGACATGTCTCAGATGTGAATGAAATAAAAAATATTTGTTCCCTCGCAGATATCCTTTCTGACTAACAGAAGCCAGTTTTTGTTGTTTTCCTAAAGTATAGCACATCTACTTAACTCAACTTTTACCATGGATATTTCATTTGAGACCCTAAGACTTACCCCTCACACATTTGTAAAGGTTTATACTCTAAAAACCGAATACCTGGAAGCCAAAATCATGACTTATGGAGGAATCGTTATGGAATTAAAAGTCCCTGACAGAAATGGACATTTGATTGATATAGCCCTTGGTTTCAGGGATCCGGAAAATTATGTAAGCCAGGAATACCTTGAAAATTGTCCTTATTTTGGTGCTTTAGTCGGTAGGTACGCAAATAGAATAAAAGATGGGAAATTCAGGATAGTTGAACATGAATATCAACTGGAATGTAATAATGGACCGAATCATCTTCATGGCGGATTCCAGGGGTTTGACAAAAAGATATGGGATGATGAAGTGATCCGGTATGATAACTCACCGGCACTAAAGCTCACCCTGGTTAGTAATGATGGTGACCAGGGCTATCCGGGTGAATTACGAGTTGAAGCTGTTTATTACTTTGAGAATGAGAATAACCTGGGTATTGATTTCAAAGCAACAACTAATAAAACCACTCCGGTAAATCTTACCTGGCATGGATATTTTAACCTCTCCGGAGAAGGTAATGGGCATATTTTGAGCCATGATCTTCAAATAAATGCGTCTCAAATTACAGAAGTGACACCCGCCGGGATACCTACAGGTAACATACTTGAAATCTTACATACTCCGTTTGATTTTACTTTACGAAAGAAGATCGGGGAAAGGATAGCTGAATTACCAAATGGTTACGATCATAATTATGTAAGGTTCCCTTATGGTGAATTACCTGAAATAGCTGCTATAGTGAGTGAAGAAAGTACAGGCATTATGATGACTGTTTGGACGACACAACCCGGCTTACAGTTGTACACATCTAACTTTCTTGATGCTTCATTTATTGGCAAATCGGGAAATCCGTATGGTATGCATTCCGGATTTTGCCTTGAAACCCAGCATTTTCCTGATTCACCAAACAACCCGCATTTCCCACGTACATTGCTTGAACCGGGAGAAATTTACCAGGAAAGCACCATTTATCGCTTTGATACCAAATGATTTTTAAATTTGATGTGTATTGTAATTTAATGATTATCAATTGCACACCACTTTAAATCAATCATTTATGTCTTCCGTTAAACCTTTACTACTCTTAACGGCATTATTCGTAATGCTTAATTCGGTTATCAGTCAATCTGTTGATAAACCCGATAATCCTTCCAAATACGTAAATCCGTTTATTGGTACCGGAGGGCACGGGCATACTTTTCCCGGAGCGACGGTTCCATTCGGGATGGTACAATTGAGTCCTGATACGCGTCTTGAAGGCTGGGATGGCTGTGGAGGATACCATTATTCAGATGAATATATTTATGGATTCAGCCACACACATTTAAGCGGAACCGGTGTCCCTGATTATTGTGATGTGTTGGTTATGCCTTTTACTGGTGAAATCAATTGGAATAACGGCGCTGACGGAAACCCGGGATACCGGAGCAGGTTTAATCACCTGAATGAAACAGCTACTGCCGGCTATTACAGGGTGTATCTTGAAAATCCGGGAGTCGAGGCCCAGCTAACGGCAACTGAAAGAGCAGGATTTCATTCCTACGAGTACAAGAAAGGTGGTAAAAGGCAAATATTGATCGACCTTAAGCATCGTGACAAGGTTACCAATTCATGGATTAAAGTTATCTCAGATACTGAAATTGCAGGTTTCCGTGGTTCAAGCTATTGGGCTGATGACCAGAGGGTCTATTTCTACATGATTTTCTCTGAGAAGACACAGGATTACAATTTTGCCGTTGATGATAAGCAAATCGTTGATCCTGTGGAATATCTGACACGTAATGATGGCACTGCTGAGAGTAAAAACCTGAAAGCGGCGTTTTCCTTTGGCACTGGCGCTAAGCCAATTCTGGTTAAAGTAGGTATTTCCGGAACCAGCGTTGAGAATGCAAAAGCGAATCTCATGGCTGAAATTGAACATTGGGATTTCAATAAAGTGAAGGAAAGTGCCAAAAACAAATGGGATAAGGAGTTAAGCAAGATTGAAATCACAAAGGGTGATTCAAGAGACATGACAGTATTTTACACTGCCCTTTATCACACAATGGTTTGTCCTAATATATATAATGATGTCAATGGCTCATACCTGGGAAGAGATCTGAAAGAACATAAAACTGATCATAATTATTATACAGTTTTCTCATTATGGGATACTTACAGGGCTTACCATCCCCTGATGACCATTATTGACCAGAAAAGGACCAATGATTTTATAAGAACTTTTATAAAGCAATTTGAAGATGGAGGACTTCTGCCAGTATGGGAGCTTAGCTCAAATGAGACCTGGTGTATGATTGGATATCATTCAATTCCTGTCATTGCAGATGCATATATTAAAGGAATCAGGGATTATGATGTGGAAAAAGCCCTTACTGCTATGCTTACCAGCGCCAATAAGGATATATTCGGATTAGAGTTTTATAAGAAATCAGGTTTCATTCCTGCAGATAAGGAACATGAATCAGTTTCTAAAACCCTGGAATATTGTTATGATGATTGGTGTATCGCTCAAATGGCAAAAACAATGGGTAAAAGCACTGTAGCTGACACATTTATGCACAGGGCACAAGGATATCGTAACCTTTTTGATCCTGAAACCGGATTTATGAGGGCACGTTATAACGGAGCCTGGTTTAAGCCATTCGACCCAAGGGAAGTAAATAATAATTATACCGAGGCCAATTCATGGCAATACAGCTTCTATGTTCCCCACGATATGGATCATTTTATTAAGCTGTTAGGCGGTAAGCAGGCACTTGAGAGCAAACTTGATGGTTTATTCACTGCCCCTCAGGAGACAACAGGCCGTGAGCAGTCGGATATTACAGGGTTAATAGGTCAATATGCCCATGGAAACGAGCCAAGTCACCAAATAGCCTACTTATATAATTATGCCGGTGTACCTTGGAAAACACAGGAAAAGGTAGATTATATATTGCATAATTTTTATACCGATCAGCCAGATGGACTGATTGGCAATGAAGATTGCGGACAAATGTCGGCATGGGCAGTCTTAAGCTCACTTGGCTTTTATCCTGTTTGCCCGGGAACGGATCAATATGTAATTGGTAATCCGATGTTTGAAGAAGCTGTAATAAATCTTGAAAATGGAAATAAATTTAAGATCACGGCTACAAACAGGTCCTCTTCAAATAAGTATATTCAATCAGCAGAGTTAAATGGTCAAAGGTATGACAAGTCATATATTACACATGGCGATATAATGAAGGGTGGTGAACTCAGGTTTGTTATGGGATCATCCCCTTCTGAATCATGGGGCTCAGGGCTTAATAATGAACCCAAAGGAATACCAACAACCAAAAATATATTACCTGCACCGGTGATCAGTAATGATAGCCAGTTATTTGATAATACGCTGGAAATTAAAGTGATTCCTTACAATGAAGCTATTATCCGTTATACGCTGGACGGCAGTGAGCCTGTTGCCACTTCAACTTTATATTCAAGTCCCGTTCTAATCAACAAATCCACTGTCTTTCAGTGCAAAGCATTCAAAGAAGGATTTGAGCCTTCAGCCACTGTGCAATCAATTTTTACGAGACGGCCAGAAGGTGTTAAGCTAATATTACATTCAAAATATGAACCTCAGTATTCAGGAAACGGGGAAAATACTCTTCTTGACGGTTTGAGGGGAAATGAAGATTTCAGGCTTGGCGGCTGGCAGGGATACCAGGGTGTGAATATTGAGGCTGAGATTAGATTGGACAACACTAAACCGGTTGATCTGGTGAGCATTGGATTCCTGCAGGATGTTAATGCCTGGATCTTTATGCCTGATAAAGTTCAGTTATGGAGTTCATCTGACGGAATAAATTATAACCTTATAGAAACAATATATAACAGTGTACCCAATGATAAGTGGGGTGTTATAAAACACGACTTTGAATTCAAAGTGAATGGACTAACCGATAGGTTTCTTAAGCTCCGGGCAACTAATATTGGCACCTGCCCTGCGGAGCATAAAGGATATCCGAATGCCGCATGGATATTTTCAGATGAAATAAACATCGTTTATAAGTAGTGTTTATTTTCTAAGCAGACAATCAAACCTATAATTCTTTATTCATGGACAACACAGAAAACAGGAACCCGCAGTACAGAAAGTTTGTTAAATGGGCAAACAGGATAGGAAATGCTGGTTTGATTGAGTGTAGCAGTGGAAATCTTTCCCATAGGATCGATGCAGAAAGTATATTGGTTTCGGAATCAAGAAGATGGTTATCAAAAATAAAGGCAACCCAGATCGTTAAAATAGCACTCGAAGATGGGGCAATACTTTCAGGAAATAAACCAACCGGTGAATTGCCCCTTCATCTCGCTGTCTTAAGGCGCAACCCTAAAATAAATACAGTACTCCATTGCCAATCACCAGCTGCTACAGCATTAGCTTGTCGTAACCCTGAAATTGTCAATTACAATGTGATTATTGAGGTTCCAATTTATATTGGCACGGTCACTCACCTTCCCTTTATTATGCCCGGATCACAAGAATTAGGGGATGCAGTGAGTGCTGCATCAATGAAGTCTTCAGTAATCCAATTGATGAACCATGGGCAGGTCATTACCGGTAAAAGTTACAAAGAAGTTTATCAAAAGGCTGTTTTCTTTGAAATGGCATGCAAGATCATCCTGTTTAACTCAGATCAGTACAATACTCTTACTTTCGAACAATGTGAAGTATTAAAAGGCTACAGATAATTAAATCAAGCTTTCTTAAGTATTTAATTAATTAATTGTTTCGTATATCACATTTTTTGGTTAAATTTGAATAGTTACTAAAAACCAAAGTTTTTAATTACGTATAAATTAAAAGAACAGCATTGTTTGATAATGTTCGCTTTTGAACAATAAGATAAATATTTGAACGATACTGGACATATTTTTACCAATAAATTTGGTAATTGAAAAATATCTGTCTACTTTTATGAATTAATTACTAAATTTTACCTTTTCATGAAAAAAGTACTCGTGGCAACCGATAAACCATTTGCAAAGGTTGCAGTCGATGGGATTCGACAAATTATTGAAAAAGCAGGCTATGAACTTCAGTTACTTGAAAAATATCCGGCTCAGGCTGATTTCATTAATGCAGTCAGTGATATTGATGCTATTATCATCAGGAGCGATATTGTTGATAAAGATGTCCTTGCTGCAGCTAAAAAGCTTAAAATAGTTGTACGTGCCGGTGCCGGTTATGATAATATTGATCTTGCTTCAGCCACAGAACACAGGGTGGTAGCTATGAATACGCCCGGACAGAATTCTAACGCTGTGGCTGAATTGGCATTTGGAATGATGGTATATATAGCCAGAAGTGCATTTAACGGCAGTTCAGGTACTGAACTCAGGGGTAAAACACTTGGCATTCATGCATATGGCAATGTTGGAAAATATGTTGCTTCCATTGCCAAAGGCTTCGGAATGGTAATTTATGCTTACGACCCTTTTATCAAAGAAGAAGATATAATTAAGGATGGTGTTACTCCTGTTCATTCTGTTGAAGAACTCTATTCAAAATGTCAATATGTTTCGCTTCATATTCCCGCTACTGCACAAACTAAAAAGTCTATAGGATATGATTTGCTTAAGCTGATGCCCAAAAATGCAGTTTTGGTAAATACAGCACGCAAGGAAGTTATTGATGAAGAGGGTTTGGTAAAGATTTTCGAAGAACGTCAGGATTTTAAATATTTAAGTGATATAGAGCCTGATAATAAGTTAGTTTTCACTGAGAAATTTGAAGGAAGGTTTTTCTTTACACCAAAGAAAATGGGAGCTCAGACTTCAGAGGCAAATATTAATGCAGGCTTGGCAGCAGCCAGGCAAATAGTGGATTTCTTTGAAAAAGGAATTACCACATTCCAGGTTAATAAAGACTTACAGACAGTGAATTAATAAAAGCCGGTTACTAAACCGGCTAATAGACCAATAACTACGACCAACAGAACCAACAAAAACTATCGATTATGGATCCCGAACTCGAAAAAGCCGTAACGTTCTTCAGATTTGAAGATTTGCGCATTTACCACAAATCACTAGATTACATTGAATGGATTGCACGTAAAACTTTCAAATTTCCGGCTGAAAGCCAGGCAGGTTTTTCATCCCGGTTTAATCTTGCGGCTCAGGCAATTGCCCTGAATATTTCAGAAGGCTCTGCCCGAAATAAGAATCAGTTCATCTATTATCTCAAAATGGCGAAAAGTGCTGTGAGAGAATGCGTTGTCTATACTTCACTTGCCGGAAAACTACATTATTTTTCCGATAAAGAAGTTGAAGAATCTCGTGGTCAGCTTATGGAAATGACTAAAATGATCGGTGCCCTTATTGGCTCTTTGCAGCGTGCTGCCGATCTGAATATGGAAGAAGCTGACTAAACAATGAGTTAAAAGTGCTGGTTTCAAGGAGAGGTATATTACCGGCTTTTTAATTTTATCATTTTTCTTGATCTATTCCCGGGGACAAGTTTTTCCATTTAATCTTTATTGCCTAATTTTGCCTTCACTCAAACTGCTATTGGGGGAACACGTCAATTTGTTATTAATATTCTAATCTCAATTAAAATTAATTAAGCATGGCTATCCTACGACCATTTAAAGGATTAAGACCACCTTTAAGTATTGCCTGTGATCTGGCTTCACGCCCGTATGATGTTTTAAATTCAAAAGAAGCCCGTATTGAGGCTGATGGCAATCCATATTCATTGCTACATATCATTAAGCCTGAAATTGACCTCGAGGAAGGTATTGATGAACACGATCAGGCTGTTTATGAACAAGCAAGGATCAATTTAAAGAAATTTTGTGATAACAAGTGGCTTATTCAGGACACTGAACCATACTTGTACATCTACGCCCAAACAATGAATGGCAAAACCCAGTATGGATTGGTAGGATGCGCCGGTGTGGAAGACTATCTTAACGGTATCATTAAAAAACATGAACTTACCAGAGCAGACAAAGAAGAGGACAGGATGAAACATGTGAGGATCACTAATGCTAACATGGAGCCTGTTTTTTTCACTTATCCTGCCGTACCTGAAATAGATAAAATTGTTGAGAAAATCGTTACAACACAACAGCCGGAGTATGATTTTACAGCTTCTGACGGCTTTGGTCATCATTTTTGGGTAATCAGGGAAAAAGAGACTATTGAAAGGATTATCAGTCTCTTTTCAGAGGTACCTTCTACTTATGTTGCTGACGGGCATCATCGAACAGCAGCTGCTGCCCTGGTGGGTAATGAAAAAAGAAAAAACAATCCCAACCATAAAGGAGATGAAGAGTATAACTTCTTTCTGGCTGTGCATTTCCCCTCAAATCAGTTAACGATAATTGATTATAACAGGGTGATCAAAGACCTGAATGGCTTATCAAAAGAAGAATTTTTCGTTAAGTTGGACAAGGTCTTTAACATTGAAGAAAAAGGGGCTGAAATCTATAAACCTGATATACTGCATAATTTTAGCATGTATATCGACAATAAATGGTACTCCCTCACAGCTAAGCCAGGAACTTTCAATGACGCTGATCCGATAGGTGTTCTTGATGTTACGATCCTTTCAAAGCTTGTACTGGATGAAATTCTGGATATTAAGGACCTAAGAACTTCAAAAAGAATTGATTTTGTTGGGGGAATCCGTGGTTTAGGTGAATTGAAGAAACGAGTTGATAGTGGAGAAATGGCAGTTGCTTTTGCATTGTATCCTGTCTCCCTTGAACAGTTGATTAATATTGCAGATACTGGTAATATTATGCCTCCAAAAACTACCTGGTTCGAGCCTAAGTTAAGGAGCGGTCTGGTGGTTCATTTACTTGACTAACAATTAATAACAATCATCATGGAAAAAGAAGTAGTTGTATTGGATGTTCTCGCAAAATCAGAGAAACCACTAAAATCTGCTGAAATTGCAGAGATAGCAAAAATGGATAAGAAAGATGTTGATAACGCCATTAAAAAACTCAAACTGGCTGAAAAAATCATCTCTCCTAAAGTTTGCTTCTATACAGTCAAGAAGTAATCTTTAACAAACAGGATTCAATGAGGCTCTGGTGACGGAGCCTCATTTTTATTATCAATAACATTGGTTATAGCCTGTAAAAGCAAATGATATTGCACAGGCTTAACAACAACACCATCAACCGCAATTTGCGAGTTTATCTGCTCGGGCGGGTAATTTGACTGCACAATCAAAGGGATTTCGGGTGATTCCTGTTTTATTTTGGTAATGTTATCTATTGAAGTCTCATCATCCAAGCAGAAATCAATATACAAGAGATCAACTTTAGTATTTTCAAGTTGTTCGATTATTTTTTTAGTTTCAGTAACTCTTAATATATTGGCACTGGTTCCGGAAAATACAGCTTTAAGATAGTTAAAGGAAGCATCTTCTTTTTCTACTATTAATATGGTTTTATCTTTCCAGTTGGTCCCGGATAAACGTGTAATATTGCCTGTTTCCAAAAGTGGGAAAAAGGGTATTGTAAAATAGAAAAGAGAACCTTTACCTTTATGAGACTGCACTCCTATCTGGCCATACATTAATTCAATAAGGTGTTTCGATATGGCAAGCCCTAAGCCGGTGCCACCTGCTTTGTATCCATTATTATCCCCAACCTGTGTGAAACGGCGGAAAAGTACTTCCTGGTCTTTTTCAGTAATTCCAATACCTGTATCTGAAACATAAAAATATAAACCCGAATCTCTTTTCTCACAACCAAATACAATGGATCCCTTGAGAGTAAATTTGATTGCATTGACAATAAGATTTGTCAGTACCTGATTTAACCTGTAAGGATCAATAAGTACTCTGGTTTCCCGCAGCCTGTCTTCAATAACGTAATTAAATGTTACACCTTGCCGGTTGAATCTTTTTTTATACTCAGAAGTGGATACATAAACATCATCAATCAGTTTACCAATGCTGTAATACTCAGGTTTTATATTCAACTGGCCTGCTTCAATTTTTGCTATATCAATGATATCATTTATAAGGTTTAATAAATTATTAATACCAGTGTTGATATGTTCAACATACTCCGCCTGCTCTTCCCTTGTTAAATCACCCTCAGCTATCAAATTAGAAAACCCGACTATTGAGTTCATTGGTGTTCTGATCTCATGGCTCATATTAGCAAGGAATGCCGTCTTAAGTCTGTCAGATTCTTCAGCTTTTTCTTTTGCTTCAATATACTTCTTTTGGATCAAATCCCGTTCAGTAATATCCCTGCTTATACAGAGGATACCGATGATTTCTCCATTTTTATGATGACACAGTACTTTTACAGTATCATATAAATATTTGTTGCCGTCAGGCATTGTAATCCATTCCTCATTCCTGATAGGAATGCCATTTTTGAGGATTTGGAGGTCATTTTTGTAATAAAACTCAGCAGAATCTTTATCAAATAGTTCAAAATCAGTTTTCCCCAGAAAATCTTCTTCCTTAAGCTGAAGATATTTCAGGAAGGCATCATTACAACCAATATACCTGCTGTGGATATCTTTTAAGAATACCATATCAGGCATTGAATTTATTACTGACCTTAAAAGAGAATGCTCTTTCTCCAATTGATTGCGAGCTTGTTTAAGATCTGAAATCATTTTATTTGCTGCAATTGCCAATGATTTGAACTCAGGCGAATAAAGCTCGGTTTCATTGATTTCCATATGTCCTTCACTGGCATCCTTAAAAAATCTGTCAAATCTTGTAAACCCTTGCTTTATACGTTTATTGACTTGATAAGTAAAGAAGATTCCAAGTACCAGTATTAGAAACAGTGCAATAAAAATCCTGACAAACGTCTTGATACGCTGTTCACTCAGCTCTTTTCTTTTCACGCTAACGAACTGATCAGTGTCATTTGAATAAAATCCGGCTCCAACTATCCAATCCCATTCCTTGCTTAATTGAACATACGAAATTTTGGGTTCATGATCCAGTTCGCCTGGCCGGTGGTATTTATATTCGACGAATCCTCCCCCATTTAAGGCAATTTCGGTAATCTTGATCCTGTCTTTCAGTCCAACGGTAAATGTTGAGCTATTTTTAGTAATAATCGAACCTGCCGCCATTACAGGATCATTGTTTGTTGACTGTATGAATATGTAGCCGTCGTTATCAAACCTGATGTTTGCAAGTCTTCTGAGAACTTCACTTTTAATATTCTCTTCAAAATCTGCCAGATATTCCTTTGAACCAATATACCATCCAAAGGGCTTGAATTTCTTAACGTAAGTAAGCTTATATAAAGAAGAGTCCGATTTGTTTTTGCCCGAAGTTATATAATATTCGATGAAACCTCTGTCCACTTCTTTTAATAATTCAGTCTCACGCATAACCATAAAACTACCCAAAGAGTCGTGAAGCGACAAGGCAGATTTACCTTCTATTGCAGGGTTTCCGGGATCAAGGATAGCAGAGCCATTTAGAGAATATATGAACACATAGTCTTCGGGATTCATTCTGTAGAATCTTAATGCATCCCTGACCATTATTTTGATTTCATCATCTGATCTTGAGGATTTGTTTTCATTATAGATATTATTTGCTATATTCCATGCAGTTTCAACCGTGTTTGAGAGATTGTTCATCAATTTATTTTGTGAAAGCGAGCGAACATATTCAATATAATTGATGGTTCTTTCGACTTCACGTTTTATTGATCTTTTTTGGTTTTCCTCATATTGAATCTTTATATTGCTGCTTTCAAATTGGAACTTCCTGTTTTCGTATGCTATCCAATTATAACCAATGACAATGATGAGCATGAACGCTATGGCAAGCATGCTCCCCATGATCAGTCTGTTAAGTGGTTGTCTTTTAATATAATCAGTAATACCGTAAAAAATGGATCTCATAGATAGTACAAGTTTCTTATAACTTCATATATTCATCAAATAGTACTTGCAGGAAAGATTTCCCCTGTTTCCTGTTAAATTCTTTAAGCGAATCAGGGATTGCATCTTCATGATAGTGATCGGTGCGGGGTTCATAAACGAAATGACCGTCTTTGGTTATCCATCCAAATCCTTCTTCAAATGAATAATACGCAAATACAGGAGAATAGGGATTAAACAAATCGCGGCTCCACTTAAAGGGAGTACTGTCGATATCTAATTGGTTTAATAAGGTTGTGGCAATATCCATTTGATTTGCCAGGCGATTGATCTTTTGCCCCTTGTATTCTTCTTTAATTACGTTACCGTAAAGTAATAAAGGAATTTTATGGTAACTGGGTGAGGTAAAAGTCCAGTTCCTGTATGAATTATGACTATGGTCAGCAACAATAATAAACAATGTGTTATCAAACCATGGCTGCTTAGCGGCCTCCCTGAAATAATTCCCTAAGCACCTGTCAGTGTAATATGCTGAATTGATGTAATTATGCTCATTTCCTCCCCATGAAAGAACATTTTCCATTGGCTGATCATAAGGTGAGTGTGAACTTAGCGTAAATAGTCCGCTGAAGAATGGTTGCTTCACTTTATTTAAGTCCTCCATTTGCCTTGACAGGACAAATTCATCATGAACTCCCAATTTTCCCCTGATAACATTTTTGCCAAAATCATTGTGTTCAATCACGCGGGTAAAACCATTATGCAGAATGTAACCCCTGATGTTTCCATATCTTAACTGTCCTCCGAAATAGAAGGATGTGGCATAACCTTCTTTTATCAAAGAATGTGTAATCGTAGGAAGTTTTGAGAACTTTTCAGGCTGAACAGTTACTGAAGAAATGGGATGTGCGGGAAAACCACTGAAAATACTCCCCATGGCCTGTTCACTTCGTGGACCTGTAGCATACAAATTTGTAAAAAGAATTCCGTTTTTTTCAAGTTCATGGAATTCAGGAGTAATTCCAGGTTCTCCACCGATAGATTCAATAAGATCAGCCGACCAGCTTTCAAGTATGAGTAAAACAATATTAGGGCGGTTGGTTGTAAGTATTTTTATCGTTGTGTCTTTACTAACCGCGTATATTTTTTCCACTTCGCTTTTTGCTTCGTCTAAATCATAAAATCCATAAGGATTCTTTTCAAGATTTTTGTAATTCTCAATAAAACTTATGGAAAGATTGAATGCAGAATTAACCGAAGCCAGATTGAGGATGTTATGCGTAGAATAATAGGATTCGCTTTGATTAATGGGGATTTGCTGCCATCCTCCCCGTGCTCCGAGTGCCAGCAGTGGGAATACTATAATGGCAAATAAAGGCGTGAACAGAAATCTCTTTTTAGGCGGGTTGGTTATTCGTAAATAGAATATTCTCGTATATAACAGGTAAACTGCGGTTGAGAGAAATAGAAAGAGAGCGATTAGCAAGAAAAAGCTACCTGAACTTGCCGAGTTGTAAATTTCTGATGGATTTAAAAGATAATTGAGCGCTTTATAAGGCATTTTGGTTTTCCATTCAGGGTATATACCAAGTTCTGCAGTAATTAGTAAGGAAAACAGAATAATTGCGATCAGTGTATAAATTTTATTTACACGGTTCACCCAGTCAGCTTTAAACAAAGCTTGTATTATAAGAAGGATGAATGGAAATATCAGTAAGTAACAAGCTGTTGCGAGATCTAATGGTAAGGCATGCCAGAATGCGGCTATTGATTCTGAAACTCCAATTTTTTCAATTCTTAATGATGGGATATTATACAGAAGAAATAGAGCCCTTGCAATAAAAAAGAAAACCATCCAGAATACAAGTTGCCTAAGCAGTGAAACAACAATTCTGTTCATTCAGTTAAGAAATTAAAAGTCACAAAAATAGGCTATTATTGCATAATTCAAATTTTATGCTATTAAAAGTTGTGACGTTACGGTACACGACTTATCCTTAAATTTGCTGGTTACCTGATCGATTGTCAGATGTTGAAGCAGCTTATTACGAATAGATCTTCAGATTCAGCATTCCGGTTTTGCCTGGTCATTCTCGCAATTCCTGCTTTACTGGTTAACCTGGGACTCTTCCCGTTAATATCTGATGAACCTACGAGAGGAATTGTTACGCTTGAGATGCTATATAGTCATGATTATATTCATCCTACCATAAATGGTGAGTTGTATTTCAATAAACCGCCATTATTCAATTGGATACAGTTATTATTTGTCGGATTGACAGGATCAACTGCTGAGTGGGTATTCAGGCTTCCAACCATTATTTCTGCTGTCGGGCTCTGTTTCATGATTTATTATGTAAGCAGGAAGATTCTTAATGAATACGCTTTCCTTGCTGCATTTGCTTTTATAGTATCAGGCAGGGTCCTTTTCTGGGACTCTTTTATGGGATTAATAGATATTACTTATTCTCTGGTCACTTTTTCTTCGTTTATATGGATTGTACATTTTAAGGAGAAAAAGAGTTATACAACACTTTTCATTGGCTCTTATCTTTTGGCCTCTTTAGGCTATCTGATGAAAGGGATGCCGTCAATTGCTTTCCAGGGTATGAGCATATTAGCTGTTTTTGGGTACGACCGTTCATTTAAGGAATTATTCTCATGGAAACACATCGCAGGTATATTTATCTTCCTGATAATGGTTGGGGGGTATTATTTCATATATAATAAAGAGCATCCGATATTACCAGTCATAGATAGATTAGTTGAAGAATCAAACAGATTCCAGGATACATCATCAGAGAAGAACTGGTGGCTGCATTTGATTGAGTTTCCTTTTAATTTGATGTACGAGTTTGCTCCGGTAACAATTCTTGTAATACTATTATTTTCACGCAAAGTCAGGAAAGATATCTTCAAAGAGACACTTACCAGGAAGATATTGCTGCTTTTTGCGATAAACATAATAATATACTGGCTTTCGGCCAATATGCGAAGCCGTTATCTGTTTATGCTTGTGCCGTTGTTATTTATCATACTAATTCAGGCATATAGGTATTCAGATTCTCATCAGACAAGGCTTTATAAAGTAGTCCAATGGTTCTTTCTAACGGGCTCATTCCTTATATCAATTTCTATTCTGATATATCCATTTTGGAATGAATCACGAGCGATGGATAATGTTGTATTGATTTCGATCCTGTTGTTTATTTCTGCAATTTCGCTTACCCTTGCATCAGTCAAGAGGAAAAGATTTGCGATTTATTCTCTGTTTTCAGCCCTTTTACTGGCAAGGATAGCCTTCAATATGTTTAACCTGCCAGCCCGTATAAACTCTTATCCTGACGAGTCATACAAGCTGGGAGAAATAAAAGCTGCCCATATTTCTCAAGGTGCTCCTCTTTATATACTTGGAAATACACCTGTTAACCATGATGCCTCATTCTATATCACCCGTGAAAGGAAAGAGGTACTGACACGAAAATATAGTTTGGATACAGCAAATGCCTATTATATTACAGATCAGGAAAATCTTGATACTTTTGCAAGTAAAAATATTCAGTTTTGTGTGCATCATTCTTTTTTAATTAAGTTTGAAGAAACACAGTTATTCCTAGTAACAAGAAAATAATGGAGCAACCAAAGCTTTCCGTCATCATTTGTGTATTTAATGAAGAAGAGAATATCAAGCCTCTCAATAAATGGATCAACGAAGCGCTTAACGGCATTGATTATGAGATTATTTATGTTGATGACGGATCAACAGATTCAACTTTAGCTGAAATAAAAAACCTTAGGGATGAAAAGGTTGTGCTTGTTGAGCTCAGGAAGAATTTTGGTCAGAGCTCGGCACTCTACGCAGGCATAGAACAAGCCAGAGGAGAATTTATAGTCACTATGGATGGTGATCTCCAGAATGACCCAACTGATATTCCTATGATGCTTGAAAAGGCCGAACGGGAAGAATGGGACCTGATAGCCGGAATCAGGAAAAATCGTCAGGATGGTATGTTTTTGCGAAAAATCCCCAGCAAAATAGCCAACTCTATCATCAGAAGCAGTACAGGGGTGAAAATTAAAGATTATGGCTGCACCCTCAAGATCTTTAAGAGTGACCTGGCTAAGAATATTGCACTTTATGGCGAATTGCACAGGTTTATACCTGTGTTGGCAAGCCTTGAAGGTGCCCGGATAACCCAGCTTGAGGTAAAACACCATGCGCGTGAATTTGGAAAATCAAAGTATGGGATAAACAGGACATTTAAAGTAGTAAGTGACCTCCTTTTAATGCTATTTTTTAAAAAATACCTTCAAAAACCAATGCATTTATTTGGAGGCTTAGGTTTGGTTTTCACGATTATCGGGTTTATCATCAACGCTTACTTCCTTGTCCTTAAATTAATGGGCAATGACATTTGGGGAAAACCTATGCTGCTCCTGGGAATTTTACTGGTTATTGCGGGTATTCAGTTGATCACTGTTGGAATTATTGCCGATGTGCTTATGCGGACTTACTATGAGTCGCAAAACAAGCGCCCTTATAAAATCCGCAAAATCCATACTTTTAACCAGTAATGAAATCCTACCTGAAAGCTTTCCTTAAAATAGTTTTATCGGCTGCTGCACTGTACTATGTGTTTACCAAAATCGATATCAGACAAGTAGTCGATATACTGCAACATGTAAACTATTTATATCTGCTGGTTGCCCTGCTATTCTTCACACTCTCAAAACTGGTCTCTGCGAGGAGATTAAACTATTACTTTGAAGCTGCTGGGATAACTCTTGAAAATACCGGTAACCTGAAGCTTTATTTATTGGGAATGTATTACAATCTCTTTTTGCCTGGCGGAATTGGTGGTGATGGTTACAAAATTTGGCTCTTGAATAAAAAATTCAACATAAGGGTGAAAGACCTTTTCTGGGGTGTTATGCTCGACCGGGTGAATGGTGTGTTAGCGCTTTTCTTATTGGCTTTGATACTGGTCCCTTTTTTAGATATTGATACACAATGGAATCTTTATGCACTGGCATTGATACCAGTATCACTATTTACTTATTATTTTGTCAATAAAAAGTTCTTTCCCCTGTTTTATAAAGTAATAAAACCCACTACCCTGCTCTCATTTGCTGTTCAGGCACTGCAGGTTGTATCAGCTTTTTTTATACTACTGGCCAATAATTCAACGCAAAATTTATTCGCTTATATATTTGTCTTCCTGATTTCATCAATGATAGCTGTTCTTCCAATTACAATAGGCGGGATTGGGTCAAGGGAAATTACGTTTCTGTTTGGATCACAATTACTGAATCTTGATGTTAACCTTTCAATTGCATTAAGTTTGCTATTTTATTTAATTACGGTGCTTGTATCCTTCGGAGGAATTTTCTATAGCTTCAAACCCGAAGCGATGAATCTAAGAGCAACAATCCGGAAGGAGACTCATCAAACGTATTGATTTATGAGAAAAATATTGGTAACCGGCGCGGCCGGATTTATAGGGTCGAACCTTGTTAAAAGCCTGTTGGATAGAAATAACAGTGTTATTGGTATAGATAATTTCGATAATTTTTATGATCCCGGCCTTAAGCGGCAAAATATAGCTTCATTTGCTTCACATCCTCAATTCACATTGTTTGAAGGTGATATACGTGATGAAGCTTTTCTGAAAAGTGTGTTTTCAGAGACTCACCCCGAATGCGTCGTACATCTCGCAGCAAGAGCCGGTGTGCGGCCCTCTATCGACGATCCTGAATTGTATTATGACGTGAATGTAACAGGCACTTTAAAACTTCTGGAGGCTATGAGAAGACAAGGAATTAAGAAACTTGTTTTCGCTTCATCATCTTCGGTTTATGGAAACAATACCAAGATCCCTTTTTCTGAAACCGATAACGTTGATAATCCTGTTTCCCCCTATGCTGCTACTAAAAAGGCCGGTGAACTTCTTTGTTATACTTATCATCACCTCTATGATTTTGATGTATTCTGCATGAGGTTCTTCACTGTTTACGGTCACAACCAACGCCCTGAAATGGCTATACAGAAATTTGGGAGACTCATCAATGAAGGAAATCCTATTACTATGTATGGTGATGGATCAACAAAACGTGATTATACATTTATTGATGATATTATTTCAGGACTCCTGGCAGCGATTGAAAAAGTGAAGGGCTATGAAATCATAAACCTTGGGAATCATCAAACTGTGATGTTGAAAGACTTGATAGCATATATATCAGAGATTTTGGGGAAGGAAGCAATTATTGACCAAAAACCTAATCAACCGGGAGATGTTGAGTTAACTTATGCCGATGTTTCTAAAGCTAAGCAACTACTTGGTTATGAACCAAAATATCCAATTAAAACCGGATTGACCGCTATGTTTAAACATAAAATCATTCATTGATTACATTTGAATCTTGACATAACTTAACGTTATTACCTGAGCATGAGCAATTACATATCCCTGGCTAAGAGCATACCAGCTACCGTAAAGCTTATTCCAGTCAGTAAAACCCATAAGGTTGAAGAAATACTTGAGGTTTTTAATGAAGGCGCATCAGATTTCGGAGAGAATAAAGTTCAGGAACTAATTTCAAAATACCCGTTTCTTCCTAAAGATATTAGGTGGCATCTGATAGGCCACCTGCAGACAAATAAAGTAAAATTGATCGCACCTTTTATTCACCTGATACAAAGTGTAGATAGTCTGAAATTATTAACTGAAATTAATAACCAGGCGGCCAGGAATAACAGGATCATCGATTGCTTGTTGCAGATATATATAGCATCTGAAGAGACAAAGTATGGATTGGATAAGAAAGAAGCACTTGATTTGTTATCATCACTTCAGTTCAGCCAGATGGGGAACGTAAGGATCACCGGATTGATGGGGATGGCAACTTTTACAGAAGACACCGTCCAGGTAAGGAAAGAATTCCACGAATTAAAAAACTTCTTTGATGAAGTAAGAAGTCGTTTCTTTAATAATAAGGAAGAATTTAGCATCCTTTCCATGGGAATGTCGGGTGATTATAAAATTGCCATTGAAGAGGGCAGTACTATGGTAAGAATAGGAACTGCAATTTTCGGGGAGCGTAATTATAAAAAAATGTGATATTTGCATAACCTGATTCATATAAAAGTGAATCTGTTTTGGTAAATAAGTTAGTACTTAAAAATAAAAACCTGCTAAAATGGCTAAACACCACATCTTTACTACAGCACTCCTGATTCTGTTAGCGTTAAATATTGCACTACTGGGTTGCAAGAAAGAAGAGAGCGATCCTGATACTAATACTGATCCGCCGACTATATCACTGTCAAACATTGAAGCATCCGGTCTTCCCGGCAGCAATGTGGGAACCACTGTTTCTATTAACGCTTCTGAGGGGATTAAAAAGCTTGTGATCTACAAAAACGGTGCAGTTGACAGTGAAGTCAGCTATAATTTCGAGACAACTGCTTCACATGACTTTAATTATACAATTGAACAAGGATTGGCAGCCGGTACTATAGTAAACTTCTCATTTGAAGCTATTGATTCACTTGATAAAAAATCTGAGCAAAAAACATTTTCTGTCACCGTCGAAGAGATAACTACCCATGAAATTGTCCAGGTCACTGACGATATAACTGCTAATACTACATGGACCTCAGATAAAATATGGGAGATTAACAATATAGTCAGAGTACCGGGTAATGTAACACTGACCATTGAAGCCGGAACAGTAATTTTCGGAGACTCAGATACGAAAGGAACCTTGCTTATTGAAAGAGGCGGAAAACTGATTGCCGACGGTACATTCTCCTCTCCTATTATATTTACAAGCGACAAGCCGGTTGGTAGCAGGAACGCTGGTGATTGGAGTGGTATAGTAATTTGTGGTAAAGCACCCGTTAACCAGGGCAACCTTATTACCCTCGAAGGAAATTACGGAGCACAATACGGAGGATCAGATGAGGCTGACAATTCGGGTATCCTCAGGCATGTGCGAATAGAATTTGCGGGAAGATCAATCAGCAATAACCAGGAGATCAACTCCCTTACCCTTGCAGGTGTCGGAAACGGAACTACCATTGAATATATTCAGTGCTCATTTGGTTTAGATGATTCCTATGAATTCTTCGGTGGAACGGTTAATGCCAAATACCTTGTTTCATACAAGACAAAAGATGACGATTTTGACCTGGATTTCGGACACGCAGGAAATATTCAGTTTGCCTTGGCAGTCAGGGGTGCTGATATTGCTGATGTTTCGTATTCAAATGGAATAGAAGCTGATAATGACGGAGCAGGTACGATCAGTGATCCGTTTACCCAGACTGTATTTGCCAATGTCTCTATTATCGGAGCTAAGAACCAGGAGCCCGGAGAGGTAAGCCCCTTGTTGCAAACTGCTGCTCATTTCAGGAGAAATTCAATGCCAACTCTCTATAACTCATTCCTGACCGGATTCCCTGTCGGTATTTTCATTGATGATACAAAGCCGGGTTCCAGCCAGCACGCATTGGATAATGACCTTCAAATAAGAAATGTTATACTTGCTGGCGTTGAAAATTGGGGGAACAACAACTGGGGTGGTACTTCCGGTAATGAATATGGCCCTCTCAGACAGGCAAATCCAGCTACCGGATTTGATATAGATACTTGGTTTGGTACATCAACTTTTAATAATCTGATCAAAGAAAAATGGCAGGATGCAGGAATTGATCAAAGTATATACACATCTACGAACCCAAAGCTCACTCCTAATGCGGGATCAATCTTATTAACTGCAGGTAAATGGGATAATACTCCTAAAGCAACTGGTTCATTCTTTGAAAAAGTTGCATTTGCCGGTGCTTTCGGTAATGAAGACTGGACAAGCGGGTGGTGTAACTGGGACCCTCAGAATGTTATTTATCAATAGTTAATAAATGATGTAAAAAAAAGAAGCTTTCTATTTTAGAAAGCTTCTTTTTTTATATCACGGATTACGATGGCTAAAGCCACAGGTTACAATGCTTAGTTTTCAAGTATGATCTTATACGAACCGGTATCTTTTGAATTCTGCAATTTAAGGATGAATAAACCATTACCAAGTGATGAAAGATCAATCAAGGCATCAGTTCCTGAAAGTTTGCCGGTTGCCAATGCCTTTCCGTTGATATCGGTAATAACGTATTTTATAAGTTCAGTTTTTGATTTTACTAAAACTTGCCTTCCGATCACCGGATTAGGGTAGATTGTAAATGCCTTTAGATCAGTTTCATTAATCCCAATCCCATCGTCAACAGTTATGTAATCATCGATTGTGATTGTATTTGACCCCGCCATATTACTTACTTCGAGGGTCACACTGAAACTACCCTCCTGGGTATAAGTGACAGTAGGTTGTGGGTCAGTGGAAGTAGCCGGTGTGCCCCCCTCAAACGTCCAAAGCCATGAGTTAGGCGTTCCTCCAGACTGGTCATAGAACTGGACACTTTCACCCGGTTCTATCAGAGTGTCAGAAGAAGTGAAGGATGGTATTGGGGTTCCGTTCCATAATCTGACATTCAATACAGTAGGCTGCTTATCATTGACTACAACATTCCTGTATGTTTTTGGAGGATATCCTTCTCCGAAAAAGGTTATTTTATATGTCCCTGCTTTAAGAAACCGGTAATAATTCCCAATCGGCATGGATGTAAAAACCATGCTACTATCTTCATCATGGCCTGAAATATATACTTGTGCATTGAGTGGTTCACCGGTAATCGTATCAGTAACTACCCCACGAACCCCATAAAGCGTTTGTTCTATATAATTGAGCATGGAACGGTAATTATAGTTCCAATAATTTATTAGTTGATTAGTTGGCAATAATTTAGTGTTCGAAAGCTCAATCGTTACTTCACGGCATTGTTGGAAGTAGTTCATGTAATCCTGTCGTCCTCCGGTAATTCTGTACCAGGCATAACCATTTGTAATCCCGTTATTCAGGTCATCCATATAACCGTTTGGTGCATTTGCATGGACAGTATCAGCATATTCACGACTAACAAATTGCCACCATGCATCATCAGCCGAGGGGTGAATCCAGGTATCCCATGGATAGTTAACTACTTCAGCGCCACCATGAAAATTCGCAGACATTGTAAAATCCCTGTTTTCAGCAAACTCCATAAATGCTATGGTTTCCGGTTGCCATGAATTACCGTCAGGATGTGGCCCATCTTCAGGATCCGGATAATTACGATTCATATCAACATTATTCGCATTGAAACGGGTTGCACCATTTACTGTATTATTACCTCCCGCATAGGTTCCATCAGGATTAGCGAGTGGATTTATCCATATATCAATATTATTGACCATGTTGGTGATTCTTTGGTCAATCCCATAATTCTGAAGCAGGTAATCTATCAGGTGTAGGGTTAAAATATAACCTGTTGTTTCATCACCGTGTATCGAAGATGTATAAAGGAATTCGGGTTCATTCTCTTCCATACCTACGTTATCGCTGATGCGTGCAGCAAGTAACAACCTGTCCTCAACAGTCAAGCCTATTGTATCAATCTCGCATATATTGGGAAAATTAGTTGCAAAATCCTGCATTATCTGCAGATATCCTGTGTATGTTGGATAATAATTCCAATCGAGCACATCTCTCGTGGAGCCTGACATTTCAACTTCCATTAGTTCTGAAGGCTTAGGCAACTGATAGAAAGTAAAATTATATAACGATCTAAGCTCTTCAAATTCCTTTACCGATGCATAGGCAAAAATATCACCATTCTTCACATTATCAATGCTGATGATATGTGTAAGCTTATCAGCCTGAGTTGCTGCGTCTTTAAGTATAAAATATATTTCACCATCCCCATTAAAGACTTCATCCGTACTGTATTCCGTAAGAGGTCTCTGTGAATATCCTGTTAAACACAAAGAGATAAGTAGCAGAGTAATTACTTTTTTATATAGCATAGTCTAGCTTTCTATTCCTTTTTCTTTTAATTCATTCAGGAGTGATGCAATAAAATTTTGGGTTTGCTTGTTAACTTTTACAATTGGCAACCTCAGGTGGTTTGAAGCAATTCTTAAATGCTCAAGTGCAGCTTTGATTCCACCGGGACTTCCGTCTATAAATAAGGCTTCAATTAAGGGTAAAAGGTTGTAATGTATTTTTCTGGCTTCTTCAAAATTGCCTTTCAATCCTAATTTTACCATATTGCTGAAACTTCTCGGGTAAGCATTTGCAACAACTGATATTACACCACTTGCACCACATGCAATTAAAGGCATTGTTATTGAATCATCACCTGAAATTACAAGGAAATCCTTGGGCTTCGATCTTACTATCTCCATGATCTGGCTGAAATTACCTGATGCTTCCTTAATACCAACAATATTATCAAATTCTGATGCCAACTGAAGTGTCGTTTCAGGCTTCATATTAACGCTCGTTCTCCCGGGAACATTATAAAGAATAATCGGCAGTGAAGTGGCTGTGGCTATTTGCCGGTAGTGTAAATACAGGCCTCTCTGGGTTGGCTTATTATAATAAGGCGTAACCGATAATATCCCGTCAATTCCATCATTATCAATAAGCTTGAGTTGGTCAATAACGCCTTGGGTATTATTACCTCCAATACCTACTACTATTGGAACACGCCTGTTAACTGTTTCTTTCGTGAATTCAATAAGGGCTTTTTGCTCATCCTTTGATAATGTAGAGGCTTCACCTGTCGTTCCGAGGACAACAAGGTAATTTACCCCGTTTGTAATTGTATATTCCAGTAACCTTTCGTATGATCCAAAATCAATGGTTCCCTGCTTATGAAAAGGGGTTACTAAGGCTACTCCTGTTCCGGTAAATTTCTTATTCATGTTGGTTGTTTAACGGTTGCTTTAACTAATTGATTCTTCAGGTGGTCGGAAGTCGAGGTTTGATGTATAGTAAACTATCTGATCGATCAGTTCCTGACTGGATATTTCCTCACTTGTATCAATCATCAGGTCATAAGGTAATGGTCTGTCATCAATCTTTTTTCCGATTTTAAAATGTGCTTTTGACAGCGATGATATATAATGTAAAGTAAAATTGTCAGGATTGCTGAGATCTATAAGCATATCAAATTCTTCATTCACGAATTGCTTCACAAAAGGGGCATCCGGTCTGTATAGTATATCAATATCACTCGGCAGTAGAAGATCATACGACAGTTTAGGTATATAAAACACAGGTATGCGATTATAATGGTATAATCCAATTACATGAACTTTTTTTCCCTTATCCTGCAGTTTTTTCGTAAATGAACTGACCCGGTTATACTCTTCCTCTGAACTTAAAAGGTAAATTATCCCAATACTTCCGGCATTTGTAAGATTCACCGGTCGTTTAATACGTGTTGTTTTAAGAACCTCACTTCGGAGTGACCGTTTTCCAAGATATATCCTGATATTTTTTAGAAAGCTCAATGTTTTGTGTTTTAATATCTTAAAAAAATCGTTGTCCGAATTATAAAATTATAAAAAGTAATCAAACATCAGCCATTATCCGGAAGCTTTTATTTCGCTTCTTTTTTGACTTTAACTGAAGTAATTTCGCCAATGTACATTCTGTGAAAATCATTTTCAGGGTAATGTACCTTAAAAGACTGATCAGTGAATCCAGTGTCCTGAATGTCCTGGAAATAGATTTTCCTGCATTCAATTACATACTTCGCTTCAATAAACCCTATACTGCAAAGAGTTCTGAAAGGTGTTATCCCGGTTTCGGTCGCTTTGTCACAATCCCTGCCAGAATATGTTCCGCAAAAAGAGAGCTTATCCCGGTATTTTTCCTCAAAGAAACTACAGGTGAAATATTCATTATCCTCAATAAACTCAAACGTATACCGCTGGGGTCTTACAAATATAAACATTACCGGCTTATGCCAAAGGTATCCCATTGAACCCCAGTTAGCAGTCATGGTATTATAATGCTCTGGGCTACCTGCCGTAATCAGCATCCAGTCGGCACCAATCAATTTTACCGCATTCTCATTGAGATCGACAGGCTTCATTTCTATAAAGCCATAATCTTCTATTTCGTTTAATTCTTCAATCGTTAACATTATTATTTTTAATGTTTGCCAGGTGTTACTTTCTTAACACGTTTAAGATCAAGTAAGTTGAGTGGGTTAGATCCCAGACCTGAAATATTTTTTCCTGTAAACCTAAGTACCTGATCATAAAACAAAATAATTACCGGCGAATGTTCCATCATTAAACTATCCATTTGTCTGTATAGCTGTGTTCTTAATGAATCATCCGTCTGGTTGATTGCCATTTCATATAACCGATCGTATTTTGTATTTCTGAAATGTGTATAATTTGGTCCATCCGGACTTTTGTTAATCGAATAAAAGAGGGAAAGGTAATTTTCGGCATCAGGATAATCAGCAATCCAGGAACCTCTGAAGAAAGCTATTCTCCCCTGTGCGATATTTTCACGCAAGGTGCCGGGGGGTGAAACATCAATTTTGATATTAAAGCCAATTTGGAATAACTGGCTCTGAATGAATTGGGTAATATCGAGATATGAAGCATTGGTTGAGATAGTTATTGGAGGTAAGTTCTTTCCGCCCGGATAGCCGGCCTCAGCTAATAATTGTGATGCTTGGCCGGGGTCATATTCATATCCGTATCCTGCTCCTTCATTATAGCCAGGCAATCCATCGGGTATAATGCCCCTTATTCCCGGTTTCCCGATCCCGTTCCTTAAATACCTGATCATTTTCCTTCTGTCGAAACCCATATTTAAAGCTTTCCTTATCCGTTCATCCCTGAGAGGATTGTTTTTTAAATCAGGATTATTTGTATCGTACATGATACCGAGATATTCGGTGTTCAGATATGGCTGGGTAGCGAGTTTTATTTTACCTGCATACTTAGATTTTAATTTTCCTGATGGTGTCAGTACCTCATCTTTATAGCTTGCATCAAGGCCTGACATAAAATCCAGGTTGCCTTTTATGAATTCAAGAAATGCTGATTGTTTATCAATTATGAATGTTACAGCAATGGCATCCAGGTACGGTAATTTATTACCTGATGAATCAAATTCAAAATAATTTTGATTCCTGACCATCACGAGTTTCACGCCCTCTTTGAGCATTTTGAATTGAAACGGACCGGTTCCAACAGGATGCACCCGAAAATCAGGTCCGTAATAATCAACGGCTTCTTTAGGAATTACAGAGCAGTACTGCATGCTGAGCATGCCTAAAAAAGGTGGAAACGGCTGTTTAAGCTTGATTGTAACTACCGAATCTCCTATTGCATTGATAGCTTTTTTATTGTCCTGTATATCCACATTGCCCAACACCCATGAGCCGGGTGATGCAATTTTCTCATCAGCTAACCTGAGGAGGCTGTATACTATATCTGATGCAACAACTTTTCTTCCATGCCCGTTTGGAAATACTTCTGAATTATGAAAAAATACATCATCTCTGATGTAAAATGTATATGTTTTCCCATCTGATGACACATCCCACTTTTTCGCAATACAGGGAAGGACTCTTAAATTGCTGTCAAGTTGAACCAAGCCATTAAACATCTGATTCACTGCCCAAATATTGGCTTGATTTCTTGCAAAAGCCGGATCGAGAGAAGATATTCCTGACGATTCATTGTACCTGAATACCGTCAGACCGCCCTTATCTTTAAAAGTATTGGTACACCCATAAAAGATAAGGGAAATAATAGCGAATATTGCAGCTGTTCTTGCCATAAGGTTAATGCAGGCAAATGTATCACAAAATAAGTTCTGTTCAATTCATAAGTATACCGTTTAATAGTATATTTGGCTGCTCAAATATAAACCTATGAAAAGAACATTTACGCTTTTAGGTCTCTCAATGTTATTATCATTTTCGATAACAGCACAGGATTATAGTAAGATGAAAGGAAGTGAAATATGCTCCCGCAAAAAGAGTAACAGTTCAATTCCGTTATTAAAATCTTCACCTAATTCTCCGAAGCATGCTTTTAATGTCCTGGATTATAATCTTGATTTGGATCTTTTCAATTGCTACACCAGTCCTTTCCCAAGGAATTTCAATGCAGAAAATATCATTACTTTCAGAGTCGACAGTACCCTTTCAAGTATTACACTACATGCTGTAAATACATCACTTCAGATAAATTCTGTCGGAGGGGCAGCTACTTCATTCACTCATCAAAATAATCTTCTCACTATAAATCTTGACCAAACTTATCTTCCGGGATCAATTGTGCAGGTAATTATTACTTATAGTCATAAAAATATAGAAGATAACGCTGTTTATGTGGGGAATGGATTTGTATTTACAGATTGTGAACCACAAGGTGCCCGGAGATGGTTCCCTTGTTATGATGAACCAAGCGATAAAGCAACCCTGCAACTAAGAGCAAGAGTTCCGCTTAGTGTTAAGCTTGGTTCTAACGGAAGACTTGCTGATTCTACTATATCAAACGGTTCATTGTATTATACATGGATCAGCAGGGATTCAATCTCTACATACCTTATAGCCGTTACCTCAAAGGTGAATTATAACCTTGATATTGTCAACAGAATTGACCCTAACACCGGTGATACAATTCCTTACAGATTCTATTACAATACAGGTGAGCATCCTGAACAGATGGAGGCAATCATCAATCCTTTGACTGACTTCTTTGAATCCAAATTCGGACCGCATCCTTTTGAAAAGAATGGTTTTGCCACTCTGAATAATATGTTCTCATGGGGTGGAATGGAGAACCAGACGTTAACCAGTTTATGCCCAAATTGCTGGGTTGAACACTACGTAGTTCACGAATATGCTCATCAATGGTTTGGTGATATGATAACATGTGCTACCTGGGCTGACTTGTGGCTTAATGAAGGGTTCGCCACCTTCATAGAAGCGCTCTGGACTGAAGAAAAAAGTGGACATAGTGCCTATGTTAATGAAATTCAGGGGAATGCAAATAATTATATGTCTAATAACCCCGGTTGGCCAATAGCAGATCCTGACTGGGCAACTAATCCTCCTTCAAATAACCAATTATTCAACTATGCAATCACCTATATGAAAGGCTCATGTATCTTGTACATGTACAGGAATGTTGTTGGAGATTCACTTTTCTTTAAAAGCCTGTATGAATATGCCATGGATAGTGTGAATTTTAAGTATCAGAATGCTACAATACCTGACTTTATTGCAAAGATGAATGAATCAACAGGATTGGATCTTAATTATTTCTTTGAAGAGTGGCTTTACCAGCCAAATCATCCTGTGTACAATAATACATACGATATCATACCACTTCCTGATGATAAATGGGAAGTAAAATTCAATATTAAGCAAACACAATCAAACACAGGCTTTTATAAAATGCCTGTCGAGCTGAGAATCAGATTCGGAGGTTTTGCCGATACCACATTTACTGTTATGAACGAATTCAATGACCAGAATTACTCGTTTATTTTTGATGAGCAACCGATTTCCCTGCAGTTTGATCCCCAGAATAAGATAGTATTGAAACAATCTTCACTAGTTGTTGGGAATACTGATAATCCAAGTCCGGTTGCTGATATATTCAGCATTCTGGAGAATCCGGCTTCTGAGTATGTTACTTTGGTTTATAAATCTGCAACAGTGAGAGATATTGATCTACAAATACGTACAATGAGTGGTAAACTGGTTTATTCAAAGAATAAAATCACAGTGAATACCGGGAATAATAAAATACCATTAGACTTAGCAAGGTTAAAAAGTGGCACTTACATTGTTACAGTCAATAATTCTGAAACCACATTTACTGAAAAATTAATTCTTACTAAATAGCTGATAATCTATTGTCAGATCAAGAGATGGTCAAGCGTTGGTCACGCCTACTCTCTTCTTTTGCCAATGCAAGGTTTATCACCTCAATCATTTGTTCGACATAGTGAAATTTTAATCCTTTGATATAAACAGGATTGATTTCCTCTATATCTTTTTTATTATCCTTTGGAAGAATTATATCCTTGATACCGGAACGGCGAGCTGCCAATATTTTTTCCTTTATTCCTCCGACAGCCAGCACTTTGCCCCTGAGGGTAATTTCACCGGTCATTGCCATTTTTGATTTTACATTACGGCGTGTATAAGCTGATGCAAGAGCAGTAAACATGGTTATTCCGGCTGAAGGTCCATCTTTTGGTGTAGCGCCCTCAGGGATGTGAATATGGACATTATACTTTTCAAACATCTCAGGATTGATGTTCAGGATTTCGCTTTTTGATTTTAAATATTCATAAGCAAGTGTTGCCGATTCTTTCATTACATCACCCAGGTTCCCGGTAATACCAAAACCGCCGGTTCCTTTACTTAAACTTGTTTCAACAAACAGAATCTCCCCTCCTACTGGAGTCCATGCCAATCCAGTCACTACCCCAGGAGCGTGGATATCTTCATCTAATTCATGTCTAAATTTTGAGATACCAAGTATTTTAGCAAGATCTTCTTCAGTCACTTTTTTATTGTATGGTTCACCTGTAACGATGAATCTTGCTAAATGCCTGATTATCTTTGCAATATTACGCTCTAAAGTCCTAACCCCCGATTCCCTGGTATACTGATCGATAATAGTTTCAATGATTTTTTTTGAAAATTCAATCTGATCGGGTTTCACTCCATGCTCCTGTAGTTGTTTTGGTATGAGGTGCCTACGAGCAATCTCAACCTTTTCCTCAAGAAGGTAACCGTTAATTTCAATGACTTCCATCCTGTCACGGAGAGCCGGATGAACAGTCGCCATATTATTGGCGGTAGCAATGAACATTACTTTTGAAAGGTCATATTCAAGCTCAACAAAGTTGTCATAGAAGGTGCTGTTTTGCTCAGGATCAAGCACTTCGAGCATGGCAGCCGAAGGATCTCCATTGATATTTGCACCAATTACCTTATCAATTTCATCAAGCACAAATACAGGGTTTGAAACTTTAACCTTCCTTATGCTTTGAAGAATCCTGCCAGGCATAGCACCGATGTATGTTTTACGGTGACCGCGTATTTCAGCTTCATCCCTTAAACCACCAAGCGACATTCTAATATATTGACGGTTCACTGCCTTTGCAATTGATTTGCCCAGCGAGGTTTTACCTACACCCGGAGGTCCGTAGAGACAGAGGATGGGTGATTTCATATCCCCCTTGAGTTTCAATACGGCAAGATATTCTATTATTCTCTCTTTTACTGTTTCAAGACCGAAATGGTCCTGATCAAGAACTCTTTTTGCACGTTTAAGATCAAAATTGTCAACAGAATATTCAAACCATGGAAGATCGATTAAAACATCGAGGTAATTCATTTGCATAGAATATTCCATGGCAGCAGGATTCATCCTCTGCAATTTTGACAGTTCTTTCTCAAAAACAGCAGCCACATTTGCAGGCCATTTCTTGCTGGCTGCTCTTTCTTTCAGGTCAGAGATATCCTGGGTATGCGGATTATCGCCCAATTCCTCCTGAATGGTTTTAAGCTGCTGGTTTAACAGATAATCGCGTTGTTGCTTGTCAAGATCAATTTTTACCTTGTTCTGGATCTGATTTTTCAGTTCAATGATTTGCAGCTCTTTTGTTAAAAGGCCAAGCACTGTGTTTGCCCTGTCAGTCAGGTCATCAATAGTCAGGAGCATCTGCTTTTCTTCAAGCGAGATATTAAGATTTGATGATATGAAGTTTACTAGGAAGACCGGGCTTTCAATATTTCTTATTGCAAAAACACTGTCAGATGGCAGGTTCGGTGATAAATTTATTATTTGTACAGCAAGGTCCTTAATTGAAGACATTAAAGCATTGAATTTCTTATCCCTGTTGATTGGCTTAGCAGTGTCAAACCCAACAACCTTAGCAATAAAATAGGGATCTTCCTGTACCATTTCCTTCATCCTGAATCGTTTCTTGCCTTGAATAATGGCTGTTGTACTACCATCAGGCATCTGGAGGATCTTTATTATATAGGCAATAGTGCCAATTTCATGGAGATCTTTAAAAGCCGGGTCTTCTGTCTCGTAATCTTTTTGGGCCACAGCCCCTATTATCCTGTCGCCTTTGTAGTAATCCTTTATCAATTTAATTGACTTGTCCCTTCCGACCGTAATAGGAATGACAACACCGGGAAACAGGACTGTATTTCGTAAAGGTAATATAGGTAGTATTTCAGGCACCTCTTCCGCATTCATCTGTTCTTCATCTTCGGCAGAAAGTAATGGAATGAATTCAGAATCATTTTCAATCAGGTCAGTAAGCCCGAATTTATTATTACTCATAAGTTAATCCTTAAAACTCTTTTATAGTTGTATATCCTCCCTCAAAGTGGTATTATGTAATGTCAAAATTTATGCCATTAAAACAGGTTTAGCAGAAGTTTCTCGATTAACAAGCTTTTCAGGAAAAGGTTTACATATTCCTATAGCTATGGGTAAGGTTATATACGTTTTCAAGCAACCTCACTTCAACATCATTGAATTCAAGATTACGTCGCTTATACATTTCTGTTGCTATATTAATAGCTTTTTTTGGATCAAAGGTTTGCAGCCCTGAAACGCCTCCCCATTTAAATGAAGGAATGAAATTACGCTGATAACCTGAACCGAAAATATTTGAACTTACACCTACCACGGTGCCGGTATTGAACATAGTATTAATTCCGCATTTGGTATGGTCACCCATGATGAGTCCGCAGAACTGCTGGTTAGTATCGATAAATGTTTCATCGGCATAGTTCCAAAGTTTTACAGTGTCATAAGTATTTTTCAGATTGGATGTATTGGTATCCGCTCCAAGATTGCACCATTCAGCAATTACTGAATGACCCATAAATCCGTCGTGTGCCTTGTTAGAATATCCAAATATCACTGAATTATTTATTTCGCCGCCTACTTTTGACCAGGGGCCTATAGTAGTTCCACCATAAATTTTAGCTCCCATTTTAACAGTTGAGTAATCGCAAAGTGCTAATGGACCGCGAAGATTGGAGCCTTCCATTATTTTAACATGCTTGCCAATGTATATCGGGCCATCGGAAGCGTTCAATGTCGATGCAAGTATTTCGGCTCCTTCTTCAATAAATATATTTTCAGGGGAATAAGCTATCGTATGCTGGGGAATAGGTGCAGATTTCCGCCCTTTTGTGAGTAATTTATAATCATCAATTATTGCCTTCGCATTCTGGACATATATGTCCCATGTATAAGTGATCTGAAGGCAGTCAACATCTGTATTAATTTCCTGAACTGCATTCGACTGAGCCTTGAAGTCCTCCTCATTTAAACACATGGCAACAATCGTGTCGTCCTTAATCAGTGCATAACCAGCTTCTAATTGTTTAATTTCAGCTACGAGTTTCTCATTTGGACATATCGCGCCGTTTATTATTATATTGGACTTCTCCCTGATCAATGGAAACTTCTCTGCTAAATACTTTTCAGTCAGTGTTGATGTTTTTGCATTAAGGTATCTCTCCCACTTCTCCCTAATGGTTAAAATCCCAAAGCGTATATCAGCAACAGGTCGCATAAAAGTCAATGGTAATAAATTCTTTCGCCGTGATTCATCAAAAAGGACGTAATTCATGATAGTTAAGTTTGTTTAAGTACTCTGTAATGACCAAAAATAGCAAAAAAAAGCCCATCATTTTATGTGGGCCTTTGGAATATTATTAACAATAATTTATTGAAATCTTATTAGGATTTGCTGCGGTTTTCAAAGTGTTTCTGGTATTTAGTCTTGAATTTATCTACACGTCCTGCAGTGTCGATAAGCTTGATCTTACCTGTATAGAAGGGGTGTGATGTATTCGAAATTTCAAGCTTTACCAGCGGATATTCCTTACCGTCGTCCATTTTTATTGTATCCTTGGTGGCAACAGTTGACTTGGTAATGAATGTTTCATCATTAGACATATCTTTAAATACCACCAGGCGGTATTCCTTAGGATGAATTTCTTTTTTCATTGATCAGTTAATTTGAATGAATGCCCTTTTTATCTACTGCTGCCGGGGTTAGCTTAGAACTGAAAAAGCGTATACCCGACAAATTTGGGACTGCAAAAGTATGGATTTAATCTGTAACAACAAAACAACTGTACAAATTATTTTATATTCAGTTGGTTATTTCCGCAAGGAATTCATTCAATTTATGAAAATTTGACTTAAATCCAGATAAATTGTAATGGATGCTCTCGTTTTTGTGAATGTTGATTATTGGATATTTCACTGAAAATTCATTGTTAACCACCTCATTGATCCGGGCATATCTTATAAAAACAACCACTGAAGTATAACCGGATTGCCCGGTCTCTTCCGTGATCAATAATGGAGCATACTCAATAAAGGGTATCCGATTAATGATCATTACCGATTTACGGTAATCATAATTGTTGTAGTAACGATTATGGTACAACTGATCTGAAAATTTGCTGAAATAAGGCTGTAAGCGGTTTATATTGTAATTATTGGGTACAAAAAGTAACTTAACATTCCTGGTGCTTCTTCCAAAAAATAGACAAATACTTTCTGCTATCTTTTCAAGTTGTTCATCATTTTCCTTTCCTGTAAGAATTAAAGACGCACCATCATTGTGCAGTTCAAGAAGACGAAATTTAGCAAAATATTCCCTCATTGTATCATTCAAATGTACAAAGGAAATAAGACTGGAAGCACTTCTTAAATTATCAGCTACCCTTATCCGCTTACTAATCGCTGGAAAATCACTGATCAATTCCAAATACTTGACAAAAATTGACTGATCTTCAGCAGGAACTTGTACTTCGCATGAAAAACCATGAAGAGCCGAATATATTATTTCTGCTAATCCATCAAATGACCGACCGGCTTTATAAAGGAAACCAATGCTGCCATTTGGTTCGGGGAGTTCAGGAAGTTTATAATCAGAGACAAATAACAGATCTTCAATAAGCAGGTCAAGCCCTTTTTTAGCATATTCTGATGTATACCATGAATTAAATTGATTAGCTTCAGAAATAAATTCATTAACTAATTTGTCAGCCTTTGTTTCAGGTATATTTGAATTTACATAACAGTCATAACTTTTCTTAAGGGAAAGTGCTAATTTTAAAGTAGTTTCGTTTATTAATGTATGATTCATTTTAATTTAAAGTCTTAAACAAAAGTAAATACATTTGTTAAGGTTTAATTGCTTTATAATGTGCTTTAAAAGAATAACCGTATCTATTACCCTGCTGCTTTCAATGATTTCAGGGAATTTATTTAGTCAGACATCTTCCGATGGATTGAAATTATTACTAGACAGCACCCGTAAAGAAAGAAACGACTCAATTCGTAAAATCTTAAATGAGCAATTTTACAGGAATTTTCTTGCTTATTTAAGGGAACCTGGGTTTTCAACCGATTCATTAAATACCCTGAATATTGGAAAAACATCCCCTGAAGATAAAAAATTCAGTTTCTTCAACTGGAATATTCAGCAAAATGACGGGAGTAATCTGTATTGCGGAATTATTTATATTTATAAAAATCAAAATGTAATTCCTTTGGGGATAAAACCTTCGGAACAGACATTAAAGAAGGATTCAATATATAGTCTAAACGACTGGCCGCCAGCTCTATATTTCAGGGTGATTGGTCCTAAAACAAAAAAGGACAATTATTATTTACTGTTTGGCTGGGACAGGTTCAGCAGACAAACGTCCCGGAAGAGTATTGAAGCTGTTTCCTTTCCCGGCGACACATCTGTGGTTTTTGGAAAAGAAGTATTTAAAACTAAGGAAGGAAAGGCGAAAAGGATAGCAATAGAGTATGCCTCAACGGCCAGCCTGACTTTACAATACAGTAAACAAAAATTAACCCTTACAGGTGTCAGAAAGCGTTACCGGAATGTAAACGACAGTATTATCATCTTCGACCGGCTTGCACCATTGAATGAAGAACTTGAAGGTATGAGGTGGGCTTATGTCCCGGTAGGAAACATCTATGATGGTTATATCTATTTTAAGGATTACTGGACATTTGTTGAAGGCATTAATGCGCGAAATCCGGCAATAAAACGCGAAGATAGAAAGAAGTTCAAAAAGCCTGACCTTGATTTGCTGCCATCCAAATAATTGATTTAACCAAGGCTAAATTTCTAAAAAATTAAAGAATATTCAGCCCTGCGTTAATTTAGTAAAACTTTATACCTTTGTTCAGATTCTGAAGATTTCGAAAAGGGATAGTTTCAAAAAAAATATACAATCATTTTAAAATATTTGATCATGAAAAAGCACAATTTCAATGCAGGGCCATCTATTCTGCCAAAATCAGCCATTGAAAACACAGCAAAAGCTGTTCTTGATTTTAATGGTATCGGAATGTCAATCCTTGAGATCTCACACAGAAGCAAGGATTTCCAGGCTGTTATGGATGAGGCTGTAGCTCTCTTTAAAGAAATTATGAATATTCCCGAAGGTTATCATGTTCTGTTCCTTGGTGGAGGAGCAAGCCTGCAGTTTTGCATGGTACCATATAACCTTTTAAACAAAAAGGCTGCCTATCTTGAAACCGGTGTCTGGGCTAAGAAGGCTAATAAAGAAGCCAAGCTTTTTGGAGAGGTTAACGTTGTGGCTTCTTCAGCAGATAAGAATTTTACTTATATTCCAAAGAATTACCAGATACCTGCTGATGCAGATTATTTCCATATCACAACCAATAATACCATATACGGGACTGAAATTAGATATGATATTGATTCACCGGTGCCCCTGGTAGCTGATATGTCTTCTGATATCCTGAGCCGTCCGGTTGATGTTTCAAAATATGCACTCATATATGGTGGTGCACAAAAGAACCTTGGCCCTGCAGGTGTTACATTTGTTATAGTTCGTGAAGATATCCTGGGTAAGATGGAACGCCAGATTCCAACCATGCTTGATTACCGTACCCATATTAAAGAAGGATCAATGTTCAATACTCCGCCTGTGCTGCCAATATTCACCGTGCTTGAAACCCTTAAATGGATTAAGAGCCTTGGAGGTGTTAAAGCAATAGAAAAAATGAACATTGAAAAAGCCAATCTTTTATACAATGCAATAGATAATAGCAAGATGTTCGTCGGAACAACTGAAAAAGATTCCAGGTCACTGATGAATATTTGTTTTGTGATGAAAGAACAATATCAGGATAAAGAAGAAGCTTTCATGGAATTTGCAAAGAAAAATGGTATGGTTGGAATAAAAGGACATCGTTCGGTTGGAGGCTTCAGGGCATCATGTTATAATGCTCTTCCAATTGAAAGTGTGAAAGCTCTTGTTGAATGTATGGCACAATTTGAAAAAGAGAATGCCTTAATTAACGCCTGAAAACCATTATGATCTTTATAAACCGGCCTTGCGCCGGTTTTTTTTTGTCCGTTTACCTAAAGCGTTTTCAAGGTCAATATGAAATATGTCTAATTTTGAAAACTGAATGGAAATTAACCGATGAAAGAAGGTGATATAATTTATCTGAAAAAAGGGCGTCCCCTTCCTATCCTTAAAAACCGGAGAGATTCAGGTATCATTGCATTTGGCGGAGACCTGAGTTTTTCAAGGTTACTTGAAGCATACAGCAAAGGAATATTTCCATGGTATGATGTCAATTCACCTATCCTTTGGCATTCGCCCATGGAGAGGTGCATATTTAATATAAACAGCTTTAAGACTTCACACAGCCTAAAGCAGAAACTTAAAAACGGAACATTTTCATTTACGTTTGATCAGTGTTTTGTTCAGATCATGCAATGCTGCGCCCTTATAAAAAGAAAAGGAGAGTCAGGAACATGGATCTTCAGGGAAACTGTAGATGCTTATTCAGCGCTTCACATGGAAGGATATGCTCACAGTCTGGAAGTCTGGCACAAGGGCGAAATAGCAGGTGGCCTTTTTGGTGTTTCCCTTGGAAAGGCTTTCTTTGGTGAATCAATGTTCCATGTTATTACGGATGCATCCAAAGCCGCCATGTATTTTCTGTTTGAATTTCTTAGAAGCCAGCAGTTTCATTTTGTAGATGCGCAAATGCATACTGACCATCTAATATCTCTTGGGGCAGAAATGGTTTCAAGGAACCATTATCTTCAAATGCTTGAAATTGCTTTAAAAAACGACACAATAGCTGAAAATTGGGATGAGTATATCAAAAGAAGAGGAATTACGCCGGAATTTTATGGCAGAGGCTATAAGAATGTCCGAACTAAACCTGGAAAGTAATATAGGAGGCCCGTTTGGTGCTGTTGTTGTTAAAGATGGCAGGATCATTGCACGTGGCTCAAACCAGGTTACGAAGTTGAATGATCCTACCGCCCATGCCGAAATAGTAGCTATCCGGGATGCTTGTCGGGCACTTAAAGATTTTCAGTTAACTGGTTGCGATATTTACTGCAGTTGCGAACCATGCCCAATGTGTTTCGGGGCCATCTACTGGGCCAGGCCCAGCAGAGTGTTTTTTGCTGCGACCAGGCATGATGCCGCTAATGCAGGATTTGATGATGATTTTATTTACAAGGAAATGGATATAAGCTTTGAGAACAGAAAGATCAAAACAATAAAACTGATGCAAAAGGAAGCTATCTTAGTCCTTGAAAAATGGGTTCGTCTTGATAAAAAAACTCCATATTAATACCTTAAATACTAAGAACAATGTCATTTGAATTAACAGGAAAAATTCTTGAGATCTTTAATGAACAACTCATTTCAGATAAATTCAGGAAAAGAGAGTTTATAGTTGAATACAAAGATACCCCTGGCAGTTTGTACCCTCAGATACTGAAGTTCCAGGTAACCGGAGATAAATGCAACCTGCTTGATCCATATAAAGCTGGTCAGGATGTTACGATTTCATTCAACCTCAGAGGGCGTAAATACCAGAAAGACGGCAGGGTAAGTTATTTTATGGACCTTGAAGCATGGAAAATATTACCTCTTAATGCATCCTCAATATCAGGCAATGACCTTCCTGCCTATGATTCCTACAGGCCTGAAGATGAAGATGCGAATGGCGGACTTCCTTTTTAGAGTTGTTGTATAAAATCCAACGTAAAGCTGAAAGTACTTCCTTTTCCAGGTGTGCTTTCAGCTATTATCTTTGATTTATGAAGGCTCATAAATTCCTGGCAAAGGATCAAGCCAAGTCCTGTGCCTGTTTCATTAGCAGTACCTGAATTTTTTAGTCCACCATCAAGTTTAAACAAACGGTCAAGTTCTTCTGGTGTCATCCCTATTCCGGTATCAGCCACTGATACTGTAACTTTCTTGCTATTTATGCGACTGCTGACAGTTACAGATCCTCCATTGGGAGTAAATTTAATGGCATTTGTCAGAAGATTTCTTAGTATCGTCGAAAGCATATTTTTATCTGCTTTAACTATCACATCTTTCGAGAAATCTGAAAAGAGAGCAATTTGTTTGTTGTCGGCCGAACTCCTTACTAATTCAACCGCATTCTCAATAGTCTCAGTAAGACTAACGGGTTCAGGATAAAAATCAATTCTTCCTGATTGTGCCCGTGACCAGCTTAATAGATTATCGAGTAAAGTATAAATATGCTGACCTGACTGCCTGATAACATTCAGATATGATTTTTTCTCATTGTCTGATATCTCATCAAAATCATTATAAGCAAGGTCTGCAAATCCTAATAGTGAATTAAATGGATTCTTAAGATCATGTGCTATAATTGATAGGAACCGGTCTTTTGTTTGTATAAGTTCCTCCAGGTGTGTTTTCTGGTCTTCAATAACTTTATTCTTCTCTTTCAATTGATCAGCAACCCTTGACTTGCTATAATATCTGCGAAAGAAAAAGAACAACAGCAGCGCTATAACAAACAATGCAATAATGAGTGCGATGCGCAGTTTAAAATTATTTCTTATATTAAGTGACTGATCAAGATTTTGTTTGAGCAGTACTGCCGGATCCATATTGTTATCCGTCACTTCAAAGCGCCGGTTTACCCGTTTCATCTGCATGCCCAACTGTTCATCAGACAGGCTGTCCTTTATTTGAATATATCTGTCCAGGAAGTTATAGGCCAGGGCCGGTTGGTTCAACGACATTGAAATTTTTGCGAGTTCAGAATAAGCTTCCATTTCAAGGGGCCGGTTCCTTGTCTGACGAGCGCTGGCCAATCCCTTTTCAGTTAATCTGTAAGCCTCCGGTTTAAGTCCTTTTATATAATATACTTTGCCTAAAAGGATTTGCCCATTGGCTATTGAACTGATATCATTATTCTTAACTGCGATTTCCAATCCTGAATACGCATATTTTTCAGCATTCACTATGTCATTCTTATTAATACTCAGGATTGCCAAGGCCGAATAGACCTGGGATAAAGATGAAGAATTAAGTCTATTTGCAAGTGATTGAGTTTGTTCATAATTTTCCCTGAGCTTGTTAATTGCCGACATATTTCTCCCAAGCACTCCCAGATTCAGGTAAGATGCATCCAGTTCCTGCTGATTCTGAACGTTGGTAAGGATTTTTAATGCCCTGTTATAGTAATTAAATGCTTTATCAGTTAATTTCAATTCATTGTTTATAAAGCCTAAATTAATGCAGGCATTTGCCATTGGTGATAACATTCCGTTTCTCTCGAAATAATCGAGAGCTAATTGTGAATGTTTTCTTGCATCTTCGTAATTAAACATAACAGTATACACCATCCCAAGCCTGTAATGTGCATTTGCCCATTGTACAGAATCTTTAACTGAAGCAGATTCTTCAATTTCCAATAACAGGAAATCTATCGCCGTAGAATATTCTCCAGATTCAAAAGCACTGACTGAAATTTGACGCAGCATGTCTGTCCTCGAAACGGTATCAGGCAGTTTATTAAGTAATTGTATCAGGCTATCCGTTTTGGCTTGTCCGCAAACAACGAAAGGCACAAGAAGTGCCATGCAACCAGCTAATAATATGCGCTGAATTGAAAATTTCATTTGTTTACGTAAAAAGTTAATCAATATACAAAAAATTTGGTTTTGTTATGCTGATTTTTCAAACGGATGCTCCCACTCAAAATCCGGTAAATATTCTCTATTGCTGTCTAACTCCTGAATCCAACCATTGGCAAAACCCAATCGTTCCATCTCGGCAACAACTGTATTATATTCTTCTTTAGTAATTGTGCGCCCCAGGGTGCTGTGTCCTATAGCTCCTGCAACAGGATGATATTGTGCCATCAGGGATATGCTGACCTTTACAGATAACTCTTCTGCAATCAACCTGAGCGCTTGAATGCTGTTTTCAACTTCACCAGGTAATACAAGATGCCTGATGACCAATCCCCTGACAGCTGTTTCTTCTTGATCGGTAATGACATTTGACCCCATTTGACGATACATCTCTTTAATGGCTGCAATTGCTACTTCAGGGTAATCTTTTACATCAGAAAAATTCCTGCCTAAGGCCTTATCAGTGTATTTAAAATCAGGCAGGTAAACATCCACTAGCCCTTCAAGCCTCTTTAAAGTATCTACGCTATCATAACCATTCGAATTGTAAACAATGGTTGGATATCGTTCCCATCGGTGCAAGGCATTTATTATGAGAACCATTTGAGGAACCATATGGGATGCTGAAACGAAACCAACTGATTTACATCCTTTATCAAGGTTTGTAATTATCATTTCAGTAATCTGGTCAAGTGTCCCAAACTGGGAAACTTTTGTACCATTTTGGCTTATCTGATAGTTTTGGCAAAAAATACACTGCAGGTTGCAATGAGAGAAGAAAACATTGCATATGCCTGCGGGACCTGAAATTACGGGTTCCTCTCCCCTATGTATGCAAACGGAACTAATATTAAAGCCAGAATCTGATTTACAGTAACCGGTAGGGCCTTTGGATCTGTTAGCATTACATGAACGAGGGCATATGTTGCATTTTATCAAGTCATTATATGCTTGTTCGTCAGAATAAAGTGAAGTAATGTTCATGCCCCTTGAAGTAGCTTTAACAGTAGAAAAGCTGGTTGTTTCTACTATTTATGTTTAAACGAAATAAAAGTAATCAGCCTGTTTTATAAAATCAAACAAGGATGATCAGATTCTATTGCTCCCCCAGACAGTAAAATCACTTACTTAATTATTGTATTAATCAAAAATAGTACCACTTCATAGTTGGATATATCCATTATTTTTTTTTCATAAATTAGCCTTAAAATATATCCGACCATATGCCTTTCTACAAAAACCTAGTTTCAATGGAGACACCTGGTAATAATTACCTGAAAAAAGCCAGGCTAAAACAACATATTATTAACAGATTGTACAAAGACGGACAATTATCAATCCATGATTTGTGTGTTTCATCCAAGATGAGTGCACCGACTATCACAAAGGCAGTGGATGAACTCATTTTCAGACAATTGGTTATCAGAATGGGTATTGGTGATTCGTCAGGTGGAAGGAAGCCTGGTTTATTCGCAATTAATCCATCTTCACGTTACGTAATGGCTATTGACCTTGAAAGGTCGTTTATCAAAATGTGCGTTTTTGATTTTGGAAATAACCCTGCATCAAAAATCTACCAATTTGAAGAAGGCCTTGATACACTTCCTGATGTGTTTGAGTATATAAATGTCAAAGTACATGAAGTTCTTAAGAACAATCACATTAGTAAAAAGAAAGTACTTGGCATAGGGCTTTCCCTTCCCGGGTTGATTGACATACACACAGGGATGTCATATACTTATCTGACCAGTAAGAAACCGGTTGCAGCAATCCTGACAGAGCTTACCGGAATATCAACTTTTATTGAACATGATACAAAGATCATGGCATGGGCTGAACAAGCATTTGGCCTTGCTAAAGGGCTCAATAATGTGTTATGTTTAAACATAGGTTCAGGTGTTGGTCTTAGTATGATCCTTAATGGAGAAATATATAAAGGGCATTCCGGCTATTCAGGTGAGTTTGGACATATCCAGATTGACAGGAAAGGTGATTTATGCCAATGCGGACATATAGGATGTATTGAAACCCTTGCTTCAAGTAAAGCAATCATATCAAAGGCTCAAAAGCAACTGGTTAGTGAAACGTCTGGTATTTTATATGAAAAATATTCTCAGGGCGGAGATAAATTGTCAAGTTCGATGATCATTGAAGCCGCCCGTCAGGGAGACAATTTGTCATTCGAACTAATTAATAAAGCAGGGGAAGCAATAGGTATTGGAATTGCCGCATTGATTCAGATATTTAATCCCGAGTTGGTAATTCTTGGAGGGGAAATGTCAAAGGCTTCAGATATTTTCTTCGGACCAATTAACAAAAACGTCGAGTTGCATACCATAGAACGAATCAGAAAGGATGCACGGATTGCTGTATCTCAACTTGGTGATGATGCACGAATTATGGGATCTCTAGCATTGGTAATGAATAAGATATTTTCTTAAAATGCGCAGCTTATTTCTCATTGAAAGATGATTTGTGATACGTAATTTTACACCCTCATTTTTGCAGCAACAAAACTAATTTATGAATACTCAATCGATGATTGATGATCGGAAATCTTATGTGGTTTCTATCATGACTATTGGAATTTTGTTCTTTATATTCGGATTCGTCACATGGCTTAACGGAACATTAATACCTTTCCTGAAAATCTCCTGCGAGCTTAATAATGTTGAAGCTTACCTGGTAACTTTTGCTTTTTATATTTCGTACCTTTTTATGGCGCCCCCTTCTTCATTGGTTCTTAAAAAGACAGGATTTAAAGATGGTATGGCAGTTGGTCTCGGTTTAATGGCTATTGGTTCCCTGATATTTATCCCGGCTGCGCTTAACAGAACATTTGGATTGTTCTTAACCGGTTTGTTTGTGCAAGGTGCAGGTTTGGCACTTCTTCAAACTGCATCAAATCCATATATTACAATCATTGGTCCAAGGGAAAGCGCTGCCAAACGTATTGCAATGATGGGCATTGCCAATAAAGTTGCAGGAACCATTAGTCCTCTGATTCTTGGAGCTGTGATACTTGCAGGTGCAAATCACTTAATGGATCAATTGTCAACCGTTTCCGGCACTGAAAAAGAGATCATGCTTGACACTCTCGCCGAGAAGGTAATATTTCCTTATATCATTATGGCGGTTGTACTTTCACTATTGGCTTTCATGATCAGGTATGCACATCTGCCTGAAATTGATCCGGCAATGGATGTACAAGATGAAGGCCACCATAAAAAGGTAAAAAATGCCTGGTATCAGTATCCGCATCTGATACTGGGCTTCATAGCTATTTTTGTATATGTCGGTGTTGAAGTTATGGCAGGTGACACAATTGCACTTTATGGCAAATCGCTAGGTATATCACTTGACAAATCCAGGTACTTTACCAGCCTTACCCTGATTTCAATGGTAATTGGATACATTATTGGTATAGTAACCATTCCAAAATATATTAAGCAGGATAAAGCTCTGGCAGTATCAGCAGTGTTAGGTGTGATTTTTACAATTGGTGCATTGGTAACCAATGGTTTCATAAGTGTATTGTTCATTGCAATATTAGGACTGGCGAATGCGATGATGTGGCCCTGTATCTGGCCATTGGCTATTGCCGACTTAGGCAGATTCACAAAGCAGGGTTCAGCACTTCTGGTAATGGGTATTGCTGGAGGAGCCCTGATTCCGCTTTTCTATGGTTATCTTGTTGATATATTTGGTAACAGGCAATCATATCTGATCATGGTCCCTCTGTATTTATATATTATGTATTTCGCCCTTAAAGGCCATAAGATCAGATGACATGACTATTTACGCCACCAGCAATAATATTTGAAGTTCAACTACTTAACATTAAATCCAGTAGAACTGTTAATAAACTTAAATTCTAATAATGAAACCTACTCTTTTGATTTTGGCTGCAGGAATAGGCAGCAGGTACGGTGGTTTAAAACAAATTGATCCGGTTGGGTCCGGAGGACAAACCATACTTGATTACTCTCTTTATGATGCAAAAATGGCCGGATTTGGCAAAGTGGTTTTTATTATAAGAAAAGATATTGAAGAGGATTTTAAGGCAGTTTTTGCTGACAGGTTAAGTAAAACCATTCCTATTGATTGGGTATTCCAGGAATTGGATAAACTACCTGAAGGCTATTCAGTTCCTCCTGACAGATCTAAGCCATGGGGAACGGGACACGCTGTTTTAATGGCATCCGGCAAGATAAATGAACCTTTTGCTGTTATTAATGCTGATGATTTCTATGGACGGGATGCTTTCAAAAAAAGTGCTGAGTTCTTAAGAGATAATGCCGGTGATACCGATTACGCTATGGTTGCATACCAATTGAAAAATACATTATCTGAATTTGGAACAGTATCAAGAGGTGTTTGTGAATCCGATAAAGACCATTGGCTTGAGAGTGTAACGGAAAAAACCAAAATAGCCAGTGAAGAATCAGGCATATATAACTTTGAGCCGGATGGAAGTAAATTGCTGCTTGATGAAAACACTTTAGTATCAATGAATTTCTGGTGTTTTAAACCAACTTTCTTTAAACAATTGTCTTCTCAGTTTGCCAAATTTATTGCCTCCAACATTAATGATCCGAAAGCTGAATTCTATATCCCTTCGGCTGTTGATTTACTCATTAAAACCAATCAGGCACGGGTTAAAGTCCTTCCAAATACCGGTCAATGGTTTGGGATTACATACCAGGCGGATAAGCCTGATGTGATCAAACGAATTAAATCATTGACTGAAGCAGGTGAATATCCTGAGAAATTTTAAAGAGGGCAGAGATAGTTACCTATAGTAACGGAACCCTGTAATTTTCCTGGATATACTTAAAATACCAGTAAAGCTTACGGTTGACATCCAAACCATAATCTATGGAAGGGTTATAATTGATATTCGTTCCTATTGCCCTTCTGAATTTACCTCTTAAATAATAATCATTCCACCGGCTCACAGCAAAACTGTTTTTGCTCCTGTAAAACTCATCACTCCTGTCTTGAGCAGGAGAATAATAAAGTTGATACCATCTTTCAAATTCGGGATCAATGATAACGATTTCATAATCACTCGAGTCTAACATCACTTTACCCGCAGCGTTATTTCTATTTTCGCTTAGTCTGGGTGAAGTGCATCCAAAAATTGCAAGAGTCAATAAACTGATTATAGCCAGTGTTTTCATAGATCTACAAATGATTAACTTTCTAATATTCCATTCCGTATACTTTAAATCGCAAAAAGTATACCAGATTAGCTTAAATATCCAATATTGAGTTTTCTTAATTCAGAGGAAAATACTCAATATTAATGTTTATTGGATAGTAAGATCAATATTGCCTTAAACTTAATGTTAACAATTAATTTCCATCAACACCTTATGAAATCAACCGTTAAAATTCCAATCGTAATGTGGTTTGATAAAAGTACTGTCAAGCATCTCCGTTTGCAATTTTCTTTTTTTCTGCTTCCAGTATTTCTGTTTGCATTAAGTCAGGCAACTCAGATTGACTGGACTAAAACTATCTTGGCTTTCCTTATCTTGCATGTACTTGTTTTCCCATCAAGTAATGGTTACAACAGTCATCAGGACCGTGACGATTCGAGCATAGGCGGTTTAAAGAATCCTCCAAAAGTGACTTACCGACTTTTTTATGCGACATTATTCATGGATCTTTTGGCACTTCTCTTAGGAATGGTTATATCACCTTATTTCACAATCTTAATTATGGTGTTTATACTTATGTCAAGAGCTTATAGTTATCGGCGCATCAGGCTAAAAAAGTTTCCAATTATTGGTTTTATCGTTGTATTTCTGTTTCAGGGAGCATATGTCTATTTCATTTCAGTTGCAGCAATAACCAGTTTTAATAAAGCAGATATCTTTTCTGGTAATACAATTATCTGTATGATCATTTCAAGTTTATTTATTGGCAGTGTTTACCCACTGACACAGATATATCAGCATCAGGCAGATAGAAAAGATGGAGTTATTTCTTTAAGTTATAAATTGGGTTATGCAGGAACATTTATATTTTCAGGATTGCTTTACTCATTAGCAACTTTTTTGATGTTCAGCTATTTTTATCTCAAACATCAGTATATAGCCACGATTCTCTTTATTTTAATAATTCTGCCGGTGGTTTACAAACTTTCAATTTGGCGCACAAGGGTGAGGAAAGATAACAGGAATGCTAATTATGAAAACACTATGGCAATAAATAGACTGGCTTCAGTTAGCATGAATTTGTACTTTTTAATTTTAATAATCAATAGGTATGGAAACTGGTTTTAAAACAAGCAGAATCGTTTCCATCGCAACTGCTGTTCCAGATTATAAGTCAAGTCAGGATACTATATTGGAATTTATGGATGCAGCTTACCGGGATCCAGAAGCTTCGCGTAAGCTCAAAGTATTATTTCATAACAGTGGCATAAGGAATCGTTATTCAGTAATTCCTGATTTTTCGGACTTGGCAAAACCAGCTCTTTTTCTTCCAAACCATGCATTACCAATGGTTTCAGAGCGGATGGATGTTTATAAACAAAAAGCATTACCCTTAGCTATAAAAGCTATCAGAAAAGCATTTGAAAATATTGAAAGTTCAATAAATAATTTTGGAATAACTCATTTAATTACAGTTACATGCACAGGAATATATGCCCCTGGAATTGATGCAGAACTGCTTCATGAATTAGAGCTTTCACCTGATGTTTTTCGAATTCCCATTAATTTTGTTGGTTGTAATGCAGCTTTCCCGGCTATGAGAATCGCTGACAGCATCATTAAATCGCAATCTGATGCGAGGGTTCTGATTGTATGCGTAGAAGTTTGTACGATTCATTTCCAACCAAAAAGCAATAGCGATAATTTACTTTCAAATACTATATTCGGTGACGGAGCTGCAGCGATGCTTATAATTTCGAATGAAATTGCAATTGCCAGAAAATTGAAAGGCTTTTTACTGACAGGATTTCTCCCCTTACTCCTGAACAGAGGTAAAGAATTAATGGGATGGAATATCACGCCAATCAATTTTGAAATGATTCTCGATGCGAATATCCCCAAATTTCTTGGGGAAGAAATGGAACAATTACTTGCACAAGTAAATGAAAAATTAAATTTAAAGCCTGACACAATTGACCATTGGGCAGTTCATCCGGGTGGAAAGAAAATACTTGATACTGTTCAGCGAATAACTAAAATGGAAAAACTGGGAAATTCTTATGCAATACTCCATAATTACGGAAATATGTCTTCTGCAACCATTTTGTTTGTCCTGAATGAAATTTTTAATCGCAATCCCGGGAATGGCGAGTTTGTGCTGGCTATGGGCTTTGGTCCCGGGCTAAGTATTGAAACTGCTTCAATGGTGTGTTATGGTTTCGTTTAAAAGTCGTTCATATAAGTCAGAACTGATGGATTCTACGGATATTCCTAAAAAGTTACTGCATAAAAATCTGGCAGAACTGGATATTTTGAATCGTTACCTTGGTGGGCACAAAATTTCGCTGGAAGGGATAAAAAGACTGATGACTGATAAGCAAAAGGAATATCATATAGTCGATTTGGGATGCGGTAGTGGCGATGTATTAAGATTTATTGCCAGATGGGCACGTTCAAAACAATACCAGGTAAAACTGACTGGGGTTGATTTTAATGCCGAAGCCATTAAATACCTTTCTGCTCAAAGTAGTGAATATCCTGAAATCACTGGAATTACAGCTAATTATGAGGATTATCTTGCGGCTATTAATGATATTGATATTTTGCATTGCGGACTCTTTTGTCATCATCTTGATGATAAAAAACTATTACAATTATTCAAATACCTTAAATCAAGTCAAAGCCGCGGAATGGTAATCAATGATCTACAACGAAATCCCGTGGCTTATTTTCTTGTGTGGGTGCTGACCAGATTGTTGAATGGTTCTGTGTTGTCAAAACACGACGGACTTGTTTCAGTTCTCAGGGGATTTAAACGTAAGGAATTAGAAATATTAGTTCAGCATGCTGGCATGTTAAATGTTTCAATTCAATGGAAATGGGCGTTCCGGTATCTTGTGGTTGTCAAAAATTGACTAAAATACTTTGCAACAGTGGCAAATTCAAATTATGATGTTGAAGTACTTATTGCCGGGGCCGGTCCTACAGGTCTGATGATAGCTTGTCAGTTACTATCATATAATATCTCATTTCGGATCATTGATAAAAAAGCCTCGCCGCAAATGCATTCAGGAGCACTGATTTTACATTCCCGAACACTGGAAATTCTGGACGAAATGGGACTTGCTTATAAAGCAATTGAAGCTGGAATTATTGCACAATCAATTAATATCCAATTTAATTCCACAAAAATTACTTCAATTGATATTAGCAATATTGGTGTGGGTTTAACCCGTTTCCCATTTTTTCTAATGCTTGAACAATGGAAAACTGAAAAACTGTTAATTGAGTTTCTGAAAGCGAAAGATTTAAATATTGAAAATAGTACTGAATTAATTTCATTTACAATAAATGATGAAATTGTTACTTCAGAAACAATTAACGGAAATGGAGAGATTCAGGTAATTAAATCAAAATTTTTAATTGGAGCAGATGGACCTAATAGTTTTGTACGCAAACACCTTGGAATTCCTTTTCCTGGCAAAACACATCAGCACAGACTTTTTATTACCGATTGCGAAGCAAAATTGCCTATACCTCAAAAGGAAATATTATTTTCATTTACAAACAGGTACGCGTTGGGTTGTTTTCCATTGAATGGCAATCGTTGGCGGATAGATGGCTTAATTCCTTCAATTCAACAAAAAGAATATGCTTCTTTTGAAGATGTAAAATATTTTTTTGGGACAAATAAAGGTTCAATGGTTGAATTGCAAAATTCTCAATGGTTCTCGGTCTTCAGATCCCACTCAAGGTGCGCGGCCACTTTCAGGTATAAGCAATGTTTTCTGGTTGGCGATGCTGCCCATGTTCATACTCCGGTTGGAGCGCAAGGTATGAACACCGGAATGCAGGATTCTTATAACTTAGCCTGCAAATTAGCTTTATACATACAGGGAAAAGCAACTGAGGCTTTGCTTAATACTTATGAAGAAGAACGTCGTCCACTTGCACTAAAAAATATACGTTATACCGATTTTGCATACTCAGTAATGACCTCTGGAACTTTCATTGCAAGATTTTTCCGACTACACTTTTTCCCAATGTTACTACCTTTTTTTATAAGCAGACTGAAAAAGAAAACCTCATTACAAATCTATATTTTCAAGGTGATTTCAGGAATAGATATAAAAAATGGGAAACGTGTCGGAGCTTTAAATTCGGCCAATAATGGTTTAGCAAGTTACTTCTATAATAAATAATTGAATGAAATCACGCGGCATTTTTGAATTTGAAGATCAATCCTGGTTGCCCGGGTTCATCAGGGGCTATATGATGGACTATCTGCGGTTTTTGTTCCAAATATTTAAACTTTACGATCCTGTATTGACAGTTTTAAAAGATGCTCTTGCCAAATCCAATTCAAATACTATTCTCGATTTATGCTCAGGTAGTGGTGGAACTATTGAGCTAATTTATAAAAACCTTAAGCAAACTTTCAATCCTGAAATTAAAGTAATCTTATCCGATTTGTTTCCTAGTGAATCGGCTTTTGAGTTATTATCAAAGAGAACTAATGGAGGCATTTCATTTGTTCGAACCCCAATTGATGCTAGTGCCGTGCCTTCAGGATTAGAAGGCTTCAGAACCATATTTTCAGCGTTCCATCACTTTGAAAAGGAAAAAGCAAAGCTAATTGTGAGAGATGCTGTTGAATCAAGAGAAGGAATAGCAATCTTCGATGGCGGAAACAGAAGTGTTTGGATGATTTTACTAATCATCATTGCTCACCCGGTATTCCTGTTTCTATGTACTCCATTTTTTAAGCCTTTCCAAATTAAAAGGCTGGTTTTCACATACCTGATTCCAGTCATTCCTTTTTGTACAATCTGGGATGGAATAATTTCGATTTTTAGGCTTTACAAATCTGATGAAATGCTGCAAATTGCCAGGGAAACAGATGAAGATCATTACATCTGGAAGTCAGGTAAATTCACAAACAGATTTGGTTTAAGTATTGCTTATCTAACTGGGTATCCGAAAAAAACAAAAGTGGAAATTCCGTCAAATACAGAATTTCCACTTTAGTGCCCGGAACAAGACTCGAACTTGCACATACGTAAGTATACTAGTCCCTGAAACTAGCGCGTCTACCAATTCCGCCATCCGGGCAGATAAGCTATAAAGAACTACTAAGGAGGTTTCCTCCAAAGAGGCAGCAAAGGTAAAAAAATTTATACTTCCTGCAAGAGAAATCCCCTTTTTTCCTTAAATTGCTGAGAATTCAGGTATCATGTCAACTACCAGGGATTATAAATACATTGAGCATACCATTAGCATCTGCCCTGTCTGTATGCAAAGAATTGATGGTAAGATCATTGAGAAGGACAACTCAGTTTATATTTTAAAGTATTGTAAAGAACACGGTGAGTTTAGTAGTCTCCTTGAGGAAAGGGCTGCATGGTTCTATAATCAAAAAGTCTATAGTAAACCAGGGAACAAATTCATTAACCAGACGCAATTGCAGAAGGGATGTCCTTACGATTGCGGATTATGCCCGTCACATGAACAACATACATGTATCGGGCTGATTGAGGTCACATCATCATGCGATCTCAATTGTCCGCTATGTTTTGCTCAAAGCGGCAAACATAATTTTCTTTCTTACTCTGAATTTAATAAAATGCTTGACTTCTTCGTGAATTCCGAGGGCGGGAAAGCAGATATTCTTCAGATCAGCGGCGGTGAACCCACCCTTCATCCTCAGATACTTGATTTTATTCTCCTTGCCAGATCGAAGAATATCGATTATGTAATGCTCAATACCAATGGAATACGTATTGCGGAAGATACGGATTTCGTTAAAGAACTCAGCAAATTAAAAGGAGGATTTGAAGTATATCTCCAGTTCGATGGCTTTGATGATAAGGTTTACCAGTATTTTAGAGGCAAGCCACTAAGTGTGATTAAAAAGAAAGCTATTGAAAACCTAAATGCTTTCAATATTCCTGTTACCCTTGTGACTACCATTGAGAATGGCATTAATGACAGTGAACTTGGTAAAATCATAACATACGGATTGAACACCCGATGTATCAGGGGAATTAACTTCCAACCGGTAGCTTATTTTGGCCGGCTACCTGAAAATAGCTTCTTGACTAATGGCTCCGGTAACATAGTTCCTGAAAACAGGCTTACAATCAGTTCTGTTATTAAAAAAATCCAGGACCAAACTTCACGGATGATCCGGCAGGACGATTTTATTCCGCTGCCTTGTGATTCCGACAGGGTAGCTATTTCATATTTCTTTAAAGAGAAAAATAGCAGCTTCGTTCCGCTTACCCGGAAAATTGATTTGAAAAAGCACCTCCCTTTTATTAAAAACACATTCAAATTTGATCCTGATAATATCCTGAAAGAAATGGCATCAGCTATTTTTTCAAAAGAGTGCTGTGGTGCCGGGGGATTCTTCACTGATTTGATGAAAATAATTCCCAAAGGTTATTTGTTCTGGAGTGAACAGGAGAAAATTGACTTTGTCAGTAACAATACTTTCAGGATTAGTATTACTTCATTTGTCGATGCTTATAATTTTGACATTAAGTCCGCACAGAAAGAATGCGTTCACTTCATAACTTCTGATTTAAGGAAAATGCCTTTTTCCACTTTTAACATATTCCACAGGTAAGTTATGTATTATTCTGCAGGTTTAAAACCCGGTATTTTCCTTACTGCCAACATTATTGCAGTTATCTGTACCAGTATCTTGATTTTAGCAATCATATTTGATTTCATTATCTATCATAAACCTGGAACCGGAAAATCAGAGAAAAGAAGCCGGGTTGCTACAGGGACAATGGTACTCTATTTTTTACTTTTTTTAGTTCTTATCAAATCACACCTGGGATATCTTAAAATTACCCATGATTGGATTCTCATTAGTTTAATGTTTCTTGGAGGTATTTTGGTAATTGTGGGGTGCATTATAAATATTTCCGGTAGGATCAGTCTTCGCCATAATTGGTCCGATCAAATAGTCATTTACCATGACCATTCACATGTAAAATCTGGAATTTACCGTTACATCAGGCATCCGCTGTACTCTTCGCTGATCATGATGTTTACAGGCGGGGCGTTTATTTATACAGATTATTTGGCACTGATCTCAATATTTGGTATATTTATACCAATGGTATTTATCAGAGGCAGACAGGAAGAAAAAGTCCTTATGACTGAGTTTCCCGGATATCGTTTGTACAAAAGCCAAACGGGAATGTTCCTGCCAATTTTATTTAAGAAAAAAAAGCAACTTAACCAGTAAATCCAAAATGGCAATCTACAGACCTGTCACCATAAATAGAGCTTCATTTGCATTTTGCAGGCTCAGTATGGCCATTATTATTTGGCTGGCATTCATTTTTAAGTCGGAAATTTTATTGCTCTTGACCACTTCCATTTTCCTGCTTTCAGCAATCTTAAGAATTCAGAAGGCGCCGATGATCAGACTTTATGACATCACCGCTGGTAGAATAATAAAGTCTGGAGATATCATTATTGACAGTAATTCTATGTTTTTTGCGCACAGCATTGCCTGTATCTTGTCACTGATATGTCTGTTACTGGTTACGCTTGTTGATGAATCATGGACATGGAGAACGGTATTGTTGTTTGCAATCCTGAAATCAGTTTCTGCCTTGGGATTCTGCCCTGCTGCAAGATTTTATAACTGTACCCTGAATGGAAATTGTTGCATAAAAAGTTCAAAAAATGCATGATATTCCGTTAAACCTGCCCGGTATATTGCCGGTACTTTTTAAGGTTGCAGGCTTTACTGTCCGAACCTATACTGTTTTCATGATACTGGCATTCCTGACCGGAATATTGGTATACAGCCAGGAAGTCAAAAAAGCCAGGCTTCAGGGTGAACCATCATTCCTTATTGCAATAGGAGCCTTTGTGGGATCGGTTATCGGAGCAAAAGTGCTCGAATTGATTATAAATATCGATAAAGTTAAAGCAGTAAGTGATTTTTTTATTTTCATCCTTTCTGGGCGAACACTGATAGGAGGCTTAATTGGCGGAACTCTTGGTGTATGGCTTATAAAAAAGATATTAAAGATAAGAGGAAGAAGGGGAAATTTGTTTGCACCTGCAATTGCTCTCGGGGTAGCTGTTGGAAGAATAGGTTGTTTCTTTAATGGTTGTTGCTACGGGAAGCCTACTAACCTACCCTGGGGAATAAATTTTGGTGACGGCATATCCCGTCATCCAACCATGCTGTATGAATCAGCATTTATGATGATTATGTATTTCTGGCTGAAGGATTTAAATGCTAAAGGCAATGCAGTACCAGGCTCTTTATTTACCCTTTTAATGATCCTTTATTTCGGTTTCCGTTTTCTGGTTGAATTCATACGCGTTGAAAGAGTCGCGTTTCTGGGATTTACCTGGTTTCAGGTAATTGCTATAATTGTTTTAGCATGGCTTTTAATAAGTGACAGAAAATTGATCTTTAAAGCAACTAATCATGAAAAATCCATCTGATACTGATCAGGAAAATGATCATGAAATTCCAAATGACCAAAAAAGAAACCCGGCATACACGAGGTCACAAAAAATTCAGGATCTTCTTATAGGCCTTGGTGTAGGGTTTGGTTATATCATTTTGGGTTCCTTTGCAGCAATGACCTTACTAGAGTTTGTCAACGATGTATTTTTTCTTACCATAGTAGTACTTCTTTATGCCTTAGTGGTTTATTATTTTTTCAGGCAAAAGAAGCAGTATGTTGCAATAGGACTGATTTTAATTGTTGTAGTTCCTCCTGCAATAGTCGGAGGTTGCCTGGCAATTTTTGGAACTTAAATGATAAAATTGTAAATGTCTGCGGAACCCACGCGGAGGAAGAAAAGAAAACCCTGTAACTTTGAATTATTACAGGGTATGGTTTTAAATCTTTAAGTGCCCAGGACAAGACTCGAACTTGCACATCCTTAAGGACACCAGCCCCTCAAGCTGGCGTGTCTACCAATTTCACCACCTGGGCAAATGAGTGTGCAAAGATATTATTTTATTTCTTCCACAAGCAGTCAAAGTGTAAAAATTTCACTTTGTCATTTAGCTATTCCTCTTTTGATAAAGTTAAAATGATGTAACAGCGGGACATCCCTGTTTTGAGCATTTGGTTTTTGATGTTGCTTTACTTATCTTTGTGCATGAGGCTTGATAAATAGCTAATTATAAACCCTTCCATTTATGTTTAATGCTAACGATCTTAAGTCGTTCCAGTCGAAAGGAATTGATGTAAAAACAATAGATCAACAAATAGAGAATTTCAGGAAAGGATTTCCTTATATCGAACTGGTTGATCCGGCTACAGTTAAAAGTGGAATCCACGTGTTCACAGAAGGTGAACTTGATAAACTCCAGAAATATTATGACAGGAATGCCGAAGAATATGAGATAATGAAATTCATCCCTGCTTCAGGTGCCGCTAGCCGGATGTTTAAAGCATTATTCGAATTCCTTGATCAACTCAATGATAAAGATGCTGAAGAAATCTTTGCAAAAGATAAAAGTTTTAATTCTGCCTGGAATTTCCTGTCCAATCTTTCTAAATTTCCTTTTTATGAGGATCTCCAAGCTGTTATGGATGACAATTACATAAGTCTGGAAGGTAAAATAAAAGAGAAAGATTACCAGAGTATTATTGAATTTCTATTGGAAGAACATGGCTTAGGTTATGCCTCAAAACCAAAGGCGCTATTAAAATTTCATAGTTATCCGGATGGTTCAAGATTGGCCATTGAAGAACATTTGGTTGAAAGCGCAAATTATGGCAGCAATTCTGAAGGACGGGTTGCTGTACATTTCACTGTATCACCTGAACATGCAGATAGTTTTATCGAGGAGATTAATAAAGTCAAAGATAAGTATGAAGAGCAATTTGAAGTTGTTTACGAATTGACTTTCTCGATCCAGAAATCTTCAACAGATACCATAGCAGTAGATAAAGAAAATAAACCTTTCAGGGATGAAGGGGATAACATCATATTCAGGCCGGGTGGCCACGGCGCTTTAATTGAGAATCTTAACGACCGTGAAGGAGAGATCATATTTATAAAGAACATTGACAATGTTGTTCCCGACAGGCTGAAAGAGACTACCTATGAATATAAAAAAGCATTGGGTGGATACCTGATGGAACTTCGCGAAAAGGTTGTCGAGTACCTTGAATTGCTTGAAGAAGGCAATCTTTCTGATAATGAACTGAAGAAAATTGTTAGTTTCTGTACCGATAAGCTATATATAAGGTTTTCTGAAGAGTTCAACACTTACAGTCCGATTGAAAAGATTGATTTCCTGTATACAAAACTCAACCGTCCGATGAGATTATGCGGAATGGTAAAAAATGAAGGAGAACCTGGCGGAGGACCTTTCTGGGTTAGAAATGCTGCCGGTGAAATTTCCCTTCAGATCGTTGAATCATCACAAATTGATTTTTCCAATCCCCAGCAAAAAAAGATCTTTGAAAAATCAACGCACTTCAACCCAGTTGACCTGGTTTGTTATGTAAGAGACTTTAACGGCGACCCGTTTGACCTGCGTGATTTTATTGATCCCTCAACAGGGTTTATTTCAATTAAATCAAAGGACGGACAAGAATTGAAGGCACAAGAGCTTCCCGGTTTATGGAATGGTGCAATGGCCGATTGGATAAGTATATTTATAGAAGTTCCTGTTATTACGTTCAATCCGGTAAAAACCATTAATGATCTTTTAAGAAAAGAGCATCAGCCGGATTAAAACTAATAGTCAAAGATTTGCGAACATCAGCATCAGGGGGCTAATCGCTCCCTGATCCATTTATTCCTGATTTTTAAGAATAGTATCCGGTCATGCAGCCTCGATTCCCTCCCCTGCCAGAACTCAATGCTTGTTGGATTAAGGTCATATCCTCCCCAATGCTTTGGTCGGGTAACCAGCGGCTGATTCCCCAACTCAGCAACTTTAACAGTCATTAATTTTTCAAGGTAAGCCCTGTTTGGTATAACTTCACTTTGCGGTGAAATCATTGCACTTATCCGGCTTTCTAAAGGACGGCTGTTGAAATACTCATCCGATTCTTCATCCGAAATCTTTACAATCTTTCCTTGAATTCTCACCTGCCTTTCAAGTTCAGGCCAGAAAAAAAGGATTGACCCAAAAGGGTTTTTATGGATCTGTTTTCCCTTCAGGCTATTATAATTAGTAAAAAACCTGAAAGATACATTTTCAATTCCTTTTAGCAATACCACACGGGATGATGGTCTTCCTTTTTCATCAGCAGTTGATAGTATCATAGCAGTTGGCTCAGAGGATTGAGCTTTTATGGCCTCATCCAACCATTTTCTGAAAAAAAAGATTGGATCTGAGCCCGTATCAGATTCATCCAATCGGTTCAGTATATAATTCCTTCTGATTTCAGCAACATTCATTTTTTCAATATTCAAATATATACTGGCAGTATTACGCGTTTGATATACATCGTTCAGGCAATATATATTCGATTAAAAATCGACTAAATAACGACTAAATAACGACTAAGAAACGACTAGTTAACGTCTATATGTCGGAATTTATAATCAGCAAACATGATAATAATTTGCAACCAGCATTAACAAGAATTTACGTGACAATGTTTCAAAATCTTAATTTTACCAAAAAAAACAAGGTTATGGCTTATAAGGGTATTGTGATAGTTTTTCTGCTTATGGTTTCAGTTGTTGGTTATACCCAGAAACCGGGCAAAACCTCGAACAAGGATTATGTTTCTGAAATAGAAAAGGAGAGAATTGAAAAGAACCAGGAATTTATTAATCCTGATGAATCCCCGTTACCAGCAGAGGAAATAAAGGATTTTAAAGGATTAAATTACTATAAGCCAAGTAGCCGTTTCAGGATAACCGCTCGCCTGGAAAGGTTTTCTACACCTGATACGATAAAAATGAAAACTACAACGGAAAGATTACCGTTATATATTGTTTTTGGAAGGGCAATATTTTCAATCGGCAGTCTCACAGATACACTTACAATATTCAGGAATGTTGGTCTGATGACAAAAGAAGGTTATGAAGATTATCTTTTTGTGCCTTTCAGGGATGAGACCTCAGGAGAAGGATCATACGGGGGTGGTCGATACATTGATGCCAGGATCCCTCAGGATGATCATATTGTACTTGACTTTAACCGGGCGTATAACCCCTACTGCGTTTATAATAAGAAGAAATACAGTTGCCCTATACCTCCACAAGAGAATTTTATAGATGCCAGGATAAAAGCCGGCGAGAAAGATTATCATTAATTTACAGAGGACAGATCCCTGATTAATTTATCGATTTTATTGAGAATAGAGTGGTTACGTTCATTTGCTTCATTCAACTGAGCTTGAAGGTCTGCTGTCTTTAATTCTACCTCTTTATCAATTTCTGATTTAAGGGTTGTTGTTTTTAATTCTACTTCCTTATCGATTTCTGCTTTAATTCTTTCCTCCCTGACCTGGAAATTTGACACCTGACTTTGTAATGCATTGTTTTCCTTAACCAGACTATCGATTTCAGCCTCCATATCATAATTTTTTTGTGATTTTCTCCGATATAACAACAAATATAACAGAACCAATACTGCCAGGATCAATACCCCTGTCGAGGTTTTCATGATAAGTATCATTCTCGAATCATTCCGACTTCTTATAACTAATTGTTCATAGTCCAGGGAAAGCTTTGCAGCCCTTTGCTCTTCAGCCCTTAAAGAATCATTTAATGCAGATTCAGAATTAATTAATGATTCAGTATGCCTTAATATAGAATCGTCTATCTGCAAAATCTTTTGCATTTGGTCATTAAGTAAATAAAGTCTTGTCATTCTTCCCGGGATTATAGAATCACTCAGGTACTGCAGCCTCTTGTTTTGTTGGTTTCGTTCCAGTATTAAACGGTTTAATTCTGAATCGGCTGCTGAAAGCGAGGTTGTAATTAGCAGGCATATTATGCCAATAATACTGATCGTCTTCATAATCAATGGTTTTAAACAAAAATAGCAAACAATCAGGTAAAATACCATTATTTATGTAAGTTTGTGCAAATGATCGTGTTTATGAAATTCCGCTCTTTTCTGCCGGGCACATTACTTTTAATAACTATTCTATTCAGTCAGGTACAAACCGTTTGGGCTCAATCATTCAGGATAACTATTAAACTGGAAGGATTAAACGACAGTTTGCTCTTACTTGCAAGTTATGCAGGTGATAAGCAATTCGTGGTGGATACAGCTTTTCCTGACAAGCAGTTCAATTATCGCTTTCAGGGCGATTCACTCCTGCCCGAAGGCATGTATATAATTGCAGGGGCCAGTAAGAATAAGTTGTTTGATTTCATCGTTGCTGATAAACAAATCATCACCATTACCGGTGATAAGGATAATCTACCTTCAAGCCTCAAATCCAAAGCTGATGATCAAAACAAGTTGTTGTTTGAATACGTGACATTTCTTTCATCCAAACACAAGGAAATGTCCCAACTACAAGCCCTGAAAAAGAGATTTCCGGCAGGAAGTGATTCAGCTAAAATAGTTGATAATAGGATCAATTTGCTTAATGATGAAGTTGACCGTCATATTGAGGGATTGATCAATACCCATCAGGGTAAGTTTTTTTCAGTGTTCTTAAAATCGATGCAGGAACCCAAAGTGCCTGCTCCTGTTATCTTGCCTAATGGAAGGCCTGACTCAGTATCAGCATTCAATAATTACAAAAACCACTTCTGGGATAACATTGACCTTTCGGATAGCCGGGTGATCAGGACGCCTGTAATCCATAGTAAAGTTGAACAATACCTTAATAAATTAACGCTGCCGGCACCTGATTCACTGATAAGTTCAATTGACAAGCTTATAAGCATGACCGGCAGTAATTTTGATTCATTCAAATACCTGATCTGGTATCTTATAGTGAAGTATGAAAGCTCTGAAATAATGGGCCATGATGCTGTTTTTGTGCATATCATCGATAAATATTTCAGCGATCAAAGGATGACCTGGATGAATGCCTCGGTAAGAGAAAACCTGATTAAAAGAGCAAAAACACTTGAGCCAATACTTATCAGTAAGACTGCTCCACCCCTGATACTAATGGATACGCTTGGTATCCCGGTCTCACTGCACTCAATAAAAAATAAGTATACCATCATCTATTTCTGGGATCCTGAATGCAGCCATTGCAAGAAGGAAACCCCATTGTTGACATCATTCTATAATGATTTCAGCAAGAAATTTGATTTTGAGGTCTATGCAGTTTGTATGGATACCTCATGGACCAAAATGAAGGAATACATCCTTAAAAATAAAATGAATTGGGTGAATGTTAACGGCTATTACAGCATGAGCGGCGATTTCAGGGAACTATATGATGTCCATAGTTCACCGGTTATGTATTTACTTGATGACCAGAAAAAGATCATCGCAAAAAGAATACTGACAGACCAGATAAAAATGATCATTCAGAAAAGAGAGGAAGGTTTATGAAATTACTTACGATATTGATGCTGTTGTTGAGTATGGATGGATTTTCACAGGAAGTCAGGAAAGATACCCTGACCGGTGAAGTTTCTACAGATACAACCATCATGGTTACTGTTCAATCACCGCGTTTTCCGGGTGGCAATAAAGCATTGTCTGAATTTCTTGAAGAACATATCACTTATTCGCCCGATGCGATTGAAAAGAAAATTGAAGGCACAGTAATCCTCTCATTTATCGTTGACCAAAAAGGTTATGTCAGTAATATTAAAATAATCCAGCCATTACACCCTGATCTTGATAAGGCATCCGTTGATGCAGTTAAAGAAATGCCGGTCTGGATTCCGGGTCAGATCAATGGGAAACCTTCAAAGCAAGAATTTAGCCTGCCTGTGAAATTCTCCCTCCCGAGGAAATTGAAGAAATAATCAGGTTGTTCATTATTATTGATGTTTTTAACCTTGTAAGTGGGACCTCATTTACGTCAATTCACCGGTAAAAAGTGAGATTTTAAAGATTTTTCTTGACAAACTAAATTTTTAGTTGTACATTTGGTACACTTTTAAACTAAAAAATTAGTTACTATAGATTCTGATTCATTATGAAAGAATTAACAAAGGCGGAAGAGCAGGTGATGCAGATATTATGGAAAATCAAAAAAGGTTTCGTTACTGAATTCCTTGACTATTTTCCTGAACCTAAACCCGCATATAATACGGTTTCAACCATAATCAGGATTCTTGAAAAAAAAGGGTTCATTGACCATGAGCCTTCAGGTAAATCCTATATTTACTTCCCCATTGTAAGTAAAACAGACTATTCCCGTCATTCTTTACACCAATTGGTTAAAGGATATTTCAGTAACTCATACAAACAAATGGTTTCATTCTTTTCGGATGATGAGCAACTTTCTGTATCAGAACTTGAAGAGATAAAACGCCTTATTGATAAACAAATCAAAAACAAGCAAAACAGAGATGACTGAGCTTTTTATATATCTCATTAAGGCTGCCATTGTAAATGCAGTAATATTGGCTTTCTACTATTTTACACTCAGGAAATCAGATAAGTTTCAATTGATGCGAGCTACTTTGTTGCTTGGAATGATACTTCCGCTTATACTTCCGCTAATCCCCTACCCTTTTAATTTACATGAGAATTCCTCCGGATTGCCTGTTATTGCTATAAACCTGCCTGAAGCTGTAATAGGTTCAACTCAAACCGGTTCAGGATTCTTAAGCATCACAGCGTTACCTGCAACTTTATATTATGGTGTGTGCCTGGTACTCATAGGCGGAATGCTGATCTCTGTGGCTTCAATCATTCAGAAGAAACTGAGATCCAAAGAGTTTAAAACACTTTATGGAAGAGTTGAACTGGAACGAACAGTTAAAAGTCCCTTTTCATTTTTTTCCTGGGTATTTCTTTCGCCCAACAATCTTTCACATCCACAACTCGATATGATACTAAAGCATGAATTTTGCCATGTAAGGGAAAAACACAGTGTTGACAGGCTGCTCTCAGGTATCTTCAGGTCAGTTTTATGGTTCAGTCCCTTTGCACATATCACTTCCCGCCTGCTGTCAGAAGTTCATGAATATCAGGCTGATTCAAAAGTAATCGGCATATTTGACCGGGGCGATTATAGTGACCTGATTCTTTCATTTTATTTAAATAACAACACAATTTCAATATCGAATAATTTCAGTCTGCACATCAAAAAAAGAATTACCATGATCAACAATCTTAACTTCAGCAGAATTAGGTACGGGCGTATTTTTATTGGCCTGTGTCTTTCACTTTCGCTATTGTTCTTAACCTCGATGGTTACAACCACCTTTGACGATACAACATCTGTCAATTATCCTGATACAACCAAAAACCTTCAGCAAAATAAGCAAAGTCAGAATGATAAGCCAGACACTCCACCTCAGTTTCCGGGCGGAGATAAAGCACTGGTTGAGTACCTGGCTGCCAATACACCTTATCCTGAAGATGCCCGCAAAGCCGGGATAGAAGGCACTGTTTATGTGCAATTTACAGTATATAAAACGGGTGAAGTGGGAAACATACTGATCAAGGATGGAGTTAATTCTTCCTTAGCGAAGGTAGCTAACGATGCGGTCAGGAATATGCCCAAATGGAAACCCGCCATGAAAGACAACAAACCTGTCAGTTATGGAATGACATTACCTATAAAATTCGCGCTCAGTGATAAAGATAAAAACCAGGCAGTTAAACAGACCGGCACAACTACTGACACGAAAACTAAACCTGCTGCACCTCAAAAGGGAGAAAAGGGTGAAGTATTTACCGTTGTAGAAGTGCCACCTCAATTTCCCGGTGGAGATGAAGCAAGAGCCAACTTCATGGCAAGCAAGATTGTATATCCTGATGAAGCCCGTAAAAAAGGAATTCAAGGTACGGTTTACCTGACCTTTATTGTGCAGGCTGATGGCTCAGTTACCAATATGAAAATAATTCGGGGAGTTCATGAACTATTGGATAAAGCAGCACTGGAAGCTGCATCCGGTATGCCAAAATGGGAGCCAGGGAAAATGCATGGTGAACCGGTTGCCGTTCAGTTTAATATGCCTGTGAAATTCTCGCTTGAGAAAGATGCTAAAAAATCTGAAACGAATCCAGATATTCAAAAGGACATGCAGAAGGATATCCAAAAGGACACAAGGCAGGATTTGAAATCCTATATGATGTAAAGTTACCGTTAGTTTTTGCTTTAGAAATAAAAAAAGAGGCCTGATACAGATATCAGACCTCTTTTTGCGTTTTTGTGCTCAACAAAACTATTTAACAGCATCCACTATTGCTTTAAATGTAGTAGGATGATTCATTGCAAGGTCGGCAAGTACCTTACGGTCAAGATTAATATTCTTTTGTTTGAGTTTGCCCATGAAAACAGAGTACGACATGTTATATTCACGTACACCTGCATTGATACGGGTTATCCATAAACTACGGAAATTACGTCTTTTTTGGCGTCTGTCGCGGTATGCATACACCATGCCTTTTTCGTATGCATTTTTAGCTACCGTCCAAACATTCTTTCTCCTTCCAAACTGCCCTTTGACAGCTTTTAGGATCTTTTTTCTGCGTGCCCTTGAGGCAACTGCGTTTACTGATCTTGGCATTTTTTAATTGTTTTTCACTTTCGCGGTTAAACTTTCACAAGTCAACTCTTAGGTGCTGAAAGCAAGGGTTAATAATTAGATTAACACAAATTTACTGGAGCATTTCTTTTACAATCTTGGCATCTGCCTTATCAACGATGGTAGAGTAAGTTAAATTACGTTTACGTTTCGTTGACTTTTTAGTCAGGATGTGACTTTTGTAAGCATGCTTCCTTTTCAGTTTACCGGTGCCGGTTACATCGAACCTCTTTTTGGCAGCGGATTTAGACTTCATTTTTGGCATTACTGGATTAATTAATGGTTTATATTGAGATTAAAAACTTACTATTTTTTAGGGGCGATGATCATAATCATCCTTTTTCCTTCGAGCAGTGGAAGTTTTTCCACTTTGCCGTATTCTTCAAGCATTGAAGCAAACTGAAGAAGCTTAATTTCACCCTGGTCCTTATAAACGATGCTTCTTCCTCTGAACAGCACTTCGACCTTAACTTTGGCACCCTCTTCCAAAAACTTAATAGCATGTTTAAGTTTGAAATTGAAGTCGTGCTCATCGGTATTCGGACCCAATCTTATCTCCTTTACAACAATCTTGGCCGATTTAGCCTTGATCTCCTTCTGTTTCTTCTTGAGTTCATAAAGAAACTTTTTGTAATCGGTTACCTTGCAGACAGGCGGATTGGCTGTCGGGGATATTTCTACAAGGTCAAGTTCGAGTCTCTGTGCTATTGCCAGGGCATCTTTTATACTGTATATACCCTGTTCAACGTTTTCACCAACTACCCTTACAACAGGTGCTTTTATTCTTTCGTTGATGAGATGAGGATCCTCCTGCTTTCTTTGCATGGGCCTTGGACCTCTCGGGTTTCTAAACGGCGTTGCTATATCTATTCCTCCTTTGGTTAATTAATAATTGAAGCTGTTATTGCATAGCTTCGTTAACTTCTTTATTTACAAGATTAATGAAATCTTCAATTGTATAAGAGCCCAGGTCACCTACACCATGACGGCGAACCGAGACTGTTCCTTCTGCTTCCTCTTTCTCACCGACTATCAGCATGAAAGGCACCTTACGAACTTCAGCATCCCTGATCTTACGGCCAGTTTTCTCACTTCTCTCGTCAATTTGGCTGCGAATTTCGGAATTATTTAGGATATCTGAAAGTTTTTTTGAATAATCCATGTACTTTTCACTGATTGGCAGAATGATAACCTGCTCAGGATTGAGCCATAAAGGAAAATTCCCGGCAGTATGTTCAATCAGCACAGCAACAAATCTCTCCATAGATCCGAAAGGTGCACGGTGGATCATGACCGGACGGTGCTTTTGATTATCGCTGCCTATATACTCGAGCTCAAAACGCTCAGGTAAATTATAATCGACCTGGATAGTTCCCAATTGCCATTTCCTGCCTAATGCATCTTTTACCATGAAATCAAGCTTCGGGCCATAGAAAGCAGCCTCTCCATATTCAATCACTGCATCAAGTCCGGCTTCTTTAACAGCCTCGATGATTCCGCTTTCAGCTTTCTCCCAATTTTCGTCACTGCCAATGTACTTTTCATGGTTATTGGGGTCACGCAATGAAATTTGAGCTGTATAATCTTTAAAATCAAGAGTTTTAAAGATGTGCAGTACAATATTGATTACCGAGATAAATTCAGTCTTTATCTGCTCGGGCATGCAGAATAAATGGGCATCATCCTGGGTAAAGCCACGAACCCTAGTAAGACCATGTAATTCGCCACTTTGCTCATAACGGTAAACAGTGCCAAATTCAGCAAAACGCAAAGGCAGATCTTTGTATGAGCGGGGTTTAGAAGCAAAGATTTCACAGTGATGCGGACAGTTCATAGGTTTTAGCATAAACTGCTCACCTTCCTCAGGAGTATTCATTGGCTGGAAACTGTCTTTCCCATATTTCTGGAAGTGTCCTGATGTCTTATAAAGTTCAACATTTCCGATATGGGGCGTAATCACGGGCAGATAACCTGCTTTCTGCTGAACATTCTTCAGAAAACGTTCCAGTCGCTCTCGTAACTGGGCTCCTTTTGGCAACCATAAAGGTAATCCCTGACCTACTTTTTGTGAAAAGGTAAAGAGTTCAAGTTCCTTACCCAGTTTACGGTGATCGCGTTTCTTAGCTTCTTCGAGCAATTCAAGGAAATCAGTCAATTCCTTTTGCTTAGGGAAGGTAATGCCGTAAATACGGGTAAGTTGTTTGCGTTTCTCATCACCTCTCCAGTATGCACCTGCAATATTCAGCAGCTTAACAGCTTTAATAGGACTGGTATCAGGAAGATGTGGTCCCCTGCACAAATCGGTAAATGTACCAGATTCGTAAAAAGTGATCTGGCCATCCTCAAGATCCCGGATCAGTTCAATTTTATATTCATCCTTCTTATCACCAAAATAGCTTAGAGCGTCATTTTTAGAGACTTCACGACGTACAAATGTTTGCTTTTCACGCGCCAGTTCCAGCATACGGTCTTCAATGGCTTTCAGGTCCTCAGCAGAAATCTGCCTGTCACCAAAGTCCATATCATAATAAAAACCATTCTCAATTGCTGGACCTATACCAAACTTTACGCCCGGGTATAACTGTTCAACAGCCTCAGCCATTAGATGAGCTGAAGAATGCCACATTGTAAACTTACCTTCCGTTGAATCCCAGGTATTTAATTTCAACGAAGCATCTTTAGTAATAGGCCTGTTTGCATCCCATATTTCTCCGTTCACGGTAGCTGAAAGCACATTACGTGCCAGTCCCTCACTGATACTCCTTGCAATATCCATGGAGGTTGTCCCTTCAGGAAACTGCTTAACACTATTATCAGGCAAAGTGATGTTAATCATAGTATTTTTTAAAAGGGTACAAAAATAGTCATTTTTTTGACATCTGTAACACCTTCAACCCTTTCTTGAAAGACAATAATGTCTATAACAAGGTTTTTTAATTTTGGTTACTCCACTATTTGAAAAAGAACCACCATTATATCCTAAAATAGATCAATTTTAATTCAAAAATGTTGCCTCTTTTTATGAAATCAACTATCTTTAGGCTTTAATCATAAATAACTCTAATTTACCAAGCAATGAAAAAGTTTCTTGTTTTTTCTGTTAGCCTTATTATTATAATATTAGTCTGCAATCCATTAGTCCTGCAGGCACAAAATGATAAGAAAGCAAATAAATCAAAAACCGAAAAAGCCGGGAAAATAAGAGCAACCCCCGCAACTCCTGCAACACCGGCAACACCTGACAGGCCGGATTATAAAGTTGAGAAACCCGAAAAACCAGCCATACCGGAGAAGCCCGGTGCTGTACCTGTGAAACCTGTTGTTAGTCCGACTGCTCCTGTACCTGCCGGTCAGGAAGGTAAGGCAATGAAAGAAGGACAGGAAAGAGGATATACAAAAACCGCTGATAAGGGTAAAAAGACCGGTTGGGATAAATCAGATAAAGCTGCAACTAAAGCGCATAAAGCAGCCTTAAAAGCTGAAAGGAAGAAGGCAAAAGAAATGAGAAGGCTGGAGAAAGCTAATCAAAAAAAGATGAGGCAGTCACAGGCCCGTAAGACCCAGGAAACTAATAGAAGAACTGAAATAAAATAGCGGTTAGTAGTTGGTGAAATGTTGAAAGAGGCTATATGTTACGTAGCCTCTTTTTTTTTGTTTACCTAGTATTGTTAATTCTTTTATTTTTGCGGTAATTTAATCTGAAAACGTGACCCGGAGAGCATTGGCGTTTATTTTCTTTTGCGCATCTGTCAGCGTAATGCTGGTCAATCAGATTATTCCGCACCATCACCACGATTCGGCAATTTGCTATGAGTCACAAAGCTTGTGCTCTGAAATAAATCATCGTGAGCCTGATCAAGGGGAAAAAGGTAACAATGGTGACAACTGTGCATTGTGTGACATCTTTAAAGCGCTAATTGCCCCGGGCGACCAGGTTGATAAAGTTCATTTCCATCCTCCTGTAATTCCCTTAAACGACCTTAGCGGGCATACGGCTGTTCTCAATGATCATCTTACTATTTTTGTTAGTTCATTTTCAATACTTCAGGGATACTATCCAAAGTTCTCCCCGCCAAAACCTGCTTACTTAAGATTAAGCGATCTTCGTGCTCCTCCCCTTTCTGTTTAGTATCATCTTTTCATGATCGCGGTAAAAACCGGGATTTCACTCATTAAACGGAAAACAAAATAATTCGCTTAAAACAATGACTTATAAGATATTTCTATTCCTGTTGCTGGGATTTTTATATTCCGGTTGCAGTCAAAACCATTCCGAAGAAAATAATACAGACGGACATGCTCATGAAGGTCATGAAGAACCAAAAATTGTACTGACAGCTTATAGTACAGACCTCGAATTATTTGCAGAAGCCGACCCACTGGTCATTGGCAAAGAATCAGGGATACTGTCTCACTTTACCATCCTTGATAATTTTAAACCACTCGATTCTGCTGTAATCACTTTAAAGCTATTCTCAGGCAACGATGAAGTTCAGTCAACAACAGATAAACACATTCAAAAAGGAATATACAATTTTAAACTGACTCCAAAGGCTGCAGGTAAATCAAGGCTTGTTTACGAGGTTAATTTCAGGACTAAAACATCAAAGTTTGAGATACCGGTGGAGGTATATAAAACCGAAGAAGAAGCTGACTCAGCAGCTGAAGCTTCAGAAATTCATAATCCTAATGCGGTATCATTTACAAAAGAAAAATCATGGAAGATTGATTTTGCCACTCAGCCTGTTGTAAAAGAGGATTTTGGACAAGTTATCAGGACAACCGGCCAGGTAATGCCCGCCCAGGCTGATAAGGTGATTGTTACCGCTAAAACGAGTGGCATAATTGATATAAAAAATAACAATCTACTTTCGGGAAAGAATGTAGTAGCCGGAGAATCCATATTATACATAACGGGATCCGGAATGGCCCAGAATAACAGTTCAGTGGAATATATTGAAGCAAAGAGCAATTATGAAAATGCCAAAACCGTTTATGAGCGACAGAAAGAGTTGGCTAAAGATAAAATTGTATCCGAAAAGGAACTGCTGAATTCAAAACGGGATTACGAGACGTATAAAGTCATATTCGACAATTTGAGTCAAAATTTCACTTCCTCAGGGCAAACCATTAAAAGTCCGATAAACGGCTTCATATCAGAAATATATAAAAAAAATGGTGAATACATTGAAGCAGGAGAACCGGTTTTTTCAGTGATAAAAAACAAGGATTTAATCATCCAGGCAGAAGTTCAGTCCAGGTATTCACATTTTTTAAAGGATCTTTTTTCAGCAACAATAAAATCAGCAGATAACTCATTTGCACTTGAAGAGTTGGATGGTAAAATTGTTTCAGTAGGGCAAAATCTGACCAATAATAATTTTGCGATCCCTGTCACTCTGCAAATTGAAAATAAGGGACAATTTATGCCGGGTGAATTTGTGCAGTTGTTTTTAAAAAGCAAAAGCACCAATAAACAATTGACTGTTCCAAACAGTGCATTGCTTGAAGAACAAGGTGTATATTACGTCCTGGTACAAATAACGCCGGAACTCTTTGAAAAGAAAGAAGTCAAAACCGGTGCTACTGATGGTATACATACGGAAATAACTGAAGGACTCATTGAAAACGACCGCATAGTGGCTAAGGGAGCCATGCTGGTAAAACTTTCACAATCCTCCGGAGCATTGGATCCTCATGCCGGTCATGTTCATTAATAAAGGGAGGCAACTATGAACAGAATTATAAAATTCTCCCTTGAGAACAAATACCTTGTCCTCCTGCTCTCGCTCATTCTTGTAGTTGCAGGTGTGAGAACCACATTACAAATGGATGTTGATGTATTTCCTGATCTTACAGCCCCAACAGTGGTTATAATGACCGATGCTCATGGACTGGCATCTGAGGAAGTTGAACGAATGGTGACGTTCCCCATCGAATCAGCAATGAACGGAGCCACTGATGTCAGAAGAGTGCGATCGGTATCAGCTTACGGATATTCGTTTGTGTGGGTTGAATTTGATTGGGGCAGCGACATTCTGAAGGCAAGGCAGATAGTCAGTGAAAAACTTGTGAGTGTCGTTGCCGAAATGCCACTTGGGGTGGGACAACCGACACTTGCGCCGCAGTCGAGTGTAATGGGTGAAATATTTTTCATCGGTTTAGAATCCGGTAGTACCAGCCTGATGGATCTGCGCACAATAGCAGAATGGAATATAAAGCCAATACTTCTGTCAACTACAGGAGTATCACAGGTAACCATCATTGGCGGTGATTTTAAGCAATACCAGATCTTGGCTGATCCCTATAAAATGAAATTCTTCAATGTTTCAATGAATGAATTGGCTGAAGTTTGTTCGGGTATAAGCCAAAATTCCACGGGAGGCGTTATACGCCAATATGGCAATGAATATGTGGTAAGAGGTATTGCCCGAACATCTGACACCGAGGCTTTGGGAAATTCCCTCATTAAATCTGCAGATGGGAAACCGGTGAGGATCAGCGATGTTGCTCAAGTAGTCATCGGGGCTTCTGTTCCAATGGGGCATGCTTCTATGAACGGGAAACCTGCCATCATCATATCAGTCTCAAAACAACCGAATACAAATACGCTGAATGTAACCGAACAGATTGAACTCAACCTGAAGGAAGTAAGTAAAAGCCTTCCCCCTGATGTGAAACTTGATACAAAAATATTCAGGCAGGCCGACTTTATTGAGACTTCCGTCAGAAATGTAAGCAATGCCCTTATTGAAGGTGGATTATTTGTAGTGCTCATCCTTTTTGTCTTCCTTGGAAATTTCAGGACTACCATCATCTCATTGATAGCAATTCCTTTATCGTTGTTAGGTGCGATCCTGGTCTTAAAATATCTTGGCTTGAACATCAATACAATGAGTTTGGGTGGTATGGCAATCGCTATTGGGTCACTTGTTGATGATGCTATCATTGATGTTGAGAATGTTTATAAACATTTACGGCAAAACAGGCTTAGAAATGCAACTGAAAGAGAGTCATCCTTTCAGGTTGTGTTCAAGGCCTCTATGGAAATCAGGGCTTCAATATTAAACGCAACTTTAATAATCATTGTAGCCTTTATTCCATTGTTCTTCCTTACTGGTATGGAAGGCAGAATGCTGAAACCCCTCGGTATATCATTCATTGTCTCGCTCTTTATATCCATGGTGGTGGCTATGACCATCACCCCCCTCCTGTCAAGGATACTGCTCTCGAATGACGCATTTCTTCTCAGAAATAAGGAAGAAAAAAAACTGGTGAGGGTTCTGAAGGAAAGGTACAGGAAGTCATTAGCCTGGAGTTTAAATCATAAAAAAGCTATAATATTCCCAACAATCGGGCTATTTGTTACTGCCCTGGTCATGTTTTCATCAATGGGCAGGAGTTTTCTTCCTGAATTTAACGAAGGATCACTGACACTTTCAGTAATAACAAAGCCCGGCACTTCCTTAGAGGAGAGCAATAAATTAGGCAATCTGGTTGAACAGGAACTTCTTTCAATCCCTGAGATAAAAAGCACAGCCCGCCGAACAGGTCGGGGTGAACTGGACGAGCATTCACAAACTTCCAACAGTGCTGAGATTGATGTTAACTTTCAACTTGACAAAAGGGACAGGGCTGAATTCATGGAAGATGTACGGTTGAAACTGGCCGGAATCCCGGGTATCGCATCAACTGTCGGACAACCACTCGGCCACAGGATTGACCATATGCTCTCAGGAACACGCGCTAACATTGCAATAAAGCTTTTTGGGACCGATCTTAATAAAATGTTTGCCCTGGGAAACACTATAAAGAATTCAATTTCAGAAATTGAAGGATTGGTTGATGTGAATGTTGAACAACAAACTGAGATACCGCAAATTCAAATAAAAGCCGACAGGGAAAAATTGGCCTTCCATGGAATAACGGTCAATCAATTCAATGATTTTGTTAATACTGCTTTCAGCGGTGAAAAGGTGTCGGACATCTATGAAGGACAGCGTAACTTTGACCTGATCCTGAAGTTATCGCCTGAATATACAAAAACCATTGAAGGGATCAGGTCAGCACTCATTGATACGGATAATGGCAGTAAAATACCATTGGAAGAAGTTGCCAGCATTGTTTCAGTTTCAGGACCAAGTTCAATCAGCAGGGAAAATGTTCAGAGAAAGATCGTTATTTCAGCTAATGTGGCAGGAAGAGACCTAAGGGGCGTTGTCAATGATATAAAGCAACAAATTGATCAGGAAATCAAGCTTCCGGAGGGTTATCATATAGAATATGGCGGCCAGTTTGAAAGCGAAGCCAGGGCATCACGAACATTGCTTATAACATCCATAATTGCCGTTTTTGTGATACTGCTGATCCTTTACCATGAATTCAAAAACTTCAAACTGGCGGGAATTATACTTTTAAATCTGCCATTGGCCCTCATAGGCGGTGTATTCAGCATTTTCTTTACCTCCGGAATTCTAAGTATCCCGGCCATTATCGGATTTATTACATTATTCGGAATTGCAACCCGGAATGGCATCCTGCTGGTCTCAAATTACCAGCAACTGAATTTGAGAGGTTTGCCCTTAAGGGAAACAATTATCGAAGGTTCAGTCGATCGACTTAACCCGATAATTATGACAGCGCTGACTGCAGCGCTTGCCCTCATTCCCCTGGCATTCCGGGGCGACCTGTCAGGTAATGAAATTCAAAGTCCAATGGCTAAAGTAATATTAGGTGGTCTGCTCACATCAACATTACTCAATGTCTTCATTGTGCCAATTGTATATAGTTTGCTTGCCAATCGCAATTCTTTAAAGATGGAGGAACCAGTTGAATGAAAACAATTATTTTAATTATTGTCCTGTTGGTATTGGAAGTTTCGGTCAAAGGTCAGGAGAATACGTCAGATCAGGAAAAGACAAGTAATCACAATCCTGTCAATATTCAAAATACTCAAAATAACCAGGATAATTTTTCAGTAAAGCAAACTAAGGCACTTGATAAAATATTGAGTGACATAGCCTCAAATAATAAAAGGTTAAAAGCTTTGAGGGAACTTTATGACGCTGAAAAGACCGGCAATAAAACCGGACTCAATCCGGTAAACCCGGAAATAGAATTTAACTACTTATGGGGTGAGCAACCATTGCCTGGCAACCGTAAAGACCTCAGGGTAATTCAGTCATTTGATTTCCCTACTGTGTATAATCACCGTAAGGAAGTTGCAAATATTAAAAATAAACAGCTTGATTATGAGTACAGGAAAGAATACATGTCGGTCATGCATTCAGCAACGATGCTTTACATTGAATTTGCATACCTCGATTCATATATTGAAGACTTGACCCGCCGAACTGAAGATGCAAAAATCCTGGCACAAGCTATGGAATCAGAGCTCAATGCCGGTGAAGCTAATATTCTTGAATACAATAAAGCCCTTCTTAATCTTGCAAACCAGCAGCAATTACTTATTGAACAGACTTCAATACTAAATAATGTTAAAACCGCACTGACTGCATTAAATGGTGGAGATTCCCTGACAATTGATACGCATGGGCCGTATATCCCATTCATTGAAGCTGATTTTGAAACATGGTATCCAACGGTTCGTAATACTATTCCTGACATTCAATGGATGGAGCAGCAATCATTATTGAATGCCGAGGAGGTAAAACTAAACGCATCGCTGACGCTTCCTAAAATTACTGCAGGGTATATGAGTGAAAACCTTCCTGAAGAAAAATTCAGCGGCATTACCGTGGGTATGACAATACCATTATGGGAAAACCGGAATCTTGTAAAATCATCCAGGCTTAAAAGCATCGCCAGTCAGAATTTGATGAAGGATATGCAACAACAATTTTATTTCAGGTTAAAGGCCAAACACCAGAAAGTAATAACTTCGCTGGCTAATGCAAAAAGTTACCGTTCAGAAATAGAATCTCATACCAACGCCGGATTTCTAAGAAAAGCATTTGATTCAGGAGAAATCTCACTTATTGAATATCTCACTGAACTTTCATTCTATTATGAAAGTATGGACAGGTTATTAAAAATTGAACGGGAAGCCGGAATTGTTGCTGCAGACCTGCTATATTATCAGGACTGACTAAGTGAATAACCTTATTTGAAATAAGATGAAGAAAGATCTTTTATTTGGTTTATTAATAGTGGCAATTTTCCTGCCCTTTTTCTTAAGCAGCGATTTGTTTACTTTCTATGAGTCGTTTAATAAAGAGCACGGGCTCATCATGAGTTTCCTGAAATTTGCAATCCTTGCCACCATTGGTGAAGTAATAGGGTTACGAATAAAAACCGGGCAATACAATACTCCCGGATTCGGAATATTACCAAGGGCTTTGGTCTGGGGATTCCTTGGCATTACAATTAAACTGGCTTTTACGGTTTTTACAACCGGTACAATCCAGTTTATTTCTTTCATGGGTATGCCGGATCCTGCCGCAGTATATGCCGGCGATCTTTCGGCAGGAAAAGTATTCATCGCTTTGTGCATCAGCGTTTTTATGAACACCATCTATGCTCCGGTAATGATGACAACGCATAAGATTACCGATACACATATCTTAAACACTGGCGGTACTATTAAGGGTCTATTCTCAAAGATGGATGTTACGGATACCCTTAAAAATCTCAATTGGGATGTCCAATGGAATTTCGTCTTTAAGAAAACCATTCCATTTTTCTGGTACCCTGCACATACTATCACATTTTTGCTGCCCGGCGAGTATCAGGTTTTGTTTGCTGCTTTGCTTGGAATAGCCTTAGGTCTTATTTTAGCTGTTGCATCACTTAAAACTTCTCATTCTAAAACTGCTAAATCACTCGCCTGATCGTTTTTTTTATTTTTATTGTCTAATCGGACTATTTCTTTAAATTGCACCGATAAAAGGACAATTCCACTCATAATACATTCTACGGAAAGAGAGGAACCATAAATATTTGATATTCAGTAAAGTCTAAAGTGATGAAGGAACAATTCAGGAATGAGACTCCTATTAACTACGAAGTTGTAAAATCGGTCATTGAAAGTGTTAACCTGCCTTGCGTCGGGAAAGCCAGTATCCGTGAAATTAAAAAGATCATTGACATGATCGAAAAGGAAACAGGCAAGAAATTCATCCGGATGGAGATGGGCATACCCGGGCTTCCGCCACCAGCTATTGGCACTGAGGCTGAAATTAAAGCATTACGAAGTGGTGTCGCTGCTATTTATCCGGATATTGACGGTTATCCTGAGCTCAAAATTGAAATCTCACGCTTTGCTAAGAACTTCCTGGATATTGAAGTAAATCCGTATGCCTGCATCCCAACAGTGGGAAGCATGCAGGGGAGTTTTGCAGCTTTCCTCACTTTAGCAAGAACAGATTCAAACCGTGATACAACTCTGTTCATTGATCCGGGTTTTCCGGTACATAAGCAACAACATAAGGTGCTGGGCCAGAAATTTGAGAGCTTTGACGTTTATGACTACCGGGGTGAAAAACTTAGGGATAAACTCGAATCTTATTTTAAAACAGGAAAGATTCACTCTGTTCTCTATTCCAATCCCAATAATCCTTCATGGATTTGTTTCACCGACCAGGAACTGAGGATCATAGGCGATCTTGCTAACCAGTATGGAGTGGTTATTTGTGAAGACCTTGCTTACTTTGGTATGGACTTCAGGCAGGATTACTCCAAACCCGGTGTTCCGCCGTTTCAGCCAACCGTTGCTAAATACACTGACAATTATATTTTATTTATTTCAAGTTCTAAAGCATTCAGTTATGCAGGCCAGCGAATTGGAATGATGGTGATCTCAAATAGTCTGTTTGATAAAAAATATCCCAACCTGTTAAACTATTACAGCAGTGAATGTTTTGGAAGGGCAATGATATTCGGTACTGTTTATGCTTTAAGTTCCGGAACCTCTCATTCAGCGCAATATGCCCTCGCAGCTATGTTGAAAGCTGGTAACGACGGAAGTTACGATTTCCTTAATGTTGTTAAAGTCTATGCCCAGAAAGCCCATACAATGAAGGAATTGTTCCTCAACAATGGATTCAAAATAGTGTACGATAAGGATATCGACAAGCCAATTGCTGACGGGTTTTACTTTACAATATCATACCCCGGCCTGACGGGTGAAGAACTGATCGAAGAACTGTTTTACTACGGTATCAGTGCGATTTCACTAACAATTACCGGAAGCACAAGGAAAGAAGGGCTTAGGGCTTGCGTTTCATTGGTTGATCCGGCACAGTTCCCTGAACTTGAAGTACGGCTGAAGAAATTCCATGCGCACCATGCGATTGCTGTTCATTCTTAATCAGCTGAATTTGTTATGTAGGTCGGTTAATTTTATGCAATGTGCTGTTTATAATGGTTTTAAATAAGCTCATCTCAGGACATTTACCCTCGTATTATCCTTTCCAAATGGTAAATAATTTCTAATTTCGTTGCGGAATACCAAAATCTCTATATTATGGCTAAAATAAAAGGAGACATTGTAATTGATAACGAAAAATGCAAAGGGTGCGAAGTATGCATACCCTCCTGCCCACAGGAAGTCATTGGAGTGTCAAAAAATGTCAACGGTAAGGGTTACAATTATGTGGAAAAAGTAAATGACGAGTGTACAGGATGCATGAATTGCGCTATTGTTTGTCCTGATGGCGTCATAACTGTCTACAGAAAAAAAATGGAGTAAGAAAACTAATTTACTAAAAGAGTATGAAAGAACTTAGATTAATGAAAGGCAATGAGGCCTTCGCCGAAGCAGCTATACGGGCAGGTGCCGATGGCTACTTTGGTTATCCTATCACACCTCAGTCTGAAGTTATGGAGTACCTTATGGCTGAGAAGCCACATGAGCGTACCGGAATGATCGTGCTTCAGGCTGAAAGTGAAGTTGCCGCCATCAATATGGTATATGGTGGTGCTTCAACAGGCAAACGCGTACTTACTTCATCCTCAAGTCCCGGAATCAGCCTTAAACAAGAAGGGATTTCCTATATAGCCGGTGCTGAACTGCCATGTGTTATTCTTAATGCAGTTCGTGGAGGCCCCGGATTAGGAACAATCCAACCCTCGCAGAGTGATTACTTTCAGTCAACCAAGGGAGGCGGACATGGAGATTACCGTCTTATTGTCCTTGCCCCTGCTTCTGTTCAGGAAATGGCCGATTTTGCACCCCTTGCATTCGACCTTGCATTCAAATACAGGAATCCTGTTTTGATCCTTTCAGATGGTGCCATTGGCCAGATGATGGAAAAAGTATACCTCCCTGCTCAAAGGCCACGCTTCACTACAGAAGAGATTAAGAAAAATACACCCTGGGCTACCACTGGTAAAACGGCAGACAGGGAACGCAATATCATTACCTCATTGAATCTCGATTCACACGTTCAGGAAGAACATAATATCCATTTACAGGAGAAATACCGTAAAATACAGGAAAATGAAGTCAGGTATGAAGAGATTTCCTGTGACGATGCTGATTACATTTTTGTCGCCTATGGCACAAGTGCTCGCCTTTGCCAGAAATCAGTTGACCTTGCAAGAGCTAAAGGCATTAAGGTCGGACTTCTCAGGCCGATTACCCTCTTCCCTTTCCCAACAAAACCCATTGCTGAATTAGCAAAAAGAGTTAAAGGATTCCTTACGGTTGAAATGAGCTCCGGGCAAATGGTTGAAGATGTCAGATTAGCTGTTAACGGTGCAGTCAAGGTTGAGCATTACGGCAGAATGGGTGGTGTTATCCCTACCCCACCTGAAATAGTTGATGCACTTGAGTCAAAAATAATCGGAGGATAAGAAATGGAAAGTATTATAAAAGAAGATATCCGCAAACCGGAAAACCTGGTTTATAAGAAAACAGCGCTGCTGACTAACAAACCTTTAAGCTATTGCCCAGGTTGTGGACATGGGACTGCCCACCGCATTATCATGGAAGTGATTGAAGAGATGGGCCTCCAGGAAAATACGATCGGAATTGCACCGGTAGGTTGCTCAGTGCTGGCATATGAATTCATGAACATTGATATGCAGCAAGCTGCACACGGAAGGGCACCTGCTGTAGCTACTGCAGTTAAAAGATTGAATCCCGAAAAGACAGTCTTTACCTACCAGGGCGATGGTGACCTGGCTGCAATCGGAACCGCCGAGACAATCCATGCCTGCAACAGGGGTGAGAACATTGTGATCATCTTTATCAACAATGGTATTTATGGAATGACCGGCGGACAGATGGCCCCAACCACCCTGCCCAACATGAAGTCATCCACCTCTCCTTACGGAAGGGATGTCCAGACCATGGGAAACCCAATTAAAATAACTGAACTGGTTGCCCAGTTACCGGGAACACTCTATGTTACCCGTCAGGCTGTCCATACGCCCGCCGCAGTCCGTAAGGCAAAGAAAGCAGTCCGTAAAGCGTTTGAAAACCAAAAGCTGAATAAGGGACTCTCATTTGTGGAGATCGTTTCAAACTGTAACTCCGGATGGAAGATGACCCCAAACCAGGCTAACCAATGGATGGTCGACAATATGTTCCCATTCTACCCCTTGGGTGATATTAAAGTAAATGAGGATTAACATTTAAAGAATTAAAGCAATGACTGAAGAAATATTAATTGCAGGATTCGGAGGACAAGGTGTCCTTTCAATGGGAAAGATCCTCGCTTACTCAGGTGTAATGGGAAATAAGGAAGTCAGCTGGATGCCGTCGTACGGACCTGAAATGCGCGGCGGAACAGCTAATGTTACTGTTATAATCAGTGACGAGCGAATCAGCTCCCCTATCCTCAGTTCATACGACACTGCTATTATCCTTAACCAGCAGTCAATGGATAAATTTGAGAATAGTGTAAAGCCCGGTGGTATATTGATATACGATCCGAATGGCATTACCCGTCATCCGTCAAGGAAAGACATTAACATCTATTCAATTGAAGCTGCTGATGAAGCTGCAAGGGTTGGACTGACAAAAGTCTTCAATATGGTTGTACTTGGAGGATTTTTACAGGTAAAACCAGTTGTACAACCTGAATTTATCCATAAAGGACTTGAAAAATCCTTACCAAAACGCCATCATAATCTAATACCTGAAAATGAAAAGGCAATAGAGAAAGGTAAAGAAATCATCAAACCGGTGTTTTTGCTAAATTAGTGCACACACGCTATAATTACAGGACCTCCGCTAAAAGCGGAGGTTTTTTTTATGCGAACTAGGTTTCAGCCAAAGAGGAGGTCATAATATCTACTGATCCTTTCCTGATTTCTCTCATCTTATAATTGTTTCCGTTAATCTGACTTAACTGAAAGTTTTCCTTCTCTTTTGTAAGACCATAACATAATTCCAATAGCGATTACAAGAAACCCCACTCCTGTCAGGAACGTGAATACGAACCCGTAAAGTTCATAGAACAGTACTCCCAGCAAAGGTGCCAATAATGAACGGGCACTGGTTAGGAATAAATGCACCGATTGATAGTCACCAGCCTCAGAAGGTTTACAAAAATAAGCCGAGCCAATACTCCACAATAGTGACATTGTTGCCGCAAATACCGCCTGAAACAGGATAAAGGGGATCATTCCGTAGAATAATTTGAACCCCTTGATATAAACATAGGCAGGGAAGTAATCAGTCAACACCAGGCTTAATAAAAAGAGCATAATCGACAGGAAGGTAACTGCAGCAAAGTGCCTGGGGTCAATTCGTGAAAGGGTCCTTCCGAAATATGGGATCAGGAACAGGGCAACTATATTGTAAAGGTTCTTGTAAGTAGCAACGCTGAAATAATTCAAAGCCAGTTCTTTCTCAAAAAATATGGTAATAACCGTTGTGGTGCTCATGAAGGCAAAGCCGTAAAACATAAAACCCCACTCAAAATGCCTGAACGGCAAATTATCCTTAAGGATATTCCTGAGGTTTCTTACAGAAGTCAGTACTGATTGCCATATTCCGTTAGCGACCGTCGTTCCTGCCTCATTTTCTGCATAATTGATCCTGGACAGGAAATAAGTAGACAATGTACCCGAGACAGCCGCAAGGGCAATAATCCATCTGTAAGCAGAAGCATCAAAGTCCAGCACCCATCCGTACACGAAAGCCACTATTAGCATCACTATTTTATTGGCCAGGGTAGTATAACTAAACAGGGGACCGAATAATTCATGACGATAATTGCTTTTCAGGAAAAGGTTGATCATCGGGAAGATGACCAGGTTCCCCATATAATAGACCAGGAAGAGAACAAGGTAGATATAATGATAAACCGAATCAGCAGAATAAATTGCAGGATCGCGCGGAAACAGCAGTATCAGGGCAAGCGGCATCCTGGTAAAAAGCCCGGTAATCCTGACCAGTTTTTGTTTATCATTAACCCTTTTCATCCATTCTGATATAAGGATAAGGAAAATGAAGGCAATAACGCTGAACTGAAACAGGAAACTGAGCTGGAAAGAACTTCCCTTAAGGCTTCTGAGAAAAACAAATTCGTTGAGCAAAAGAACCCCCTGGACAAAACCATCCGTCAGCATAAAACCAAGATGCAACTTGAATGTATGCTGCTCATTTAAAGCAAGTGACTGATACCCAATCTTATTCTTGAAATAAGCCTTAATGAAATCCATCAGGTAAAGATATGGACTTTGCTGCGCGTTCAATGCTTCGCATTCAAATGTTGTTCAATGCAACGCGTTCAAATGTTGTTAAACATTATACCTCCAAGACTGTTAATGTGGGCACCAAAAAGTGACTGAAAATGAAAAGACTAATTTTAATTGGATTTATAATAATGTCAGGAATAATTATCGCTAACGCGCAAAAGAGTTTCTACGATTTTAAGGTCAAAGCTATTGATGGAAAAGAGTTTGACCTTTCTTCCCTCAAAGGAAAGAAAGTGATGGTTGTTAATACCGCTTCACAATGCGGCAACACACCCCAGTACAAGAAACTGGAAGCACTATATGAAAAATATAAAGACCACAACTTCATGATCATTGGCTTTCCTGCCAATAATTTTGGCAGCCAGGAGCCAGGTACAAACGAAGAAATAGCCGAATTCTGTGAAGTAAACTACGGAATCACTTTCCCAATGATGGAAAAAATATCGGTTAAGGGCGATGACCAGCACCCGCTTTATGCCTGGCTGACCAAAGCATCACTGAATGGGAAAATGGACTCCGAGGTAAAATGGAATTTCCAAAAGTTTCTCATTAATGAGAGCGGTCAACTGGTTGATGTCATTGAACCACGCACCCAGCCTGATTCAGAAAAGATAATTAACTGGATTGAAGGGAAAAACGAAAACCTGTAGATATTTAATGCAATATAAAACATTGCAATGATTTCAAACATTGAATAAACGTTGTAGAGACGTAGCATGCTACGTCTCTTCCATAAAATATTATGGTTTTGTATTATTTGATAACCTGACAATGAGGATATCTTCGGTTTCCGCTATTACCGTTACTCCAGGTTGGTTTTTTAATGTCAACATCCTTTCTTCAAATACCTCAGGTTTTAACGGATAGCTGCCTCTTTTCTTTATTAAGGCTACATATTCAGCATCCTTGATGACCGGATAGAGATATATCTTATCTCTGAATGCCAGGTGTGGTGCCAGCGAACTATTAACTGAAATTATCGCGTCATCCGGAATTTTCTTTATCAACTCATTCACCTCTTTGACCCTGATATCTGTGTTATAGTGCTTCTTTTTCAGGAACCTCAGGTTTCTTTCATTGAAATGGACACTGCTGTATATCACGAGCGAAGCAATAATCCAGGACCACATGGTTCCTTTATAACGCTGTATCAATGAAATAACAGCCAAACTGATAACGGGTACAAACTCTATTGAATACTGATTTTCGATCCCCCAGAAATCCGTGCTGTTGCTTAACATTTTCTGAGCGTAAACGGGTATGAGCATTATTAAAAAATAGGGTCTCCTGAAGAAGGCAAAACCGCCCGATACCAGCACCAGGAAATGCAAATAGCCTTTCACCCCGGTTCCCTCGGTAAGCCCAAGCGTATTTTCGAATAACATGATAAAATACTTATCGGGTCTCTGCCAGATTTTCAGAGCAATTTCACCTAAAGAGTTCCCGATATGTGAATACCGGTCCATCTGGTCGACTCCCATTCCCTTTGAAATAGCAGGCATAATAAATTGAACAACGATCAGAAAATATATAAACGCGAAGGCTGCCAGCAGAGCGGTCCACTTTCCCTGAATTGCTGTTGTACTCCCTTCTTTTCTGATCAATAATGCCAATAAAATGAATGACATCCATAGTGCCATGTTTTCCTTGGAAAACAGGATCAGAAAATAAAATACCAGCATCCATTTTATATTCCCTTTATCAAAGAAATAAATAAACCATGGAACCAGCATTGCAGCAATGACATTGTTATGGAAATCAAAATTCAGGGCGGAAAATATCCCAAACAACGTAAAAAAGTGAATTGTCATCAATAGGCTGATCCATTGGTTTAAACCCTTAAAAATTGAATACTTATATACGCCATACCCACCTGCAAGGATAGAAAGTATTTGTATGATCAGCAGGGTGTATTCCCCGAACAGGTAATAAAAAGGTGCATAGAGCATGGTGATGAGCGAAAAGTGGTCACCAAGGTACGGCACCTCATTGCCTGAAAGTGCCAATGTGAATGTATTCGGTTTGAAATGAGCGTAAGAATACAGGGCATGGTTGAACATGCCAAGATCTAGGGCTGCACTTCTGAAGTTAATGTGGGGATAAAGGGATGTAATGAAATAGACTACCGCAAAAATCAGGAAAACTATAGAAAAAGATATCCGGAATAGCTTATTCTTCATTATTTGTTTTCAGCATATCAAAGTATTGGCAAAGGTAATTAATCAGTTCTAACTAATCCCTAAAGTTCTAATTCTCCCTTTTGTATATCCTTACGTAATCAATTTCGAATTTATTCGGGAAGACCGTATTTTGGTCAGGGCTTTTTGTGAATGGTGATAACTCGTTTCCTATGCCTAAACCAAGTATCAGAAACAATTTTTCATTATCAGCAGGGAAAACAGGCTGCAGGATTCTTTTCCTGGCAGAGCACTTTTTGGGATTTCTCTTTGCATTGCTTGTGAATTTGCAAACCTGCCAAACTTGTATATTATCTATAAAAAATTTTATTGCGGTAGTATCCCATTCCATTCCATAAATATGGAAGTCTTCCGATAGATCATAATTAACATTTATTCTTTTATGCAGAAAATCTCTGATGTTCCATTCATGGACAGAAATGTGGAATCTTTTTGGTTTTTGCATTCCGGCCTCCATAATATCCACTTCAGATCCAACCTGTCCAAACGTCCATATTGCAGGCCAGAATCCTTCCCCTTCAGGTAATTTAGCCCTTATTTCAAAGCGTCCATGTCCAAATGCCAGACGTGAATGGACTGTTCCTGAGGTATGGCTTCTTTTTTCTCCAAACCATACAGTATCTTCCTGCTTTGCGATAATTTGAAGTATTCCATTCTCCAGAACAACATTACGATCAAGAAATATCTGATTTTCATTTCCGTGTGTCCTGCAAAAAGCACATTGGTCACTGCCATCATCTGTATATGGAAACCAGGTTATCCATTTGTCTTTATTCAAGGTTCCATCATTAAATTCATCATTAAAGTATAATGTCCAGCCATTCTGACTATTTTTATCATTGCGAACTTCCTGAGCATTAACATTTACTATACTGCACAAAACTATTATCGCCGACAGGTACTTCATGGTATCTACTTTAAATATACAAAACACATCATCTGAACTTAGTAATTTCATCTGGAGATAACCTTATAATTTTTCTTTTCAAGGAAATCAATTTCTTCTTTAGATAATTTCCGGTCATAAAATATATAATCTGTATAAAACATGGCCTCAATATAATGTTCTTCGTTCACAAATATAGTGTTCCTGCTATATTTACCCTGCAATGATTTAATCTCTTTAACCCATGCGGGATTCCTGTCAACTTTCTCAAAGGGTTTAACCCTTTCAATTGAATATCTAACTGGAAGAAGAACCAATAAAGAGATAGCTGTAATGCGGATCCATTTTTTTATCGTTTTTTGTTCTTTGAGATAAAGTATTACATATCCCAATATCGAAAAAATTGCCGGAGCACTTATTAACATATACGTATGCCGTTTAGTTGCTGCCACGGAGAAAATAATAAAAGGTATTATTATCCAGGCAGCCAGCATACTTAATTCCCATGGTGATTTGAGTTTAACTATTACATATCCAATAATAACTAGAGCTATCCATATCATTTCACCATAAACCATTCCTGTTTTTTCAAAATAATAATAGATCGGTCCATTATGTTGCTCAACAGGATCAAGGTAGGCAAAGAAGAACTTTCGTAAAACATGCATGGCTTCATCAGGAAATAATTTACTGACATAAAGTAAAGCCGGGAGTATACAAATTAGAAAAGACACTACTGCTATAGAAAGATTAAAAAATACCTGACCTTTTGATTTATTGGATTTAATTAGTTCTCCGGTAATCCAGACAGGAAAAACAATCAGAGCCGGGCTCCATTTGGACAGAAAAGCCATACCTGTTGCAATACCTACAAGAACCGGCAATTTCCAGCCCTCCTTCTTTTGTATCGTAAGAATACTTAAATAAATTGCCAGTTCCACAAAAAATATAAAGAACATTTCAACATGATCTGAAGAAACCCTGCCTCCGGCAATTTCAATCAGTAATCCATTGATTGCATAGAAAAATGCTGCAAATAAGCCAGTTTTCTGGTTAAATAATTTTTTCCCGATAAGAAATGTAAGGTAAATTCCGAGTAATGAAAGTATTATTGAAGGTATCCTCACCGCAATAGCATTCTTACCAAAGATTGAAATTGAGAAACCAATACTCCAGAGTGGTATCGGCCCTTTTTCTAACCAGATGTGATTAGCTACCCAATTTTCGCAATCATATGGCAAAACAGGATTTTCATACAGTGTAGGTTTAAGTGGATGTTCAATCAAATGGCTTGCAACAAGTGCATGGAATTTCTCATCCCATGTATGTAAGTTATTGTCCCTCGAAACATAGACCCTTAAACATAAACCTAATAACAAGATCAGCAATAAATTGTAAGGATACTTAATATCCGGAAAGTTAAATAGTGGATTTTTTATTTGGGTAATCATTCAGATGGTGTAGGTAAGCTAATTTTTAACGCTTAATTTTTGATATAAATGTAAAACTAATTTGTTTTTTCTCATGTGCTATTTGATAATAGAAAGCAAAAAAAGAGACTATCCCAAATGGACAGTCTCTTCTTTGCAAGTAGTAAAAAAGGTTAATAATTCCCCAATTGAATTAACTTACGCTTTGTAAGCACCCAGGTCCCTGGGGTGGAACTGGTTTATCATACTTACCTTTGAAATATTGTCAGCCCTGCCCATGCGGATAAAGACTTCGGCCGACCTGGTATATACGTCGTTCCTGTTGGCATCGTGCAGCAGCAGGCATCCTATGATAACATTACCGGCCATTTCAACAAGTCGCCTTGCATGGAAATCAAGGAATTCGGCTTCCTCATGTTCATTCACTTTCTCAATGATCTTGGCAAACTGGTCAGCCATCTTTCCGAGGACAGATTTGAGATATTCAAGTTCTGGTTTTACCGGTTTGCTCAGATATTCCTGTATCGCCTTAAGGAATGTACCATTTCCTACTCCCCTGATGGCAGCTACCACCTGTAACTGTGATGTGCCTTCATAAATGGTGGTGATCCTTGCATCACGGTACAGCCGCTCAACGGGAAAATCCTTCATATAGCCGGTTCCCCCGTGGATCTGAATGGCATCATATGCGATCTGGTTGCAGTATTCACTTGAAAATAACTTAACAAGTGGTGTAAATACATCAGCCAGCTTCAGGTAATATTTATAATCTTCCCTTTCAGCAGCATCCAGTTTGCGGTCATGGCTGATAAAGGTGTATGCCTTGTAAACATCCACGAAACGTGCAGTCTCATACAGCAACGACCTGATGGCATCGGTTTTAACCTTCATGTTGGTCAGCAACTCATAAATAGCGGGATACTGGATGATCGGCTTCCCGAACTGTTCACGTTCTTCCGCATATTTGTATGCTTCCCTCCATGCAGCCTCAGCAATACCTACTGATTGGGCTCCAACACCAAGGCGGGCAGAATTCATCAGTGACATCACATACTTAATAAGACCCATTTTCGTATCACCGATCAGTTTTGCCGGAGCATTCTTAAATACCAGTTCACAGGTAGGTGATCCTTTTATACCCAGTTTGTTTTCAATACGGCGTATTTTAACCGCCTGTGAGGTACGATCATAAACGAACAATGATAATCCCCGGGCATCCGTCGTATTGGGCTCAGAACGCGCCAAAACAAGCGAAATATCTGCATCGCCATTGGTGATAAATCTCTTTACACCATCAAGGTACCATAGGTTGTCAGCCTGATTGAATGTTGCTTTTAACTGGACTGCCTGAAGGTCGCTACCTGCATCGGGTTCTGTAAGGTCCATAGCAGCAGTGGCACCTTTATTGATCCTCGGCAGGTACTCCTGCTTAATCTCTTCCGAGGCAAACTCATGAATTGTTTCAGCACAGTCCTGAAGGCCCCATATATTGGCAAAGCCCGCATCAGCCCTCGAAACAATCTCAGCCGACATCACATAAGGCACAATAGGAAAGTTCAATCCATCGTATTCACGCGGGAGTGACATACCAAACAACCCTGCTTTTGTCAGGGATTCCAGATTATCCACAGTGCCGGGAGCATATTTAACTTCATTGTCTATAAGCTGGGGTCCATCGTGGTCCACACCCTCTGCATTGGGAGCAATAATATCACCTGAAATCTCTCCTATGATCTCCAGTACCTTGTCATAGCTGTCAATAGCATCTTCAAAATCACGGGGAGCATAATCAAACTTGTCTTTTTCTATATAATCCTTTTCCTTGAGCCTTACGATCTTTTCCATTAAAGGATGCGTAAGATGGAACTTAAGGTTCTCGTTATCGTTATAAAAATTAGCCATTTCGTTAGTTTCTTTTTGTCTTCACTATTTTGAATTTGCCTTGTAGTACTTGATCATCCTGGGGATCACATCCGTGATGCTTCCTATAATGGTGTAATCAGCAATATGGTTTATCGGAGCATTGATATCCGTATTGATTGAAATGATCTGGGCCGACTGGTCCATTCCGGCACGGTGCTGGACTGCTCCCGAAATGCCGCATGCTATGTACAGTTTCGGGCGAACCGTCACACCGGTCTGGCCAATCTGACGTTCATGTTCCGAGAAACCGGCATCAACGGCAGCCCTTGAAGCTCCAACCTGTGCACCAAGCACTTCGGCCAGGTCATACAAAAGCTTAAAATTCTCCCTCGAACCTACACCATAACCACCGGCAACAATCACCTGTGAGTTTTTGATGTTAACTTTACTCTGCTCCATGTGCCTTTCTATGATCTCAACAGCAAAGTCGCTCTCATTCAGCACTGAAGTATCCATTTTTACCACAGTCCCCTTGTATGCTGCATCATGGATTTCTTTTTTCATCACCCCTTCCCTGACAGTTGCCATCTGAGGCCTTGTTTCAGGATTGATAATGGTGGCAATGATATTTCCGCCGAAGGCAGGACGGATCTGATACAACAGGTTTTTATATTCTGTTTGTGTCTTGTTCTCAAAATGGTCACCAATTTCCAGTGAGGTGCAGTCAGCGGTCAGTCCGCACCTCATAGCCGAAGCAATGCGTGGTGCAATATCACGGCCGATGGAGGTTGCGCCAAATAATGCAATTTCAGGCTTCTCCCTGTTAAAGAGGTCAATCACTAAACTTGCATGCGGCAAGGTAGTGTAAGGGAACAAGCGTGGGTCATCGGCAATGTGTACTTTATCGACTCCATATGGGAATACCTGTTTTTCGATTCCTTTCAGGTCGCTGCCTATAACGACAGCCTCAAGCTTTATTTTCAGATCATCAGCCAGTTTGCGGCCTTTCGACAATAACTCTAAACTAACATCAGCAATTGTCTTCTCTTCTGTGATTTCGCAATATACAAATATGTTATTCACTGTTTTTCTGTTTTGATGGTTAGATTAGCCGATTACGTGACTTCCGATAAGTTCCTTCATTAAACCGTCGATGTCAAAGTCCGATGAAGTCAGCACTTTTGAATCCTTGGTCTGGAATACTACATTTTCAATCTTTTTCACCTTTGTGGGCGATCCTGATAATCCAAGCATTGCAGTATCTGCCTGCAGGTCATCCACAGTCCACTCCTCCAGTTGAAGATAAGGCCTGAGATTGTATAATTCAGTGTAGTCTTTTGTTTCATTCTGCAACTCAGTAACCGTCCGGGCGTGTTTGTACTTCATCAGGAGTTTTGATACCCGCTGTCTGCATGCGGGAGCCGAACCATGGACCGTTACAGCAACAGGGAATTTAGCCTTTACCACTTCGACTCCGCGTTCAAGCCTTCTCTTAATTGTAATTTCCCGGTCATTTACATCAATGATCTCCTCGGCATAGGTTATCTGAGGAATATGAAGCTTCTCGGCAGTCTGTGGACCAACCTGGGCTGTGTCACCGTCAATAGCCTGACGGCCTGATATCACCAGATGGTATGGTGCCAGTTTTTTTACAGCAAGTGATATGGCATAGGAGGTAGCCAGTGTATCGCTTCCGGCAAATTTACGATCGGTAATAAGATAACCTCTGTCGGCACCGCGGTACATGGCCTCCCTGATGATCTCGGCTGCCCTGAACGGACCCATGGTAAGCACGATCACTTCACAATCATCTATCCTGTCCTTTATCCTCAGCGCAAGTTCAAGTGCATTAAGATCTTCGGGATTGAAGATTGCGGGTAATGCTGCCCTGTTAACAGTGCCGTCGGCCTTCATGGCGTCCTTACCCACGTTCCGTGTGTCGGGCACCTGCTTGGCAAGCACAATAATTCTGAAACCCATAGATTAAAGTGTATTTATTTGTAGCTGATTTATTGTAGCAAAAGCTTGTTAATTAACACCTATGCAGGAAACTGCATAAGTATTCCCTGTGAGTGCAAAAATACAGATTTGACGTTAAACTGCAAAGTTTATTTCAATAAGGTATCGACCCCTTCGTTCGCAATGGCTCGAGGCCGACATATAAGTCGGCCACTACGGTCGTTTCATGGATGGTTTGCCGATAAGTATGGAGGTCCCTTACATTTGAACTACATTTGAACAACCTTTGAACGCGAAGCTTTGAACGGTCACTGAGCGTAGCGTAGCGAAGTCGAAGTGTTAGCCTTGTTCTACATTAAAGGGATTCTTCTGGCATTCCTTGCATTCAAGGCTTTTATTGTACTGGTACATGGCCCTTGCGCTCATTCCCATGCTGCTGAATCCGCCGTCGTTAAAAAGGTTCTGCATAGTGACTTTCTTTGTCAGGTCGGAAAAGAGGGTTATGCAGTAATCGGCGCATTCATCTGCGGTGGCATTTCCCAGTGGAGACATTCGTTCGGTGAAATCCATCAGCGCATTGAAACCCTTGACACCCTGCCCTGCCGTGGTGGGGGTCGGAGATTGAGAAATAGTGTTGATCCTCACATGCTTTTCCCTGCCATAGATATATCCAAAACTCCGGGCAATCGATTCAAGCACCGCCTTCGCATCTGCCATGTCATTATACTCGTATAAAGTCCGTTGGGCGGCAATATAAGATAAAGCCACAATGGAACCCCACTCCTTCATAGCATCAAGCTTCTTTGCCGTCTGGATCATCTTATGGAACGACATCGCCGAGATATCGAGCGTCTTGCTGAAAAACTCATAATTAAGGTCATCATAAGGTATCTTTTTCCTGACGTTCGGCGACATGCCAATGGAATGAAGCACAAAGTCTATCTGACCCCCGAAATGTTCCATGGCCTTTGTAAAAAGGTTCTCCAGGTCACTCACACTGGTTGCATCGGCTGCTATCATCAGGCTTCCTGTACTGTTTGCCAGTTCATCAAGTTCTCCCATCCTGATGGCAATGGGTGTGTTTGTGAGCACCAGTTGTGCCCCTTCCTCATGCGCTTTTAATGCTACTTTCCAAGCAATGGACTGGCTGTTAAGCGCGCCGAAGATGATACCTTTTTTACCTTTTAAAAGATTGTATGCCATAATCTGAGTCTTTATTGTTTAACTGTCACTAAGATGCTCTGAAACAAAGATAATCATCTTATGTTTGCAGGCATATGTTCAGTGTATTTCCCTGAATTCGTCAGTTGGCTGCTTTCTGCAACAATTCCTGAGCGGCTTCTCGTGCGCCCTGCAGCTTTTCATCCCCTCCGATCATTACCGCCAGTTCGCTGACCTGTTCTTCTTTTGATAATTTAGTAATCACCGACCATGTACTGGCCTGGTCAGATAATTTCAGCACTTTAAAATGCTCATTGCTTAATGCCGCAATCTGCGGAAGATGAGTAATGGTAATCACCTGCATGTTCTTTGAAATCTTTCGCAGTATCCCTCCCACTTTTCCTGCAATGTCTCCGCTTATCCCTGTGTCAATCTCATCAAACACTATAGTTGGCAGCAGGTTATTGGTTGATATCAAAGACTTTACAGCTAACATTAATCTTGATAACTCTCCGCCCGAAGCTATCTTTTCAATGTTGTCCGGTTCGGTTCCCTTGTTGGCCGAAAAGAGGAATTTAACGTTGTCGATGCCGGATTTCCCGGGTGCATCCAGCGCTTTCCATTCAATCCTGAAACTACCGTCCTTAATCCCGAGCTGGCTGATCGTACCGATAATTTCCTGCTCGATGGCACCCGAAACGCCTCTTCTTCTTCCTGAAAGGTCAGCTGCAAGGTTTGTCAGGTCGTTGTAACACCCTGATATAGCTGTTTCAAGCTCTTTTATCTTATTGTCCAGTGAATCTATGCCCGATATTTTACGCTCATGCTCATCCCCAATGCTCATCAGTTCGGCTATATCCCTCGCATGGTGTTTCTGCAGTAATTTATAGATCGTGTTCAGCCGTTCATTGATCTGCTCAATCCTATCCGGACTGTATGTCACTTTTTCGGATGCATCGTTAATATATTCTGCTATATCGCGCAATTCAACCAGGCAACTGTCCAGTCTTTCATACAATGGCTTGGCCTCAGGGTAATGCCTTGATGCCCCGTCTACCAAAACTGCTACCTCTTTCAACCGCTGGACCAGGTTTTCATCGTCATTCATAAGCATCATTGCAGCGTTATAAAGCTTAACTTTGATCTCTTCGGCATGGGTATGCACATCCAACTCTTCTTCCAGCCTTTCCAGTTCGCCCGGGACCAGGTTTGCCTTCCTGAATTCATCAACCACAAACAACAGGTAATCAAGCTCTGTCTTTGCTTTCTGGTTTGCTTCCCGGGCAATCTCCAGTTCCTTTACTAAATTGGTGTACCGCTTATAGGTTTCAGTATAGGTCTTCAGTAAAGCCCTGTTATCTGCAATTGCATCCACCACTGACAACTGGAATGAATTCTCACGAAGCAATAAAGTCTGATGCTGTGAATGGACATCGATCAATCGTTCAGTTAACTCGCGCAACTGATTCAAATTCACCGGAGTATCATTGATGAAGGCCCTTGACTTACCCTGTGGCGTGATCTCTCGCCTTATGATACAGATAGTGTCATAATCAAGGTTATTCTCTTCAAAGAAAGATTCAATTTCGCACTTTGATACATCAAACGATCCTTCAATGCAGCATTTGCGGTTCTTATCAGGAAATACCAGGTTATCGGCCCTGTTTCCAAGCATCAGCGATAAGGCTCCCAGAATGATCGACTTACCGGCTCCGGTCTCGCCTGTTATAACAGAGAAAGGCTCATTAAAATTAATATCCAGGTCCCGGATCAGGGCATAATTACTGATGGAAAGCCTGCAAAGCATATGCGTTGGATTTCAGCAAAGATACTAAAATCATTAAGATTGTTCAAAGGTTGTTCAATGCTGCGCCGTTCAAAGGTTGTTCAAAGGTTGTTCAAAGCTTCGCGCGTTCAAGTATTGATAATTGAATATCAAATATCAAATCTCAAATATCAAATATCAAATATCAAATTCGTCAGGAATGCGGAATCCGGAATGCGGAATCCGGAATTTTTATGGCTTTGACTCCAGTATCTTCTGGTACCTTGCTGCATTGGCCGGATCGATCTCCTTAAGGATGTTCACGGCCTGTGTCTTATCCATGGGGGATGCGCCTGAGTATATGTTTACAAGTTCATCACGCTTTGCCTCAAGGAAAAGCTGCAGGAGGAAGAGGCCGGGGCGCTCGCGGTTTGCTTTCCTGAGCAGTTCAAGGCTTTCGCTGATCGAAGTCCTTCCCCGCTCAACATCATCCGACATGACATCAAGTCCCAGACGGTGGTATTTGTACATAGCCTCACGAATGGATGAATAGGTTGGATTTGTGAGGTTCTCAACCAGCCAGTATCTGTTTTTCTGGCTCTCAAATCCTTTCCAGCCCTTCTCACGGGCATTCTGGGCAAGGTTGACAATGTTCTGAGCTTTCTCGTAATATTGCGAACCACCCATCCTGGCAAAGGTATCGCCGTCAATTCCAAGGAACATGTATAAATAGTAGGCAATCGTAGATGTAAGGTTCGAGGTAAAGACATTGTCACTGTACTCAAGGGGCTGGAATTCAACGTAACTGAATTCAAAATCCTTATCAATGTAATTCAGCAGGGCGGTGTTATAGGAGGCATTGAAAACCGGACGGCGCAATGCCACATTCATCCTCGCAACAAACTGGTCGCTCGATGTACGCTGGCTCACGGTAATCAGCAGTGTGCCTTCAATCCGTTCCTCGGGTTTGTAGGCGTAGTTGGTCCATTTGCGGTTATTCACAAAGTCGTTCAGTTCCTGCTGAAGGGTCTCGAATATCTTTTTTTCTGTTCCTTCAACCTGCGGCGATGTAACCTGGACTACAAGGTTGAATTCCTGACTGAACACCGTGGTACAGAGGAAAAACAGGATTATGGCAATGAATGGTCGTTTCATCATTTTGTATCCGTTGCTTGTTTGGCAATAGCATCAATGATCATGCCTGCAATGGTTCTTTTGGGCAAAAGGCCGGTTGAAACCTCCTGCTTACCGGCAAACAGCATGGTAACCTTGTTGGTGTCGGTTCCGAATCCTGCTCCTTTGTCATTGAGCGAGTTAAGAACGATCATATCAAGGTTTTTATTATTGAGCTTTGCCAAAGCATTCTCTTTTTCATTCTCAGTCTCCAGCGCAAACCCGGCAATAAACTGCCCCGGCTTTTTCTGTTTGCCTAAATTAGACAAAATATCCGGAGTTTTCTTAAGCCTGATATCAAGTTCCTTCTCTTTTTTCTTGATCTTCTCCTTCGAGAATTCCGCAGGCATGTAATCGGCAACGGCCGCTGCCATGATGGTTATGTCCGTTTCCGGAAAAACCTGCTCACATTGCTGCATCATTTCTGAAGCCGAAGTAACCTTTACCACGTTCACTCCGGCAGGGCTCTGAAGATTAACAGGACCAGTAACCAGTGTTACCTGTGCCCCTCTTGCTGCAGCTTCTTGGGCGAGCGCGAATCCCATCTTTCCGGATGAATGGTTTCCGATAAACCTCACCGGATCAATGGCTTCATACGTAGGACCAGCAGTAATAAGAACCCTCTTTTCAAGCAGGTCACGTTGTCTCAAAAAAAAATCCTTAATGATCTGCAGTATCACATCCGGTTCCTCCATCCTGCCGGCACCACATAAACCGCTTGCCAGTTCACCGGTCTGCGGCTCTATCAGGCGGTTCCCGTACGACTGGAGTATCCTGATGTTCTTCTCAGTTGTAGGATGGTGGAACATATCCAGATCCATGGCAGGTGCAAAGAACACCGGACATTTAGCCGCTAGGTAGCAGGTGGTCAGAAGGTTATCGGCAATCCCGTTGGCCATTTTGGCAAGGGTATTTGCCGAAGCAGGCGCTATTATAAACAGGTCGGCCCACCTTCCCCATTCTACATGGCTGTGCCAACTGCCATCGGTCTTGTTATAAGGCTCGATGAGCACCGGCTGCTGCGACAAGGTGGATAAGGTAAGCGGGGTAACAAAATCTGCGGCACAGGGGGTAATGACAACTTTAACATTGGCGCCCTCTTTCTTAAGCAGCCTGATAAGCAGGGGTGCTTTGAAAGCAGCTATACTTCCTGTTATACCCAGCAGTATGTTCTTCCCTTTAAGCATCTGCTCAGAATTGTTCCGTCATCCCTTCCTTTAAAGGATTGCGGAAATGTATCTGGTCTTTCAGGAATTCCTGTATGGCAATCAGGGTCGGCTTAGGCAGGTTTTCATAATACCTGGCTATCTCAATCTGTTCCCTGTTTTCGAATACTTCTTCAAGATTATCGTTAGGCGTGGCAAATTCCGAGATCTTCGAAGTTAGTTCTTCTTTCATCTCAACGGAGATCTGGTTAGCCCTTTTTGAAAGAATGGCAACTGTCTCATAAAGATTTCCCGTCGGCTCCATCATTTCGTGGATGTTACGGGTTACTGCCAGTGTTTCACTTTTGACTTTCTTATAATCCATATATTTATTTTATTGTTAGCAGGTTTTGAAGTTCTTTCTCTGTTATTTTCTTTAAATCAAGCACCTCAGCGCGGTACTTCGAATCAGGATAGTTTGCAAGGAAATTATCAAGTGCATCGGCCGTATCCTGGAAACGTTCCTGTTTTTTGGTCTCGTAACTCTTCTGTGCATAATAATACGATGCCTTTGCGATATTGAACATTGCAATCTCCCTGTACTGTGTATCAGGAAAATCCTTTATCATGTTTTTAAAGCAGATGATGGCAGCCTTATAATCCTCCATCTTCAGGTAAAGGTCGGCTATATCATATGCCTTGGCTTCAAGCTTAATCCTTAACTCATCAATCAGCTCATTTGCCCTGGCCACCCTCTGGCTGTTCGGATACCTGTTAATAAACAACTGAAGTCCCTGAATGGCATCATGGGTGGTAGTCTGGTCAAGACTCCTCGGCGGCGAATCAAGATAATTGCAGTAGGCGCTCAGGAAAGCGGCCTCTTCGGCATTCCGGCTGCTGGGATAATTGGCTGCAAATTGTTTGAAGTAGTAGCTGGCAAGTATATAATCCCGCTCTTCGTAATGTGCATAAGCATAATAGAAAGCAATCTTTTCGGCCTTGTCAGTCCCCTTGTAGAAAGGCTGCAGTTGCTCAAACAATTGTATGGCCCTGTAGTAATCCTTCTCTTCAAAGAACTTGATGGCAGTCTCATACTTAGCCTCATTATCAGTACTTTTAAGCAGCTTCTGGTACTTGCTGCACGATGCAACCACCAGTGAGACCAGGATAAACGGAAGCAGTTTTTTAATCATGGTGCAAAAGTAAACATATAAAGCTTACAACAAACGGTTAAGCAATAGAAATAATATGTCATAACGCTGACTGATTAACATTTTTTATAATTCACCTCACCCCAACCCCTCTCCTCAAGGAGAGGGACCTTAAACGCTCACTACTCACTACTCACTACTCAATACTCACTACTCAATACAATCATTATAACCTAAGCGCTCCCTTGTAGACCCTGATGCACCGCTCACGGGCGAATTCATGGTCGATCATGGGGTGTGGATAATCCTTGCTGCCGAATTCGGGAACCCACTTTTTTATATAAATGAAGTTAGGATCGAAGCGCTGCTGCTGCCTCATGGGGTTGAATATCCTGAAATAAGGGGCGGCATCACAACCGCATCCTGCTGCCCACTGCCAGTTGCCGTTGTTTGAGGCCAGTTCATAATCCAGCAGCAGGGATGCAAACCATGACTCACCCCAACGCCAGTCGATAAGCAGGTGCTTTACTAGAAAACTTGCCGTTACCATCCTCACCCGGTTATGCATGAAACCGGTTGCCTTCAGTTCCCTCATTCCCGCATCCACCAACGGGTAACCGGTCGTTCCATCACACCACCTTTTAAAAGCGGTTTCATCATTTAGCCACCTGATGTTGTCGTACTGTTTCCTGAACGACTCGTTGACCACCCGCGGGTAAAATGCCAGTATATGGATGAAGAACTCACGCCATATCAGCTCATCCAGGAACGTTTCGCTCAGTGAGGCTGCCTTTGCAACCAGTTGCCTGATGCTGATGGTCCCAAAACGCAGATGAACCCCCAGCCTGCTGGTTGAATCCAATGCCGGGAAATCGCGCGTTTCATGATAAGCAGCCAATTTCTCCGAATCTGTCTCTTTCTTTGGAAACGAAATATTGCTGGTTGAAAATCCAATTTCTTCGAGGGAAGGGATCGGTGTATGGATATATTCAATAAACCTTGTGACAGGCCATGCCCTGTCGCTACCGTTTGCCCTGTCTCTGCCATCTGTCGCAAACAATTTCATCCACCGGTTCCTGAAGGGTGTAAACACCTCAAAGGGTTTGCCATCTGCCTTCACAACGCTGCCGGGTTCCATGATTACATGATCGGTGAATCCGAAAAATCCCGCACCATTTGCTGCCAGTAAATTCTTTACGTTCGTATCCCTTTGCACGCCATAAGACTCAAAATCACGGTTAGCATAAACTGCCCTGATATTAATTTCCTGCATCAACTGCCCGAAGACTTCCACAGGCTTACCCACCTTTACCAGAAGCGAACTTCCGTATTTCCTTAGCTCTTTGTCAATCTCTGATAACTGCAGGTGTATAAATGCAACCCTCCGGTCGTCATGCGAAAGTTTCTTCAGTATAACCGTATCAAAAATAAAAAGCGGCAAAACAGGATCCCCTGCTTTCAGGGCTTCCCTAAGACCGGTGTTGTCGTCAAGGCGAAGGTCGCGACGGAACCAGAAGACCGAAACCAGTTCCGGATTCCGGATTCCGGATTCCGGATTACCTGAAATTTGAGGTTTGTTATACATGATGTAAAA
>DATGZB010000023.1:0-6820 GCA_035297395.1 Lentimicrobium sp. | reverse complement strand
AAGATCCAAACAGAAAAACTGTGGAAGAATTATTACAAAAAGAATCCTTCTATTGTAAACCAATACCAGGATTAATTAATAAATGTAAATTAACATCAGGATTTAATTATTAACCTGTAAACTTTTTTTAGGACGAGTCAGAAGAGCGAGAGCGAGAGTGAGAGCGAGAGCAAGAAGCGATTGCACTCACTCTTGCTCTTCTTCCTCAAGACTCACTCTCACCTTTCATTAAATCCATACTTTCATTAAGCTTTTATATTAGCTAAAAATATGTTGAATATCAATAACTAATGGACTGAATACCGGTACCATAACTTAGAACCTGAAAGACCCATTTGATGGAAATTTTTTTCGAATCCTTTCGTGACGAATAAATTTGATAATTGATTTATCCTGTCGTAACTTGGTTTGAACAAAGCATTTATTTGTCACAAACAAAAATCATTATGAAAAAGACCCTGGTTACTATCTGTCTGCTGATTTCAGTATTTACAAATTTATTATCTCAGAACTCCGGGAAATCAAATTCTGTAACTGTTGACACAGGCTATGTGCTTGTTGAGGGGGGAAAGCTATTCTACGATTTAGCAGGCACCGGTAAAAATATTGTTCTGTTACACGACGGAATGGTTAATCGCGAAATTTGGAATGAACAATTCCCATTGCTGGCGAAAACATACAGAGTTGTGCGATACGACAGACGTGGCTATGGCAAATCTTCGGATCCCCAAACTAAATACTCTCCAATCGCTGATTTAAACCAGCTGTTTACTCAGTTAAAAATTGACAAAGCCGTTATATTCGGAATGTCTTCCGGTGGTCGTCTTGCAATAGATTTTACACTTACATACCCCGATAAAGTTGAAGGATTGGTTTTAGTTGGCGCCGTCGTCAGTGGATTTGGCTATACATCACATATGAATAACCGTGGTGGCCATTTCGATGCCCGGAAAATTACAGATCCTATAAAAGTGAATGAGTATTTTGTAAAGGATGATCCTTATGAAATTTATTCAGAAAATACTGTTGCTAAACAAAAAGTAATGAAGCTGGCCCCGAATTTTGCCAGGGAGAACACTGTACCGACCCAACCAGCCGGAAAGGTTGCGATAAGATCTCTTTCGGAAATTAAAGTACCTGCCCTGATTCTTGTAGGTGAATACGATATTCCAGATGTTCATGCGCATGCCGGTGCAATCAATGCGGGAATCGCGAATTCGAAGAGGGAAATTATACCACGCTCCGGTCATTTAATACCAATTGAACAGCCTGCTTTATTTAATGAAACTATAATGAAGTTTTTAGATAAAATTCCCAGGTAAAGAAAAAGTGTGAGAGTGAGAGCGAGAGGCTTTTACTAAATTTTCAGTACTTTTAAATGCTTTTTACATTCACAGTCATCCCTTAAAACCTGGAAATGAAGAAGAATAAAATGACAGATAATAAGACGGTTCATAATGTTGCTGATAAACAGAAGGCCAAAACATTCAGCAGGCGCAAAGTTATTAAAAGCCTGATTCTTCTGCCAGTACAGATGAGCGTGTTTCAGGGATTTACTAAAGCTTTTGGAGCTGAGAGTCCCGCAGATAACTATCGTGGTATTTCCGCGAAACTGCCTAAAGATCTGTTTTTGCCTAATCAGCCCATGGGTAAAGGACAGGGAATAATGCCCGGACGTGTGAGCTGGGTGTGGAATCCTGCAGCAACAAATCCAACATGTGCCAATCTTCCTGTTTCAGCTGGCTTGAGTGAAGATAAATATGATGCCTGGTTCATGGACAAGAACACAAACCAGGCTATCGTCGACAAGATGCTTGCTGACGGCTTGTGTTCAATATCGGGCAAAAGAAATACAGCTGATGCATGGAACAGTATTTTCAGGTATCATAACCAGAAAAGAGGGAAAGGAAACGTTTCCTACAAAAAAGGAGAAAAGATATATCTCAAACTGAACAGGACTGCAGCTTCAGGAGCGATAAATAAGGAATATCTCAGGCAGAAAGATAATATCCTTGCCCTGGCATTCGAGACATCACCTCAAATTGTTCACGCCATGCTCAGGCAGCTGGTCAATGTGGCCGGAGTACCACAGGAGTCTATCTTTGTGGGAGATACCATGAGGAACCTTTACCAGGATGAATATGTAAAATACTATGCCGAGTTTCCAAAAGTGAATTATCTCTCGAGTTTTGGCAATACAGGCGGAAGGATTAAATCCGGCGAGGGCGCTAAAGACCTGCTCTTCTATTCAGATAAAAAGAGTGTAATGCCCGAAGCCGGTTCTGATAAGCTTTACACTGTGATCGAGGATGCTGAGTACCTTATCAACCTTCCGGCAATGAAAGGGCATAACCTGGCGGGAATCACGCTCTGTGCCAAGAATCATTTCGGAACACATACACGGTCAAGGGCGGCGCACCTGCATCCCGGACTGAACACCGACAGCAGCAGGAAAGGTTATGGTTATTACAGGGTGCTTACAGATATAATGGGCAACAGATATACCGGTGAAAAAAACCTGTTCTACATTCTTGACGCCCTGTGGTCCGGCTCGAACTGGAACGGGCTTCCGGTGAAATTCCTGATGCCGCCTTTCAACAATCACTGGAGCTCTTCACTAATGCTCTCCCTCGATCCTGTTGCGATAGAATCTGTTGCAGTTGACTTCCTCAGAACCGAGTTCTCAAATCCTGCCCACACTGTTCAATATATCATCGAGCCGGGTGTTGATGATTACCTGCACCAGGCAGCAGATCCAAATAACTGGCCAAAAGAAATCGTCTATGCTCCAAATGGTGATAATATCCCAATGAAGGGACTGGGAGTTCATGAACACTGGAATAACCCTGTTGACAAGCAATACTCTCGCAACCTCGGAAAAGGAGAAGGAATTGAACTAGTAAAAATCTTTCAACAGGTTTGAGTTCTATTGTTATTTAGTACCATCAGAAGCCAGTTACCCAGACGCACAAGAGGTCAGAATTGACATTATAGGTTCCTCCATCACCTGTCATCACTAGATTTAACAGCCTGCCATTGAGGTTAACCTGGTCCCCGATTGGTAGTAGCTTTAACCATTCATTTGTCAGCTTCAGATGTCCTTTTTACTGTTTCAACTGTTTTGTTCACTCTTTTACATAAAGTGCTGTATCTTTGGTATATGAAGAAGCAGCAGTTCTGGCATTATATCGCAATTGCTTTATTAATTTCCCTCTTCCTCGGTATTCTGATTCATTTCAGTACTATTCTCGAGCGTTTCGGTCTGGAATCCAGAGGAGGAAGGGGAAGATCCGGTGAGAATCCTGTAGTAAATACAATTGCCGAAGTGCTCATCAGTTCAATGGTCGCTTTTGGTACTTTTATTCTCAATTATTTTATTCTCAGGCCATTTGACAGCTCCATAAGGGCAAATTTCAGGAGGATTTCGATATCAATCATTTTAACCTTGATTTCAGTATCAATTCTTAGTGATTCATTTTTTGCAATTAAAGGCTTGTTTACTGACCGGACAATGCCGAAAAGTTTCAATTTGCTATACACCTCCAGGGATATTTTTACAGGAATAGTAGTTCTTTCAGGCATTTTTTTCATTAAGACTGTCTATGACAAACAGACAATCAGGTTTGAGAATGAAAAACTTAAACGAGAGAATCTTCTCTCCCAGTATGAATCGCTTAAGAACCAGGTGAGTCCTCATTTCCTTTTCAATTCACTTACGACGCTGAAAGAGCTGATCATCCAGGATACAGGGAACGCACAAAAATATATAAATCATCTTTCACAGGTACTGAGATACACATTGCGTAGTAATCAAAGTCAGGTCAGCAGTCTGAAGGAAGAAATCGAAGTGGCTGATTCGTACATATTTTTGTTGCAGACACGCTTTGGCGATAATCTCATGATATATAAGAATATCGATGAAACGTTCAACAATCACAGCATACCTCCGCTTGCTATACAAACACTGATCGAGAACGCGATTAAGCATAATGAGATCAGTAAAAGACATCCTTTAACAATAATGATCGAGACAAAGAGTAATCAGACTTTAAGAATAACAAATGTGATCCGGGAAAGGAATTCTCAGGAATTTAGCAGTGGGGTGGGTCTTTCGAACCTGGCAAAACAATATAAGTTCCTGGCAGGAAAAGAGATCTTTATCTCACGCAAAAACGATGAATTCATGGTGGAAATACCTTTATTAAACCCTCTTGAAAATGAAAGTGGTAATAGTTGAAGATGAAAACCTTGTAGCTCAGAATCTGAAGAGTATACTTAATGAAATCGGAACTATTGATATTATTGCCACGCTTGAAAGTGTAAATGATACTGTTGCCTGGTTTACACAAAATGATTCGCCTGATATCCTGTTCCTTGATATACATCTTGCCGACGGAACAGCTTTCGAAATATTCGACAGGGTTAAGATCGACTGTCCTGTTATATTCACAACTGCATACGATGAATATGCACTTAAAGCATTTAAAGTGAACAGCATTGACTATCTCCTGAAACCAATTGACATCCATTCAGTGAGAAGATCACTTGACAAGTACAAGAAATTAACGGGCGTCAATGCAAATAAAGAGACCGACCTTCAGAACCTGATTTCCTATTTTGAAAAGAATAAGGTTTACAGGAGTAATTTTCTTGTCCCTTTCAAAGGTGATAAACTTATTCCGCTGAACACAGATGATATTGCCTACATCTTTATAGACTTCGGAACGGTAAAATCAATTTCATATGAAAACAAATCATATTATATGGATAATACGCTCGATGAAATTGAAGGTATGCTTAATCCCGATATGTTTTTCCGTGCAAACAGGCAGTTTATAATCTCCAGGAAAGCGGTAAAAGATATTGATCTGTGGTTTAACAGCAGGCTGTCGGTTAACCTTAAGGTTTCAGTTCCGGAAAAGATTCTTGTAAGCAAAGCAAGGGTTCCTGAATTCAAGAACTGGTTTGCTGGAAAAAAATAGAATTAAATTTCATAATTATGAAAACACTAACTCTGAAACAGCGTCGCAGGACTTTTGTCGCACTTCTTATCTTAAGTTTAATTATTCAAGTATCCGCTTTGCCACAGGGCCAGCGCAAAGCTAATACCGAAAATATCAAAAGGAAATGGCTCGATGTGGCTTATGCAACAAAATCTCCTGCACAAAAACTGGACGTTTATATTCCTGATGAAGGTGAAGGTCCGTTCCCTGTTATTCTCTCGATACATGGCGGAGCATTTAAATCGGGTGATAAAGGCGATGGACAGGTAACTCCGATGCTTGAAGGGCTAAAACGCGGATATGCTGTGGTTTCTATTAACTACCGTTTAAGCGGGGAAGCAATCTGGCCTGCCCAGATACAGGATGTTAAGGCGGCTATCCGCTGGATAAGAGCCAATTCAAAGCAATACAAGCTAAACTCTGAAAAAATAGCTGCATGGGGAGGTTCGGCAGGAGGGCATCTTTCAGCTATGGCTGGTACCTCTGGTAATGTAAAAGAACTTGAAGATCTGACGCAGGGTAATGCTGATCAATCCAGCAGGGTACAGGCTGTGGTTGATTGGTTCGGCCCTACTGATTTCATCAAAATGGATGAGCATGCAAAAGAAAGCAAAGTAAGTAATCCGCAGATACACTCCATTCCGGATTCGCCTGAATCGCAGCTTATTGGAAAGAACCTGGCCGATGCTCCTGAACTTGTAAAAGCAGCAAATCCGGAGACATATATTACAAAGGATGATCCTCCTTTCTTTATTCAGCATGGATCAGCAGATCCTCTTGTTCCGTATCCTCAGTCAGTTTATTTTGCTGAAAAACTTGAAAAAGTTATTGGTAAAGACAAGGTTACATGTGAATTAATACCTGGTTCGGGTCATGGTGGACCGGCATTCTCTACTTCTGAAAACCTGAATAAGGTTTTCGCCTTCCTTGATAAATACCTGAATAACTAATTTTTATTCTGATAAAATCTTACGAATATGAAGACTAACCAGATTTGGAGTTTTATAGGAATAGTAATAATCATTTCATTCGGGTTGGGATTCCTAATTCATTTTAACACAATAATAACCGCCTCAGGAATTGGCCGCGATACTATTGAAACCACGCGGCGGATTGTAACAGTAAAGAGCGTATTCGCAGAGATATTGGTTAGTTCTGTTGTGGCTTTCTTTACTTTTATTATTAACTATTACATAATCAGACCTTTCAATAGTGCAATTCCTCTCAGCACCAAACGCATTTTTTTAGCAATTCTGGTTACAATAATTGCGGTAAATGTCCTGAGCGACTCATTTTTTGCAATTAAACATCTGATAAACCATCAACCTGTCTTTAAGAAATTTAATATCATTTATACTTTTCGAGATCTTTTTACAGGAATAATTGTAATCAGCGGTATGTCATTCATAAAAGCGGTGTATGATAAACAGACAGTAAAAAATGAGAACCAATTACTTCAAAATGAGATACTCCTGGGCCAATATGAATCTCTGAAAAATCAGATAAGTCCCCATTTTATGTTTAACTCACTTACCGCCCTCAGAGAGCTGATTGATCAGAATGCAGCCGATGCCAAGTTATATGTCAGTCATCTTTCATTGGTTCTCAGGTACACACTGAGTAGCATTGAAAGCAAATCAAAATGTCTTTCTGAGGAACTTGAAGTGGCAGAATCATACATGCATCTTGTTAAAATCAGGTTTGGTTCAAGTATAAAGGTTGAAACAAATGTTGATTACGCATACAAAAACTTCAGGCTGCCGCCGCTCGCAATCCAGACTCTCCTGGAAAATGCAATCAAACACAACGAAATCAGT
>DATGZB010000022.1:0-1593 GCA_035297395.1 Lentimicrobium sp. | reverse complement strand
GAATGCTTTCAAATGGATATAGATCCTTTTGACTGGAACGGTTATGATTACGCGATTAAAGGCGCAGGTGGATATTATTTTAGGGGCATTTATGTACAAGGTTATACAATAACATTGGACTTTACTTTAAACTATTTTAAGAAGGGGAATAAGAAATATGGTATTCCTTTCGATTATGGCCGTGTAATGGGATGGTGGCCATTTAATTACTCAAGATCATTTTATTGGGGAAGAAATCAGGATAATACCTTTATTGCTGAAGAACAAATACAATTTAATGGTCCGACACAATCACATATTTCAGCGTCTTACAATACTATAGGCTTAAGTGATGAAACATGCTGGACTGATAATAAAATTGGAATTTTTGGTAAAGACATTCTTACAGATAATCGTGGAACTTACAGGTTAATTAATAACAATGATGATACTATTGTTTTTAAAGCTTATACATCATTAAACCAGGAGTGGCTTTTCTATAAAAATGATGCAAATAATCTGGTTATTAAGGCAAAGTGTAAAACTGAGGAATCAGGATATCCCTTTTGGAAATTTGATTCTATCCGATCATACAGCTTTCAAGCCTATGATTTAAATGGAACCCCAATTGACCATCCTGTGAATAGTAAAGAAATAAGAATGAGTAAAAATGTTGGCTTCTTGTCAACCTTTGATTTTTACTATTTTCCGGATTCGCTTGACTTGCAGAATTATACCTTAAATGGATACTATGAATGGCAGGCTGAACAAGGAAAAATTAATCGCAATCTGACTCTCCCGGAAGTATATGGAATGAAGGTAGGTGACAGGATAGATCTGGTTAATACTACTACTTTTGAAGGTGGGCAAACTGTTACTGAAACTATTAAATACGTGATAGGCAGAACAGGAAGTACTACCTCTTTACTAACATTGGATTTCAGGGTTCTATCTAAGATTATTACTTATTATGACCAGGGAGATTCAACCGTTCAGTATTTGCAGGATACAATTACTCAAATAATTGATTTTACCAATGACTTTACGGCTCAGTTTAACAAGGAAGTCGGTAACATAATGGAAGTGGATGGTGGTTATAAAATTGCCCACCTCGAGAAATCCAACCAATTGTATAATGGACGATTGCTCAAAGAAATCAATCCTGTTATTTTCACCAACAATGATCCGGCTGATAGTTGTATGAATGCAACAAAATTAGATTGTGCATATTATTACATCAATAATCTTGGAGGTCCCTACGAAAAGTGCACAAATGCTGCTTATAGCAGTATTGATAGACTGATTGCATTTCAATCTCCCGGCAGTGTGTGGGGTTCACCACTAAGTGAAAGCGATGTTCTGGGCATTGAAAAGAATGATCCGGTATATGCGTTAATCGCAGTTTATCCAAATCCAGCTAAAGATATTTTGAATATCAGCATTTCCGATTTTAAGAATTCACAGTGGAACTTTGAAATCTATAATGCATATGGTATGCAAATTATGTCTGCTCCTTTGTCGAAAACAAACAATGAAATCAACATCGAGAAATTTGCTTCAGGCGTATACATTTATAGAATTATTAATGAGCAAGGATCGACTGAAGGAAAATTT
>DATGZB010000021.1:0-42313 GCA_035297395.1 Lentimicrobium sp. | reverse complement strand
GTTTTTACCAAATAGTTTTTAACCGGACAGCAGTAATCCAGAATCAGGAATCCAGAATCAGGAATCCGGAATTCGGAATCCGGAATTCGGAATCCGGAAAATTGGCTATTGCTTTCTGCTTTTTTATTTCTTACTTTTATTGGTCTCATCAATAAGAAGTCCGACTACTGAAAGAATATTGCTATTTTCTTGCAGGGCTTAAGTTTTTTCGGGATTACAGTGCATTGGTTGAATTCAATGAAACCATTTTGGTTATCAATATATTCACTTCAAAACCAGTTCTGTTATGAAAAAAATGTTCTTTACCGCCGTTTTGCTTGCATGCTTTGGTTTCTCGCTTTATGCCCAGAGCAATGAATTGATCCAACTACAGAATAAAGTTACACAGCTTGAAAACAGCAACCTGAAACTTTCAAACCAGCTCAGGAGCAGCCAGAAGGCAATCACTGACCTGACAAACCAGTTGACTGTTGCTAATGAAAAAGTTGTTTTGCTTGAAACAAAGCTTACCGCTGAGGAAAATGCTTTAGCCCAGTCGAACGACCGTATAATGCAAATTGAAAAGAAATCAGATGACCAATTCACTACGCTTGGGAAATCTGTAAGCAATTCCACTTTATTCTGGATTATTGCATTTATTGTGGTTGCCTGTGTTACCCTGCTTCTTAACTGGCAGCTTAAGTCGAAGATCTCGAAAGAAAAGAAAGAGATCACTGAAAATATTAAGACAGGCAATGAGCAGATGCGAGAAGAATTTGGGGGATTACTCACAAAGAACGTCGATGAAATCAAGCACATGGTGACCGGCGAAATCAAGGAGATCAAGGATAAGTTTACAACCTTCGGAAAGGCCAATGATGATTTGCGCACGGAATTGAAGACAAATCTGAAACTGGCTACGGATGCCTTTGATGAGCAAAAGAATAAACTTGAGGCACAGATTAAAAAGATTATTGAGGAGGGTAAAAGCAAAACTACAGTCAAAAGCTGAAGCCTGAAATAATTATCCGGGAAGTTATTTCATCAGAATTGACAATTTGATGATCAGGTTCCTATTTTGACTGAAGTCATGCTTAGTGAACCGGCTACAGGTTGATCGTTAAAGATCTGTACCGGTTCATTTTTTTGTTTTAATCCCAATGCATAAAGCAGGGGAAGGTAGTGGTCGGGTGTAGGTATCGATAATCTGAACGCGGTGCCCTGTTTGTCGAAGTTTATCAGTGAGTCATGGTCCTCATTGAGTATCCATTGCTTCATCTTTTCTCCGGCCTCAATAGCCCAGTCGTAGGCGTACCCGGTCTCATCAAGTTTATCCCAGGCTACCATGCCGAGGTTATGAATCATGTTGCCGCTTCCGATTATAAGAACCCCTTGTTTCCTTAACCGGACAAGCTCTTTTGCCAGTTCATAATGCTCTTTTGGCTTTTTGCAATATGAAAGACTCATCTCGATTACAGGTATTTCGGCTTCCGGATACAGGTGTTTTACCACACTCCATGCTCCATGGTCGAGACCCCATTTGTAATCTGGTTTGATATTCTGTTCAGGGAGATGATCACTGATATCCTTTGCCAGTTCAGGATTACCGGGACTTGGATACTGTACAGAATAAAGCTCCCGCGGAAATCCACCGAAATCGTGTATTGTTCTTGGATTATCCATTGCGGTAATGCATACCCCATGCGTTTCCCAGTGAGCCGAGATCACAAGAATGGAAGATGGCCGGGGGATCTCTTTACCGATCTCCCGGAATCCCCTGGTAAATTCATTATCCTGTATGGCATTCATGGGACTACCATGTCCTATGAATAATACAGGCATTAAACTATTTTCTTTTCTTTCGCTCATGATTGTTTTACAAACTGCACTTCTGCACTCATTTTCACTTCGTCACTCACAAGAACGCCGCCTGTTTCAAGGGCTGCATTCCAGTTCAGTCCCCAGTCCTTCCTGTTAAAAGCTCCGCTGATAGAGAATCCTGCTTTCTGATTACCCCATGGGTCACGGTTCAGGCCACCAAATTCAGCATCGAGCGTTACTTCTTTACTGATTCCTTTAATAGTTAAAAACCCCGTAAGCTTATATTGTTCATCATCCACTTTCTCAAAGGATGTGCTTTCAAAAGTGATATGGGGGAATTTCTCAGCATCAAAGAAATCGGCACTCCTTAAATGTTTATCCCTGTCTTCATTATTGGTAAAGACTGATTCAGAATCTATCGTCAGTTTTATCTCAGCATCGGTAAAATCGTCGTTTGCTGATTCAACTTCTGCAGTAAATTTCCTGAACTCACCTTTAACATTAGTGATCATTAAATGCTTAACCTTAAATAATAATTCACTGTGACTTGTGTCTATATTCCATTTTGTTTTAACTGTTGTTTCCATTTGTGTTATTTCCTTATTGATTTGTATGATGCAAAATTACTTTAGCCCACTTACATAGTGGTTAAGCATATCGGAAGAAGAGTTGTGAAATTCGGAAGAAAAGGCAAAAGGCTAAAGGCTAAGGCCTAAAGTAAAAAGTTTTTCTACCAGTTAGCTGATTGATCCTTCGGATATTAGATTAGCGTTCCTACCTTCAGTACTGATAGCCGAAGGGTCAACCATTTATAAATCAGAGCGCTTTAGACTTTAGCCCTTAGACTTTAGCCTTTTTAAGGACTTTAGCCTTTAGCCCTTAGCCTTTAGCCTTAAATTAAGTTTTTGATGTTCTCCCTGAACATTGATGGCGTCATGCCGGTCTTCTTTTTAAAGACGGTGGTAAAGTAAGATTTCTCGTTGTAGCCTAATTCGTAACCTATCTCACTGATTGGCTTATCCGTCGAGGCCAACAGGTTCTTGCTTTCGGTAAGGCGCCTGGTTTCAATGATCTCTGAGACGCTCTTATTCATGATGCTTTGGGTGATAAGGTTCAGGTTACGGGAGGACATGAAGAGCTTCTCGGCATAGAATTCAACTCCTGCCTCGGGACGTTTGTAATTCTCTTCAAGGATAGCGAGGAAGTTTGTGAAAGCAGTGTTCTGGGTATCCACCGCGGGGTCCTCATTATGACGGTCACGCAGGACACCTGCCATGCTGAAGGTTGTTTTTAAAAGATCGCGGATAATGTTGAGTGATGGTGCATCCTGCTGCATCTCTTCATGCATCATTTCACAAAGCAGGGCGATCCTCCTGAAATAAGGATTGTCCCCGGTTTCAATATTAGAATTGTTATGGTATAAGGAATATAGTCCGAACGAGGTATCAGGTATAAAATCAGTGTCAAACTTGATGACCCATACGCTGCATTTCCCGTCAGTAGCCAACGGCCTAAGTCTGTGTACTTTCCCTTTTGCAATAAAACTAAGGTAGGGCGCTTTATAAACATCAGACTTAAAATCAATCAGATGTTCCAGCGAACCTTCAACACCAACAAGCAATTCCTCAAACTCATGTACATGGGGGTCAACAGGCATGGATGCTATCTTAGATGCCTGCAGGGGTGTAAGTTTAAAGATCTCGAAAGGATGTTTCATGCTTAAAGTTACGATAAAATCAAGCAGCCCTGTATCAGTGAAGCAAGTACGTTGCCTTGGAACATAAATTGATCAGGAATGTTTGAAAAACTATTGGAAAAATGCCAGATCCCATAATCAATGATAAGTACATAAATTATTATAATATTGGGGATAGTGCCGAACTTAGTATCTTTCCAGTGCAATACGATCAGTATTTGTGACAAAACAACCGCGATACTGCCAATAATCCACCATTGCTGATTATCATTGTAATGCATGATAGCAGCTAATTCAAAAAGGATGAAGCTTAACAACCACAGAAGTCCGCTTGCTTTTGAAACCGGGACATGAAAGCCTTTGCTTTGCATAAGATTGTAGCCTCGCAGAAATCCAATTAAGTGAACAAGTCCATGAAGGACAATAAGAATTACAAAATAAATTTTCATGGTTATTTACAAATTAAATTGCATCAACAATCTAAACACCATCTTAATAGGGGTTGTTAATTTTGTCTGAAAACACGGATTGTCAACTGATCGTAAATTCCAGCCCAAGTTCCTTTAGCTTTGCATAATCCGGATGTCCGGTTTCAGGTTCCCATCCACGCTCAGAATAGTACTTTAATAACCATTCTTCGTAATCGGCATGGGTAGCGAGCACTCCTTCACCTTTGCCGTAGGTATGGGCATCCTTGAAGAAACGTTCGGGTATCTTGTCGTCCCTCCTTGTGAAGCCTTCCCTGGCGTTGAACATCCTTTCAAGGTTATAAATGCGCTCACCGATCCGGTCGAACTCTTCATCGGTGTAGTCGATCCCGGTAATTGCATTCAGGAAATTTTTGTAGGATATCTCATCCTTATAGAATGAGGATGCAAAGCTGCAGGCGCCCAATGAATCAAGGAATGCCATTGCGTTCTGCCATTCGGGATTGCTGCCGTTAAGATGGCATGCTCCCCTGTTAGCTGTGGCATAAGTGATCATCATCCTTTCAGGATTAGGATTGACATTCCATGCAGCCAGTTCATGTCCTTTTACGTGAATGGCAAATTCATCTGAGCCCTTACCGATTGTTTCGGCCAGGACTTTCACTCCCTTTGAGGCAAGTTTGCCGATGCCTTCAAGTCTCACGATCTTATGGATCAACTGTATTGAAGCATCCACATCACCCCATTTCAGGTCAATTCCATCAAGGAATTCCAGATCGATCATACCTTTCTCCCTTGCTTCCATGAGGAACCCGATTACATTGCCGGCAGTGATGATATCAATGCCATAGTCATCGCAAACTGTTATCAGTTTGTTCAGTCCTTCAAGGTCAGAGATCAGCAGGTTAGCGCCGAGCATGGTACCTGTTTCATATTCAGGGCCATCATGGACAATTCCGCCATAAGCACCCTTGGCAAAACCGCTCTTCTTGCAGGCGAGGTGACAGGAGAAGCAGGCAAAATCACGTTTCCAAATCCTGGCACGTGAAGTCCTCGTATTAATCATCTCAATTTCCTTAAAAGTCCCCTCCCGGTAGTTCCTGACAGCCATTGAGCCCTCGTTGCTCGACCATTCCAGGGCATCTGAAGTGCCCCCTGACCGCCAACGGGCTGTATCCCCATCCTTGTCTTCCTTGAATGCAGTCCGTGCTTTTTCAAGCAGTTCAAGGTATTTTTTATGCGCGGCGACATTTGGTTGGCCGGTTCCCTTTACAACGATTGCCTTAAGATTCTTCGATCCCATAACAGCTCCCGTACCACCCCTTCCGGCGGCACGTGCTGCGGTATTTATTACACAAGCATACGATACCATGTTTTCACCACCCTGACCGATGTAACATGACTGGTAATCGCTGCCAAACTTTTCAATCAGTATCTTATCAAAGGTATCGGTTCCCATTCCCCAGTATTGGACAGCACTCCTTATTTCAACCTTGTCATCCTCAATAAGTATATATACCGGCTTTTCTGCTTTACCGGTCACAACAATGCCATCATAACCCGCAAATTTGATCTCCGGACCAAAGAAACCGCCCATATTGGAATAGGAAATGGTTGAGCTATGCTCATATTTCCTGTTAACGGGTGATGTCCTTGGTGACTTGGTAATAATACAGGTTCGTGATGAGGATGGAATCGGTAAACCACTAAAAGGCCCGGGCATAAAACATATTGCATTGCCGGGAGAAAGCGGGTCAATTCCCGGCTCCCTGATCTTATCCCATAATATCCTTGTACCGAGGCCTCTGCCTCCAAGATAATCCTTCAGGTCACCATGGCTTACCTGCATCTTCTTTATCTTTCCTTCGCTTAGGTCGATATCGAGTACTATACCGTATTGTCCGTATAACTTTTCCATTTTGCCCTCCTTAATTAGCATAATAACGTTCAAATAATTTCTCAGCTATCTCAGTGTGGGTCATGCCGAAATAAGCACCGGTAACATCAACATCCTTAAATGTAAGGGCTCCGTACGGGCAATGCTTAACACACTGCGGGTCACCCCCGCAATGGTCACATATATGTTCCGGATGTTCAGTCACCGGATTCATCACGATTATTCCCGCTCCTTCCCTTTCACAATTTGAGGCACATGAGCCGCAACTGATGCATTGCTTATGGTTAGTATTAATTGCCAGTGTCTCAGGATCCCTGTAAATGGCCTTATAGCCGGTTACCGGGTCCGGTTCCGAAGGACAATACTTGATACATAGTGATTCAGGACAATTGGTACAAACGGTAGGGATATCAACATCGGGATTATGGTGCATCACTTTGATGTTGGCAAGTTTAGGGTTCCCCAATCCATGCAGCTTTTCGCCATCTATAACCACCTGATGCTGATAAGCTGAACAAACAGTTTCACATGTCCTGCATCCGGCACATTTATCGAAATCTACAATTATGGCCTTAAGCACTCCGTTTTCCGCCTGATTGGCGAAGAGAAACCTGTAGTTACCAAGCACAATGATTCCGCCTCCGCCAATGGCTAACAGTCTTAAGAAATCCCTTCTGGTCCTCATTTTCTGTGTCATTGTATTTATTCTGTTGAACGGTATTAAAGATAAGCTTTTATTGAAGTTATTTTTATTTCAATATCCGATTTCCACGTAATTATCTCTTGTATTACGGTTAGATCAAGGAATCTTCAGATAACTTTTAATAGTCTTATCTGAAATGTAATACAGTATCGTTCCTGAAACCATTCCGATTAGATATCCATATGGCAGGAAAGCAGCCATCAGTGCGGTGAGCAGGGCAATAAAGAAACTTTTCTTTGAGTCAATGATATCCTTAATGAACATCATCAGCCACAAGCCTTCAAACAGCAATATCACTCCCAATACTGGTAATGGGAAGATATTAACCAATGTCTGGAAACTTGAACTGAAGAACAGTCCTGTCAATAGGAAGATGGAACCATAGATCATGACCGATCCGCCGGTCCTTGCACCAAAAGCATAATGGCCGGCAATGCCTCCTGAACCATGGCATACAGGTAATCCACCAATAAATGGGTTTATCAGGTTCATGATGGAATACGTAAGACTGATCTTGCTGACTGTGAGCTTCTTCTCAGGGAAAAGATCTGCTGTGATACGTTGGGTTGCAATTATTGAATTACCAATAGATAGAGGTATCTGAGGCAGTGCGAGTAAGAGGAAACCTGTTAAAATATCACTCCATCCGGGGACATGGAATGTCGGAAGTTTCGCTACGACAGGCCGAATAGTTGAAAGCAGGTCAAAATGTGTGATAACAGCATATCCTACTCCAAGAAGTATCACAAAGAGCGCCGGAGGGTATTTACGGTTTCCTATCAGCAATAATGTGGTCACGAAAGCGATAATAGCTATAATAATACCAGTCAGTGCATCCGACAATACATATTGCTTAAGGGCAATCATGGATAATTGTAAGCCCAGTCCAAACTGAATGCCCCTGACTACTACTTTTGGAATATACTTCGCGATCAGATCAACCAAGCCTGTGATCGTCAAAAGCAGCATCACTGCCCCTATAGCCAATCCGGCGCCGTATATGGTCTCGGGTGCTATTTGCTGGGCAATAACGATCATGGCCACTGCTTTCAGGGGCTGCACCGACATCGGGATTCCATAGACCAGCCCTGTCATTATATGCATCAGCCCATATGCGATCAAGACATAAGCGCTGTTGAGTCCGCTTGCCAGTATCATCCCAACCAACAAGGGCAAGTCGGTGCCAATATCACCAAAGGCGCCCGAAATCTCATTCCGGTTGAAGGCAATCCTTTTAGTAATTACTGTTTCTGTCTTCTGCATCTTTTTAATCTATCAGCCCTCTGTATTACAGACGCATGTTGGCGTCCCGCAATTATCGGAACAAATCACTTCCTTGTATTACTTTTTCACTAAATATAAATCAACATGTATACTTAGTTTATAAAGTAAGCGTTTCAAAAATAGATATATTTAGTATCAGATTATAAACCTGCCAAACATAAACACAACCATGAAACCAAAACACTATTTATTTTCATTAATGCTGATTTCTGCATTCATTAGTTTTTCACTATTGTCATGCAATAAAGAAAAAGATGAAAAAGAAGGTAAGGATGATTATACCTCCATCTCGAGTCTCTCACAGGATGAGTTATCGATTGAGGAAGCCACTGATGAATCAATGACTGATGTGGAACAACTGCTTGCCGGAAATGCCGGAAACAATAAATCGGCCCAGGATATCTGCAACGCAACGATCGACTCAACGGAAGTGGTAAACGATACGATTACATATTATATTACTTATGACGGATTATCATGCGATGGCAAAAGACTAAGGACAGGACAGGTTGAAGTAAGGAAACATGTTAATACCCATTTCGGATTGCCGGGAGCACAAGTAAATGTTAAACACATCAATTTCAGCGTTACCAGGGTTCAAACGGGACAGACAATTATAATTAACAGCAATAAAACCTTTACAAATGTTACCGGAGCCTTTGTCTTTATGCTTGGCTATTATAATATTGATACAGTTATCCATAAAATTGAAGGCAGTGCTGAAATTACCTTTGGCAATAATAATACAAGAAGCTGGAATATTGCCCGGCAAGTCACATTTACAGGAACAGCAGGAGCTTATGTGCTTACCTGTGAAGGCTTCGGTAGTTCAGGCAATTACAGTAATTTATCTAACTGGGGCACCAACCGCAATGGTGAACTTTTCTATACACAGATCACCCAGCCGGTTATCCTGAAACAAACCTGTGACTGGAATCCCTGCTCGGGAGTTAAGGTACATCAAATTCCCGCAATGGATAAGAGTGCCACCGTTACTTTTGGATTCAACAGCAGCTACCAGCTTGTCACAGGTGACGAGTGCCCAACGCATTATCGTGTTGATTGGGTAAATGGAGATTATACCGGACAATTTTACTGGCCACTGCCCTAAATGAAGGCTAAAGGCTAAGGGCTAAAGGCTAAGGGCTAAAGTAAGTACTTGAAGATGCGAGAGCCCCCTCTCCTTGATGAGAGGGCCGGGGTAAGGTGTAAACAAAAAAAGAGACGCATAAATGCGTCTCTTTAATTTTACATGAACCAGCATTTCTAATAATGCAATTCCGAATAAGTCATTTTGATTCCATACTTGATTGCGAATGCACAGTATGAAACAATAAATGGCAGGAAGGCGGCTGGGAAACCTTGTGGGAAATAAGGAAGGTAAGCATAGATCACTTTTTTAATGATCTCTCTTAGCGGTTTATCCTCCAGATTGTAAATGGTCTCCTGGAAAATCTGGCGTGTGATTTTCTTGAACTGGCTGAACCTTGGTTTCAGGTACTCGTCAATTACATGTGTTTCATAGCCTTCATACAAATTGAGATAGAGAGGCTCAAATTCTTTTTCGGGATACTTCTCAAGGAAATCGATCACATAATCGTAAGTGAGGAATCTCTTCATTTCGGGGTTGAAAATTTCCCTGTCGAGATAATTGTTGATGGCAAATTCATCTCTCTGGGATAAGGATCTTGCTTCGTTTTCAATGTAGAACAGCCATTCGTTCGTTACATCGATTTCTTTCTGAAATAAAAACTGCGTCATTGGATAAAGTGTTTTAGCTGTTTTCCTACTCATCTGGCTTTTCGGTTCGCCCCGTTTGGTATGGTTCCTGGTCTCCATCAATTTATATCCTAAATCACTGATTTTTAAGTTCCTTAGTCGCAGTTGGGTAATCATTCAAAACACCGTTAACACAACATCAATATCTAAATGAAGTTATTGCGACTTTCACATATTAGTTTACATGAAGAGCACTTACACGATCGCTTACTATGTTTAAAGAATTGATTAAATAAATAGAGAAGCTTAACCAAACATCCTGTTAACCGGATCATTACAGATTACAGTCGAAAGCCTCATTTCATCATTTCGGCATTTGAATCTGCGGGTCCGGCAGTATAAAATTGCACTAAGGGTAAAGTTGTGAGGATTTTTGTGTCATCAAACTAAATGTTAAACACAAAACCCCTAAAACAATGAAAACAATTATCTTTTCTCTCATGCTGGCTGTCATCTCTCAGTTCGGCTTTTCACAAAATTCAACTTATTACAGTTCGCTGTGCGATCTGCTTCCCGGCTATTCAAACTGCAAGACTGCTGATGATTTCAGAAACTTAGGTGATAAATTCGCCGGAATTGCATCTTCCGACACTACCGGGTGGCTGGCAGATTACTATTATGCACATTGTTATATCGTGAGCAGTTTTTTAGAACCCTCTGTTACGAAAGATAAAGTACTGGATAAAATTGAGAAACCCGTTTCAAGGATAACCCATCTGGTGCCTGATGAAGCCGAAGTATGGGCTTTACTTGGAATGTATTACACTGCCCGTTTATTGGTGAACCCTGAAGAAAGAGGCTACACTTTCATTGGGCTTTCAAACATGGCTCTTGAAAAAGCTCAATCGCTTGATCCTCAAAATCCGCGTGTTAAGCTCCTGATGCTCAAAAATGAAATGGGGACAACCCAATATTTCGGAGGCCCCGTCCAACAATTTTGTAAAAAAGCCCAGGCACTGCTTTCAGAATGGGATAACTATGTTATAAAGAGTCCGGTACACCCTAAATGGGGTAAGACACAGGTGGCTAAAATTGTTTCAGAATGCAATTTATAGGTATATTTACAGTAAACTGTGGTAATGTCCAATCAAAGTGACAGCAAAAAGATCACTTATGAAAACATCAGTTGAAAGGAATGCAGCAATTGCATCACAAACCGCAAGGTTGGAAGGAGTGAGAAGGTCATTTTTTTCACCCCTTTCACCCATGCAGTTTATAATGGCAAATTTGCTGATTTCACTTATAATTCTGGCTTTCTTCTTCAGGAATGCTTTCAGCGATGCCGGAACATTTCTGATAAGCCTCTTATGGTCGTTTGCAATTTGCTCAACCCAATGGCTTGGTCCCCTTACAATAAACCATTTCCTGGATAAGAAATTCAAGTGGATTGAACGACCAGTAGTTCGCACAATCTTGGAGCTCATCCTGCTGATGGTTTGGTCAGTGGGAGCCCTTATTCTCGTCCAGTCAGTAATGCTTTATATTATTTATGGCTTTCCGGTTTCACAATCATGGGAATCCATTAAATCAACGATCGTGATCACTTTCCTGATAGCCTTGTTTCTTTCGCTGTTTTTCACCCTGGTCGGATTTTTCATATCGTGGCGCAAAGCGGTGTTGAGAGAGGCCGAGCTTAGGTCACTCATGATAAGCTTTAAATATGAAGCATTACGAGCCCAGCTTAATCCCCATTTCCTGTTCAACAGCTTTAATGTGCTGAGCGACCTGGTCTACTCCGACCAGGGGCAGGCCGTTAAATTCATCAGGCAACTTAGCGATCTGTTTCATTATGTACTCGACAGCCGCGAAAAGGAGTTGGTTCCAATTTCAGAAGAACTGCGGTTCCTTGAATCGTATATTTACCTGCTCAAAATACGCTTTGGTGAAAAGTTAAAAGTAATTACAAGTGTGCGTTCAAATATGCAGGGACTTGTTGTTCCCATGTCGCTGCAATTACTCGTCGAGAATGCTGTTAAACATAATGAAGTTTCAGAAAAATATCCATTGGAAATCAGGATAAACAGCAATAACGGGTACCTTGAAGTAGAAAATGCCAGAAAGCCAAAGGATACAGGTGAAACTTCGAAAAACACAGGTTTGGCCAATATTATACAGCAGTATGGCCTTTTCACTGATGCGCAGGTAGAAGTGAATGAAACCAATGATATATTCAGGGTCAGGATCCCGGTTATTAACCAAATAATATCATGAATGCACTGATCATTGAAGATGAAGCAAGGGCTGCCAGCCACCTGGAAAGGCTGCTCAGGAAAGTGGCTCCCGAAATAAAGGTGCTTAATGTCATTGAGTCGGTGCGCGATTCAATGAACTACCTGAGCAACCATCAAAGTCCTGATATCATTTTTTCAGATGTTCAGCTGGCTGATGGACTTTGTTTTGACATCTATAAGAGAGTAAAGATCAATTGCCCGGTAATCTTCACCACCGCTTATGACCATTATGCCATTGAGGCATTTGAGACCAATGGAATCGATTATTTGTTGAAACCTGTAGAGGAGGAACGACTTGAAAAGGCACTCGATAAGGTAAAACGTTTCAGCACTATTCCTACGCTCGATAACATATTGGCTCTGGCACAGGCACATAGCCAGCGAAACTACAAATCGAGATTCATGGTCAGGATAGCTGACAAAATAAAAACCATACCCACTGACGAAATAACCACCTTCTATGTCTTGGGCAAAGGGACATGGCTGCACACCAAGGATAACAGGAATTATTCCATTGATTTTCCGCTTGATGAGCTTGAAGAGACGCTTGATCCTTCAAAATACTTCAGGATAAACCGGAAGTACATTGTTTCAACCGGCGCCTGCAATAACATTACTGCCTGGTCGAACAGCCGCCTGAAATTAAAGATCGATGGCATTGACGACAATGATATCATTGTCGCAAGGGAAAAGGTGAAGGAATTTAAGGATTGGCTCGATAAATAACTGGGGCTGAAGATCTTCTGCCCTTTACCGGTTTTTCCCGAGCATGAAAAAGATCATCATTATGGTGGCAATTCCCGACATTGCCGCACCAAAAAAGAAGGGGATGCTTGAATTCACCTTATCGTAAAGGATTCCGGCAATCAGGCTTGCAGGCAAGAGCGTGATCCCCAACAGCGCATTATAGATGCCCAACCCTGTTCCTTTCTTGTTTGAATCTACAAGGTCAGAAACAAATGCTTTCTGAACTCCGTCGGTAGCAGCTGAGTATAGACCGTATAATGCAAACAATGCCAGCAGGGCGCCGGTTGATGAGGAAACCCCAAAGCCATAATATACAATGGTATAGATAATATAACCGGCAATAAGAAGTTTCTCCTTACCTATCCTGTCGCTCAGCGTGCCCAACGGAATAGCAAATAAAACAGAAACTGCATTTGTTATAAGGTAGACTAATGGTATCATTGCCACTTTTATTCCTGTCTCATTAGCTTTCACAAGCAGCAGGGCATCGGTCGAATTGCCGAGCGTGAAGACAAAAATGATTAGCAAAAAGAAGTAAAACCTTCCCGGGAAATCACGAAACCTGAATCTCTTAAACAGTTCACTTTCCTTCTTTCCGGCTTCCCTGATACCAAAAAGGACCACGAAAACACCAGCAATGGCCGGTATCCCGGCAATCAGGAAGATCAATCTGAAATTACCCGGAATAAAGAATAAGAGCAGGAAAGCGATCAGCGGTCCCAATATAGCGCCGCTGTTGTCCATTGCCTTCATTAATCCAAAACTCCTGCCTGTTTCACCATTTATCGCCGATCCGGCAATCAGGCTGTCCCTGGGTGCTGTCCTGATGCCTTTGCCAAACCTTTCGATAAACCTGAGATACAACACATGCATCGGAGTAGCCACAAAAACGTAAAGTGGCATCATCAGAGCCGACAGCCCATAACCAAAAAGCATGAAGGGCTTGTTCTTCCCTATCCTGTCGCTCCAGAAACCTGTAAATGCTTTAATCAGTGAGGCTGTACTCTCTGCAACCCCCTCAATCAAGGAAAGACTTGTCTTTGAAGCTCCAATCGACAACAGGAACATCGGCATCACCGAATAGAGCATTTTCACAGAAGTATCCGTCAGGAAACTGTTGAAACCGGTGTAGAAGACGTTGGGTGTGAAACCGAGAATCTTTTTCATAGCCTTCGGCGTTCAAAGGTTGTTCAAAGCCTGCGGCGTTCAAAACAACCTTTGAACCACCTTTGAACTATGTTGAACCACCATTGAACAAATTTCTTTAATCGAGTTCCCCTTCCGCTGCCTCCAGCACTTCCTTGGTATCATCATCAAATACAAATGCTACTACCTCACAGTTTTCGGCTACGAAATTTTCGGGTATTACGTAGGTGAAGGTCTTACTGATGGCATCCTGCGGTGCACTGCCAATGGCAGTGATAGAGGTGCCCCAGGTACCGTTGATGCAGCTCCGGAGGACATGATTATGGACATAATCATAGATAATTGGAGTTACACCAACCTCAGCGTTGTTGTTCTTTTGAGGCGAAACTATTCCGCTTTCAGTCAGCACTACCACCAGTTTCAGGTTCTTATCGATTGCCTTAAGAAATTCAGTCTCAACAGTGGTGGTCAGCTCACGGGTCGTGTTATTATATGAATTGGTAACTGTAAGGTCCAGCTGGGCAGGTTCCTTTAATGCTTCAAGAATCTTAGCACTCCATGCACCAACTGAAAGTATGTGTTTACTATTTCCAAAATCTTTACGGTTAACCATACCGCTTGGATAGCCGGTAATTCCAAAGAAACTGTTCCACTCATTCCCTGCTTCCGTCCTGTAATCTGCGGGAAATCCTTCTATCTCTTTAGGCATGGCAAAAAAGCCGGCATGTACGGCAATTACGACAAGGTTCTCGCCAAGATTCTCTTTTAGGTTTCGCGATAAAACCCCGGCATCGGGACAGTTAACGCAGGTATGCCCTGTATAATCTTCGAGAAGCACCGTCTTGGTGATGGTACTATCGAGGGTAAGTGGTTTAGTGAAAGGCTCTTCAACCTTATCACAGGAGATCATGAACAAGCCTGCTGAAAGAAGCATTGCCAGGCCGCTTAATATTTTCGTTTTCATGGGTATTCAGATTGATGGTTGCTGGTTAAAAACTGCTGGTCAGGGTAATGGTCAAACCGTTGGAAGCCGGGACTGCACGGCAGACGCCACCTATGCATATGATCCCTTCACGTTGCTTGCCGTAACTGACTTGCAGACGGTTTGCATCCTGTGTATAGCCTAACGCTACCATCGGGAAATGGAACCTCTTATCCTTGTTCTCATTGCCATAGTTATACTGGTCCATCACGGTGATAAACCATGTAGGTGCAAAATTCAGTTCAAGCATTGCCTGTGCCCAATCTCCGTCATCCTGCTTTGTTGACAGATGTTGCAACTCTGTTTTAAGTGATGTTTTGGTACTGAATTTATAGGTGGCATCGGCAATAAAAATATTAGCCTTAACCATTGGTTCGCCGGTATGGCCTTCTATCACATCAATGTTATAATTGAGGTTCACCCATGAAACCAGCGCTTTAAAATCGGTATTGAATTTATGCTGGATTTCAATATTGAAGTCCTGGAAATAGAGATCATCTCCGAAATCAAAGAAATCAGTCTTGTATCCAAGGGTTCCGCCTTCACCTATTGGAATAGAATCATTGATGGCAGTGCGTTTCAGTGAGGTAATCCTTGAAAAATTAACAGCAACATCAGTCCCGTACTTCCCGCCGAGTGGTGAATCTTTCTTAAACTTGTAATTCAACTGACCCTGGATGGCTACTTCACCATTTGGTTGTGTAGCATACGGATACATGGCTGAAAGTGAATAGGCATGCTGACGTGTCAGGGCCGGCAGGTAATTAATATCGAGCACACTGCCATCTTCTGTCCTGCTTGATTTGAAACTCATGTTATCGGTGACTTTTCCTGACAATATGACTCCAAATCCCTTCTTTGAATAGGTAGCCTGCAGTAGCAACGATTGTCCCGGTTTGTATATATACCCGTTGATTTCTGAGGGATCGTTGAACTTGTAAGCATATTCTCCGTCAAGGATAAAACCTTTGTAATTCACATTCATCCTTCCCGATGCCATGGCAACATTCTCCGGAAGTATCAGCAGCAGGTCACCATTCTTACCTACAACGATCTCGGATGAGGGTTCATATTTGCTTACAAAATTCCCGCCGAGAGTTACCCTGGGGGAACTACCGATGAATGCTTTCTTAAAGATGTCGTTGAGGACGATCTCGCCATCTACACCTCTCACAAGGCCGGGGCCTTGTTCCCAGAAAAAGCGCTGGGTGCCGATCAGGCCTTTAAGTGTAATGCCTTCGACCGGTTTAAAGACTATCCTGGCTCCTTTGATTGCGTTATCATAACCAAGGGTGCGCTCTTCATAACTGCGGAGGGTCATTCCACTGCCAAACTGTTCATAGAAATGGCCAACAGTAATGCCGAAACTTTCTTTTTCCCACGATGCGAACCAGTAAGGAACACCGGTTCCTTTATAGCGTACATCATACCCCTGGATGGGATTAAGGTACGATTCAAAACGGACTCCCGCATTGAAATTCCCCTGAGTATATAGAAGATTGGCAAATGCATTCATCAGCATCTGCTCTTTTACTTCGTTAGCACCTATAGCCGAATCGGCTTTATATACCTGTGCATCGAGCTGAAAGTTGCCTGAGACTTTTCCCGACAGCAGATCCTGTGCACTTGCTGCACCGGCCGTTATAATTAGAGCTATAACGGCAAAGAAGAGTTTTCTCATAGCTGGCCGGCGTTAAGTTTCCTTACCATGTCGATAAGCTCAAGCTCGCTGCCTTCGCTGAATGAGGTGTGCTGCCATACGATCTCGCCATTACCGTTAATCAGGAAGGTGTGAGGGATCATATTGACATTCATTGCCCGTTTAAAATCACCGTTTGCATCCAGGAGGACTTCATAATCCCAACCTTTGGCATTAACGGTGGGGCCAACCTTTGCAGTTGAACGTGCATCATCAATAGATACGGCAATAAGTTTTACGCCTGTTTCATTTGTCCAGTCGCCATATACATCAGCAATTGTGGTAAGCTCATTGATGCAAGGCTTGCACCATAATGCCCAGAAACTGATGATCATTGGTTTACCGTTGTTGGATAATTCGGCAGTGTTGATGGTTTCACCATCCAGGTTCTTAACGGAAACTGAAGGCAGCTTCTTCAGGTTTTTATCCCCATCCTGTGCTGAGACCGTTCCGATAGTAAATACCGCAAGTAAAAGAATTGTAAAGATATACTTCATGTTGGTTTGGTTTTAACGCTTTAAAGGTTGCTTACTCTTAATACCTGTTCTTATATATTATATATTGATCTTCCAAATTTATGCCAAACTTCCCTCAGGATAATAATAATTCAGAATTTGCTGATCTTCTGACTAATAAAATTAATCCCGGTAAACGGATGCTAATTTATAAATACTTCCAATATCTTCGATTCTTTGGAAGGAATAAGATCAACTCTGTCGATAATTGCCGGAATTAGCGCCGCTTCGCCTTTTGACAGCTTAACCTGTTTCTCTTCTGAACCGTCATGGACAATGGTAAGCGTTCCCTGGATGCAAATATAGATCACAAAAGAGTCGAGCTCGGAATAATCTTTGGCTATTGCCTTATCGATTACAATAATATTGGTGGTGAAATAAGGTGCACTTACCAGGTTTGAGGAAGCATTCCTCACCTCTGTGTATTTTGCCTTATAATCGTCGTGTGCCTTAAAATCAATAGCTTCCAGGGCCTGATCGATATGCAGTTCACGCGACTTGCCTTTATCGTCCACGCGGTCCCAGTCATAAATCCGGTAAGTTGTATCCGAGGTCTGCTGTATTTCAGCCAGAAGGATACCGGGCCCTAATGCATGAACCCTACCGGCCGGCATATAAAATACATCGCCCGGAATAACTGTTTCAGTGTTTAATATTTCAGTTAGTCGTTTTTCTTTGAGATATTTGACATACTCTTCAGGCGAGGAGTCCCTCCTGAAACCGGTGATCAGTTCCGAGCCCTTATCGGCCGCCATAATGTACCACATCTCCGATTTGCCGTTTCCAATACCGCGTTTGGCAGCCAGTTCATCATCAGGGTGCACTTGTATCGAGAGCCAGTCGGCTGCGTCAATAAATTTTACAAGTATAGGAAATTCATTACCGAAGCGGTTATACAATTCATCTCCAACAAGATCACCCATGTAGATTTCTACCAGTTCATTGAGTTCATTACCCTCAAGAAAGCCGTTTGAAACCAAAGTAGGATTATCCTCAACGCCTGAAAGCATCCATGCTTCACCACAATTCGGTAGGGGTTTAAAATCGATACCTAGAACCTCTTTGATTTTTGAACCTCCCCAGATCTTATCTTTCAGGACAGGTTTGAATTTCAGCGGATAGAGTTTGTGTTCCATTTTATTATTTAAGGTTGGTAAAATTAGCAACAATATGCATGTATGATAGACAGCCTGCTAAAACTTTAAGGCAGTTATTATCAATAATCTTTAACAAACTATCTTACTTCATTGTTATTACATGGTATTTTACAGATCAAAACAAGCAATCCGGGGAACCGATATGAACGACGAACAAATGTTCATTCTACTAGCAGAGGACGATGAGGATGACAGGCAATTTTTCAGGGAAGCCATTGAACGCATGAACTTAAACACCCGGCTGGAGATGGTTACGGATGGGGTTTATCTGATCGATTATTTAAAAAACAATCCTGAGAAGCGTCCGCACCTTGTTTTTCTCGATCTCAATATGCCAAGGAAGGATGGATTTGAATGTATCCATGAAATAAGGAATATTTTAGGACTTAAAGACCTGCCAATAGCAATATACTCCACATCAAATGCCTCAGTTGATATGGAAGAAGCCTTCCGCTTAGGTGCCAACATATACATCCGTAAACCCTCGGACTTTGAGCAATTGCAAAAGATCATTGCCAAAGTAGTGACGATTAACTGGCACTACCACAACAATGGATTGAATATTAAGAATTTTGTGTTGTCGGTCTAAGAAATTTCTTTGTTTTTCCTTGTTTACCTTGTTTTTCTTTGTTTTTCCTTGTTTTTCCTTGTTTACCTTGTTGGATTGAGAGCGCGCGATTTCTTGCTGAAGCTGCGAAATGATGCAACCAATACCGGTAAACCATCCATGAAACGATGTAGTGGCCTACTCAACTGTCGGTAATAAGCCTTTTCCCCCTTCAGCGGGTTGGATTTGCATTGAAATAGTAATGAAATTGTATAGGATTTGCTTCAACCTCGACTCAACTTTGATTTGATTTCGATTCAATATCGAATATTTTAATGTTTTTTCGATGTTAAATCCATGTTATATCCATGTTGAGTCGAAGTTGAAGGAAATCCTTCGCAAATCAAATACTACTCCTATGCTAATCAGAATAAGTGCCAAAGGATTGGCAAGGATTTTTCAGATGATAGACTGAGAAAGAAAACTATAATCAGTGGTCTGCTGATAAAAAATAAGCCCCTTCAGAAGAAAGGGGCTATATGAGGTAAATTAATCCTGAATTCGGAATTAAGGAATCCGGAATCCGGAATCCGGAATTTAATTTCCGCTCCACACCGGCAGCCTGCCGCTGGTGTATGGAACGCCAGCTTGCTCCATCTGGTTTTCAAGATCTTTGAGTTTCACTTCGCCAAGCTCCCTTAACCTGTTGATCACAGGTGGGAAATCTTCACGAAGGATCTCAAGGCTTCTTTTTTGGGTGGATGTTGGTGCTGAAGTAGAGCCCCAGTGTGCCCAGATAATATGGTTAAGTCTTTCCATTAGCGGAACCTGTGCGGGTGGCAATTCCTCCCTGCTGGCTTTTGGTTCCGTACCATGAAGTATAAACAGGATATCATCGATTTCTGAGACCGATTTTATAAGGTCATTTTCCAGTTGCGGGGAGGTTGAAGGGGTCTGGTGGACTGCCTGCAGCATGGCCAGCAGTTTGCCGGATAATTCTTCGGCATAATTCTCAGCACCCTGGACTTTGCGTGCCATTCCGGCAACCTCTTTCTGGAATGCAACCAATGCTGCACGGTCGGGTGCCGGCAATGTTACATTGTTCAGAACTTTTGCCGTAAACTGAACAGGTCCTGCAAGCACTTTTGTTTCACCGGCAGCATACATCGATAATGTTACCGAGTAATTACCCGGCATTGCCAGCATTCCGCTGTTGCCTTCCCTGAAAGGATCAAACTTCTCGCCGGCTTCCCGTACGGGCGAGGTTCCATTATATCTGAGATCCCATACTTTCCGGCTGATGCCTTCAGAAGGTTTTCCGTAAAGGCGCCTTACATGAGAACCCGACTGGTCGGTGATATCAAATATGAGATACGGTGCAATTTCGTTTTCCTCAGCCCGGAGTTCAGCAACAGTTGGCTGCGGAATCGGTTCGCCCTTCTTAAAGAGTTCTTTTTCCTTCTCTTTCCTCTTTTCACGGAGTGTCTTGGGGGTTTCCTTTAAATAATAGGTGAAGGTGGCACCGAATTCGGGATTTTTAGCAGCATAATAACTGGAACCCTGTCCGTATTTCCCGCCGGTTTCAAGATACATCAGCGCATCTTTGACAGGAAAAATATATGCCTGGGCATCCTTGATTTCGGCCTTATAATTCCTTAAAGGGGTATAATCTTCCAAAATATAGAATCCCCTGCCGAAGGTTGCAGCTACCAGGTCGTTCTCGCGTTCCTGGATCACAATATCTTTAACACAAACAGTTGGAATTCCGCTTTTCAATTGTGTCCAGATCTTTCCTCCGTCCAGGGTAAAGAAAACACCAAATTCAGTTCCTGCAAATAGAAGGTCCGGATTCACATGATCCTGTGCTAAGGTATGGACCGTACCATTTTCAGGCAAATTGCCGCTTATGGATGTCCATGTCAATCCTTTATCCGTACTTTTTAATACATATGGCTTGAAATCATCACGAAGGATATTGTCGAATGAGGCATAAACAACATTCTCATTATACCTGTCGGGCAGTATATCAGATACATAGGTATATTCAGGCACTCCAGCAAAGTTGTTTATCTTACGCCAGTTTTTCCCATCTTCGGTTACCTGGATAAGGCCATCATCGGTTCCGGCATATAAAAGATTTTCTTTTATGGGTGATTCTGCAAAAGAAATGATGGTTCCAAATAAAGATGTGGAAACATCTTTTGACACTGCGTCAATACTCCAGTATTTATCCATCACTTTCCAGGTGTTCCTGTCAGTGCCGGAAGTAAGATCACCTGAAATAGCCTGCCAGGTATCCCCCCGGTCATCACTTCTGAAAACTTTGTTGGCAGCACAGTAGAGCCTTTGGGGATTGTGCCTGCTAACGACGAGCGGTGCATTCCAGTTCCATTTGAAAGTCTCTTCTCCTTTTGCCGGTTCGGGCCTTATATCAATAGCTTCACCGCTTTTGCGGTCGTACCGTACCATATTACCATACTGGGCTTCAGCATAAACAATGTTGGGATCGGTGGGATCTACTGCAGTCCAGAAACCATCGCCGCCATTGGTTACAAACCATTCATCATTCACAACTCCCTGCCCCGTGGTATTCCTTGAAGGTCCGCCCATGCTGTTGTTATCCTGGGTTCCACCGTATACATAATAAAAGGGTTCACTATTGTCAACATTTACACGGTAAAACTGCGTTACGGGCAGGTTGCTTTTAAATCCATAATCTTCTCCCCCATCATAGGTTTCATAAATACCGCCGTCACCGCCAATAAGGAAGTGTTTTGGGTTTTTCGGATCGATCCAGAACGCATGGTCGTCAACATGCCGTGATTTAAGGCCAAGGTTTTTCCATGTTTTACCGCCATCAAGGGTGACCTTTGAAACGGTTTCCATAGAATAGACGATATCGGTATTAACCGGATCGCAATAAATTTCATTATAATACTGGCCCTGGGCAGTATGGTCGCTCATTTTGCTCCATGATGCGCCACGGTTGGTACTCCTGTAGAAGCCACCGCCGTCGTTTGCTGCTTCAATGATGGCATAAAGATAGTCGGGATTGACCGGTGATATGGCAATTCCAATTCCTCCCATATCCTCACCCGGAAGGCCTGAGGTTAGTTTATCAAAAGTAGCTCCACCATCGAGTGAGCGGTATATTGCAGTCTCAGGACCTCCGCCGATTTTAGTAAAAACATGCCTTCTGCGCTGTTCACTGGTAGCATAGATCACATCGGGATTTCGGGGATCGAGGATCACGTTGTTGATGCCGGTATTGTCACTGACAAAGAGGATACGGTTCCATGTTTTGCCGCCATCGGTTGTTTTGTAGAGTCCCCTTTCACCACCGGGGCCCCACACTGAACCCTCGGCTGCAACATAAACCACATTGGTATTCCGGGGATCAACAGCGATCATGCCTATTTGCCGGGATTGCTTGAGCCCCATGTTTTTCCATGATTTACCGCCATCAGTGCTTTTATAAACACCGTCACCATATCCGAGTGCCCGCTGATGGTTGTTTTCACCCGTACCAGCCCAAACGACATTGGGATTTGAGGGATCGAGCACCACACAACCAATCGAATAAGATCCATAATTATCAAAAACCGGTTCCCAGGTGATGCCGGCATTAATGGTTTTCCATATGTGGCCGGATGCTACCGCAACGAAATATTCATTTGTCCTTTCAGGATTTACCGCAAAATCAGCAATCCTTCCCGAGCAATAAGCGGGACCGATTGAGCGGAATTTCAATCCGCTGAATGCACCGCTTTTAAGGGTATCAGCTTTTTCGGTTTTTTTCTTCTGGGCATAAGTTCCTAGACTTACCGACAATACCATCGCAAATAAAATTGCGAACCTGAGCTTTTTGGTAAAAGTTTCCAATGTTATGAAGTTTAAGGTTGTTATTCAAGCGTTTGCGAAAATAGAGAAAAATGCATACCGTAAGAAGATGCTTGTTAACAAAGTTAAAGAAAGTGTCCCTTTTTTCGCTTACTTTTGGAAATTCATGAGAGACAGAAAATTATGATCCTTGTAACAGGGGGAACAGGACTGCTGGGAAGCTATCTGCTGCATGAGCTGGCAGTTTCCGGAAATAAAGTTAAGGCCCTTATCAGACCAGGGCGGGGAGAACAGTTTAAAGAATTGCTTTTCAAATGCTTTAATTGTGATACCAGGCCAATACTTGATAATATAATATGGGAGGATGGTGATGTCCTGGACAAGGATTCACTTAACAGGGCACTAAAGGATGTCGATGAAGTTTATCATTGTGCAGGCATGATCTCCTTTAACCCCAAAGAGAGGTCGTTGATGCACAGGATCAATGTTGAAGGAACCGCCAATGTAGTTGAAACTTCCCTGGCAAAAAAAGTAAGGAAAATGGTTCATGTGAGCTCAATTTCAGCATTGGGCAGGTGTGAAGGATTGATAGATGAGGGTATTAAATGGCTGCCATCAGAAAGACATTCAGCCTATGGCATAAGTAAGTATTATGGGGAACAGGAAGTATGGAAAGGAATTGCCAAAGGATTAAATGCGGTAATTGTCAATCCTTCGGTGATAATTGGTGCGGGAAGCCATGAGAAAGCAATGACCCCTTTCTTCAAGGGACTGGAAAAAATGCTCCCTTTTTATACCAGGGGTGTCACTGGTTATGTGGATGTGAGGGATGTTGTGAAGGCCATGACATTGCTTATGAAAAGTGATATTTCGGGTGAGCAGTTTGTTTTGAATGCGGATAATGTGCCACAAAGAGTACTGTTCAGGCATTGTTCTGATTTGTTGGGAAAGAGAGGTCCACGATTTTACCTGGCCAGGCCGGTACTTACAATAGCCTGGGTTGTTGAGAGTTTCAGGGCAAAGTTGTCGGGATCGGCTCCCGGACTCACCCTTGAAAATGTGCGATCGGTAACAGGGATAAACAGGTATACGGCACAGAAATTCAGTAAAAGGTTTGATTATGAATTCATACCGGTAAAAGAAAGCCTTGAGTATTCACTTAAAACACTCGGACTTATCAGTCAGGGATCCTGAAAGAGAGGATACTCCAACCGGTTAAGTTAATTCAATGATATTTTTATTTTTCAGGCGTAGCAATCGGTACATTGCGTGTTCCGGCCTTAACGGTAACACTTTCTTCTTTACAGGTTGCATCCACTTCCTTTTTGAATTCCTTCATTAGGATTCTATGCTGGATAAACACAGGAAGAAGTTTCTGAAGCATCAGCAAGAAGTAGTTGATTCTTCCGGGAATAATTACTTCCTTCCCTTTCAGCATACCATCAATACCTTTCCGGGCAACTTCATCAGCAGTTATTTCAGTGATACGGCCCACAAATCCGTGTGCGTTGATTCTTGTATTGGTAGTGGTATTGGTACGAACACCGTTTGGACAAATCACTGAAAGACTGATGCCGCTATCCTTCAATTCGCATCTGACAGCCCTGCTGAAATAAAGCACAAATGCCTTGCTGGAAGAGTAGAGGCTTTTGTAAGGAATCGGGAAGAATGCTGCCATACTGGCAACGTTGAGAATATAGGATTTGGGTTGCTTGCGCAAAACAGGAATAAAAAGATGTGTAAGCATTACAAGTGCCCGCACATTGAGCAGAATACGGTCGTCAATGTATTTGGTGTCACAATTTTGAAAAACAGAAGCACCTGCAACGCCTGCATTATTTACCAGTATACTGATTTCCAGACCCTCCTCCTGAGTCCAGTTAAATATTTCTTCGGGAGCACCGAGTTGCGATAAATCAATTTCAAAATAGCGTGTTTTCACATGATATTTTTGAGCAATCTGATCAGCTACTTCATCAAGTTTTTCTCCGGGAAGGGATATCAGAATAAGGTTCATCTGCAGGCTGCCACAGTACCAGGCCATTGCTTTCCCAATGCCGGAACTGGCGCCTGTTATGAGAGTATATGCTTCTTCGTTCATCAGTTAGTTCATTGTTTTAAGCCAATCAATGGTCAGACCGGCACCGGTTTTAAAATCTGTTGGATTATAATTGAGTTCTGCAATTGCTTTTGCACTGGAAACACTCCAGTTATAAGAATATTTCTTTACTAATGACGGAGTGATCAATGGCGCTTTACCGGTAACCTTAGCAACGGTAAGCATAAGCCGGGCAGCCATCTCACTGACAGGAATCGGAATATGCACCATGGCATATTTCTGTCCGGTCAGCGCTGCGAGTTCATCAAAGAATTCATCATAGGTCAGGTCAGTTCCGCCCAATAAATATTTCTCACCTGGCCTGCCGTTTGCCATTGCCTGAATGTGCCCTGTAACCACGTCATCGACAAACACATAATTTCCTATACTCTTACCGTTACCGGGGATGATCCTCCATTTACCTTTTAAATATTGTTGCATAAGGCGTGTCACGCCGTTGCTGTCGCTTAATAATCCGGGGCCGTATACTCGTGTAGGACTAACGATAAGTACATCGGTTCCGGAAGCTGAGAGTGTCTTGATGGATTCTTCCATGATCCTTTTTGAGCACTCATAGTCAAGGAAGTACTTTTGGGGATGAAGGGTATTTTCATCTGAACATCTTCCATTAATTGAATACCCCAGAACCCCGGCTGTTGAGGTGCAGACAATTCTCTTTACGCCTGCCTTAATACCGGCTCTGATAACATTCATGGCTCCTTCAATATTCTGGCGGTAGATCTGCATATTGTCCTTTTGCCACACTTTGGCATAAGCTGCTGTATGGTAAACCTGCTCACAACCCTCAAGTGGTTTCACCAGACTATCATAATCAAGTATGTCGCCTTTAAAAAGATGTATGTTAGAATGCTTAATGGATTCAGTTTTGCGATCGTCCCTGTATAATGCATTTATTTCATGACCTTCGTCAGCAAGCCGGAGTGCCAGCCTGCTTCCTATATATCCTGTGGCTCCGGTAATAAAGATCTTCATTTGCGGGTGGTTTTAATAACTATCGCAGGATTTTTCTGAATTGAGAACCACTCATTGGATAAAACCATTGTTGAATGGGCGATCACAGCAATCCAGATACTTCCGGTCAGGTAACACAAGTAGCAAAGAATGATACCGAATGGCAATGAGCCTACCATCTCTTTGATTCCTTTATGGAAATGGACCAGTGAATAAATTATAGTATTAAGAATAATCGCCGGCCACAGGCCAATCACCTGGATAGAGGAGAAAAGAAGATAGCCACGAAATAAGAATTCATATGCCAGGATGTATGAAAGCCAGCTGAGGGCGCTTGTCGCCAATAGTGAATAGCTCCATTCGTTTCGCCGGATCTGCGGGTACATTGCAAGATTTTGCGGACTGGAGGCATTGAAATAATTGATCAATATAATAAGGGTCATTAATAACAATGCCCATAATCCTGTGGAAAGCGTAGGTGTTTTAAGTCCAAATTCCTGAAAAAGTGAATTGCTGAACAGGATCAAAATGACAGGAAGGACTCCGAAGATCAGCAATCCGGTCAGGCGCTGGTAAACTACATGGCCAGGCTCACCCAACTGCCATTGCAATTTGCCGGTTACGAATGATGTAAAAGTAAAGAAATAGAAAAGTAGAAAGCCTAATGTGGCAACAGCCAATGCGGAATAAAAATGAAATACCATCTCTTCACCCATAAAATTCAGCTGAATTAGGCGCTGTTTTTATGGCATAAAGATAAGAAACAACACATTAAAGAATCCAGTAGATGGAGAAAAGAGAAGAAAGTTTTGCTTAACTATCCGAAACAGCCTGATTGTCAAACTCTAAGAGAGCCGCGAAAACCCCTGACAGCATAATATGAATCGGCACCATTATGGTAGATGAACACGTGGTTGTACCGCCGGTCGCCATAAATAGCTCCTCCCAAATCCCTGATAGCAGAAGGTGTTCTTAACCAGCTTGAGGTTTTCGTGTCATACTCTCCTGTTTTCTGCAATTCCTGGTAGTCCTCTTCGGTTAAAATTTCTATGCCCATTGACGCTGCCATATCGGTTGCATTAGTTTCCGGAGCAAATTTTTTCCTTCCCAGCTGGGCTTCGCGATCATAGCAGCAATTTCTTCTTTCGGCAGGCGTTTGAGGTGAACAATCCATAATAATATATTCGCCGCTCAGTTTATCTTCACCAACTACATCGGGTTCTCCGCCTGTCCTTTCCATTTCGGATAATGACCAAAGTTTCGAGGGATCACCTTCAAGTTTTGCCTGAACCTTATTCCAGTCAATACCCTTATGGCGTTTCATGTTTTGCTCAAAGCGGGTTTTTAAATTATTGAGCAACATCTGATGCTGTTCAGGGGATAGTTTTTTATGAGTGCTGGTTTCCTGTTTCATGTTTTAGCCTGATATTGAAAGTCAGAGAATAACAATGAAACAGGTTTTAAGGTTTAAAAAAAAAGGGTGACATTACTGTACACCCCTTACCATCAGTAGCCCCGATAGGAATCGAACCTATATTTAAAGTTTAGGAAACTTCCGTTCTATCCATTGAACTACAGGGCCTCGTTTTGAGGATGCAAAATTAATAAAATTTTAGCTTAGAGTAAAAGATTTGTGACCTGGCAGTACTAAAATTTACTAATTACCTGATATTCAGGTATAATTGTTGTTGTATAACCAAAGTGCCGTAGATTTTATGATTAGATATCATGATCATATTTAAAATGCTGCATGTGATTGTTATTGGTTGAAAATATTATTTTTTATGACCTGTTTATGAAGCTAATATCTTGATAACTTTGCACAATAATTAATAAATTACTTTTTTTTAAATACGATTATATCATAATAAAGATATAGATTCCTACATATGAGCAAGAGGTTATTGATACGGGACTTGACATTACGCGACGGGCAACAATCGTTATTTGCCACCAGGATGAGCCAGGCACAGGTTGACAGGGTATTGCCTTTATACAAACAGGCGGGATTTTATGCAATGGAAGTGTGGGGAGGTGCTGTGCCCGATTCAATTATGCGCTACTTAAATGAGAATCCATGGACAAGGCTTGAAAAGATAAAAGCTGGCATTGGGGATGTATCAAAACTGACTGCGCTCTCAAGAGGCCGCAATTTGTTTGGCTACAATCCTTACCCCGATGATGTAATTGATGGTTTTAACAGGAATGCCTTACGATCAGGAATTTCAATCATGCGTATTTTTGATGCGCTCAACGATACCGATAATATTGGAAGTACCATCAAATCGGTCAAAGAGAATGGCGGTCTGGCAGATTGTGCAATTTGTTATACTGTTGATCCACACTTATCAGCAAAATACAAACTTAAAGCTGTCTTGCAGGGCAGATCTCTGAATACTCATATTTTCACAGATGAGTATTTCGTTGAAAAGGCGAAAACCTTGCAGGAAATGGGTGCTGACATGATCTCCATCAAGGACATGGCCGGACTCATCACTCCCCTGAGAGCCGGCAGGCTTATCCGTCTGCTGAAGAAAGCTGTTGATGTTCCCATTGATTTCCATACCCATTGCACTCCGGGTTACGGACTTGCTTCTACACTGATGGCAATAGTTAACGGTGTCGATATTGTGGATACAAACATTATGAGCTTCTCGGGTGGCCCCGCTGCTGCATCTTATGAGATCATCCAGTTGTTCTGTAATAAGCTTAATATTGACACAGGTGTGAATGCTGAGGCAGTGGTTGAAATTGACAGGCATTTAAGGGATATCCGGCTTGAATTGGCTGAATATGACAGCTATAAGCAAATCCCGATTGAATTTAATATTACCCAGGACAGATTGCCTAAGGATATTGATAACCTGTTTGAGTTGGCGATCGCTTATGCGAAAGCCGATAAGGAGGATGACCTGCTTGAAACGATCCATTCTATTGAAAGGTATTTCAATTTTCCCGAACCAGATGAAAAAGTAAAGGATGCAGAGATTCCCGGCGGTATGTATACGAACATGCTGGCACAGTTAAAGCAGCTTAAGATGGAAAAATATTTTCCCAGGACGCTTGAGCTTATTCCTACGGTACGTCTTGCTGCCGGATGTCCGCCGCTTGTAACACCAACAAGCCAGATTGTGGGTGTTCAGGCTGTGAACTGTGTGGTTGATGAAACAAAAGGAGAACCTTTATATACAACACGCTCTATCCAATTCGTTAATCTTGTAAAAGGTATTTACGGCAAAACCCCCGTTCCTGTTGACCCTGAGTTTCGCTACAAAATTGCTGGCGTTAAGGAAGAAACACCTTATGATACAAGATACTACAGGAAACAGGAAAATCCGGTATTTCATGAGTACGGGGGTGTAAAGCTGGCGCAGGATGAAAAAGAGGAGTTACTCCTTGAACTCTTTCCTAATGTTGCAACTGACTTCCTTAAGAGATCCATCGAGCATAAATACATGGCTGAAATACACAGGGTTGAAGAGGAAAAGCGCCTCAAGTTCGAGGAGGAGAAAAGAGCTTATGAATCCTTGTCAGCTGAAGAGAAGCGTGAAAGACTGCTGCACGGACTATATAATTATCACTGGTCAACCGAGGAGGGTGAAGGGTTAGGACTCAGTTAACCTGTTCTGACAATCCGTTAATTTCTGATAATATTAGCTATTTTTGCCATGGACTTTATCATATTAGGGTCGCATTCATTATGCCGGAAAATAAGGAAGAAAAAAAATATATAAGGCCAACATGGGATGAGTACTTCATGGAAGTGGCCAATACGATTGCCAAGAGAGCAACATGCGACAGGGGCAGGAGTGGTTGTGTGATAGCCAGGAACAAGCAGATACTGGTCACAGGGTATGTAGGTTCTCCGATTGGATTACCACACTGCGACGATGTGGGACATCTGTTTAAGCAGCTGACACACAGCGACGGTAAAGTTACCAACCACTGTGTACGGACAGTCCACGCTGAGCAAAATGCCATATGCCAGGCTGCCAGGCTGGGCATCGCCCTTGAGGGAGCAACCCTTTATTGCAGAATGACTCCCTGCCGAACATGCGCCATGCTGATCATCAACTGCGGTATTGTAAGGGTGGTATGTGAACACAGGTATCACAACGGTGAAGAATCAGAAGTGATGTTCAGGGAAGCAGGAATCCTTCTGGATTACGTTAATGAAGATGTGCTCAAATACGATAACCAGAAAGGCTGAATAAGCGTTCAGCGTTCAGCGTACAGCGTTTGGTGTTCAGTTTTCGTCATGAAAGTGTTTTTGCAGACCTTTCTTAACCTGTGGGATTAACGATGGTATCAGTTTAGCCATCGGTTTGTACATTACAGAGGCCTCTTTGTTTTCTTTGCTGATGATGGAATTGTTTCTGTCAGCTATTTCAATAAGATAGATAATTGCTGAAACAATCAGTAATCCCTTAAAAGCGCCGAATAAAGCTCCGGCAATCCTGTTCAGACAACCCAGGGGAGTCAATTCAAGTACTCTTTGCAAAGTCCTGCCTATAAAATGCACACTAATCATGACCAGTGAAAAGCAGATAATGAAAGAGAGGATATGGATGAGCATTGAGCTGTTTCCGGACGACTTTGTAAGGAGTTCCTCGAAATACCAGGCGAAACGGATCGATAAATAATATCCAAGTATCAGCCCAACGAGTGAAGCAATGCTCAGAATAAATCCTTTAAACACCCCCTGTACAGCTCCCAGTATAATAATTACGCCGATAGCAATATCAATTTCATTCATTTACAACCCTTTTATCTTTTTGGTTAATTGGGTAGCAAATACAAAATCATTTAATTGCTCATTGTCGCTGCTCAGGATAGAATCTTTGGTTCCCTGCCACCATAGTTTTCCCTTGTAAATAAAAAAGACCTTGTCGCCAATTTCTATCACTGAATTCATGTCATGCGTATTGATAACGGTTGTCATTTGGTATTCTTCCGTGATCTCCTTGATAAGATTATCGATGACATTGGCAGTATGGGGGTCCAATCCTGAATTAGGTTCATCGCAGAACAGGTACCTGGGATTCATGGCAATGGCTCGTGCAATGGCTACACGTTTTTTCATACCACCGCTGATCTCTGCAGGATAAAGTTTATTTGCATTTTCGAGGTTAACCCTCGAGAGGCAGAAGTTTGCCCGTTCAAGTCTTTCTTCCAGGGATTGTTCAGTGAACATTGAGAGCGGGAACATGACATTTTGTTCCACTGTCATCGAGTCAAACAGTGCTCCGCCCTGGAAAAGCATTCCAATATCCTGCCTCACCAGTTTCATTTCATCGAACGACATCCTGGTCAGCACCTTATCATCAAAAATCACATTTCCCCTGTCAATTTCGTACAGTCCGACCAGGCATTTCATTAAAACAGTCTTTCCTGAGCCACTTTGGCCTATCACAAGGTTACATTTTCCTGTTTCAAAGCGGACAGAGATGCTGTCAAGAACGGTACTTTCGCCGAACGATTTTGTGACATCCTTAGCTTCTATCATGCCAGTAAAAGGTTGGTTAACAAAAGATTGAAGATAATGATGGCAATACTGCTGTGCACTACTCCCTTGGTACTTGCTTCACCCACCTCAAGTGCGCCACCTTTTGTATAATAGCCATGGTAGCCGGAAATAGAAACGATGAGGAATGCGAATACAACGGATTTCACCAGCGAGTAAAATATATCGTAAGATTCAAAAAAGGCTTTTAATCCGTAAAGAAACTCTGATGAAGGTACCATACCGGTCAAAGAACCGGCGAGCCATCCACCCAGATTTGCCACCAGGATGCTGACCATGATAAGGACGGGATTGAAGAAAAGCGCAGCAACGATCTTCGGAAAGATCAGATAGGTAGCTGAGTTGATCCCCATGATCTCCAGGGCATCGATCTGTTCAGTGACTCTCATGGTGCCTATTTCAGATGAAATCCTTGATCCGACCTTCCCGGCAAGTATCAGCGAGATTATAGTAGGAGAAAATTCGAGGACTACCGACTGGCGGGTGGCATAACCGATAGTGTATACCGGAACGAGGGGGGTATCAAGGTTAAAAGCCATCTGGATAGCCAGTACAGCACCCATGAAAATAGAGATGAAGATAACAATCCCCAGGGAATCCAGCCCAAGGTGCTCTATCTCTATCAGTATTTGCCTGAAATAAAGTGATTGTTTTTCAGGCCTCTTGAATACAAGACGCATTAACAGCATGTACCTGCCTATGTGCGTTAAGAAAAGCTTCATACTTTCACTACGGAATTGCTAAGTTAAAAATTATTCTCATTGTGCTGCACTCAATAAGATTTACCACTCAATAAGATTACCTAAGTAACGTTAAAGGTTCATGAAATGATTATTCAGGATTTTACTTGTTTATTATTATTTTGCTAATTTTGAAGCCATATAAAATATCCTAAATCAAGGTACTAATGAAAATAAAAGCCAGGTATTCGTATTTCTTATTGCTCCTCTTCATCTCGATTATGATCGTTTCGTGTTCCGCGCCGGCCTATCGTCAGAATAAATACAAATCAGGCAAACGCTTCAGGGATTGCGGGTGCATGTATACACCCCAACATAACCAATCGCTGCTGAGTCTTAATGAAACAAAGTAGGAGCCTCAGGCAGGCCCTTCCCGATTACATACCTGAAGCAGCTGTCGACAAAGTGGCTGACTGGTTTGATGCCAATAAAGTAATGCTAAAAATTAGCAGGGACAGGCATACCAAGCTGGGCGATTTCAAAAGTCCTCATAATGGTAAACCACCTTCAATCTCTGTTAATTTTAACCTTAATAAGTACAGTTTCCTGGTTACCCTTCTGCATGAGATGGCGCATGCTACAGTATTTAATAACTACAAGAAGAGGGTTGCTCCCCATGGAGCTGAATGGAAGTGTGCATTCCGTGAATTGGCCCTTCCTTTTTTGCACAGCGAAGTTTTTCCTGATGAAATATCCGCCGTTTTCCTGAATTACCTTCGTAATCCGGCGGCTTCAAGCACCTCATACCTGCCGCTCGCCAACACACTTAGGAATTACGATGTAAGCACAGCCGGAACTGTCACAGTCTCTATGATAAGCCCCGAAACATTGTTTTCTTTCGGGAAAGGTAAAGTTTTCAGAATGCTGGGTAAAGTCAGGAAAAGATACAGATGCTTTTGCCTGAATGACAAAAAGACTTATCTTTTCAGTCCATTAGCGACCATCACACCGATTGCAGACTCGAAAACAGTGCCTTCTCATTAACTTTGTTAAAATTAGCCTGTTGTTATTGAAAACTGATTAAAATCCAGATAATGAACAAAAACAATTATTGTATTATTATGGCAGGCGGAATCGGTGCACGATTCTGGCCTATGAGCCGTAAAGACCATCCAAAACAATTTATTGATATCCTGGGAACAGGTGAAACCCTGATACAGGCAACTTTCAAGAGGTTTCTCAAAATTTGTCCGGTTGAAAATATTTATATCGTTACCAATGAAAACTACAGGCAACTCGTATTAAACCAATTACCTCAACTAAGCCAGGAGCAGGTTTTATGTGAACCTTCCCGGCGAAACACCGCTCCCTGCATCGCCTATGCCAATTACAGGATACTTCAGCGAAATCCTGATGCAAATATCGTTGTAGCTCCCTCTGACCATATCATCTTAAAGGAAGATATCTTTACCGAGGTGATCCTTGCTGCATTAAAGGCAAGTGAGAAGAACGACTGGCTTTTAACACTGGGTATTCAACCCAACAGGCCCGATACCGGTTACGGGTACATCCAGTTTGATGAAGCAATAACCTACCCATCGGATAACCGGATAAAAAAAGTAAAGACTTTTACTGAAAAGCCCCAGCTTGAGATGGCTAAACAATTCCTTGCCAGTGGCGATTTTCTTTGGAATTCAGGAATATTTATCTGGAGGTTAAAATCCATCATGCAATCTTTTGCACAGCATCTGCCCGAAATAGACCAGCTCTTCAATGCCGGCACCGGACTGTACAATTCAAGGGCTGAAAGTACATTCATAGAGAAAACTTATGCTATGTGCAAGAATATCTCAATTGACTATGGAGTGATGGAAAAAGCCGATAATGTTTACGTCCTGGCTTCTGACTTCGGATGGAGTGACCTGGGTACCTGGGGATCCCTCTATGAAACCAGGAGTAAAGACAATGATGGTAATGCTGTTGTGGGCCAGAATGTTATGATGTACGACAGCCGCAACTGCATTGTCAATATGCCAAAGGACAAACTGGTTGTGCTGCAGGGACTCGAAGGTTACATTATAGTTGAACAGGAGAATACCTTGCTTATTTGCCGAAAGGAGGACGAACAGCAGATCAGGCAGATCGTAAATGACGTTATGATTGAAAAGGGAGAAAAATACGTTTAATGGCTATCAATCAGATTTTTAACTTTAATCAGAGATTTATAACACCAATAAGTTTTATTATATGAGAAGATTAGTTCTTTTATTTTTTATTTCAATCAGCACCATGGTGCATGCTGATGAGGGAATGTGGCTGCCTTTGCTGATTGAAAGGCTCAATTATGTTGATATGCAGAAAGAGGGCCTGAAACTTACACCTGAAGAGATATACAGTGTCAACCATTCGAGCCTGAAAGATGCTATCATCCAGTTCGGGAATGGATGTACGGGTGAGATTGTCAGCTCACAGGGGCTTGTATTCACTAATCACCATTGTGGTTATGGTTCTATCCAGTCACACAGTACCATTGACCATGACTACCTGGCCGACGGTTTCTGGGCAATGAGTATGAAAGAAGAATTGCCTAATGAAGGACTTACAGCAAGGTTCCTTGTCCGTATTGAGGATGTTACCAAAAGAGTGCTTAATGAACTGAATGATAATATGACCGAAGAACAGAGGGCCGATAAAGTAAGTGAAATTTCAAAAAGCATTACAGACGAAGCCACCAAGGGAAACGGTTACCAGGCACGTGTTGCAAGCTTCTTTGAAGGCAATGAATATTATCTCTTCGTGTACGAAGTATTCCGTGATGTAAGGTTGGTAGGGGCACCTCCATCATCTATAGGTAAGTTCGGCGCAGATACAGATAACTGGATGTGGCCACGCCATACAGGCGATTTCTCTATCTTCCGCGTTTATACCGGTCCTGATGGAAAACCTGCCGATTATTCGGAAAACAACATACCTCTAAAGCCAAAACATCATTTGCCGGTATCACTTGCAGGCGTTGAAAAGGGTGATTTTGCTTTTATAATGGGATATCCCGGAGGCACTGAACGCTATACCACTTCATGGGGGGTAGATCAGGCTATTAACCTTAACAATCCGACTATAGTTAATATCAGGGCAAAGAAACTTGGCATTATGAGGCAGGATATGGACGCTGATCGCGATGTTAACATTAAGTATGCTTCCAAATATGCCAGTATAGCCAATTACTGGAAATACTTCATTGGACAAACCAAAGGGCTGAAAAGGCTTAATGTTTATGAAGAAAAACAAAAACTGGAGTCTGAGTTCACTAATTGGGTCAATGCTGCGCCAGATCGGAAAGCCAAATACGGGGATGTGTTGCCGGGGTTTGAGAATGCGTATAAGAACCTGAATGATTACCTTATTCAAAGGATATACTATTCTGAAGCTATTGCAAGGGGTGCAGAAATAATGACGATGGCAAATAACTTCATTGCCCTTGAAAAGGAACTTTCACTTGCACAGCCAAACCAGGATAAACTGACAAGAATGAAAGAGGGCATTAAAAAATATATTGAACGACATTTTAAGAATTACAATGAGCCAACCGACCGTAAGCTGCTGTCGGCCATGCTTGAGATGTATTATAAGAATGTCCCTCAGAATCAACAACCAGCCTTATTCAGGACAATGGTTGAAAGTAACAAGATGGATTTTGACAAACTGGCCAATAAGATCTTCGATAAGTCAGTATTTACCAATAAGGCAACCGCTGAAGCAATGGCTGAAAATCCCAATCTCAAGAAACTACGAAATGATCCTGCTTTTAAGCTAATGAAAGCTTTCAGTGATCAATTCTATGCAAACCAGGATAAGACCGAAGAATCTGAGAATACACTTCAAAAGAGTAACCGGTTGTTTATTGCCGGCCTTCGTGAAATGCAGCCCGAAAAGAAATTCTATCCGGATGCCAACTCAACAATGAGGCTGACTTACGGAAAGGTGCTTGATTATTATCCGGCAGATGCAGTGCATTATGATTACTATACTACTATGAACGGCATCATGGAAAAAGAAGACTCCACAAACTGGGAATTCGTTGTTCCTGATAAACTTAAGCAACTTTTCGAAAATAAGGATTTTGGAGAATATGGTGAAAACGGCCAGATGCCTGTTTGTTTTATCAGTACCAATGATATTACGGGCGGTAATTCAGGAAGCCCTATTATGAATGGAAAAGGAGAACTAATAGGACTCGCATTTGACGGAAACTGGGAAGCAATGAGTGGTGACATAGCCTTTGAACCTGAGCTCCAGAGGACTATTAATGTTGATGTTCGCTATGTGCTTTTCATTATTGACAAGTATGCAGGAGCCAAAAACCTTATTAATGAACTTACGCTTGTCAGGAAAGAGCGGGCTAAAGCAGATATGCAGCCCGTATCAGCTCCTTCCTTAGTACCAAGTATGAACTAAAAACATCCTTATAAGCACAAGCTGTATAAAATGTTTTAATACCCTTTTAAATAAAAAAGGCTGCCTCACCGGCAGCCTTTTTTATTAGATGCTTATCAAATAATCTGTCAGCTAATTTGATTCCGCAAATTGCAACTCTTTAATGATACGCTGACAGTCGGCATATTTATCAATTATAAACATCACGTACCTGATATCCACATTGATCGTGCGTTGAAGTTCAGGCTCAAAAGCTATATCGCCGCTCATGGCTTCCCAGTTCCCATCGAACGCTAAACCGATAAGTTCACCATTACCGTTCATTACAGGACTTCCCGAGTTGCCGCCGGTGATATCGTTATTGCTGATAAAGCATACCGGAAGCCTTCCTTCCTTATCATGCCACCTGCCGAAATCTTTGGCAAGAATCAGATCCTTCAGCTTTTTTGGAACAATAAATTCTTCATTTTGTGGATCTTCTTTTTCAAGAATACCTTCAACATAAGTTATATAATCGTAATGTACAGCGTCGGCCGGATAGTAATCAAGAACCTTTCCATAAGAAAGCCTGAGTGTGGAATTGGCATCCGGATAATATACCTTCCCTGGATTTGCTTTCCTTAATCCATCAACAAAAAGTCTTTCTGCTTTAGCCATTTTTTCCTCTCCCGGGCCGGCTGCCATTGCCAGTGTCATCAGGTAACTGTAAAATGAGTTGGTGAGTTTATAAGCGGGATCGTTTTCAAACTTCTTTAATGATGGATTCTTAAGAAACTTATTAAATCGATCTTCAGATACGAACACTGATTCATCAAATACATCTTCAACGTATTCTTCAATATTACCCTTATATTTTCGTGAAATTGTGTTAAAGATGTCAGGTAATGTGCCTCCTTGAAGATCTTCCCTGTATTTTTTCAGGATAGCTATCAGTATTTTCTTCTCAGTGTCAGGATAATAATCTTTAAAATGATCTTTTGCCGCCTCAGCCATTGGTGTTAATGCTGCTGTTAGCTCATCACCCTTTTGTCCTGTTTTCAGAATATTTATTATTCCCTGGTTTTGGAGTGGGAAAGGCAACACCTGTGATCCAAAGAAAGCCATCTGGAAATACCACAGCTTAGAATTAAATCCAATAGCTGACATTTGCTCATAAACCGAGGCAATATCCTGTACCGGATTTCCATACTGCTCCTGCCTTTGGGGATCAGCGTTCACCCATGCCATGAAGTCGTTTTCAATTTGTTTCTTTTTATCGTAAACATTAAGTCTTTTAAGTCCTCTTGACTCACCGATCTTATTTTTCCAAAAGTTTGCAAGTTGAGCATAATGTGAAGCATATTTGATCCTTATATCATCTGAGGTTTCCATATCTTCCTTCATTGCATCGAGCATTGTACCGCCAACTTCAATGATAGCCGGGTTGATCTCTTCAAGTGTTACCCTTATACCATCCGATGTCCTGTATCTGTCTGTAGAACCGGGATACCCCCATATCATTGTAAAATCATTCGGTTGTATGCCATTAGAAGAAATCTTAAGAAACTGCTTTGGTTTGAAAGGAACGTTTTCCTTTGAATATTCAGCCGGTGAGCCGTCAGGTGCAGTATAAATCCTGAATATTGAAAAATCACCTGTATGGCGGGGCCACATCCAGTTATCAGTATCTCCTCCGAATTTTCCTATGGCTGATGGAGGAGCTCCTACCAGTCTAATATCGCTGTAAACCTGATAAACAAAGCGATAGTATTCATTACCGTTGTAGAAACCTTTGACCGATACCTCATATTTATCATCTTCTGACATCTCCTTCTTTAATCCTTCGATTGTTTTCGAAATAGCGGCAGATCGCTCACTTTCGTTCATTTCGGGAGTAACATTTTCAAGAACCTGCTTTGTAACATCATCCATTTTAACAAGAAAGGAAACGGTTAGCCCTTCGTTTGGCAATTCTTCCTCAAAACTGTTTGCCCAAAAGCCATCTGTCAGATAATCATGATCAGTAGAACTATGCGATTGAACTGCATCGTATCCGCAATGATGGTTTGTAAAGAGCAATCCCTGTGATGATACAACCTCTGCGGTGCAAAAGCCGCCAAGATTGACAACAGCATCCTTAAGGCTCGAATTGTTTATATCATATATTTCCTGAGGGGTCAATTTCAACCCCATCTTCTCCATATCCACATAGTTGAGCCTTTCAACAAACATGGGAAGCCACATACCCTCATCAGGTAAATTGCCTGAACGAGCCTGTCCAAGGCCTGCGAGTAATAAAATAAATAAAGCAATTTTTCTCATAATCATCTGGTGTGTAATTGTTAGGTTATTGTGCTTAATATATTGTTAATTTTAAACTGAACAGAGCAAACTCTTAAAGGTTGAGTTTTCCGGCCCGCAAATTGAGTAGAATCCCCACTTAAATCATGCCATTTTTTAAAAGATTTGAACTCAGCTATATAGCAATTAAAAGAGCAGAATAGCCATTGACATTCTGCTCTTTATTGTACGCTTTTGAACATGAGAATCCCGTTTTCGGACAGATACGTTATTATAAACCTAATGCTGACCTGCCCTGTTCGAATACGATATCAACCGGAATATTTGCATCCTTGAGTTTATCAAGATCCTTTTGAAGAGCTTCAGGGATGATTGATTTTTCGCTGATTAGCTTCTTAACCCGGGGATAATCTGCATCACCCTGCAATTTAAGTATGTTCCCGCCCATACTTTCAACTGCTTTCTTCATTTGATCAAAATTAACCAGATAGGTTCCTTCGTTATACTCAAAGGCATTATTTTCTGAGAAATAACTAAAGGTCAGCATATTTGCTTTCCCATGTGCGCTTGCAGCGCCAAATCTCACTGACCTGAATATTCCGGCCATGAAAGTCACATAGTTATCCATTACCTCACCTTCCTTAAGTTCTCCCATTTCATAAAGCTTGGTTACCATATACAAGCCAAGAATATCGGCTTTTGCTTCTTCAATGGCAGAGTATTGTTCCTTTAAAGCTTCACGAACAGTGCCTTTTCCGTCAAGTGTATTCTTGATGCCAAGGCCATGGGCTACTTCATGGAACATTGTGTTTGCAAAGAAAGCATCAAACTTAATATACTTTCTCTGTGATTCATCCATCAGGATATCTGAAATAGGAACAAGTATCTTGTCAAATTTAGCTTTCATGGCATTCTTTAACTGCAGTTTCCTGGATCCTTTCTGCAATTGAACCTGTTCGTCGTTTGGAAGGTTTATTGCAATGGTTTTGCTGCCTGCATTACAATCACCGGCATAATAAACAACATCATAGGCATTGAGATCAGCATCCGCCCCGGGCACTTCGGCTTTATATTTCTCTTCAACAGGTAAACCTTTCTGGAGTTCTGGCAAGAGTGATGCAAAATGTGCGAGTTTTTTACTCCATTCAACATCCTTTATCAGTACATAAGCTTCCTGTGAAGCCTTCTTACCAAATAATCCATCCTCATAATTCTCTATTGGACCAACGACAAAATCTATGTTAGAGTTTTTCATGTCCATCCATGCGAAATCACTTTCCTGATATTTATCGGTTAATAGTGCTTCAGCCCTGAGTTCAAGGTACTTCTTTAAACCTGCGTCCTCGGCCAGTCCTGCAGCTTCCTTCAGCAATTCAGCAGCCTTTTTTATCCGGGATGCATAGGCTTCATGGTACCATACCACCCTGAGCGTTTTATCTTCGTTTCTCCGGATTAAAGTATACATACTCAATTTGTTGGTATCCTGGAGAGCCTCAAACTCCTCATTGGTCATATCAACCGGATAGAAGTTTGCTCCAATTGGCTTTTCACCAATTCCTTCAATAAAAGGTTTGTTTCCATTTAACCTGTCCCAGGGGCCATAGTTGATTTCGGCAAATTTCCTGACGGTTTCATCTTTAATGGCCGCAAGGAAGTCATCCTTATCTCCAAGTGTCTGCTGCCAGAATATTTCATCCATGATAGCAGCAGCATCAAGGAGCAGCGGAATGATTTGTTTTTCCTTAGCTGACAGATGGCTGATATCAGCGGTGAGTTTTACCGGTGCGTAGATAGATAATCGCTGTGATACATCAGTTGCCGGATCAGCTACAAGCTCTTTTCCTGCAATCTGCAGAACAGTCTGGCTTTTTTCCATTTCTTCTTCACTTTTTGTGGTCTGTTTTGTATTGCAGCCTGTTAATACAGCAAGTGAAAACACTGCAAAGGCTAATGCATAACGGTACATGGTGGTTTATGTTTTAATTTGAAATATTTCTTGTTGGATTTTATAATGGCTTTCGATTACTGACCTGTTGGTATCGTGAAACAAAATTTGGATCCCTCCCCGACTTGACTTTGTACTGAAATTTTCCCACCGTTTTTTTCAATAAACTCTTTGCATAGGATCAATCCAAGTCCGGTACCTTTTTCATTTGCGGTGCCTTTTGTTGACCGGATCTCTTCATTAAGACTGAATAATGCCGATAGCATTTTTGGTTCTATTCCGGTACCTGTATCAGTGATGCAAATAATTACTGCTTTCTTTTGGATGTGAGCCTCAATAGTTACTGTTGCCCCCTCATACGAGAACTTTATTGAATTCGAAAGAAGGTTCCTTATCACAGTCCTGATCATGTTCAGATCTGCATAAACCTTAGTCTTTTCAATAGTAAGGACCTTAAGTGAAATTCCTTTAATTTTTGCCTGGGGCAATGCCAGATTGATCGTTTCAAGCACCAGCGGTTCAATCTCAAAGTATTCAGGTGTAAAGGCTGTCCTTCCCAATTGTGTTTTAGCCCATGTTAATAAGTTATCGAGCAGCTGGAAGGTAGTTTCAGTGGAATTCAATATTTGCCTTATCATCATTTTCCGCTCATCATCATTGAAGTCATCGTATTCTTCATTGAGTAACCTAGAGAACCCTAAAATGGAAGTAAACGGACTTCTGAGATCATGTGCTATGATTGAAAAAAACCTGTCTTTTGTATTGTTTGCTTCCCTGAGCTTTTCACTAAACTGCTTTTCTGCAGTAACATCAAGCATTATCCCGGTAATGTGCCTTGGAAGATCATCTGTTTCATTTACAACATAACCAGCAATACGTATCCATCTAACAGATTCCTGAACAATGATTCTGAACTCAACTACGAATTTACGCGGACTTGACAGCAATTGCTGCCATCCTTCGCTAACGTTCTGCTTATCTTCCGGATGAACCTTTGACATCCATGTATCAAAGGAAACAGGGCCACGTGGCTGGTCAAACAGCTCAAAACACTTGTCATTCCAATTTATAAATCCGTCGCCCGGTATCCAACTCCATGCACCGGCATCCATCGCTTCAACTCCTAGCGCAAGACTACTCTCCCTGAGCGATTTCGACACCTCAGATTCATAATCCAATGGTATGTTACTCATAGAAACAGAATTTATTCAATAACTGAGAATGATGCACCAATCCTGCTTTTGAGGATAATAATCGATAAAGGTATTATTTTTTTATTTAAACAATAATGAAATTCAGATTATTTGAGTGATCGCCTTAAAATCACGTAGCCAATTGTTCCTGCAACCAGTGAGGTAAATATTATTCCGAGTTTAGCTTGTTCAACATATCCCGGATTTTCAAACGCTAAACCGGTAATGAAAAGTGCCATGGTAAATCCGATGGCCGCCAGGAAACCTACCCCGATCATATGCCACCAGTTGCAGCCATCAGGCAAAGGACTTATTTTTAGAAAGTACATTAAAGCAACCATGCCTGTTACACCTATAAATTTGCCTGCAAATAAGCCGATGGAAACACCCAATGTAACCGGATTGTTAAAGCCTGATAGGAGTTCACTGTTAATCTCAATTCCTGAATTGCTTAAAGCGAAGACAGGCATGATAACAAATGCTACAAGCGGATGCATGGAATGCTCCAGCCTCTGTAAAGGTGTTGAAGCCTCGTTTGTAAGCTGCTCGATCTTTGATAGTAATTGATGCTGCTCATTGGTGATGGTTGGGCTTTCATTTGGTTCCGTATCCCTGAATCTGTCCATCAGATGGACCATTTTCATGTAGAATGGCTGTTCAGAAATTTGCACCCTGGCAGGAATTGTGAAAGCTGCAAGAACCGCAGCTATAGTTGCATGAACCCCCGACATGAGGA
>DATGZB010000020.1:0-108408 GCA_035297395.1 Lentimicrobium sp. | reverse complement strand
TCGCCAATACTTCAGCAACGGTAAACGCACTTCCTCCAATAAATATTAAATCTTCTTTTTTTGCTTTTTCAAGTGCAGCTTTATAAGCCTGATTCACTGATCCATATTCATTTCCTGTAAGTCCTGCTTCCACTGCTTTTTCTGTCAGAAACGCGCTTTCCATGCCTCTTGGAATATCTGCTTTACAAAAATAGTATTCAGCATCTTTAGGTAATAATTGAAGCATTCCCGAAATGTCCTTATCATTTACAACTCCTAGTACGAAGTGAAGCTTAGAATATTGTTGCTTTTTGATTTGCCTGGCAACCCATTCCATGCCGTGAGTATTATGGCCAATATCACAGATAATAGATGGATTCTCACCCAAAATTTGCCATCTGCCTGATAATCCGGTATTAATAATGGTATTCTTAATTCCCTTAACTATTGTGCTTAACTCTATGTCCTGAAGGAAAGGCAAACACGCTAATATAGTCTTGATGTTTTTTTCCTGATAGTCACCTGTTAATGGGCTTTCAATAAGGATCTTCTTATTTTTCCGGTTATTGCTTAGATGTAAATTTAGATTTGATATATCGATTTCAACAAATAAGCTCCTGCCTCTATTTTCAGAAAGTCTCTCGGTAATAGAAGATGTTAGAATCTTGTCTGCAAAAATAATTGGGCTCTTACTTTGGATAGCCTTAACGGTAAATACCTCGTCAGTTTCAGGATTACTTTCTCCAATAACAACAGGAACTTCTTCCTTTATTATTCCTGCTTTCTCAGTGGCAATAGCCTTCAACGAATTGCCAAGAAATTGCATATGGTCATATCCAATGTTAGTAATCACAGCCAATTCCGGGACAATAACATTTGTTGAATCAAGCCGTCCGCCGAGGCCAGTCTCAACTATTGCAATGTCTACTTTTTGATCCCTGAAATAGCACATACCCAGTATAAAGGTCATTTCGAAGAAAGAAGGCTTAATAACTTCAAAGTCACGCTGGTGGTTTTCAATAAAATCAGTCAGATATTCTATACTGATCATTTCGCCATTGACTTTTATTCTTTCCCTGAAATCCAGCAAGTGAGGTGAAGTAAAAAGGCCGGTTTTATATCCTGCTTCCTGGAAGATTGACGCTAACATATGTGAGACAGAACCTTTGCCGTTTGTGCCAGCTATATGGATAGATCTGAAATCTTTGTAAGGATAATCTGTTATTTTAGCTAATGCTAAAGTGTTGTTTAAATTGGCTTTATAAGCCGGTGCCCCGATTCTATGAAACATCGGCAACTGGGAGAAGAGAAAATCCAGTGCCTCCTGATAGTTCATTTTCTTAATTTAGCTCAAAGATGTAAGTGATTGTGCCCTTTTGCTCTTCAGGTGCATCATCTTTAGCACTGAATTTCGCCAATTTAGCAGCTTGTTCGGCAAGTTGACGCAATCTGGTACTGGCGGTAGTGGTACCTTTAGCACCAGCAATAGCCCTTGTAACAGTTCCTGATCTGCTAACAAAGATTGTCACCACAACTGTGCCTTCTTCACTAAAATTGGTCGAAGGACGTGGTAATTGTTTTGAACTTCTTCCACCAAGGTCAAATGAAACACCTCCTCCTGAACCACCCGTGCCGGTATATCCTGTGGCATTAGGATCTCCTGTAGGTTTCCCCTGGTCTCCTGGTTTCCCGGTAATACCTTCATTGCCACCTTGCCCGGTCTTGCTATTACCTGTACCTTTTCCCGGGAATAAAGCCCTGGGATCAACAGTAGGTGTTGGTGGTACAGGTTCACTTTTTATTGTGGGTTTTGGTTCTGTTTTTTCAACCGGAGTTGGTTTTGGATTCTTTTTAGGTTCAATTGCCGGCGCTTCTTCGGTTTCCTCTGTAAGCAAGTCATCTTCACCTGATTCGGCCGGTGGAGGTGGACTAGCCTGTGAAGATGCAACAAGATCAGGTGGTTGAACTAATCCCATACCATCGTCAGAATTTCCAAGATTTACTTCAACTCCCCCTTCTGCAGGCAAAGGAAGAGGAGTCCTTAGTGCCATGAAAACCAGCATTAAAACCAGAACAGCGTGGAATATGATAGTTCCTATTATACCTTTGATATCATCTTTTTTCATTCCATTCTAATTTCCGGATTTCAATATTTGCAATGTTGGAATTTATTTGGCTGGCCTTGTTGCCAGAATTACCTTATGTTTTGATTGAGTCATCTCATTTACCTTATTTACAGCATCAATAAGATTTACAACATATTGAACCGGAACCGTCTCATCTGATCGAAGAACTACCGTACCTTCGGTTTCACCCTGAAGTTTTGAGCCTATAGTTTCGGTTAAAAATTCAACAGAAACAGGGTTTTCTTCAACATAATAGTTATAGTTGGCATCTATATAAACTGTGATCGTTTGCTTTGCCATTGTTTTGCTTGAACTGGCAGGCAAAAGGAGTTTAATAGCATTAGGGGCGACCAGTGTAGAGGTAAGCATAAAGAAGATCAACAGTAAGAATACAAGATCCGACATGGATGCCATGCTGAATGCAGTGCTGATCTTATTCCTTGATTTAATAGCCATAGTTTTTCAGATTAAGTGATCAGAATGCAGGTTCATGAAGTAAATCCATGAACTCAGTTGCTCTGGCTTCAAGAACAAATACAACCTTCTCGACCCTGGCTACTAATATATTGTAACATATATATCCAATAATACCTACAATTAGTCCGGCTACGGTTGTGATCATTGCCTGATAAATTCCACTGGAAAGCAATTGAATATCTATATTATTTCCTGCCATTGACATATCGTAGAAAGCTTCAACCATTCCGGTAACAGTGCCAAGAAATCCAAGCATAGGTGCTGCTCCTGCTATTGTGGCTAATGTGGCCATCGTTTTTTCGAGTTTGGCAACTTCAAGCTTTCCTACATTTTCAATCGCTACATTGATATCATTAAGAGGTTTGCCAATACGGAGAATACCTTTCTCGATCATTCGTGAAATGGGTGAATGGTTATTTTTACATAATGAAAGTGCTGAATCAATGCGACCATTATGAATAAAATCACGGATATTATTCATGAAGTTATTCTCTTCCCGGCCAGCCCTGTTAATAACAATGTACCGTTCGATAAAGATGTAAATAGCTATAACTGACATTAATGCTATTGGAAGCATTATCCACCCGCCTTTAAGCGCAAGTTCCCATATTGAAAGTTTTATCTCAGAGGGTTCAGTGGCATTCATTGCCGCTTGTGTTAAAGAATCAGCCACTGAAGTTGTCTGTTGTGTGATCTGTAAAAGAATTCCTGGATTCATTGGTTATGGTTTATGCATGTAAAAATATGTAATATTCGTGCCATTTATCGCCTGCAGACGGATAAACTTTTAACACAGCAGTGTTAATATAACTGAACGATTGGTTTATTATTATACAAAAGCAGGATAGAATTTCCATCTATCCTGCTTTCAGATTAATTGTAAGAATCAGTATTACATTAAAGCGTTCATGATTAGCTTTATTACTACCAACACTACAATTAGTCCAATAAAGATTATAGCGAATGGTTTAAATCCTTTTGCCTTTGGTTTTTCGGTTGAATATTGTGACATTTTATAAGGTCTTAAGAAATTAATAAATTTAAATTACATGGATAACCATTCTGTCAAAAGCAGAACGGTTATTAATCGTTTAAAATATTATGTAATCCTAAATCCTTAATTTTCTTACGATGATAATGAAAGGATGCTCTTTAAAAATTGATGAAAATTGTCTGTAGAACAGTTCCATTTCAATTTTATAGTGATTCATCAGGACAATACTATTGGGAGCAGAAGAGAATTGTATTACCTGTAAATTAACTGAAGGTTGAAAAGACTGACTTGATTCATTCTCTTTAAAAGGCAAAAGAAAGAAATCCAACTCATTAAGTGTCGATTGATTATCGGCGATTCCTGTCTTGATATCTGGCATTGCCGCCTGAACTGACAAGTTCAGTGATGCTGTGAAGAGTATCAGCAAAATAGCGCTTTTTAAGAACCGGACAATTTTAAACATCAGAAATCATGTGGAAACACAAAATTAATTAAAAAAAGCAAAAATTTTTCTTTCAGTAAAAATATTTCACATAATCACCACTAAATCAATTGTGTAAGCTAAAATAAGCAAATTGTGCAAAAGAATTTAAGCTTTCTGTTGTCAAATAAATATTATAATTTCACAAAAAAAGGTTGCAGGTGGCGGATTCCAATGCTCTTATAAACAGAGTTAAATCTGGTGATAATATTGCTGCTGGCGATCTGATCACACTTTACCAGGATAAGGTTTTTAGTATTTGTTACTCTTTTCTTAACAATATACAGGATACTGAAGACCTGACACAAGAAGTATTTATTGATGTCCTCAAAAACTTGAAGAACTTCAGAGGTGATTCGTCTCCAGGTACATGGATTTATCGAATTGCCGTAAACCACTCACTCAATTTCATCAGAAATAAAAAAAAATACAGGTTCTGGAAACATTTGGATGACATATTAACCCTTAAACCTGTGAAAGAAGAGCCTGCATCAGATGAACTTATTCTGGAAAAGGAAGAAGAAAAGATTATCTTAATGAAAGCAATAGATTCTTTACCTGAGAATCAAAAGAGTGCTTTTACATTAAATAAAATTGATGAACTTTCATATAATGAGGTGTCTGAAATAATGGGCATATCACTGTCGGCAACAGAATCATTAATCCATAGGGCAAAAATTAATTTGCAAAAATCTTTAAGACAATACTTCAAAGAATAGGGTAAAAATTTTAACTAGATTGACAGCTTGTATAACTTAGGTATTTTGTAAAAAGTAGGTAAAAGAAATTGGATTATACATTAAGATGAAAATAAGTAACTGTTAGAAAGAATATTAGAATTTTAGTGTCAAATATTAAAACTGGGTCATAACATGAAATGCAAAGAAGTTCGTATAAAGATTATGGATGTTGCGGGGGTTGGGGATTTATCTAACGATGAGGAATTAATGAGACATCTATCGAATTGCAAAGAATGTGCATTTTACTTTAATAAGTACTTTTTAGCAATCAATTCCCTGAAACTTGATGTCAAAAGTTTTTCTCCTAATCCATTTTTGAAGGATATTATTCTTGAAAGAACTATTTTGAATCCAACGAAAGTATCTGTTCTGAAACATCCTACATCAACATATCTACTAAAATCGGTCATAAAATTTAGCTGGTCTGTCACTATTGCTGCAGCTTCTGTTTTTATGGGAATATTATTAGGAAACATATCAACTCATAATGCTGATATTCAAAATGAGAAAGAGAGTTATATTCAGGAGATATCAATGAATTCTTCTGATTTAACTGGTATAAACGATAATGTCTTGAGTTATTTTGACATCGAACAAAATGATGAAAATGGAGAATAAAAGAATATTTCTAATAATCATGATCGTACTGACATTGGTCAATATCGGTTTTGTTACAACGGTTATAACAATATGGAAAAAACAAAGGGATAACATTGCCAATCAACAGAATCTAACTGAGCGCCATGCAGGCTTTATGTTGAGGGAAATCGGTTTTGATGAAGAACAGCTCAATAATTTTAAGCAATCAAGAAATGAATTAAAGGAGTTTATCAGGCCTATCAATATGGAATTGCGTAAGTTGAATAATGAGTTGATTAAAGAGGCAGTTTCTGACCACCCTGATACGGCCAGGTGTAATCAATTAAGCAAATTGATAGGAATACGGAACGGCGAACTCAGGCAGGCAATATCAGCACATTTAATACAGGTAAGCAAGAGTGCAACACCTGATCAGCGTGAGGAACTCAGGAAATTCTATCTTGATATGTTCAGGGCGGGTCCAATGGATCAGAGACCTGGAAGACAATTTAGGTACAGAGGAGGTAGAAATAACAATTAATGATCCGATTATCAAGTAACTGCCCTTGGAAAGGAGACCAGTGATCAGCTAAAGATTCAGTTTATCAGAAAATATTATATAAACAACCATAAATATTATCACTAAATGAAAAAATTAGTCAGCATTATCTTACTGTTTGGATTAATCACCTGTAATTTCCATGCATTTGCACAGGATAACGAGGAAAAGGTGTCAGAGAAGATGCCGGTTTATAATGGATTTTTTATGAATCTTCCCGGAATGACTGATGTCCAAAAGGAAGAATTCACTAAAGCCAGAATTGAACATCAAAAAATAATGAGGCAAATGCATGCTTTGCTTCAGGAACAAAGAGCTCACCTGAATACCCTGAGGTTAGCTGATCAACCAGATCAGGATGCAATAAACAAGACAATTGATGAAATTACTGCAACACATGCAAAGCTAATGAAAGCAAGGGAGTCTCATTTAATTGATATGCGTTCAAAATTGACTGAAGAACAAAAGGCCTTTTTTGACGCAAGACATCAACGCCAAGGATTCGGTAAGGGAAGATTTGCAGGAAGAGGCGGTTGCTGTCGCATGGGGCCATGCTGGAATAATGATGATCGCAACAATGGATTTGATGGTGGTGATGATAACTCAAACCGACAGAATTTCAGACCCAGAAGATTCAATAAGTAAATTTGACACTAAAAGCATCTTTTCCATTCTTACAGGCAGCTTCCATGGCTGCCTGTTTTTGCATGATTGCACCACCAAAAACATTGAAGTCATAAGTTACAGGTGTTTTAAACCAACTTTCAATATTCATAGTAATCGTTGCTGTGGTCAGATTATTTTCTCTGATTTCAAACGTTTCACCAATGGGTGTTACTCCGAATGAATTATCTATAAATCCTACCACTTCATGTACATCATTATAAATTTGCCCTTTCCCCAGATGAAAGTTATTGGTGCATCTCGAACCTAAACTATCCAGATAAAAACCATTCATCATCATGTAATGATATCCACCCCCTAAAGCTTCAGGCCATGCCATATTACTTTCAGGCGGATTAACAAATCTGTTTGAGATGTTATCATTTGATGCAAGTCCAAAGGTAAAAGTAATACTATCGTAAATTCCTACCGGAATATCTGCTTCATTTTCCCAGTTTAGCGAATAAGGAATTTCCGGATTAATATAATGGAATGGCAGACCGGGATTGAGGTCAAATACATCCCCATCCTTACTATGCAACCTAACCCTTGAAACGAAATACATTATTTCAGTAAGTTCATAAGGATTCCCTGCTTCATTCACATAGCACATATCATTCCATATAACTTCATTCCCATTCACCTTATGATCAAAGATCAAAGTAAAGTGACCAAACTTATTTTTCTCTTTCTCGCAAGCTGTTAAAAGAAAAGGAATAATGAGGACAATTAATTGGAATCTTTTACTGATTAGTTTAAAATAGGATTGCATGATACGGTATATTTAAAAGCAAAGATTGAATTTTATATTTAATGGGTGAATTTTATATTTTCTGTCATTTATACTTTAATGGCGGTAAATGAACAGCTCCACCTGAGCAATCACAAGCTGAACCTGTCGCTTCTGCAAGACAATTGTCAATGCCCTCAAATCTTAAAATTCCCAAAAAGGCAAAGATGAGTGCTTCCTTAAAATTAATGACAATTTCAGAAGGTATTACAATTTTACAAAGAGATTTCTCCCTTATTAGTGACATCAAAAATGTGTTATAAGTACCCCCCCCAGTGAATATAACTTTTGATGAATTGCTTTTGGGAAGATTTCTTAAAATTTGGGAGGCTATGTGATTATTATATGTACAAAGATGATCATAAACCTCAATCCCTGTTTGATTGATTATTGGTAAAATGGTGTCTTCAACCCATTCCCGTCCTAAAGATCTTGGCCCTGGTTTATTATAAAATTCAATATTTTCTAATTTATGGAACAAGTCAATATTTAATGAACCTTTTGAAGCCAGCATCCCCTCAGCATCAAAAGGTAAACCAAGTTTGCCAGCGAGAAAATTGAGAACAATATTTACGGGACAAATGTCATAGGCTAATCGTTCATTTGAAGATTCCATTGAGATATTGGCAAAGCCTCCAAAGTTCACACAAGCATCGAATTCTCCAAATAATAATCTGTCACCAATTGGAACTAGGGGTGCACCCTGACCTCCAAGAGCTATATTGAGTGATCTGAAATCACTTACTGTTGTAATTCTTGTCTCAGCAGCAATAGCAGCACCGCTTCCTATTTGCAAAGTCATCCTGTCCGAAGGACTATGAAAAACTGTATGACCATGGCTTGAGATAAGTTGTGGCTTAATCCTGTTTTTACTAATAAATTCGTTTACAGTCTGACCTATCCAATGCCCGTATGAGGTATTTAAGAGTGATAATTTTAATCCATCCAGATTAGGAGCTTCCTTCAGGAGTTTTATCCAGACTGTGTCATATTCAATAGTATCTGCAACTATTATTTCCCAGCCCCATTCATTCTTTGTTTTACTAAACTCACAGAAAGCTATGTCCAAACCATCCAGGGAAGTACCTGACATTAGTCCAATAACTTTATAAGTCTTTTTCATAAAACCTCAGTTATGGTCTCAAGTTTCATTCCTCTTGAACCTTTGATCAATATCAACGCGTTTTCCGGGGTTTGTGCCATCAGCGCTTCTTTTAATTCAGATGTTCCAGGGTATCTATCTATTTTAGTATTTCCTTCGGCTGACTTAAAAAAATATGGTCCAGCTGTATAGATCTTAGAAAAATCACATTTTTCCAATAATTTAATTACTTCCAAATGTTCTGTTTCGGATTCATTCCCGAGTTCGAACATATCCCCCAGGATAAGTACCTTATTACTTGAGTCCATCCTGGAGAAATTGAGGATTGCAGCTTTCATACTTGATGGGTTCGCATTATAGGCATCCAAAATAAGGGTATTCTTGTCAGATTTATGAATCTGCGAACGGTTCATTCCGGGTTCATAGGAAGCAACTGCATCAATAGCTTTATCAATATCCACTCTGAATTGAAAAGCGACAGATAATGCTGCCATTACGTTCTCAAAGTTATATACCCCAGCCAATTTGGTTAATATCTTTCTTTTAACCGGTTTGTTAAGTTCTATCACAAGATACCCTTTTTTATCAGTATCTGAAATACCACTTAATTCATCATTGCTGCCAGTACCATAGGTAATCCTGAAATTTTGAGAAGAAAGTTTCATTAGAAGTTCATTAGCACTATTCACGAAAACCCTGCCACCATTATCACTTAGATAATCGTATAATTCCTTCTTAGCACGAATAACACCTTCAAAACCTCCGAAGCCTTCTAAATGGGCTTTACCAATATTCGTTATAAGACCATGCGTAGGTCTGGCAATTTTACATAGGTCTGCAATTTCTCCCTGGTGGTTGGCGCCAAGTTCTACAACTGCTATTTCAGTATCAGGTTTAATTGAAAGTATAGTAAGTGGAACACCAATATGATTGTTAAAATTACCATGTGTTGCAACTGTTTGGAATCTGGCTGATAGAGCGGCAGCTGTGAGTTCTTTTGTAGTTGTTTTTCCATTAGTACCTGTAATTCCAATAATGGGTATTTTTAACAATGCACGATAAGAAGATGCTAAATCCTGTAATGCTTTAAGTACATCCTCAACCAGTAAAGTTTTTTCACCGGCAAACATTGAAGGATCATCAATGACAGCATATGCTGCGCCATTTTCTATTGCTTTATTGGCAAATTCATTCGCATTAAAATTTTCCCCTTTAAGAGCAAAAAACAGACTACCTGGCATCACTTTCCGGGAATCAGTGCTAATATAACAATGTTGTTGAAATTTTCTTAGAAGCGTAGCTGTTGTAGTAAAGTGCATATCTTAAGTTTTCGGTTAATCAAAGATACATAAAACAAAAATGTGCGGTGATGCCGCACATTTTTGTTCTATATCCTTGTTGGATCAGGAGATTATTATTTCTTATTGGCACCTCCAACGCGGCCCATTGCACACCTGAATCCAATGAAATTGGTTGCTTGGTCTTCATTCAGGTAGCGACGTACGGCAGGGCTAAGGTAATAAGCAGGATCTTTCCAAGAACCACCCTTATAAACTCTTGATTTATCGCTAATAAGAGAGGTCTTTCCATATTCATACATCAGGTTGGTAGTATTAACTGTATCCGATGGTGGGGTTGTCCAATCAGGATTGATAGTTGACTGATAGTCGCCGTCAACATAGTTGATCTGGTTGGCGCTGCGGTAATTAAATCGGTCTTTACTTTCTTCAGTTGTAACTTCGCGGTATTGAATTCTTCCGAGGCTGTCTTTTGGAGCGAGGAATCCTTCTTCATCTGTAACTTTAGTGGTAAAAACATTACCACGATAAGGAGCGTAGTCAGCGACATCTTCAAATGAAAGAGGACGGTAAACGTCAAGTACCCATTCAGCTACATTTCCAGCCATGTTATAGAGCCCATAGTCATTTGGCCAATATGAAGCTACTTCTGCAGGAAGATCAGAACCATCATTTAAGCTACCTGCTACGCCCATGTAGTCACCCCTGCCTCTCTTGAAGTTAGCAAGGAACTGCCCATAATACTTCTTTTCATCACTCCGGATGACAGTACCGTTCCATGGATACTGACGACGTTCAACAACCCTTTCATACATGGTGTTTCCAACAAGTCCCAATGCTGCGAATTCCCATTCAGCTTCGGTTGGGAGCCTGTATTTTGGTAACAGTATACCATCTTCGAGTCTCGCACGGCGTTCACCGGTTCCGCTTGGGTTAAGATCTTTTAGTGGTTTATTTACAAGTCCTTCATACTGTCCTGCAAGATAAGCATCAGTATTGAAGTTATTTTGGTCTTGTTGGTCTGGGTCGAAATCCAGGATACCTTCTTCAATTAGCATCATTTCGTTAACCCTGTCGGTTCGCCAGAGGCAATATTCAGTTGCCTGTAACCAGCTAACTCCTACAACCGGATAATTTCGGTAAGCAGGATGACGGAAATAAGTTTCCACTAACGGTTCATTGTATGCCAATTTTTCTCTCCATACCAAAGTATCCGGCAAAGCTTTACGGTAAACTTCAGGATAATTGGTACCAAATACCCTGCTTAACCAGTAAAGGTATTCAACGTAATCTACGTTAGCCACTTCAGTTTCATCAATATAATATGATGGTATGGTAACCCTTCTGGGAATATTGTCCCAGTCATACATTGGATTATCACTAACCCGTCCCATTGTGAAGGTACCACCTTCAATCATAACGAGTCCCGGACCCAGTTTTTGGCCATCCCATTTAGTATTAACCTCAAAACCGCCATTTTTGGTATTGTTATATTCCCAGCCGGTGGTTCTTGAAGCTTCCTTATGGCATGATGAACCAATCAGTACCACTGCGATGGCTAAAATGGATAATTTCAGATAATTTTTGCTGTAGCTGATCATTTCAGGTATTATTGTTTATTGATTATTGTAACTAAAATCTTGGGCATTTTATTGCTTTAAGCTTGAAAGTTTTTTCCCTGCAATCAAATTGATAAGTAAATGAAATTTCATGTGCTCCTCCGGTTGCATTTGTCAATTTGGATATGGTATAATCATAGCTGTAACCAATTTTGAATTTTTGAGCCATGAATCCAAACAATACAATAACGGCATCAGGATTCTCGAAATTATGCCTGAACCAGCCACCGATTACAAAAGGATACATGTTCATATACATACCGGCATTTAATTGGTGAAATTCGCCTTGCTGCTGGTACATAATATTGGGTGAAAAACTAAAATCCTCTACTTCAACAGCCCTGTTATAATTTGAAATACCCACCAAAGCACCAGCATGCACTGTAATTTTCATGTCAAGCTGGCTTTCCCCATTGCTATAATAACTATCATCAGGTTGATTCATATGGTGAGCCGCAACACCAATGTATGCCCTCTCGTTGTAACCTAAAAGCATTCCTGCGGAAAAGTCAATCATACTTACCGATAACCTGTCAGGAGGTGCTTCATTAGTTGAAGGTAAGTCTCCAATATTGCCATTCCAGTTAAGGTATTGGTCTTCAAATAATAACTTATCCCAATTCAGTTTTTTTTGCATATAAGATGCCTGAAATCCTGTATTAAGAGTAAATTTTTTAGCCAACTCTAATCTGAACGAATATAAACCGCTGAATGTATTCGAAGTTATAATCCCTTCAGCCTGGTTTTCTGACATAGCCATTAATCCTACACCGCCTGATAATGCAGATACATGTTGGTCATAGGATGCCGCATAAGTTACATAAGTACCGGGTATTGAAGGCCACTGATTTCTGTAATTTAACGTTAATCTGGGGCATATCTTTGTGCCGGTTAATGCAGGATTCAGATACATAGGATTACCATAGAACTGCGAAAATGAAGGATCCTGGGCTTTCACAAAACCAACAGCCATTAGAATCAGCACTAGCAAGAGTAACTTTTTATTCATAGTCAATGGGATTTTCGGCAGCCAATATTACGAATATTTTCAATATATCATTAACGGTGCTTAAAAAAACTCATTTTTTCATCCAAGCTTGGCAATATCAGATTAATCCCTTCGTTAACTTTAAAAACATATTGAATTTACCGCTGAAATATGAAGCGAAGATATAAACAAAATCACCTCAATTATAGTTTCTTCCCACTTTTTAAAGAAACTTTCCTTAATTAGTTGTTCTTTTGCTTTTTTATTTCAAGGGCTCTTATTACAAACTAACCTACTGAAAATGAGATATAATTACCGCACTAACAGTACTGTCAACAACCCTATTTTTTTTTATAGGCAGCACGTCTTTACGGTATTATTTTTACTCATCTTAAGTTTATCGCTTAATGCTCAAAATGTAACCCCAAATTACGCTTCATCCTCACAACTATCTTCCGGTAAATGGGCTAAGATTTCAGTTAAGGATGCCGGTATTTACAAACTTACCTTTGAAGAGTTACAAAATATGCAACTTCCGGTTGCAAATGTACCTTCTGCAAATATCAGGATTTACGGATATGGTGGAATGTTACCCGAAAATGCCGGTGCTGCACGTTTTGATGATCTACCTGAGATAAGTATCAAGGTAGTTGATGGTGGCGACGCAACATTCAATGCTGGCGATTACCTGCTTTTTTATTCCCCGGGACCTGATTCATGGAAATACGATTTACCAACTAATACATTTGGGAGTATAAAGAATATCTACTCCGATTATTCATATTATTTTATCACTGTTGGATCAGTCGCAGGTAAGCGTATTATCCAGGCTAACCAACCATCTTCTGTTACTGAGCAAATACAATATTATAATTATCGTAAAACTATTAATCCTGAACTTGAGAATCTGATCAAATCAGGTCGTGGCTGGTATGGTGATTTCTTTGATATAATAACAGAGCGTGATTATTTGTTTGATGAGATTTCAACTCTTTCAGATTCAGAAATCAAATTTCGGTTTAGTGTTGTCGCAAGGTCATTTTGGGGTAGTACTTTTACTTTGTCATCATATGGCTTTAACCATAGCATTGTTGTTGATCCTGTTCAGAATGATTTTAATTCTAACTATGCACAAATTTCAACATCCAGGTACACTCAGCCAGCACCTTCAACTTTTAGCTCTGTAAAGGTTATCTTTCAGAAAACCAATAATATTGACATGGGCTGGCTCAATTTTATTGAAGTTAACGCAGAAGCCAAATTAAAGTACAATGGTAAACAGCTTGATTTCAGAAGAACCCTGAATAATGGTGATGTTGAATTCGTTGTTGAAGGAGGAAACAGTAATATGGTGGTATGGGATGTTACAAATCCACTTTCACCTTCATCGCTGATTGGTACAACTCAAAATTCAAACTTCCTGATAAAAGCATCGTTAGATACCCTCCGCGAATTTATTTTAGCAGATCCTCAGCACTTTTTAGGTATTGCAAATTTTGAACCGGTACCGAACCAAAACCTGCATGCCATGCCGACTCCCAAGATGCTTATTATTACACATCCTGATTTTATGGATCAAGCAGTGAGACTGGCGACTTACCATGCAAATAAGGATAATATCAGTGTTTCTATTGTAACACCTCAAAATATTTACAATGAATTCTCATCCGGAGCACAGGATATTTCTGCTATTCGTGATTTTATTAAAATGCTCTGGCATAGAGCAGAACCTTCAAATCTTCCAAGATACGTTTTACTTTTCGGTGATGCAAGTTATGACTTTAAAAGCAGAATAGACAGTAATACCAATTTTGTGCCTACTTTCCAATCGCCTGAATCACTTGATCCGGTATCTTCAATAGCTACAGACGACTTTTTTGTTTGCATTGATGATCATGAAGGTGGTAATAACTCTGACATTCCTGATATTGGCATTGGAAGGCTTCCGGTAAGAACACATGAAGAAGCCCAGGTTGCAGTTGATAAAATTATTCATTACGTTGAGGATACTGAAAATGTTAATGGTGACTGGAGAAATGTTATTGCATTTGTTGCCGACGATGAGGATGGGAATATCCATATGAGCCAGGCTGACCAGATTGCAACTATGATTGACACAACTTTTAGAAATTTCAATACTGATAAAATCTTTCTTGATGCTTATCTCCAGGAAAGTACGGCCGGGGGTCAGAGATCTCCTGATGCTAATGCTGCTATCAATGAACGTATCGGAAAAGGCGCGTTGATCATCAATTATACAGGGCATGGTGGTGAAACTGGCTGGACTAAAGAACAGATACTTGAAGTAAAAGATATTACTGGCTGGACCAACTATGACAAACTACCGGTATTCATGACTGCAACATGTGAATTCAGTAGGTACGATGATCCTTCAAGAGTTTCTGGCGGAGAATATGCTTTCCTTAACAAGAATGGGGGCGCAATTGCTTTATTTACGACTGCCAGGCCAACATATGGTACACCAAATTTTAATCTGGCCAGAATATTTTATAACACTGCCCTTAAGCCACTTAATGGAAGTATGCCGAGACTCGGTGATATTATCAGAATGGCTAAAACTCAATCCGGAGGATTAGAAAATACTAAAAAATTTGTCCTTCTTGGTGATCCATCAATGACTATGGCTTACCCTGAATATAATGTTCTTACTACTGATATTAATGGATTTGAAGTAAATTCAAACACCGATACCATCAAAGCCCTTGAAACAATAACCATTAAAGGTATTATAAGTGATAATGAAGGCAATAAGTTAAGCAGTTTCAATGGAGTTGTCATACCAACCGTGTTTGATAAAAAAAGTGAAGTAGTTACTTATGGAACTGACGGATCGGGCCCCATGTCTTTTGACTTATGGCGGAATGTAATTTATAAAGGCAGGGTGGAGGTAATCAACGGTGAATTTTCATTTACTTTTATTGTACCTCGTGATATAGCTTATAATTACGGATTTGGAAAGATCAGTTATTATGCTACCAATGGGCTTGATGATGCATCTGGTAATTACAGTAATATAGTGATTGGGGGATTCACTGATCAGGAAATAAATGACAATGAAGGACCTGAAGTCACACTTTATATTAATGATTCAAGTTTTAAAGATGGCGGATTTACAAATGAAAATCCTGTATTACTTGCATATCTTTCTGATTCCAGCGGCATAAATACATTGGGAAACAGTATAGGTCATGACCTGGTTGCCATTTTAGACGGCAATACCCAGCATCCATACATTTTAAATGATTATTATAAAGCTGACTTAAACACATATAAAAGCGGATCATTGTTTTTCCCCATGAACAACCTCGCTCCTGGACCGCACACTATCAGGCTTCACGTTTGGGATGTTAATAATAACTCATCTGAAACTGAAATACATTTTATTGTGGCAGAAGGAAACAAAGTAGTACTTTCTGATCTTGAAGCCTGGCCTAATCCAGTTAACAGGACACATGATAATATTTCTTTCATACTTGGTCATAATCAAGCCAATAGAGAACTTATAGCTGAACTTTCAGTTTATAATTTATCAGGTACGAGAGTTTTTGCAGACAGAAAGAATATTAAACCTGAAGGATACAGGACCAAAGTATTTTCATGGAATGGGCAAGAAACCGGAGGGCATAATTTATCGGCAGGTTTTTATATTGCCAATGTTCGTTTGACAACTTCTGAAGGTTTTGCATCAGATAAATCAGTCAAAATAATTATTACACGCTAACTATTTAACTCTTAAGCATGAAAACAACCTATAAACTATTCTTTACCTTGATTTTTGTACTCCCCTTACTTCCGGTTGCACAAATTCATGGTCAACAGGTTGATGTTAGAGAAATCAAACACATAGCAGCGCCTTTGTGGGAACAACCTGTGAAATTAGTCATGGGAAATGATGTTCCAATATTTGCACCTTCTTTTAAAAACGCTCAATACCCTGATTTACCTGAAAGCTTCTTACCCCAATACATAGCAAATATCCAACTGGAAAAGGGAACAAATCATGTTGAAGTTATGCTTGACAACATAAAGTATATCCCCTTGACAATTGAAGAGAGTAATATAATGAAGGATATATCTGTGCCATCATCGCCCGAAACTAAGGTTAACCTCATGTTTGACAGGGGAATACCTGTTGCCAATGTCTCTGTTAAACCATATGGAATTGATCCCGTTACCGGATTGCCTGCAAAGCTTGATTATTTTGAAATCACACTTAAATCATTGGTAAATAAAACTCAGGACACAATTCAACCCTCCCACAGATATCCTGCACATTCAAGAATGTCTTATGGTGATTGGTTTAGAATGTGGATTACTCAACCGGGTATATACCGGATAACTTATGAACAATTACAGGCAATGGGAATGAATATGTCAAATATTCATCCTGATAATATTACTATGTATGGACGAGGTGGCAGACCTATGAATGAAATTGCCGGTAATACTCCTTATGAAGACATGACTGAAATTTCTATAAGGGTTATAAGTGCAAATCCTGATGTCTTTAAACCGGGTGATTATGTTCTTTTTTATGCCGAAGGACCTATTACCTGGAAATATAACACCGTCACAGGCAATATTGATCATTTTACTCATCCATGGACAGATGCAATTGCTTATTTTATTACTGTGTCACCCTATAAAGCAAAAAGAATACCTATAGTTGATCCGATAACTGTTTCAGCAAACGGAAATTCCAATGCCTATACAGCCATTGCCTTATATGAAAAAGAAGAAATAAATCTGATTAAAAGTGGACGAAAGTGGTTTAGCGATAAATTGGATAATTATACCAGGAGCATAACCTTACCTGAATTTAATTTCCCAGATCTCATAATGAGTGATTCGGTAAATATGAGATTTGGTATAGCAGGCCGGGCTACCCAACAAATGACATTCAATTTCAATGTTAATAACAAACTGGTTAATACCAGCACTATTGCAAAATTGATCAATCAAAATGGAAATGATTATGCCTACGATTTGATAGGTACTGAATCATTTAGTGTCAACAGTAATAAGCTAAAAGTCGTACTTCAATTCCTTCCTCCAAATAACTCTGCCCTGGGATGGCTTGATTTTGTTGCTTTAAACGTCAGAAGCACAATTCGTTTTCATGGACCTCAATTCAGCTTCCGCGATCCAAACACAGTAGGCGAAGGAAAGGTTATAAATTTCAACATTGAATCATCCCAGGATAATCTAAAGCTATGGGATGTAACAAACCAGGCGTATGTTCATGAAATACCAATGAACAGAATTGATAATGGTTACACTTTCAGGGCTCATACACCCTGGCTAAGAGAATTTGTGGCATTCGACGGCACTTCTTATTTGACTCCTGATTTTGAAGGCAAGGTTCCAAACCAGGACCTTCATGCCATTGGTAATTATGATATGATCATTATTACACCACCATTTCTGAATGAACAGGCCAAACGGGTTGCTGAATTACATAAAATCAAGGGTGATGTTACAACAAAAGTTGTTTCATTACCTCAGATATATAATGAATTCTCTTCCGGTAATACTGATATCACAGCTATACGTGATTTTATGAAAATGCTTTATGATAGGGGCAGGGATTATGGATATCCAAAATACCTGATGCTTTTTGGGGGCAGTTCATATGATACTAAGGATAGGATACTTAATAATTCCAACCCTATTCCTACTTACCAAAGCTATAACTCAGTAAAACCAACGGCATCATATCTGAGTGATGATTTTTATGGATTACTTGATGATAACGAAGGCGGCGGAGAAAGCATTACAGGATTATTGGATATTGGAATAGGAAGGATCCCTGTCAGAACTATTGAACAAGCAGAGGAAGTTGTTGATAAGATAGAAGCCTATTTAATGAACGATTCATTAATACATGGTGATTGGCGGAATAATCTTTTAATTATTGCTGATGACGAAGATAATAATACACATTTTACTCAGGCTGAAAAATTATGTGACAGAATAGCTGAGCATTATCCAATATTTAATGTTGATAAAATTTATTTCGATGCATATAAACAAAATAATACTCCAGGTGGAGGTCGCTTTCCGGATGCACAAAGAGCTTTAAATTCACATATTGAAAAAGGTGTGTTACTTACAAATTATATTGGTCATGGCGGTGAACTTGGATGGGCAGATGAACGAGTATTGGAAATAGCAGACATTGAAGCCTGGAATAATTTTAATCAGATGGGACTATTTTTTACAGCAACATGTGAATTTTCCCGGTTTGATGATCCACAGCATACTTCAGCAGGCGAACTGGTTTTCCTGAACCCCTCAGGAGGAGCAATGGCTATGATTACTACTACACGACTTGCGTACTCATCAACTAATGAAGCTTTAAATTATAGCTTCATTGATACTGTTATTAGTAAAAATGGCGGAATAGCACGATTGGGTGATATTATAAAATATACAAAAAACGAACACCAGCCATCAGCTAATTTGAGGCATCTTACACTTTTCGGAGATCCTTCTATTCCAATGCCATTGCCTAAATATAATGTCATTACAACATCAATTATCGATCCTGCTACTCTTCAGGCAGTCGATACTTTATCAGCTAATTCAAAAGTAGTGATCAATGGCGAGGTTCATGATCTGGGTGGTCAGTTGATTGATAACTTCAATGGTGAAGTATCAGTTACAGTATATGATAAGATAAGCACTTACCGAACTTTAGGCCAGGATCTGGGAAGTGTAAAAGCAAATTTCCAGGTTCAGAACAATAAAGTTTACCAGGGTAAAGCAAAAGTGCTCAACGGTATATTTAGTATTACATTCCCTGTGCCACGTGACATAGATTATAATTATGGTCATGGAAAGATAAGTTACTATGCAACCGACGGACACCGTGATGCCAATGGTTACTTTGAAGATTTTATTATTGGTGGATCTAAACCAAACAATGAAACCGATGAAACAGGCCCTGAAATTTCTTTATGGATAAATGATACCTCATTTATTGAAGGTGGGTTGACCGGCGAAAATCCCAAGCTACTTGTAAGATTGTATGATGAGAGCGGAATTAATACATTGAGCAGTGGGGTAGGCCATGATTTGACTGCAACATTGGACAATAACAGTTATAACTCAGTATTACTGAATGATTTTTATATCGCGGATCAGGATACCTATAAATCCGGTAGTGCTGCATATAAATTCTTTGGACTTGAAGATGGGGAACACATAATTACAGTTAAAGCATGGGATGTCTATAATAACTCATCAGAAAAAAGCATCTCATTTAAAGTTAAGCATGATATAAGGCTTGATATTGATGATGTTACTGCTTATCCGAACCCATCTAAAGGCAAAGTATGGTTTAGGTTTAAACATAATTTATTTGATGCAATTTTAAATATAGAAATTGAAATATATAATTCTACAGGCGAACTCGTCCGTGTGCTTACCCCAGGTAAGATCACAGCCAATGGTTATATTGTCGATGAAGTTGTATGGGATGGATTATCATCGGATGGTACCTTGTTAAGAAACGGATTGTATATAGCAAGGGTTAAAGTACTCGATAGAAACAATAATTCGAGTGCTCATTCAGTGAAAATTCTAATGACCAAATAATTATTTTTTTGCTATTCCTGACAAGGAAAATTTTTCAGGAAACCTTGCTGTTTTTTTTCTATAAAAAGATTCAAGGAACCGGAAATCCTCCTCATAGTTACCTGTAGGTTTAAAACAAGGGCCAAAACCGCCTTCTTTATTTTTATAATCAAGAAATCCAAGGCAAATTGGTACTTGAGCGCTCATAGCAATATGGTAGTAACCTCTTTTCCAATTACTCACAAGTTTTCTTGTTCCCTCAGGTGTTATAGTAATAATAAAATTTCCGCGTTTATGGAATTCTTCTGTAACCTGCATGACTACGTTTGAGCTATGGCTCCGATCAACTGGTATCCCACCCATAGCTTTAATAATTCCCGAAGTGTACCATTTAAATATCTCTTTCTTAATGAGGAAATGTGACTTTATTCCAACAGATGTATAGCCTAACCAACCCAAAAGGAAGTCAAGGTTTGATGTATGGGGTGCCATTGCTACTACAGATTTTGCGGGAGGTAATTCACCAATTATTTTCCAACCTGAGAGAAATAATACTGTTTTTGCGAGATACTTTAATATCATAGATGGTTTTATACCTTTTTCCAAGCCTTTACTGAACGGCAAAGTTATTAATTTGACCCAAACTGACCACCTATTTATTTCCAGTCAGAAAAGATGAGCTTAAGATTAATATGTACTACTGACTTAACACAATATTTATATCAGTAAATTTGACCTTCAAATTCAAATTAAATGATCTCCTTTTTACTATCAATAGTTGCTCTTATAGCTGGTTACTTATTCTATAGTAAACTCACTGAGAAAATTTTCGTGGTGGATATTAAACGTGAAACTCCTGCTATTTATCTGGCTGATGGAGTTGATTATGTTCCAATGAAGTGGCCAAGAATCTTCCTCATACAGTTTCTTAATATAGCAGGACTTGGTCCAATATTTGGAGCAGTAGCTGGTGCTATGTGGGGGCCGGTAGCATTTCTTTGGATAGTGTTTGGAAACATTTTTGCAGGAGCTGTGCACGATTACTTTTCTGGTATGCTATCTATTCGGAATAATGGTATGAGTATTCCAGAGATCGTTGGGCGTTTTCTTGGCAATGGTTTCAAGCAGTTTATGCGATTCTTTACTGTATTTCTCATGATTCTGGTAGGCGCAGTTTTCGTGGTTGGTCCTGCAGCTATTCTCGATGAGATCGCCAACCTTGGCATACCTTTCTGGACAGCGGTTGTTTTTATATATTATATCCTTGCAACATTATTACCAATTGACAAACTTATTGGCCGTGTGTACCCTATATTTGGATTCGCATTATTATTTATGGCAATCGGTATCCTGGGTGCACTGATAATTGGAAACTATGTAATACCCGAAGTAGTTCCTTACGGCTTCGAAAATATGCACAATGAACCGAACAAATATCCAATATATCCATTGGTATTTATTACAATAGCCTGTGGCGCCATCTCGGGTTTCCATTCCACACAATCTCCTTTAATGGCACGCTGTATTACAAATGAAAAATATGGCCGGAGGATTTTCTATGGAGCTATGGTTACTGAAGGAATTGTTGCATTGATCTGGGCTGCAGCAGGTATGGCATTTTATGGTGGAGTCGGAAGATTGAATGATGTGATGATCGCACATGGTAATAATGCTGCCTGGATTGTTAGCGATATCTCGCATAATATGCTTGGTAAAGTTGGAGGAATACTCGCCTTGCTGGGTGTGGTCGCAGCCCCAATAACTTCTGGTGATACTGCATTCAGAAGCGCCAGGTTGATCATCGCCGATTTCCTTAAAATAAAGCAAGCCGCAATAAAAAACAGGCTTTACATTACAGTTCCACTCTTTATCACAGGATTCATTCTTACACAAATGGATTTCGGCATTATTTGGAGATATATGGCCTGGTCGAATCAAACATTGGCAACCATTGTACTTTGGGCAATAACAGTTTACCTTTTAAATGAGGGAAAAAATTATTTAATTACTTTAGTGCCTTCAGTTTTCATGACAGCTGTTATAACAACTTATATACTCGTAGCCCCTGAAGGCTTTAGGCTGTCACAGGAATTTTCAGTGTATGCCGGTATAATTGTCACTTTAATTATTACAAGTATATTCTTGCTGACAGCTTCAAAGAAAACTCAGAATATTCTTTACCGGGCAGGAAAAGTTGAATAGCTTTTAAAAATAACGAACAATTATGTCAGTTTAACTGGTATTAGTTTTTTTTGAAAGATCTTCAATACAATTAAAAAATGAAGGTGGATCCTGAAACAGCTTATAGTTATCCCTTAGCCATGATAAATCTTTATCCCACCATTTAAATTCAAGCAGTTTGGATATTTCGTCATCATTAAACCTTTGTTTAATTGGTGCGGCTGGCACACCACCTACTATCATATAGGGATCTACATCTTTAGTAACTACAGCACCGGCTGCAATAACAGCGCCATCAGCAATTGAAATGTCATCCATAATAAGTGCATTTGCGCCAATCCACACATCATTCCCTATCCTTACATAACCCGATTCCTTAAATGAATCCTCTGTTGAAAAAGTTAGCTGACACTGAAGTTTGGTTGAATAAAATGCAGGATGTGTAGATAGGTAATGTACAGGATGCATACCAGGTCCTATCCTGACATGTGGGCCTATTGAACAAAAGTTACCTATTGAAGCATTACTAATCAAGGAATTATCCTGAATATACACGAAATTGCCAAGATTGCACTGATGCAGAATTACATTATCGTAGATTGTATTGTAGTTTCCAACTGTAACATTATTCAAATAGCTTAAATGACCTATTTTAAGATACTTTTCCTTATTTTCTTTTAATGTTTTTCTTGTTCTGAGCCACCATTTTGTCCAGATGACCAATGGGTTTCTTCTTAAATACTGCATAATAATTAAACAAACAATTCTATAAACCGTTCCCTAAGAAAAGTTAATATTAGTTTATGCTTTCCACCTTCATAACAACGGGTGATATTCATAAGAACTGGCAACTTATATTAAACATGATCCAATGTTTTATGTATAAATGTTCCAGGGTAAGAAAAAAAAATTAATAAGTTGCCTAAATTAAATGCGTTATTTATTGGAAAATCATAAAAAAAATCGTAGATTTACTATCTGAGATTGCTGTTATTGTGCAGGTTAAATTTACTTTTTAATTTTTTTTTCAAATAATTCAACATTTTTACAACATTGATTATCTGAAATCTACGGTATATAAGTACTACATCGATTTTTTTTAAATAGCAGACTTTTTAAAATATTTAATTATATTTGCATCACATTCTCAAATCCGGGTAACATGAAAAAAGATGAAGCTGAAATTCTTTTAACTGACGAGACAAGGGAAATAGTAGCCGCCTACTTAAGAAAAAGGCAAAAGGTGAAAAAACCCGTTTCTAAAGAAAAAGCAGAGTACAATTATGATTTTCAGAAACTAAAGAAAAAGTAAACAAAAGATTTCGAAAATTAGCAGTTATTCTCTGCTTTTATTGCACAAAAGTTAAGCAAGTTAAACCAGTGGCACATTCAACCACTGGTTTTTTAATGAAAAGATGCGGTCTCGCATTCACCTGTTTCCTTTTTGCATATAGCTTTTCCATTTTTATACCTATAAGGCATATCAAGAAAAGTTATTATGCCCCTCCTACAGATTTATTGCTCGACCGCATATAAGTCTTCAACAGATGCTAATATAAAAATATTTCTGAGGTTTTATCCTACTATGGCTTTTTTTTTCATAGATAGTTGGACAACAAGATTCCTGTGTTGTTATACTCCTGAACTCAATTGAACGAAATGCAAACTTGTAAGACTGATAAAATTCCTTCCTTTATTATAAAATTATGCATAATGATTACAATGGTGCAGTTTTCTATAAAGTCCATGGCACAGGAAATGGTGGGAATTTCGAATACAAAATATAATGCAATACACGGGGCTATTTTAAACCCCGCTCTGCCTGTTTTATCACCTTTCTATCTTGATATTAATATAATTACTGCTCATGTGTTCATTCAGAACAATTTCATATATATCAAGAAGGAGGAAGACAAATTCAACCGGTTTCTGAAAGGCGAAGTGGAATCACCTGATAACAAATTTTATTATGATTATTATACTCCTGATCTGAAGCATGCATATACAAATTTCAGATTGTTGGGGCCTTCTTTTACTATAATTGCCGGTAAAAATGCCTTTGGTCTGTCGGTAGCTATCAGATCTGCAACTTCTTTCAGAAATATTCCCATGCATGTAGCCAAGTTTTTGTATGAAGGACTCTACTTTCCACCTCAATACGATATACGTTATGATCAAAGTGAAAGGATGTCATTTGCGAACCTTGAATTTGGCGAGTTTGGATTAAGTTTTTCTCGAATCATACATAACCAGGGTCTCGACATATGGTCTGTTGGAGGAACACTAAAGATACTGCCTGCTTTTGCAGGAGCTTATGCTTTTTCAGAACATGTTGATTTCGAAGTGCCTCATTACGACACTTTAACAGTGTATGATGCTGATATGGAAGCGGGACTATCACTTCCGTTGAATTATGAGACAGATGAATTTAAGGGTACACCATTATTCAAAGGTTTCGGGGCTGCAATGGACCTGGGTATAGTATATTCACGAAAAAAGACTGCCGGCATAAATAATTATGAAATCAGGCGGCTCTGTGCACAAGCCTATTACCCTTATCATTGGAGAATCGGATTGTCATTGATTGATCTGGGCAGTATAAGATTTAATAAAAATGCTAAGAAATTAAAAGTACAAAATGGCAGTTTTTTTTGGCCGGGAATAGATAGTTTGAAATATAATTCAAGCGGAGGAATGATCACTGAGCTAAGTAATCGTTTTTACAATGATCCTGTTCAATTAGTAAGTGATGATAAATTCAGGATAGCATTGCCGACTTCTTTGAATATTCATGCAGATTATAACTTTATTTCCAATTGGTTTGTATCAATGGTTGGAGTTCTGCCAATAAGACTTTCTAAAGCTGAGGTTATCAGGTCTTCATTTATATCAGGAGGAGTAAGATATGAGAATCGTAATTTTCATATTGGCACGAATTTGACTTTTGACAATAAATTCTATTTTGGGTTGAATGGACGCATTGGTAATTTCTTTATTGGAAGTGAAAACATCCTTTCCTTTTTTAAAATTACTGATTTTACAGGCACTGATCTATATGCTGGTATTCGATTGAGCATGTTTAAAGGTAAATGCCCCAGGTTTTCCGGTTCCGCATGTAACTTTGAAGAATACGAAAAATTCAGGCGTTAACAGTACTAAATCCTCTGAGATTCTTAATTTCAAATACCTGAGATACAAAATGGGCGATATTCATTGGAAGAAACTCCGATTTAAAAGATCCTATCAGACAAAATTCACTAATAATACCACCGTCATCAGCTAATATTGTTTCATCACTGTATCTCTCAAACAGAAGCTTCTTGCCAATTCCTTTCCTTCCTCCACCAATCCGTCCCCTGTGAAGTAGCATAACTTCTCCTTGTAAATCATATCCAAAAACTCCGCCCACACGTCTGTCAATATTTTTGAATGGAATGTTGATTTCAACGGTTATTGAATTGTTCTTTCCTTTGAAAGGTTTCCCATACCCGAAAGCATTCCGGTACAGCGATTCTGTTTTATTTGTGGTGAACCAGAAGTTATAGTCAGAGGAGTAATGGACATTGGTTTTAATACTCTCTCCTTTATACCCAACGATACATTTGATTTTTTCTTTACAGGTTTTTTTAAGATGCCTGATAAGTTTTTTCTGACATCTGGATATTAACCTTTGCTCGGTAACAATTTCAACCATAACATGATGGGTATTATTAGCAAATATATATAATTAGATCTATAAATCAAATACGACCTTCGTTCCTTCTGCTTTGTTTTAATCTTTTTTAGACTTATAAACCTGAAAAGGGTGTCGCACCTGTTATTGTTCTCGCTTTATGGGATTAAGAATTATTGCCTTAAGGTTTGGCCGGTAGCTTCGAACTGATAATTCAGTAAATTTAATTCAAATTCAATCCAATGGAGACACTCATAGATTTATTCAAAGAAGCAGCAAGAAAATTTAAGAATAACATCTATCTGTGGGAAAAGCAAAATGGAAAGTATTCAGGAACAACCTATGGATCAGTCGAAAAAGAGGTTCATAAAGTAGCTGCTGCTTTTATTGCGAATGGAATTAATAAGGGCGACCGGATAGCACTACTGTCTGAAGGGAGGAATAACTGGATCATCAGTGAACTTGGAATTCTCTATGCTGGGGGATGTTGCGTGCCTTTATCGGTAAGACTCCAAAAAGAAGAAATTAAATTTCGTTTAGAGCACTCAGGATGTAGAATGGCAATAATTTCAGGCTTGTATTTCACAAAATTTGATGATATATGGGATAGACTTCCAGGGTTGGAAAAGATCATTGTGTTTGATATCCCTGAAAACTTGAGTCAGCGGATTGTATCTTTTGAATTATTCAAAAAAGACGGCGAATTGTTCTTTGCTAACAATAATCAGCTTATTGAAGAAAGAATCAACACAATTACCAGTGATGATTTAGCTAATATTTCCTATACATCAGGAACAACTGCTGATCCTAAAGGAATTATGCTGTCGCATGGCAATTATGTGACTAATGTTAAGCAAGCCCTATCATTAATGAATATTCCTGAATATTACCGGACACTGGCCATATTGCCATGGGACCACTCATTTGCCCACACAACCTGCCTTTATTGTTTTATGGCTATGGGTGCTTCAGTTGGGGCACCCCAGTCAGGGAAAACAATGGTCGAATCGTTAAAGAATATACCGGTCAATATTAAAGAACTGAAACCGCATTTGATGATGAGTGTTCCCGCTATTTCAAAGAATTTCAGGAAGAACATTGAATCGGGCATTGCACAAAAAGGTAAAATCATTTCTGGTCTTTTCAAATTTGCATTAAAAATCGCTTATCTCTATAATGGCTTGGGTAATAATAAAGGAAAAAATCTCAGGATCCTGCTCCTGCCCTTAAATGCATTATTTGAAAAAATATTATTCAGGAAAGTAAGGGAGGGACTAGGAGGTGATATGAAGTTTTTTATTGGGGGAGGAGCTTTGCTTGATACAGAACTTCAACGTTTCTTCTATGCTATTGGTATTCCTGTTTGCCAGGGATATGGATTATCAGAAGCTTCTCCTGTTATATCATCCAATTCATTAGCAAATATTAAGTTTGGGACATCAGGCAGGATTGTCAAATTTCTTGATCTTAAGATTGTTGGAGATCATAATAATGAACTTGCTCCTGGTATACCGGGCGAAATTGTAATCATGGGCGGAAACGTAATGAAAGGCTATTGGAACAATCCCAGGGCAACTGAAGATGTTATAAGGGATGGGTGGTTATATACTGGTGATATGGGTTATATTGACAACGACGGCTATCTTGTTGTATTAGGCCGCTTTAAGAGCCTCCTGATTGGCAATGACGGTGAAAAATACAGTCCTGAAGGAATAGAAGAAGCAATTGTCTCTAATTGCAGGTTTATTGACCAGATCATACTTTATAATAATCAAAGCCCTTATACCGTTGGGTTGATTATTCCGGATATCAGCAACATAAGGCAGCAACTGCAAAAAGAAAAAGTAACAATTGGTACACCCGAATCGGTTTTAACTTCATTAAAGCTTATTAAAACTGAATTGGATCAATGGTATGGCAAAGGCAAATACGCCGGTGATTTTCCGGAACGTTGGTTACCAACAGCTATTTCAATCCTCCCTGAAGGCTTTACACAACATAATCATTGCTTAAACTCTTCTTTAAAACTAGTCAGGCCTAAAATATATGAGTATTTTTCCAGGCAGATAGAATTTCTGTACACACCTGAGGGGAGAGTAATCGAAAATGACGTTAATCAAAACAATCTCGTCAAGTGGTTCAATTAGTTAGTCTATTTCCCTGCCAAAATAGTAATTCAGTAGGAAACTCGCCATTAAGCCCTGATGTTTATCAAATGAGGGCTCTATTCTTCCTTCTACGGACAGTCTGTCTATTCTTAGACCAATCCCTGTACTGATTCTAAAAGCACTGCTTTTAGTATTGAATGAAGAATGTATTGTACCCGAAAGTTTATCATTTGCATAAGTAGTGCGCGCTTCGTCAATAGTACCTTTTATGTGTTGTGCGGAAATCCCTATGTTTGCAAAATACGTTGCTCGTTTAACAGGATACCTGTAACGAAACATTCCGGTTATTTTGCTGGTCTTAAATGAACAATCATAAACCTTCTCAACTCTGTAGGTTTCACCTGAAAGGGCATTAACCTCGAAAGTATTGTGATAACCGCCTAAAAAGATATATTCCCCATAAAAAGTGCTTCTTTTTATACCTAAGGGAATTTCAACTGTTAAACCTGCTAAAGGAATAAATTCAAGGGCAGATTTTGGTTTTTGATATTCTGCACTCGTGAAATCATACTCCATGTTTAATAAACCAGACCCGAATACAATACCTGGTTTAATAAAGTTGTTCCGGGCAGGAACAAATGACTGGTATGCTATTTGGTTTAGCTTATAATAGGTTTCAAAAAGTTCAGATATGCTGTTAATATTATAAGTTGTATTTAAAATTCTTCTCTTAACAGGGTCACTGCTTCCCAGGTAATTTAATAATTGTCCCTGAAACTTCTTATTTTCATAAACAAGCTTTCTGTGTTCATTGGTAACCATTTTCCATCTGGTATATTTTTTATAAACCAATAATTCAAAAGCTGTATCCTGTTTGATATAAAATTGATCCTTTATTGTATTTCTGTATACATAAAGAGATTTAGGCCCAAGGTATAACGCCTGAAGAAAAGCTGTTTGTTTTTCCAGAATGAGCAGTGAGGTGTCACTCAATGAATTTGGATCTGTTGAACTTAACTCAATGTCAAAAGTTCCTCCTTCATAGCATTCAATTGTATTGTTGAATTGAATAAGGAATGATTTGATATCTTTTGGATAATAGGTCGTAAAATTACTTTGGGGGTTCGCTTTAAAAGAGATTGAGCCTGGATTTGTGCCAAGATCCCAACTCATTATTACGCCTTCAATCTTTTTTCCTTCAAGAGTAATAATTGATCCTTTTACTTCCTGGGCACACAATCTATTACCTATTCCAAAAATGATGATTAATAAAAATAATGTAGAGTAATACCTGTTCATATCAATTGCAGTTTTGTAAGAAGGTGCTAAAATGAGAAATTAAATTGATTTGTGCATAAAAATTATATACTTTTACAAGTATCTAAAATCATAAATATGAAAAAATTACTGGTAATCATAACAATTTTAACATTGCTGGTATCCCAAACAATTCGTTCTCAAGATATTACAAAATCCGTTATTGGCTCCTGCGGACAGACACAGTCTTCAGAAGGCAATAGAATATCATGGACAGTAGGAGAACCTGTTATTGGTACCATGACGGGGGGAGGGCATCAGATAGGGAATGGATTCTATTCATCTCTGGATTTGTCTGTGCTTATCACTGCTGAAAAAGAACAAACCTCAAACATTGAGGTATACCCTAATCCGGCGTCTGAATTCATTACCTGCAGAAGCAATCCCCCTGGTCAGTTAAAACTAGTGGTGACCAGTGTTGAAGGGATGGAACTAATTAATACTTCAATTTTTTCAGGCGATAAAGTTTATATGAATAACTTAAAAGAAGGTATTTATTTATTGAAAGTAACAGAACTACTCTCAAAGAAGACAAATACATATAAGCTTGTATTGACAAGATAGCAAGTCGAAATTTTTGATTTTTCGATTATTTAATAAGGTAATTATTGCATCAGATTAAACCCCATAAAACAAATTCCTGACAAACATGAAAAAAATCTTTACTTTTTTGATGTTCCTCTGCATAGCCTCTTCATATTCCCAGGCTCCGCAGGGATTTAATTATCAGGCCACTGTCAGAGATAACAATGGCAACCTGATCATTAACCAGAATGTATATTTTAAATTCAATATAATGCGGAATACGCCAACCAGTCTTCCAATTTATAGTGAAACGCATTATGTTCCAACCGACGACCTGGGCAGTGTTAGCCTTGTAATTGGGCAGGGAACACCAACAACGGGCTCATTTGAAGAAATTCCCTGGCATGAAGGCACTTATTACTTAGGGATAGAATTAAATACGGGAGATGGCTATGTAGCAATGGGCACCAGCCAATTACTGAGCGTTCCTTATGCACTTTACGCAAATGAAGCAGGAAATGGAGGTGGTTCCCAAAATCTTGCCAGTGTGCTTGCTCATGGAAATTATGGCGAAGGAATGCAGATTAAGCACATTGGAAATCCGACCGATGAACAGGATGCTGTAACAAAGTCGTATGTTCACTTATACGTTTCAGATACCGGAGATACATTATATCTTGGTGATCAATGGGTTATAGTTCCCGGTATCAGTGAGGCAAACCAGGGTGAAGAACCTCCCACAGGATCTGTGACTGATATTGATGGAAACGTCTATCCTACAATCACTATCGGCAATCGTGTATGGATGGCAGAAAACCTCAGGGTGACCCATTACCGGAATGGAGAATCAATAAACTTCCCGGGCGAAAATAATGACTTATGGGCTTCCAATACCTTAGGTGCATATGCGTGGTACAACAATAACATGGAATGGAAACAAATCTATGGAGGATTATATAATTTCTATGCTGTTGTAAACGAATGGGGCCTTTGCCCTGATGGTTGGCATGTCCCAAATATTGAAGAGTGGGAACTTTTGGCAAATGCTATCGGCGGACTTGAAACTCCGAATGGTAATGAATTGAAATCATGTCGTCAGGTTGAAGCGCCAATTGAGGAATGTGCTACATCAATACATCCCCGTTGGGACTGGAGTGAGCAGCATGGTACAAATAATTATGGCTTCAATGGAATACCGGCAGGTATCAGAGGAGTGGAAGGTGTATATGAAGGCCTTGGTGTCCACAATGGAATCTGGACTTCAGCTGCAATAAGCGATACAAGGGCATGGGCACGTACGCTCCAAAATACCCAGGGTTCACTGAATGTTGATGATGCTTATTCTCATCAGGGATTGTCAGTAAGGTGCGTAAAATTTATTGATGGAAAATAAAATATAAATCTAAGATACATAATAGATTAAGGGCGCTGCTATACAGTGCCCTTATTTTTTGCCTAAACTTTTTCATACTTTGTTGGTTGTACAGCGGTAAATATTAAACAAAACATCAAAATCATGAAATTTTCAAGAAATGCAAGCGCAAACTGGAAAGGCAGCGGAAGAGAAAATGGAGGTAAACTTTCAACCCAAAGTGGAACTTTAAACGCAACTCCATATTCCTTTAAGATGAGGTTCGGCGACCAACAAGGAACAAATCCTGAAGAACTTATCGGAGCTGCCCATGCCGGTTGCTTTACCATGCAGTTGGCAGTCTTTTTAACCGATGCCGGCCATGATCCGGCTAACCTTGAAACCAAATCAAAGGTAACGTTTGAAGATGGTAACATCACTGAAATTAATCTTGACCTCGTTGCCGATGTTCCTGGTATGGATGAAGCTCAATTCATGGAATTAGCCCAAAAGGCGAAGGCAAACTGCCCAGTGTCCAAACTTCTCAAGGCAAACATCACACTTTCAGCTAAGTTTCAGCCGAGGTAAGCTCTTAGGAAGATTTCATTTGTGCTATCTGATTATTCAATCTGGACTGAAATTGTAAGATATTTTTGATATTGGATTCGAGTACCAGCAGAAGAACTACATCTGGTTGTTCGTTAGTAATGATGTCCTCATTCAACTTGTATTGCCACGCATCAAAAATTTTAACTGAACGTCCAAACTGTTCTGAAAGGAATGGAAAGATATAACTGCCGAAAGAATCGCTGATTACAAGTAATCTAGGGCTTTTCCTTTCTGGTATTTCTCGTACATTCTCATATTCCCATCCATACGCGAATCCCTGTACGATCGGATATCCGTTTTTTCTTGCAACTTTGGAAGCGAATCCTCTTTTTGGAGTTAGCATAAAAACGCTGTCACTATATAATGATATGTTTGACAACATGCCTGCTATATTTCCATTATGACGAATAGAATCCTTAATTAACATCTCTTCGTATCTTAATGGATTTACTTCCGGGATATCATGATGAATTGAAGACAAAATTTTAGTTGCTGCATAAAATGCACCTCTTTCATTCCAATGATTATCAATTTTATAATATACCAGGCCTGCACTTTTAGCATTGTTCAAAGCTGAATAGAGATCGACTACACGAACACTGCTTTTTGATTTTAGATAATTATTCAATTGCTCACCCCAGGAAGGTTTTTGGGCAATAAACCTATCGTTAGGTACTTTCTCATGATAAATATTAGCTTTTGCGGGGGCAATTGCTAAATAGAATTTAATCTTTCTCTGTTCCAGGTAATTAGTCCGGTATTCCAATTCAAGCCTTAATTGCTCAAGCTCCTCGTTGGTTAGCTGTTTCATGCCTCTGTATGAATCATCTTCATTGCCACCCATAAAAAACCATCCGCTTTTTCCGATGATTACCTGTGGGGTAGGAGATTTTTTAAAAACAACAAGATTGAGCAGATTATAATACTTTATCAGAATTTGACGCAGCGAAAAATGATCATTATAATATTTATCGTATTTCGTCGGGAAACCATCCAAACGGTTAATATTTAGTTCAGGTAGTTCAGCGGGAGCCCGGTTCTCCGAACTCTCAATATCTTTAAAGAATTTTAAATTCTTATTCAATAAAGGAAATGAAATCATGAGGAGAAAGACAGAAATTGTAATTGCTATCCGGAAACTATGATGGGCCATGAGTTTAAAATCTATAGTAGATGAAAGGGTTATAAGTGCCGGATATTAAATACATAGAGCACAAAAAAAGGACAGAAGCATAAAATATGACGGAAATTGTATGGAAACTTACTGAGAGTGCTCCATTTAACCGGCCTGCAGAGTTAATCCTAATTTCTATTAATCTGCCAAAATATGTAAAAAATCCGAACGACCCAAGAACAGAGAATATTGTGACCAAATATAATTCCGTATTCAAAAAACCTAAGAAAGTATGTAGCTGGAGGTCAGTCAGCGAAAAGTTAAAAAGTGCTTTCCAATAATCAACAGCATAGGTTAAACTATCAGCTCTAAAGAGAACCCATCCAAAAATCACTGCAATCAAGGTATAAATATTGGAAATAAAGCCTGGCACTTTCTCAAGCACTTTTCCTAAACCAAGCCTTTCTAGTATCATGAAAAACCCATGGTATAAACCCCATACCACAAAACTCCAGCTGGCACCATGCCAAAAACCGGTCAGGAAAAATACTATTAACAGGTTCAGGTATGTACGGCCAATGCCCAGTTTATTTCCACCTAAGGGAATATAAACATAATCTCTGAAAAAAGTTGAAAGTGATATATGCCATCGCCTCCAGAATTCTTTCACTGATTTTGCAATATATGGGAAATTGAAGTTCTCGAGAAATTCAAAGCCAAACATGCGCCCCAATCCTATTGCCATATCTGAATATCCTGAAAAGTCAAGGTAGATTTGAAAGGTATAGCATAATATTCCCAACCATGCATTTAGTCCGCCCATAGATACAGTATCCATGGCAAAAATTTTATCGGCAATGTTAGCAAAAGTATTTGCCAGGAGTACTTTTTTACCTAAACCAATCAGGAAACGTTCTACACCATAACTAAATTTAGCAGCAGTATGAACACGTCCTCTAAGCTGTTGCCATACATCACTGTAACGAATAATCGGTCCTGCAATTAGTTGTGAGAACATTGCAATGTACAACGACAGATCCAGGATATTTGGCTGAGCCTTTGTCTTACCCCTGTATATATCAACCAGGTATGAAAGTGAATGAAATGTATAAAAAGAAATCCCAATCGGAAGGAGTATCTTAGTCTGTGGTATTAATGGGACTGAAATTAATTCGTTAAGATCATTAATACTTTTAATTATAAAATTGGCATACTTAAAAATTCCAAGAATCAATACGTTTACTGCCACACCGATAAACAGCCAACGATAAGCTTTTGTCTGATACTGGAGATTCTTCTGGATTTTTATTCCGAAAATATAATTAAGTATTATTGAAAGGATCAGAATAAAAGTAAAACTTACGCCTCCCCATGCAAAAAAGATAAAACTGGCGAACAATAACCAGTAATTTCTATATCGCTCATTTGCAAAATAATACCCTAACAGAGTGACAGGAAGGAAAAGGAATAGAAAAATGGGAGAACTAAAGAGCATATGCTTTTAAATAGACTTCAAATATAAAGAAATAATAATTTGAGCAAAGTAGCATCAAATTAATTTGAAGTAAGCAATATGCCCGAAAAACTACACTTGCTGGAATGATGAATGTTTTGAAGCGACGATATTCATTTTCATTTCCCTTACTGTCCTGAAAACAATCACCCCAAACTTGTCACTCAATTCATCAAAAGCCTTATTGTCAGTGCAATATTGATCAATAGTTGACAGGAAGCGGTTCATCAATTCAATGCAAAATTCATCATAAGTGTAGCGGTATGGTATATTCATTTCCTCCAGTTCCCTGTTAAGGTGATCAACGTATTGACGATTAAAATCATAGTCCTCAACAAAACTTAAGATGAGAAACTCTGTAACGATTCTCTTATAGCGATCCATGTTGTTGGTCATTAGGTGAATAAACTGTGCCAATTTATTAGATGTATTTGGTGATGAAAGTGCCAAAAGCATAAATCATGCCACCACAATTTACCATAACAGACCAGGGCAAGCTGTATTATTGAATGTGCATCTGCCTTTATTCAGGCTGATTTTGAGCCCCGCAAAAATATCGGTGCCGGTATAGTCTTTTACCTGTAAAAATGAGAGAATATTGTCTGTTCCAACAAAAAACCACTCATAACGGCCAAAAAATCCTAAACGAAATGCCGACCAGTCAAGAACTGAAGCATTTATTCCGAATGTGACATCACGAGTTTCTACTCGTAATCCACCTATTATTTCTGGAGGTCTAAGTGAGGTTCTTTTATCCGAAATGGGTACAATTACCACACTTGTTGCATACCAGTTGCCGTTTAAATTGTAATCAATCTGTGAGCTTAAAACAGCCGGGAGATCCATACTGAATCTATCGCCAGTGACCAGATCATCATGGTTGCCGAAAAAATGCGTACTTATGCTGTCTTCCATGGCACTGACTGTAGTATTATTAATGCCTCTCAGTCCGGGCCAGAATAAACTTCCATCATCAACTCTGAATGAACGGGCATTTTCTTTAAAGGTTATCCGGCCAATATCCAACAATGATAACCCAATCCTATATTTATAAGGGGTGAAATGCTGAGTGCACGGTTTACTAAAACGGTTAACCCATCCCGGTGGACTTTTCTTTTTTTCAAAGGTGATTCCAATATCCATCCCGAAACCATCTCCACGGGAATATTCATCCTTGTCAAACAAATTTGAGTTATAGTCTAATGGCAGGGAATAACCGCCTTCAGCATCAATGTCATAAATGACCAGTGTGTCAGATCCCTGCATCATATAATCTATGTGATCTGAAAAAATTACAGCCCCGCCATAGCCGGATAATTTCCGTAGTGTAAATCCGCCGGACCAGATATCCTTATTCCTGATTCTGAAAATGTGGGAATAATTAAATCCTATCTCTGCCCAGCTCAAATTGGCTATTGACATCTTATTCTCATGAAGATATCTGATATTGTGTTGTTCCGGCCAATACATACCCTCATAAAGGAATTTGGCGAGCGGGCCCGGAATATCCTGCACAGAAGTAATACTGCGGACTGCTGTATGAAATCCGAAGGCATTCCTGCCGAGGATTAGTGATGCAGAAGGACCGGTAACTCTTACATTGATGAATCCTGATTTTGTTTCGGGAGTGTAATAATCGAAATAGAATTTTTCAAAAGTTGAAGCGCCTTCATTACCATTCAGATAGCTGTTATTAAAAAATCTCCTGAATTTATTTTCTGAAGCAGGGATATAAATATAATTATTCTCTACTGAGACATTCGCTGAGACCAGGTTTATATCAAGATACAATGGTGATAAAACAGGAAGTGACGGATTAATAATTGTACTGTTTGTACCTGCCCATGTTGAATTCGAAAACATCAGCATGTCCTGACATTTTATTGATACAGACAACAAAACAAATACAGAGAGGATAAATAACCGCATTTCAGTAAGCAAAATAAACAATAAGCTGATTTATATTGATTTCAAATTGGCGCAAAAGTAATGTTTACACAATAGTTTAGATTAATTGTAGAAAGATTATTTACAAAATTTACATTTCCTATACGTATTGAAAATTAAGTGAAACATACAGTTTAATTGCTGAAAATACGAATGATGAAAAAGAATAGGAAGAATATCTAAAAAAAATTTAGGGACTTATCTTGCATATTATATGTTAAATAGTTATCTTTAATACATAAAAGGTAGGCCGGGATGAAACTGATCTTTTCGATCACGATCTTTTTATGCCTGTATATAATTGTAAGAGGGCAGAGTGAAGTCTATTCATTAGCCTATAATCCTGATAATTTGCTTATTGATGAAAATATAAATCCAAATTATGCCATCAAATTTAATGGCGAAGAGTATAGACATGACACATATGAAAGTACATCGGAAGCCTTACCTATAAATCCACGATGGAAATCAATTGCATTTAGTTCCGGGCTGCTGTTTATAAGTGGATTTTGCGACGGAACCAGCGAAGTACTCAAAATAAGATATCAAAGTTTTGAACGTGTCTTTCCAGGAGCAGATGATCAATTCTGGAATTATAACATTTCCTGGAAAAATAAGTATAAGGATGGATTACCGCCTGATCCGCGTTTTTTTGGTTCTAAATCATTGTTTGTATGGACAACCGATGGTTACCACATGATGCGGATGATGCGTAATGTAACAATGATCACGGCTGTAACTATACCAATCAGTATTAACCACCGTAAAACCTTCAAATCATACCTTCTGGAAGGCATAATTTACTATATATCATACACGGCGGGATTTAACATGGCATATGATGTAGTGTTTAAATAAGCATTCTATTCAACTACACCTATCCATTTACTTTTTGAAACGTTTTCATCAGAGCCTCTTTTGTATCTGGTAGAAGTTACAGAAAAGCTTAAAAATACCTCAGTTTTCTCATTAACTGTATTCTTATCCGGAACAATGATCATCTTTCCGGCTTCCCTTGAAATATTTTCAGGCCCGGTCTTAAATGACCCATCTTCACATAAAATACAACCAATGGCAAGATCACTCAGGTTTGCATGCATACCTGCCTCTGTTCCCTGCCAGGTAATTTCTATTTTTCCATCTTCAGTCCGTCTGACAGAAGTGTCTGTCGCTCCGCTCAGGTTTCCATCAGAAAATTGAAACCAATCGTTTTTTTCCGTTAAACCCGCTTTTTTTGCCTGAACAAAATTTAACCTGTTTATCGAAAGGGCAGAGTGGTAGGCTGATCTGTTTTTCTTCTGATCAGCGAAACCGACATCTATTAATTTCTTGAATTTTTTTATAAGAACGAACACGGTACGAAAATCATCCCTTGATTTAAAGAGCAGTGCAGATTTATCCTTCCTTTTCTTTGGTTTAATGCGCATTTGCTGTTCTCCATTGCGTTCGAATAATACAATATTTCCAACTATCCCTGCAAATTCACCATTTGGTTTCCGTTTTGCCATCACATTAGAATTATAAATATTTAAATCAATTAGTTTGATTTTCCAATCAAAGGCAAATATAATTAATTGTAGGTTAACAATTGCAACATTTAAACAATTTATAATAGATAATTAACCAATAAATATTCAATTAAAAATCGAATAAAAAACGACTAAGAAACGACTAAATAACGACTAAATAACGTGTAATAGTCGCTTTCATATACCGCTGATGATTTTTAAATAGTGATTTTAGGTTTATAAAAAAGTTTTCTAATTTTATAAGCCAATTCGATATTTATGATTAAGAAATGGATGGGGATCAGTTCATGTCTCCTGTTTTTAGCTATTAATAACATCTTCCCTGGTAACGCCTACTCCCAAATGAATAAGATTTCAGAAGCCGATAGTATGATATCGCTTGTTGAAAGAATGGAGTTGGAATTAACAAAACTAAGTAACGAACACGACTCGGTTAAAGCAATTAAAACATACAATCTGGCAATAGCTTATGGGAAACTGGGAAATTTTACGCGTCAGTTCCAATTGGCCAGGCAGGCGAAGACACTCTATGAAAATTTAGGCGATGACCATCAATTGGCAAAGGTCAATTCAGTTCTCGCTATGTCATATTACAACCTTGGAAATTTTGAGCTTTCGCTTAAAATGCAACTTGAAGCTTTAAAGATCAGGGAGAGATTGAAAGATTATCGTGGGCTTGCGGGAACATGGAATAATCTTGGCATCGTTTATCAAAGGTTAAACCAGCCGGATGATGCAATTGAAAGTTATACCAAGGCTCTTGAATATATTAAACTTGAAAAGCTGGATTTTTTAATAGGTGCAGTCCAGAATAATCTGGGGTCTCTTTACACTATAAAAAAGCAGTATAATAACGCAATGAATGCCCTTTCAGAAGCTTTCAGGTTGCATACAGAAACCGCTAATTTTGAAGGACTCCTGAATACTCATATTAATTTTGGTGTCCTGTATACTGAGTTGGGAAATAAAAATAAAGCGACGGAAAATTATTTAACTGCTTTGTCAATCAGTGAGAAAATCGGTGATAAACATGGCATAGCCGTTTCTTCTCTTAACCTGAGTGTAATCTATAGAGGGAGGGGTGATTATAAACTGGCCCGGCAGTATGCCAAAAAGAGTATCGAATTGTCGGTAAATGAAGGCTTTCGTGATATCGAGATGGATGATTACCAAAGTTTAGCCAACATCTATAATGAATCAGGTGAATACAAAAAAGCCTTTGACTACTATAAGCAGTATTCCGATTTAAAAGACAGTCTGTTTAATGCCCAGGCAAATGAGAATATGTCGAAAATGAGGGCTTTGTACGAAGCAGATAAAAAGGAGCAGGATAACATATTGTTAAACGAGAAACTCCGGTTTAAAGAATTACAATTAGAAAGAAGACAAGCAACTATTTACTTCGCGGTAATACTACTGGCTGGATTTATCATTCTTTTTGTATCCATTTTTAAAATGTATCGTCAAAATAAGAAAGCACTGAATAAAGAAATGGAAATGAATAAACTCATTTCACGTTTTGTTTCAACTGTATCGCATGAATTCAGAACTCCTTTAACCGGAATTTCCTCATCGGTTCAGCTGCTGCGGGATTTTGGGAATGATCTGCCTCAAAATGAACAGGAAAGATTATTTGATAAGATCGGCAATTCCATTTCTGACCTTAAATCTATGCTTGATGATGTACATATTCTTGACCATGAGAAATCGGGCAGGATTAAGATCAATTCAACCATTTTCAATTTTGATGATTTTTGCAAGGAAGTTATCAGGGATACACTTTCGTTGGAATCAGGACGCAATATTCAGGTTGATTATAATAATATCATTGGAAATGTGCAGACTGATCGTGAACTTTTGGGGCATGTAATTTCAAATATCATTTCAAATGCCGTGAAATATTCACCTGCTAATGAAAGGGTATCAGTAGAGGCAGCTTTAGAAAACGGAGAGTTGAAAATTGTTATATCCGACAATGGCAGGGGAATTCCCCCGGAAGATATAGAATATGTGTTTAATGACTTTTACAGGGGAAATAATGTAGAGGGTATTCCGGGAACAGGATTAGGAATGTCGATCGTAAAAAACACCCTGCAGGTGCTTGGCGGAACGGTTCACCTTGAATCTGAAACCGGAAAAGGTACTAAGATTGAAATCGTTATTCCAATTAGAGAAAAGGATGTAACAAGTAATGAAAAGAGAATCCCTGAAGTTTTAACAGAGCCAATTGAATAGTAAAACAAACTATTGAAATGAAAAAAGTACTTCTGATCGAGGATGATGATATTCTGAGGGAAAATACAGAGATATTCCTTAAATTAAAGAAGTTTGAAGTAATTACAGCCAATAACGGAATTGATGGTGTTAAACTGGCAATTAACCAGCATCCTGATATAATTATATGTGACATAACCATGCCCCGGATGAATGGTTATGAAGTACTTACAACTTTGCGGAAACAAAAGGAAACATCCATAATTCCGTTTATCTTTCTCACGGCGAAATCTGAAAAGGAGGATTATCGTAAAGGATTACAATTAGGTGTAGACGATTACATTTCAAAGCCTTTTAGTTTTAATGAACTGCTTTCCGCTATTGAACTCCGCTTAAATAAAGCTGAAAACTTACTAAGGGCTGTTGCCGAGCGTTATATCTCATACAATTTCGACCAGGAAACCCTCCTGAAGATTGCCGGTTCGGTTGAGATGTCAACAAATAAAGTTTCTTCTTATGCTTCTGCAGGAAAAACAATGCCAATTCCTCTGAATATGGAGAAGCTGAGTTCACGTGAGGCAGAAATATTACAGCTAATTGCTTCGGGAATGACAACAGCAGAGATAGCGGCTAAACTTTTCATCAGTCCCCGGACGGCCGAATTCCACAGGTCTAACTTGCTGGCAAAAACTGAATCTAAAAATACTGCCGATTTAATCAGGTTTGCTGTTAGGTATGGCCTGGTTGAATTTTGACGGTTATACGGTCCAGATAGTTTTTAGGCCATTCTTTATCTAAGATTGATACTTTTTATTGACCTCGTATAAATACCTGTTTTTCATTTTTGCAAAAAAGCTGGTATTTAAACGGATGCATTCGCTTCTTTCACGCAATAAGTTTGTATCGTCTAATCACTAATTGCAACTTGACATGAAAAAGATTACTAACCTACTCATGCTTTTCTCACTGGTGCTGCTTTTCTGGCAATCCGGTGCTCAAATTCCGGAGCCTCTCAAGGTTAAAGGTTCAGCTAAGAAAAGGGTGACGGTCAACACTCCGGTTGGTTTGAATTATACAACCAGAAGTTCCAGATACACCGGTTTGCTGTTCGATAACGGAGATATTATTAACTCTCCGGGTACAGGTGCAGAAGGCGCTGATGAAAGCTTTGTTTATCCTCCAATCAGCGTTTTAGCATATCCATCTGCTACACCTTGCAGGACTGCTGATGATTTCAGCATTACCGATTACGCCTGGGATATTGATTCTCTTGTATTTTTTGATGCTATTCTCCAGGCACCAACTTACCCCTCTGCTTATACTGCATATTATATAAGGATATGGGATGGCAAACCAGGTACAAACGGAAGCCATGTCATTTGGGGTGATCGGACAACAAACAGACTGTCAAACTCAGTCTGGTCGGGTGCCTACAGGGTAGGAGAACATGGAAGTACTTCCCTTCCAATATTCAGAAATACATGTTCAACAGATAATCTGACACTGCTTGCTGGGCATTATTGGGTTGAAGTTCAGGTATATTCTTCCGAAATAGATTATACATGGATGGCTCCGGTTGTTTCAGAAACGCCTACTTCAGGAAATGCAATCTGGCTTAATGAGCTTGAAAATGTCTGGCAGCCTTGGGAATCGAATGGATACCCACAGGGTATGCCTTTCCAGGTTTATGGAAGCACTGTCAGAAAGAATACTGATGTTGGAATTGTTTCATTAGTTTCACCGGCAAGTGCTTCTGGTTTAGGCAACAATGAAAATATCACTGTAACGATTAAGAACTTTGGAACTCAACCTGTCAGCAATGTACAGGTCTCCTATATGCTCAATAATGGCACCCCTCTGACTCAATTTGTGCCCGCAACAATCAGTCCGGAACAGGAAGTTGATTTTACTTTCACTGTTCCGGCTGATTTCTCCCAACAAGGGGAACACAAACTTCTGATAACGAGTATACTGCCTGGTGACGAATATAGTGCCAACGATCAGAAAGAGTTTAAGATTTTCAATTACCAGCAGATCGTTAATATGTCGACTACGGTTGTTGCTGCTTGTTCAGGTGTGTTTTTTGATTCGGGTGGACCGGATGCTAATTATGCTGCAAATGAAGAAAATGTGATTACCTTTTTTCCTGCCAGCAGTGCCCAGAATGTTAAAATGGAGTTCAATTTTATTGACTTCGAATCCGAATATGTTTGGGATAGCCTTTATGTTTATAATGGACCAACCTGGCAATACCATCCACTCCTTACTGTCCTGAACGGAGGTGATACTTCAGTCCTGAACACTATCAGGTCAACTGATCCATCAGGTGCTTTGACGTTCCGCTTTGTGTCCGATCCTGACTTTGAATTCAGGGGCTGGAAAGCTGAATTCAAATGTCATGTGCCTATGGATAGTGACCTGGCAGCCATTAGTATCAATGGACCGGTAAATGCAACAACAGGAAGACCGGTCGTTTACACGGTAAAAGTCAAGAACGAAGGAAATCTTACCAATACAGGCTACACAATAGCACTTGTGGATGGGAATGGAACTGTAATTGGTTCAACAACAGGTACAACTATTAATTATAATGAAGAAATTGAGTACAGCATATTAGGTACTTTCACTACGGCCGGACTTAATGATCTACATGCAGAAGTAATTTTCAGCGGTGACCAGGATGCTTCAAATAATTCAACGTATGAAATCGAAGTAGAAACAACCGTTGAGAATGCTACTTACATCATTGTAGGTGATCAAAACAATATGGATAACCGGTTACCTGTATCTTACGAAAGCATGAACAGCCTTACTGAATGTATCTATTTTGCTGATGAGATTGGTATGGAGGGCATTATAACAGGCACCGGATTTATTTACAGCTTCAGGGAGGATGTTTCTGATGTTCCATTAATGATCTGGATAGGAGAAACCGGGCTTGAAAACCTGTCTGCTGACTGGGTTCCTTCAACTGAACTAACCCTCGTTTATGATGGATCTGTCAGTTATGTTAAAGGTATTGACACATTGAAGATCGATTTTGATATACCTTATGAATATCATGGACAAAATCTTATCATGATGGTATACAGGCCTTTGGATTATACCATTTATCCTGGTACCAATATTGGAAAGAACATATTCCAAATTTCAGAGACTCCAAACCATCCTTACCGTTCGCGTGAGTTTTTTGCTGATATTATGATAGCAAATCCTTCCAGGCCAAGGTTCGGATACCTTGTTGATATGATCCCGAATACTCTATTCAAATTTGATGTCTCGATGATGGCACAGCTTGAGGGTAATGTTTCCAGTGATTCGGGAGCACCACTGCAAAATGCTAACGTCTCAGTTGAAGAGTCACATACACAGGCAACTACAACCACAGGAGGTGATTATGCTATTAATTACATTTGGCCTGGTGCAAAAATTGCAAAAGCTGAAAAATTCACTTATAATGACGCTTCGGTCAGCATAGATTTTGGAACAGGTAGTTCATTAACTCATGATTTCATCCTGACCGATCGACAGAAGAGTTTTGTTTCAGGATCAATAAGGCCGAGTGATGCTCCCTGGAACGGGCTTGCTGATGTTGAAATTTTACTTGAAGGCTATGATACTACTTATACTACCGTCACTAACGGAACAGGAATGTTTCTAATTCCCGGGGTGTGGAACAACACAACATACACATTCACTGCTATTCATGCCGGTTATGAAAATTATACCACTGAGATAACGACCGGCGCTGACAATTATGATATGGGCACCATTATCATGAATGAGCAAACTGCTTACCCACAGAATATTGTTGCCGTTGATAATGAAGCTGTAGCTAATATTACATGGGATGCCGCGACGCTTGAGTATACAATTCAGTATGATAATGACTCTGTGTATTATTATCTGACATCATTTTCAGATGCACGTGAAAGTGCTATACGGTTTACTCCCCAGTCTTATCCATGCCAGGTAAAAAGAGCTATTCTGAATGTTCATGATGCAGGCTTGGGTCAGGGATATCCACCTTCATCATTTGATGTTAAGGTATATGATGATGATGGAAATGATGGTCGTCCTGGTACCTTACTTGGACAGGTAACTGCAACCCCGGGAGGAGATGGTTGGTTTGAAGTTGATCTTTCATCATTTGACATAATGATTACATCCGGCGACTTCTATATTGCACATGTTCAAACATCTTCAATGCCACAATACGTGGAAATAGGGCTGGATCAATCAGAGCATCCGGAAAACCGCAGTTGGTCGAAACCTGCTTCATGGTCAACATGGGAACTGGAGCAATACTATTATCACTTCATGATCCGTGCGGTAGTATCAGGATCAACAAGTGATGAAATTACCCTTAATTCGGATGATAATCAGACAACAGATCAGGGGAATTGTAATCGGGGAACCGAGTCAATGACAGGATACAGTGTTTACCGGCTTTTAGCAGGACAACAGGAGGATCCTTCATCATGGATAACGTTAGCAGGAGATGAAGCAATTACAGATTATACAGATACCCAATGGAATAGTTTACCCTTTGGAGAATACTTATATGCTGTAAGGACTAATTATGATAATGGTGTAATTTCTTCACCCGGATTTTCTAATGTTCTTGAAAGAAATATGTATGTAACTGCAAACATCGAACTCGCAACGAATACAGATTACAGGCCACTTGACCCTCATATAGTGCTGACAAATATAGATGATCCGTCAACAACTTACACAATTGACACCGCCTATGCAGGCATTGCAACTATTTCGCCATTCAAAAGAGGAACATACCGGTTGCAGGTCTGGCACCATAATTTCTACCCCTTTGATGAAGTGCTTGATATGACAACCCCGGGTAATATGCAAATATTACTTACGGAAATAATTTTTAAACCGGAATGGGCTACAGCACTTGATAATGATACGGTAGCACTTGTGGATTGGTATGACCCGGAAATGATGCGGGACATAATACTTGACGATTCTTTGTCTGATGCGGGCCTCACAGCTGTTGAAGGCAGTGAAATACGTTATGGAAATCTATTTACCAACAGGTATCCGGGAAATGTGATGACTGGATTAAATGTTTACTTTGAAAGGCACCCTTTTGCTGAACAGGAAGAAGCCATAATGGAGATTTATGATACTGATCATAATCTTCTGGGGATTAGCGAGTCATTTGTTCCTGAGTATGATAAATGGAATATGATAAGAGTCCACGATATTGTACTCCCCGAACAGTTTTATGCTATGGTGCATTTTACACAGGTTATGTCTCCAAGCCAATATATTGCGATAGATACCGATGGACCAAATACAGAAAACACTCTTGGATGGGTCTGTTCTGATGGTTTGTGGTTTCAGTTAGATTATTATGGAATTAACAGAGGGCTTTTCATGATCAGGCCTCAGATCTATCTGGGAGACGAAAACACTGCTATTCCAAGTCCCAGGTCAACGGCCGGGTACAGTCTTTACTTGCTTGAAGCAGGTCAGGAAAATGAACCTGAGTTATGGAACGAAATAAATCCATCAGTTGCCGCAACTGAATATTCTGATGAAAGCTGGTACACTCAGTTGCAGGGATCATACAGATATGCTGTTAGATGCAACTACTCAACAGGATCGTCATCAGATAATTCATTTACAAATCTTCTGGTTAAACCGCAGACTTTTCCTGCACCTGAAAACCTTGCTGTTGTGCAAACAGGCGAAGAAACAGCTCAATTTACATGGAGCCCGTTCAACAGAGCTGATCTGATAAGTTATGATGTTTATCTCAATGATCTGACAACTCCTGTAGCAACAGTTACTGATACTACTTACACCTTCACTGGGTTGTTGGCAGATGTGCCCTATTTAGCAGGTGTAAGGAATAATTTTACTATAGGCTCGAGTGGAGTAAGCAACCTTGAATTCATACTTATAGTTTCAAATACTAATTTAAGCACAATGAAAAATCCGGAAATATTTCCAAATCCGGTTCACGATGTTGTATTTATTGCAGAAGCAAAAGGAGGCCTGGCTGAACTTTATAATGCCAACGGTGACCTGATCATGGTGCGGCAACTCGATGAACAGGTTAGCAGATTAAATCTTGAAAGTCTTTCGGGTGGAATTTATGTTATGAAAATTCGACTTAACAATTCAATAACCACGCAGAAATTGGTTATAACAAAATAGGCTTTTTTTAATGTGTGTAGGTGAAGAGGGGACATAAATGTTCCCTTTTCTTTTTATGATTTGAAATATTACATTTCTTTAAACCATTCGGTTTGTACGGCTAATGAGTTTTAACAGTAAGTCCCTGTTTACAGGCTTACTGATATATGCACTGCAACCTGCTTCCAATGCCTTATGTTCATCATCCTTTAAAGCGTATGCAGTTTGAGCAATGATCGGAATTTCAGGATTGAATGACCGAATAAGCCGGGTGGCTTGTAATCCATCCATTTCCGGCATTTTGATGTCCATGAGGATTGCTGAAATATTGTTCATTTCTCTTGCCATCTGTACTGCTTCAACGCCTGTTTTTGCCTGAATAAGGTTATAAGCTTCTTCAGTAAGGATTTTTTCAAGATATCTGTAGCTGATGTCATCATCTTCTGCAACCAGTATAGTCTGCTGATTTGTCGTATTTACAGGGCTGTTTAATGATTCTTCATTATCAATTTGGCAGTATTCAGGTATTGTGTAAGGAATACTGAAACTAAAAGTGCTACCCTTATAGGGTTCAGAATGAACCCATATTTTTCCTCCTAAGACCTCAACATAGGCTTTTGCAATTGCCAATCCCAAACCTGAACCCTCGTGTGATCTTGAAAAATGATTGTCAGCCTGAACAAATCGTTCAAAAATCTGATTTTGCATTTTGTCTATTATTCCCTTCCCGGTATCTTTTACATAAAAGACTACATTATCGTCATCAAGATAATTACCAAATTCAATTCCTCCTTTATCTGTAAATTTTATTGCGTTTTTAATCAGATTAGTAAGTATGCTGTCGATTTTAGCTTTATCAGATATAATTTCTGCCTCATCGCCAATAAGATGGGATGAAAGTCTAAATCCAAGCGATTTAGAATCTGTTTCAGGCTGAAAGAAATTAAAGTAATATTTCATTAAAGATTCCAGATTGATATAATCTTTATGTAGAGTCAGTTCACCAGATTCAATTTTAGAGATTTCAATAATATCATTAATTGTATTAAGCAAACGCTGTCCGCTTATATTCACAAGGTTGATGTACTCATTTCTGCTCTCCTCTTCCAGGTCTGGTTCTTTTAAAAGTTCCATAAATCCAATTATACCATTCATTGGTGTTCTTATTTCATGGCTCATATTAGCCAGAAAAGACATCTTCAGCCGTTCGCTTTCCTCAGCCTTTTCTTTGGCTGCCAGGAGTTTAAAGTATAATTCCCTCTGTTCTTCCTCATGCTTTTTCTGAACCAATTCCATTTCTTTCCTGATGGTGATGTCACGCGCAATGCATAGTATAGACTTCTCTCCTCTATATGTGACAATACTTGAAGAAATTTCAACAGGGATTGTACCTCCATCACTTCTTTTATGAATCGTTTCAAACACCTGACGTCTGTCTTTTGGAATTGAGCGGATCATTTCTCTTACTTCGTCGAATGACATCTTTGCATCAAGACCATTGATCCCAATTTTTTTTAATTCATGAAGTGTATACCCAAGTTTTTCAGTAACTGAACGGTTTATATCGACTATTTCGCCCTGGAAATTTATTATCCATACAGTTTCATCCATGCTGTTAAATAAATCGCTGTATGTTTTAGTGCTCTCTCTAAGGGCTTCTTCGCTTTTTAATATCTCAAATTCCCGTTGCTTTCGCTCAGAAATATTCTCAATATAACCTTCAAGGAAAAGCAAATCACCGTTATCTGCATAAACGCCAGAACCGCGTTCTAATATCCAAATTTCAGTATTAGCCGCAGTTCTGATCATATATTCTTCAACAAACGGCTTTTTGTTCTTTACTGCTTCGTCAGTAATATGATTTATATGCTCGCGAAATTGAGGCAGTATAATCTCTCCAAAGCTGATATTTTTATTATCTATAAAATCAGTTGGGTCATAACCTGTTATCATTTTACATCTTTCACTCACGTATAACATTGTCCAGTGCTCATCGTATTTACAACGATAAGCAAATCCCGGCAGGTTATCGATGATAGAAGATAATTGTCGCTGTTTTTCACGTAACCGTTTATAAGTTTTTCGATTATTAATATTTATAAATAGAGCAGCGGTAACCAGGATCACAACCATCCCTATAAAGTTAACCGTTCTGTCGAAGTATATATAAGCGTGTAACAGTATAAGTAACAAGAAGATCACAAGAAAAACGCCGGCATTTTTAAATCTGCGTTTATCAACAATAAAGTCTTTCATTATTTAGTAAAGAAAAGTACAGATGTAGTTATTTAAATATCCTCCCGGAAAGGGTCAAAAATAATAGAAATTTATTAGACAGAGAGAACCTAAAAAGTTTTTTATACTAAATGGATATAAATAAACTACAGTGTAAGAGAAAGGTATTACTGAAGAAAACACCCAGTCAATGACTTATTAAAGAAATAATCAGGAAGATTCAGTAACAGATCAATAATACTCAAGTTGTATTGAGAAATTGGCTCCTGTAATACTTGATGGGTAACCTTCTTTGTTATATATAATTTGAAAATTAGTCACTTTCACCTGATCATTAGTTCGTTCTGTAAATTCAACAGGATTGTTTCTGCAATTATATCTCCAAGGGAAAATTTCATAATAGAAAAGCGGGTAACTTGAGTAAAACTGTGTGATTTCGCGGACAAACAGGTATTCTGATGGATAATGGATTGTTGAAGTCCATGAAGGCCTGTTATCATAGGAAAATTCTCTTACATACAAATAATTGCTCCAAGGAAATGATGAACAGGTTTGAATTGAAATTAGATTGCCATCTTTCCATTTATAAAGCAATGAATCACAGTATTCAATTCCTGCTTGTGTATGTGTTATGTATTTAGCAACAACCTTTTCATCTTTAAAAACAAAGTCAGTATTTGTATTCTCATTTGTTGAAAATGAGTTTAAGAAAATTCCATTCGAATAATTAAACAGGGTAGTATCAATAAATGAACCGCCATCATAATATCCGTCATGCGTACTCACACTCATTAAATGATCACCATTCCAATTATAATTTATTATATTGTCATCGTTCTCAGTAGCAATAAGTTTACCATCATTGCCATAAATAAATTGAATATCACCAGCCTTTATGAGCCGGCCGGAAGTATCGTATATAAAATCAATTATCTGGGTACTAACAATAGATTCGGTTGTATCATGATGCCCGGTGAATTTCCAGTTTATTGTTTGACGTTTTAAATATAATTCTTTATTTAAAAAATCATCAGGAATATAATCATGTTTACAAGAGGCGGAAATTATTGCTACAATTATCAGGAGTATGAGTAGCTTTATTCGTATTGTCATTGAGTTAGTGTCTAGTCAGAAGATGAACGCTTCAGAGAACCGCTTTGTTCTAAAAAAAAATTGCAGTTTGTCCAACTATCATCTTTGTGGGTTGTTAAGATTATATATGCTTAATTTCCAAGGTGATGCCCAAAAAGACGATAAGACAAAGGCAAATAGAAAATGATGATGAGCAAACCAATCTTACAAGGGAAAAAGCAAATAATCCCCGTAAGACCGGAAGGAAAAGTAGATAGTGTGTGTGATTAAGGATTATTGTGAAAAGGAATGAGGCGATCATAACAGACCGCCTCATTTTTGTATATATATGTTACTTTAGATATAAAATACAATGGATTTCATGGTTACCGTTGTGAATCGTCATCCTTTTCCTGAGCGGTTTTTTCTTTATTAAACTTTGCGGGGTCTTCACCATTGGCAAGTGCAGTAGCTTTTTCTGCATTCTTTTTAGATACTTCCATACCCATCGCAACAGCCTTGTTATAATGCTCAGCAGATTTAGCATAATCTCCTGTGTTCATATAAAATTCACCCATGCTGTCATGTGCATTGGCTTCATTTGGAGAGAGGCGCAGGTATTCTTCAAATTCTTTTTTAGCCTTATCCATTTCACCTTTGTCCATATAAGCATATCCAAGGAAATTATGAGCAGGACCAAACTCAGGAGCTAGATCTACAAGTTTTTGTGCATACCTGTAACCGCTTTCCTGATCACCTTCAATATTTACAGCAACAGCACGCGACAAGCCCCATGCTTCCCTTGTGTCAGGATATGCTTTTACAAGCTCATCTGTTATTGGTGTCAAATCAGCCTTAGGATCTTCTTGAATTTTCACAAGTAGTTTTCTGACAATCTTTTCAGCTTCTGTGAGATTATCCTGAGGAATTTTAAGTGCTTTTTCCAACTCAATATTTGCCTCACTATTTGATTCTTTTCTGTCCATCACTCCCATTAAAGCAAGATGTGTCTGAGCCATAAAAAAATTTGGATCAGCTTGTAAGGCTTCTTTCATGGCTTGAATATAAGGTTCTATATCAGCATTAGTCAGCCTGTCGATTCCTTTTGCATAAGCAGCTTTGGCAGCGTCTGATTTTGTAGATGTTGGAAGGAATCTTTCCTTCTCTTTAGCAGAAACATTGATGACTGATCCCAAAAGGAACAGAAGAGTTACAATCATGGAAATTTTGTACGAGTTTTTCATGTTATGAGCGTTTTGTTTAATATTTTAAAACACCTGATAATTGATTTAGTTTCAATAACTAAAGAGCTTAATTAGAATTGTTCTAAAGTAAATAAGTGCTAAACTTCACCTCAGAAGTATCTGGTGGGTTGAATGAGAAAAGGAGACTTGTCAACAATTTTGTCAACACCAATTAAGATCAATACCTAATCACAGTGTTTAATTTTGAACCATTACAAAAAACCAAATTTCATACACATGAATCTAAATCTAACACTAATGAAAATGAAAGGAATAATCATTGCGTTTGCAGTACTTTTTTGTATGCAAGCTGTTGCTCAGAATTTGAGGAGATATGAGAAGTCTGAAGGTTATAAACTCTCAGTGAAGCAAGGGATCCTTTCAAAAATAAATTCGCTTAAAAGCAATCGGCAATTTTCGGATACAGCGGGATATAATTTCCATACACATAATTATAAAGGGATCAATGTTCCATTCAGCAGTATCGCCGATGAAGATGGGAATGTTTATGTAACGGGGACAAGCTCAGATTTTGAATCTGTCAGAGGTAACTATGTGACCATAAAAATAAATAATGAAGGTAATCTGCTTTGGGAAAAGAGACAACCGGGGACAAAGTTTGCAGCAGAGATCGGAATGGAAGTGGCTCTGACTGATGATAATAATCCTGTTTCAGCAGGCATTGTTTGGAATGGTCATGATATGGACCTTCAAACGATTAAATATGATGCATCGAATGGGGATGTTTTATGGCAACATACCTACACAGGTGAAGCGGATGGTATGGATGTCCCATCAGCCATTAGAGTGGCTGCAGATGGGACTATTATAATTACAGGTATTACATATACCGGTACAAATATCTCATGGATAACGGAAAAACTAACACCTGAAGGTACTCTACTCTGGTCAAATGTAATTGATAATCCACTTTCCGATTCCTGGATTGAGCCATCATCTGTCTTTGTTGACGACAATGGAAATATTGGGGTTACAGGATATAATGGTAATGCTGATTACTGGGCATGCTATTATACAATTATATACACTGCTGATGGAAGTACTTTGTGGTCGCATCTTTATGAGGATGAGAATGCATTAAATGTAAACTCAATAGCCAGGAGCATTACTGCCGATGATTCAGGGAACTGGTATATAACAGGAACCTTTGATACCTTCGATCCAGAAATGCGTACACTTAAATATTCAGCAACCGGTTCACTATTATGGACCGATTCGAATCTAATGACAGAAGAATGGTCAGATGGATATTATATACTTCATGGACCTGAAAATAAGATATATGCAGGTGGAAGGCATTTTGGGTCATGGGTTGATGATGGTTGGGTGTTGATCTCATTTAATGAAGATGGCTCCCGTGAGTGGACCAGTGTAACCAATGATCTCATAGATGTAAGACCTGTGCAAATGACAATCGATGAATCAGGAAGTCCTATTATAGTAGGGTGGGGGACTGATTCCGATACTTGGAACAATATAATAAAAGGGTCAAAATTTTCACCTTCAGGGGAGGTTACCGGGCAGATAGCTTACCTTCAGACCTCCTCGGAATATGGAGGATTCACTGAATTCTTAAACGCTAATACAGATGCATCAGACAATGTTTATCTGACTTTTACAGGTTTCTATACTAATCTCGGAAGTGCATTTGAAGTAATGAAACTGCCATTTTCAACCGGCATAATGGATTGGGACTATAAATACAGCAACGAAAATGCTTCAAGGACAGAACTACTGACAGCTTGGACTGATGGTATGAATAATACTTATGTTACAGGCAGATATGACAGCATTACAGACAACTATCTCCTAACGACTTATATTGTTGTGAAATACAGCCCTACCGGAGTCGTTGAATGGGAGAAACGGTTTAATGAATTTAATGAGAATTCTGCAAACGGCATTATGGCCCGAGTTACTGCTTCAGGTGATGTGGTAGTTTATCTGGTTCCAAATTATGGAGAACCAATTAAACTTAAAAAATACAATTCAGCGGGAAATTTATTATGGGAAGCTGAAAAGATGACAAGTAGTGGCTCATTCTATACTTTTTTCCTTGATAATATTGGAAATATTTATCTTGGTGGAAGTGCTTTTGAAAATGAGTCAGATCCGTATGGGAAATTTGCAGTTATAAAATATTCACCTTCGGGCGACGAATTATGGACCCGTTTTTCTGTTCGTGAAGGTTATTCTGACGAAGCATTCAACCTGAATGCAGGCACTTCAGATGATGCCGGTAATATTTATTTTACAGGTAATGCGGGAACCGGTGGCTGGTTCGACCAGGTAACAGATATAGTGGCACTCAAGTATAATTCTTCAGGTGATCTTCAATGGTTACAATCATTTCCTCAAGAAGGGTATAATACTTCCGGACGATACATTATGGTAAATTCTTCCGGTAACATTTACATTAATGGACACCGTGAAGATCAAATCACTTATCAACAGCAGATGGTGGTCATGAGGTTAAATGCCGACGGTTCTTCAAACTGGTCAGAAATTTATGAAGATCCGGGACGCAGGGTCATGTCATATAAGTTGGTGCAGCTTTCCAGCGGGTATTTAATCGTTTCTGGATTTAGTGTGATTGATGGATTGAATAATAAAGTAATCCTTGTAAAATTTGATGAATCAGGAAATTTTATCAATGTTACTGAAACCCCATACGATAGATTCTTTTATGATATGTATCTTGATGATGCTGATAATCTGATGGTTTTAAATCAAGTAGCTACCACTCCTTACCCTTTCAGGCCATATTATTCAGCCGGGGCAATGCCTGTTGCAGGATTATTTACTTTACATCAGGATGGCACAACAGAAGAGGAATTATCATACGGACCGGAAATGTCTGATTTCTTTCCTTCCATGCTGGTTCCTTTAAATGATGGCCGTTTATTGATAGCCGGTACTTTATCGAATGAATTTTCAATGTTTCAGGGATTGTATTTCTTTGAAGATGAACATGTTGTTTCCGTAAATAGCCCTGAAATGAATGGAATTGGACTAACTGGACAGAATTCTCCTAATCCGGCAATTGGTTATACCTATATTCCTGTAAATCTGAATAATCAAAATCATGTTGATATATCAATTTACGATCTGACCGGAAGACTGGTAAATAAAGCCTTTAACGGTGTTTTACCGGCAGGCAGCCATTTAATAAAGGTTTCTACCACTTCAGTAAAGCAAGGTATTTATTTATATGAGGTAGTGTCAGGCGATATCCGTCAATCACATCGTATGCTGGTGAATTAGTATAAATTGAACTAAATATTCCCCCGATGGCATCATGTTACCTTTATTAGCTCTGAGGGGGAATTTATTTTGAATAATTTTTACTTTAGCAGGCTAACGGCAAGAATTTGCAGAAATTAACATGAACTTTCCAATTAGCTCTTCGAGGTTGAGTATGAGATTAGTAATTCTGCTTTTACTAATCTCTTTAACCGTTCAGGCAGAGTTCCCGGTGAGTGCTGATTCAATTAACCGGATGGCTGTAAATGAATGGAGCGCCGGTAATTACCAAAAGGCATTTAATCACATAACAAAGGCTTATGAGTTAGCTAAAGAAAAGAATGACAGCCAACAATTGGCGATGATACTTAATACCCTTGGATTAGTATATTGGCGTCTTGGAAATAATACAGATGCCATGGAGAGTTATAGGCAATCAGCAGCCCTTGCTGAAAAAAGAGGTATGAACAGATTGCTCGGACTTACACATACTAACATGGCATTAATATATAAAGAACAGGGCGAATTTGCCGAAGCATTTAACCATAATAATCTAGCCATAGGTATTTTCAGGAAAAACAACAATCACCGGGATCTTGGGATAGCGCTCAACAACCAGGGCCAGATATTCAAAAACATGGGTGTTCTTGATTCTGCTAAAAGATGTTATGACCAGGCACTGGTTAGTTACCGACAGATAGATTATAAAGACGGAGTTGCCGCAACTTACTATAATTTAGCTGATATTTTTCTTAAACGCGGAACTAAAGAACAGGCACTTCAGGCAATAAATTACAGTCTGCGGTTGAGTCTGTTAACGGAAAGTAAAGTCAGGACCAGTGAAGCATATCAAAAACTATCCCAGATTTATGAATTTTTCCGGATGCCCGATTCTGCACTTAAATATTTTAAACTGTACAATGAATTAAATAACAAGATTCTTAAACAGGATCAATTAGACCAATTAGCAAAATTTCAGGCGGAATTAGGATCTGAAGTCAAAAATCTACAAATAGAAAATCTAAAGAAAGAGAAGGAACTTCAAATAAATAGGATATGGTTTATTGGAATATCGGTTTTGTTATTACTACTGCTAACTATTTTTGTTGTTTACCGGTATTTCTTAAAAATAAAATTCCGAAAAGAAAACCTTGAAAAAGAGTTGCACAATGCTGCCAAGATCATAGAAGTGAAAGAGCAGGAATTGAAAGCTTATATCATTGACCTTACCCGCAAGAATAATGTTATAGGCAAAATGAAGGAGCAGTTATCACTTTCCCTGACAAGGGTAAGTGAAATAAAAACAGATCAGGACGTCCAAACTGATGAGCGGGTTGAACAGTTGCTCGAACAAAAAATCCTGACCGATGAGGATTGGTCTGTATTTAAAGGTAAATTCAAGGCTATTTACCCTGGTTTCTTTACTCGCATAAAACAATTCAATGCCGGTTTAACAGAAGCGGAAGAACGTTTGCTGGTATTGATTTACCTCGACCTGTCAGGGCGTGAAATGGCCAACACATTAGGAATTTCCCCCCAAAGCGTTCGTGTATGCAAAATGCGGATGAAGAAAAAACTTCAGGATAAGGGATTCAATAATGTCGAGGATTTCCTCCTGCTTTTGGTAAAGTAAGTTGAAATTGAACGCAATACTGAATAGGAGATTAATGCGCTCTTTACTACTAGTAGGAGAAGAAGTTTAATCTAAGATCTTTAGCTTGGCAAAACGAAGGAGAAGTTGTTTTTGCCCATGTTCTTCAAAAGAAACGGTTGCTTTGGTATTCGGGCCGGTTCCTTCAATATTTATGACTTTCCCTTTTCCAAAGCGTTCATGTATTACTTCAACTCCCGGAATCACTTTATCTACGGGGGTAACATAATTTGGAGCAAACATTGTACTTGGTGGTGGGGCGGGTTGTTTAACTGGTTTTTTAGAAAAATTTGTTAACTTCTCTATAAAAGAACTACTGCCGGTGGTGCTTATATGAAGTTTTTTTCGCCCGGTTTGTTGAAGGTATTTATCATCAATCTCTGCAAGGAACCGGCTCTTCTCATTGGCGGTCATATTTCCCCAGCGGTACCTTGTTTCAGCATACGAGAGGGTTACTTTCTTCTTTGCCCTGGTAAGGGCTACATAAAATAAGCGCCTTTCTTCTTCTATTTCAGCCCGTGTTGTCAATGACATATTTGAAGGAAACAGATTTTCTTCAAGACCCACAATGTATACGTATGGAAATTCGAGCCCTTTGGCAGCATGAATGGTCATAAGCATCACCTTATTACCATTTTTCTCTTTATCATCCTCATCAGCATCTGTCATGAGCGAAATATCCTGCATAAAGACATCAAGTGTCCGCTTGTCGCTGATTATGACGTCATCATCCATAAGAGGTACTGGTTCTTCATCCCGCTCAACAAAGTCTTTAACAGCATTCACAAGTTCTTCAGCGTTCTGGAGTTTTGAAATGCCCTCTTCTGTCCTGTCAGCCATCAGTTCCCTCATGATACCGGATGAAGAGTTGATCTTTAAAGCCAGATCATAAGCATCGGTCTTATGGAGCTTATAATGGAGACTCATTATCATCGTGGCGAACTCACTTATTTTATTAGCGGTACCTGAAGGCAACGCTGGTAAATAAGTTACAGGGTCCAAAGCAACAGCCATGCTGGTGATGTTATGTTCACCCGCAGATGCTTCAATTTTCTCAAGAGTGGTTTTGCCAATTCCTCTTGAAGGGTAATTGATGATCCTCCTGAAAGCCTCATCATCAGCAGGATTTACAACTAATCTGAAGTAAGCAAGCATGTCCTTTATCTCAGCCCTTTTATAGAATGAAAGTCCACCGTAGATTCTGTATGGAATGTTTAGTTTCCTCAATGATTCCTCCAGAGCCCTGGATTGAGCGTTTGTCCGGTAAAGTATGGCAAAAGCTGAGTTCGGTTGATGGTCATTCATCTTCATTTCGAAAATACTATTGGCCACCATCTGGCCTTCTTCAGTTTCGCTGGCTGCTTTGAAAACCTGAATCAGGTTCCCTTCTTCATTTTGGGTCCATACTTCTTTGAATATCTGATCCTTATTAATTGCGATAATGCTGTTTGCAGCATTAACAATTGTTTGTGTTGAACGATAGTTTTGTTCCAGCTTATATATTTTAGCATCAGGATAGTCTCTCTGGAAATTCAGTATATTCTGGATGTTAGCGCCCCTGAATGAATAAATGCTTTGGGCATCATCGCCTACAACACAGATATTTTCATGTCGCGCAGCAAGTTGTTTTACGATCAGGTATTGTGCATGGTTAGTATCCTGATATTCATCAACAAGAATATATTTAAATTTCCCCTGGTATTTATAGAGTACCTCCGGGAAATTACGCAACAGGATATTCATTTTGAACAGGAGATCGTCAAAATCCATTGCACCTGCTTTGAAGCATCGCTTTTCGTAAGCATCATATATCTCACCGATCATCGGCTTTTGCGCCATATTATCCTGTGAAATAATTTCAGGATTGTGATTATAATCTTCTGCTGAAAAGAGGTTTGATTTTGCTGAGGATATTCTGCCAAGTACCATTCCCGGAGGATACTGTTTAATATCTAAGTTGAGGTCTTTTATAATATTCTTAATAACACTCTTTGAGTCGTCGGTATCATAGATTGTAAAGTTGCTCTGATAACCTAGGCGGTGTCCTTCAATTCTAAGTATCCGTGCGAAGATTGAATGAAAGGTTCCCATCCAGACGTTTTTTCCTTCAGTTGATCCAACAAGTTCCATAATTCGCTCTTTCATCTCCCGAGCTGCTTTATTAGTAAAAGTCAGCGCAAGGATATTGAAAGGATCGACTCCTTTGTTGAGCAGATATGCAATGCGGAATGTAAGTACCCTTGTTTTTCCTGAACCTGCTCCGGCAATAACCATTGCAGGACCGTCAGGCGCAGTAACGGCACGTTGCTGTGCTTCATTTAGTTGATCAAGTATTTCGGTCACCGAGGAAGTTAGTTAGGTGCCGCAAAATTAGTCAAAAAGCTTATATAGAAATGGCTTTTAAGGTCGAGTAGGCAGGGATTCTGATATTAATTATCAACAAGTCATCTTATAACTGCTATGTTACCATACCTGCCAGGGTATATAGCAAGCATTAGCAAATAATTTTACAGGTCATGAATTACTTTTTTACATTTCGACTATAAACTGAATACAAAGTACCTTCATTATGAAGAACCGGGAAACGATAAAAGCTATTATTGAAAGTATTGTTGACAGGCAACTGGCACAATGCCAGCCTCCAGAAGCTTACCAGGCTTACATAAGGCTGACTGATGATGATGAATATTCTGATGAAGAAGCACGGCTACTACTATCGCGTGCCCTGCAGGTGGAGTTGTTCCGGTTAATGCATTTTGCCGAACCTTTCAATCAGCAAAGATATATTTATAATTTGGCTCAATTGCCTGATTTGCCGATGGCTGAATAAAAATGAAATTGTGCCGGCCTCGGGGGACATGCTGGCAATGGAAGATAGATACAAATTAAATTAGTAAAGATTAAAAAAAAAGAAAATGAAAAAGTTAATGATCTTCTTATCTGCAGCCCTTATTGTCCTGTTATCATGTCAAAAAAGTGATGATCTTACGGCTAATGACATGACCCTTAAAAAGAAACCGACAACCAATAACACCACAGGTGGCAATAATAGCTTTATGATCACTGTACCGGATGGCGAAACTGATCCCCTCCACATTAGTGTAGGCGAGTCAGTACAGCTTTCAGTAGTGCCTTCATTACCATGCGAATGGTATGTAATTGACCAGCAGATTGCTTATGTAAACTGGATTGGTGTAGTTACTGGTGTTTCTCAAGGAGTTACACAAATTTCGGCATTCCATTACAAGGAACATGGACAACCAGATCAGGATAACCTGGTAGTCTATGTAGAGTAGCCAAAGATTTTATTTCTCCCTTTTTCCTTATATTTATTTTACCTCTCCTCCTCCAAAAATACACACTCCTTTAATTATGATCAGCTTTGACTGATCAACATTTGTGTGGTAACGCTTATCAGAGAAGCCACCAAGGATGCTGGTAATTTCCGATTTAACATTCCAGTCGGAAGGTACAATCAGTGTTGATCCACCAAATATTGCATTCATCTCAATCACGGGAGTTCCCTCTGTGGTAAGGGTGCAGTGTGTAAGGTCGATTTTAGAGCCTCCAAAGATCGAGACTACTGTGCCACCCTTAAAGTTGCCCGAGTGAATAGATCGTTCATTTCCCCCGAAAATTGCTGTCTCGTTAAGAAAGTCGCCTTCTGTATTTCCTTCCTTGAAATTTTCTTTATTCCAGCGTGATCTGTTCCAATGAGCGGGTTTAAAAAAGATAATTGCGAGTCCTGCAAGTATGATTATTATTGGCCAAACATAATCAATAGCTTGCCCTGTGTATCTCTTGTAAAGAAACATTCCGCCGGTGACTATTAAAATAGTTCCCCAGGCATAATTCTTTTCTGATAGGGCCAAGATCCCAAGTGCAATAAGTAACATCTGCCATGAGAATATTACCCTCCATACCATTGGATTCAGCGCTCCTGCCTGATAAGCAAAATAAAAGGCGCCGAACAGGATCAGTAATAATCCCAATATGGTTGCTTTGTAAGATTGGTTGGTTTTAGGATTTTCCATTTTGATGGGTTATTTTAAGGTTACGGTAAATTGTAAGGATAATTGGTTCTGATTACACACCAGTTACCTGTCGGCTGATTTTCCAGGTTAACAAAGAAATCAAGAGATTGCTGGTCGCCAAGATAAGGTTCAATAATTTTGATCCGATAGGCTTTTGCTGCAACTCCTGAAATTTCAAAGTCAAGATCATAGAGGCAATCACAATTACAGCCTGATTCTGACTCGTTTTCTTCTAATATAATCGTATCATTCAGCATGGAAATATTGCCTGATATTTCACCCGGGCAGCAATTGAAGGCTGAATTTATATGTTTAAGGTTTAATTTACCTGTTGTTGGTTCAAAGTTGTACTCGATGCAAGAGAGTGAATCACTGACACCTGCCTTAAGTAGCTTACATTCTGATACATTTAGCAGATGTACGTTGATGTTAGGTTGTGTTTGCTGAGTCTCTTTTTTATCGCAACTATAAACTATGCTGAAAATCAATAATATGGTGCAAAAGAGAATCAGCGGATTGCAATATTTACAGGTCTTCATTATACGAAGGTTGCGATCTGCCAGAGGCATGGTTCTGGCAATGGTTTCAGAAAACTAAATTACAAAAAAAAGAGGCAAACATCTGCCTCTTTTTTGTTTTGAAATTCAACAAAATAATTATACCCTTCTCTTCCCATCCATAATTTTTAATTCACTTAACATTCTGTTATGCATAAAGATGATACTGATACTCAAGTTTCTTCTTTCCCCTCTCTAAAATTTTGTATTCTGGATGGATAGTTTTTTGATTTGTAGTGGAATTACTTTTTACAGTGACTTCCTCGTTTTGATTGGTTGTTTTTGTATTAGGTTTTGCAGAAAAGAGATTCGCAGGCGCACCCATTAAAGTAACTGAACAAAGCATTGCGATTGCGAAGTTTAATGTGGTTTTCATTTCTTTCAGTATTAGTGGTTGTTCTCTGATGATCAAATTCATCACCCTCATAAGAAAGAATGTGCCAACAATGTGTGGAATGCAGGACTTTTCTGCTCAGATATCAAATTTCCTAGTAAAATCAATGATCTCAGGAAAAAATAATTTATAACTTTACTTACCTGGATCTGCATTTTAATATGGAACAAGATGGCATCGAATCCCGTATCGGGGAAATTTTCTACGTGTTCATAAGCCTGTGCTCCCATATACAGAATTAATACGAACCAATCTGCCTGTGATGATCCTCCCGCTGTAAGATTAAAAATTATATAGTAACATTTTCTTAAAAACATGTTACATTTTTCTTTATAACTGATTAATATGTAATGTAACTTTGTTTTGTATCAACACACAACCCCCTATGAAAAAATCTGCTTTTGCAGCATTGTTATTTGTCTTGCTTTTATCATCGATCACGGGCAATAGCCAGGAAAACAAAAGAGATTATAAATCCTATCCATATTGGATCGAAATGATGGAAGATCCAAATGCGAACTTCTTTGAGACTCAAAAGGCGTTCAATGAATATTGGGACGGCCGTGAAGTGACCAGAGGAAGTGGTTTTAAAGCATTCAAGAGATGGGAATATTGGATGGGTCGGAAAGTTTCACCGGACGGCACGAAGCCTGACCCGCAAAGAAATATAAGGGCAATTGAAGCGCTTCATACATCTGGAATGCGAAGCCATATGAATGCAAACTGGACTGCCCTTGGACCATTTAGTGTGCCGTCAGGTTATGACGGCTATCGTGGCTTAGGAAGGGTCAATGCCATTGCTTTTCATCCCACTGATCCAAATATTATCTGGGCAGGAGCTCCATCCGGAGGTTTGTGGGTTACACTTGATGGTGGAAACACCTGGGCTACCCACACGGATGGCTTGCCAACTCTTGGTGTTTCATCCATAGTTGTCAATTATTCAAATCCTGATATAATTTATATAGGAACAGGTGACCGCGACCATGGTGATGCAGCGGGTGCAGGAGTATGGAAAAGTGCAAATGGGGGAATTACCTTCCAACCGGTTAATACTGGTTTTACAGGATCGACTGTCGGTAAAATGATAATGCATCCATCCAATCCGCTTATTCTTATCGCAGCTTGTGATAATGGTGTTTTCAGAACAGAGAATGGTGGCGTTTCCTGGACCAATGTTATAGCCGGAAACTTTAAGGATATAGTTTTTAAACCTGGAGATCCATCAATAGTATATGCAACTGCTTCAGGCAACTTTTACAAGTCAGTCAATAACGGACTTTCATTTACCCAGATCACTAATGGATTGACATCTTCTTATCGTGGATCTATTGCTGTGACTCCTGCCAATCCTGAATATGTATATTTCTGGACTACAAACAGTGACTCATTCAAAGGCTTGTACAGATCAACAAATAGTGGGGATAGCTTCAGTGTCAGATCAACCAGTCCCAATATAATGAGTTGGGATTGCAATGGAGGTTCTGGTGGTCAGGCATGGTATGATCTTGATATGGCTGCTGATCCTGCTAATGCTGAAATAATTTATGGTGGCGGGGTTAACTGTTTTAAATCAACCAATGGTGGAACAACTTGGTCAATCAATTCTCACTGGTGGGGCGATTGTGGCGTACCTTCTGTGCACGCCGATCTGCATGTACTGGAATATAATCCGCTTAATAACCGTCTTTATGCAGGAAACGATGGAGGTGTTTACTGGACTTCAAACGGCGGAACTTCATGGAATGAAATCAGTAACGGGCTTATAATCAGTCAGGCATACAAACTTGGACAAAGTGCAACAACTTCAGGACTGGTAATTAATGGTTACCAGGATAATGGTACATCAACATGGACAGGCAGTGATTGGGTAAATGTGTTTGGAGGTGATGGTATGGAATGTGCTTTTGACCCAACTGATGAATCGTACAGCTATAATACCCTGTATTATGGGTCAATATATCGCAATATCAATAATGTAAATGAAAGCCAGATAGCCGGTGAAGGAGCTAATGGTATTGATGAAAGTGGTGGTTGGGTTACTCCTTTTGTAATAGATCCATTTGATGGGAACACAATGTTTATTGGATATGATAACATTTGGAGAAGTACCAATATTAAGGCTGCTAATTCATATTCAGTTTCGTGGACCAAAATTTCAAATTTAAATGTGAGTGATTTCGACCAATTAAAGCAATCCGATGCTAATACAAATATTCTCTATGCTTCTGATGGAAACAACCTTTACAGGTCTGACAATGTGAAAGATGCGAGTGTTATATGGAATAATCTTACAGGATCATTGCCATCAGGAAACACTATTACAGCAATTGAAGTTCATCCTACTGATGAGAACATAGTTTATCTGGTTCAGCAGAATTCAGTCTATAAATCAATAAATAAGGGTGGATCATGGACTGATATCACAAATAACCTTCCTTCAGTACAGATGCACACTTTAGCGTATTATCACAGCAGTAATGAAGGATTGTATCTTGGAACCGATATTGGAGTATTTTACAGTGATGCCAATAATCCCCAATGGGTGGCATATTCAACAGGATTACCCGCTGCAGCATGGATAACCGAACTTGAGATTTATTATGATGCCAATCCTGACAATGACAGATTAAGGGCATCAACTTTTGGCAGAGGGCTTTGGGAGTCACCGCTTATGGGGACTCTGGCTCCCGGAATGGCTGGGCCAATAAGCGGGCCAACAGGAGTATGCCACGGCCAGGAGCAGGTAACTTACAGTATTGAAGAGATTGAAAATGCAACTTCTTATGTATGGACATTACCTGAAGGGGCAACCGGAACAAGCAGTACAACTTCAATCACTATAGATTTCAGTGAAAATGCTGTGTCGGACTTTATCAGCGTATATGGTGTTAATAACTACGGAAGCGGAGCAGCCTCTTCGTTGTTTATCGATGTATTGTCATTACCAGGTGACGCAGGAGCTATTGCTGGTCCAGATACCGTTTGCCAGGGCCAGATGGCTGTGGTTTACACAGTTGATGATATTGTTGATGCCACTTCTTATATATGGTCGTTACCTCCTGGTGCAACTGGTTCAAGCACATCAAACAGCATCACGGTTGACTTTGGTTCAAATGCCTCTACCGGGATGATAAGCGTTTGGGGTATTAATGAATGTGGAACAGGAAGCGGATCAGTCCTGGCAGTTGCTGTCAACGAGCTTCCTGTTGCGGCAGGTACAATAACTGGTAATGAAACAGTTTGCCAGGGAACTTTTGGTGTTGTTTATACTACCGAAGTCATTGCAGGGGCTTCATCATATAATTGGACTTTGCCCGAGGGTGCATCCGGATTTAGCAACACAAATTCTATTAATGTTGATTTCACGGAAAATGCGACAAGTGGCTTAATTACTGTTAATGGTTCAAATGAATGCGGACCAGGCGAAGGTTCCTCATTTTCAGTTACTATTAATGTTAAACCTGAGACTCCTCAGATTACCGCCAATGGACACGATCTACATTCTGATGCGCCTAATGGTAACCAATGGCATGACCAAAACGGCATAATCAATGGGGCAACTGAACAAGATTATGTTGTAACATGGGATGGAGATTACTATACTATCGTTACGCTCAATGGTTGTAGCAGCGATACCTCAAATATTTTGCGTGTAATTGTTACCGGTGCCGGGTATTCCAAAATTGAAGAATATAGCGGATACAGACTTTATCCGAATCCGGTGAGTCATGAACTTGTTATTGAAAGAACTGATGAGGATAGCAATCAAACCGTTGACAGTAATAACTCAGTTGATTATTTTCTATATGATCATACAGGGAAGGTTATATTGAACGGTGCCTTATCTGTTAAAACCATTGTTGATGTTACCAGATTTTCAGCGGGAGTTTACCTTATGAAAATTGAGGATGAGCGTGGAGTTCATTTCTTCAAGATCATCAGGAAAGATTAACTTTTCACCAATAAGATTTTTTGAATTTCAGGTTTGCCAAGTTATCAACAATGCTTTGATAGTATTGCCTAAATCGTATATTTGCCCTAACCAAAAACCAACATTATGAGAAAATTTCTTTACTTTTTCGCATTTATCCTGACATTATTGATTTTCAATGGGATAAAATCACATGCACAAGAGTATATGCCGTTTACGCAGAGCAATTACTCAGGTGTAAGTGCATTGGGCCTTCAACCTGCAGCCATTGCTGATTCGCGTTACAAGTTTGATATGGTTCTTTTTGGATTAAATTTCCAAATGAGCAATAACTATATGGCGATTAAGAGAGAATCATTATTTAAGTATATTGATAAGATGGGGACTTATGATTTCTGGTCTGGTAATCTTGAAGATGATAAAACATACGTATACCGTAATGATAATGGAAAAGATAAGACAGGACTCCTTGGATTAGGGGTTTATCTTCCTTCATTTATGATTAACCTTGATAACTACAGTGCCTTCGCGTTTACATCAACAACAAGGGTAGCCGCCAATTTTGACCATATATCACAGGAATTTGCAACATTCCTTGCCAGTGAATTCCAATATGATGATATCATTGGCAAACAGGTTACTAATAAAAATATCAATATCAATGCCCAGGTGTGGTCTGAGTTTGGGCTTACTTATGCCAGAATAATTCCATTAAATACCGAGAAGCATTTTTTAAAAGGTGGGATTACACTCAAGTATTTGCAGGGAATTGCATCCGGATATGCTAGTTCACCTCAGTTCAAATTTGGACTGGAAAATGGTGAAATAGATTCACCTGATATGCTTTCCATCTATAATTCGAAGATAAATTATGGTTTAGCCGGTAATTTTGACGATGCAGGATTTACCCCATTTGATTTTGTGTCAGATCCGGGATTTGGAATGAACATTGGCTTCGTTTACGAATATCGTCCGAATGTTAATAGCCATAAATATGATATGGATGGCAAAACGGGAATCATGAGGCCTGACCAGGATAAATACTTATTAAAGATCGGAATAGCGCTGGTAGACATAGGATCAATGAAGTATACCAAAAAATATGACAGCCAGGACTTTACAGCAGATGTGATCAATTGGGATTTAAAAGATATTGAGATTGAAAGTCCTGAAGACCTTAATGAAACTCTAAAAGAGAAATTTAATTTTAAAGAAAATATTATTGAAACCTATAAAATGGGTTTACCCACTGCGCTGAGTCTTCAGATCGATTATAACGCTGCAAGGAATTTCTATGTGAATTTCAGCCCTTATTTATCATTACGCAATAGCGACGCACTCAAAACCAACAATCACTATTATTCCACTTTTAGTCTGACCCCGCGTTATGACCTCAGGTGGTTTGGCGCATCATTGCCAATTCAGGTTGATCAGTTCGGCAGATTAAGAACCGGCCTGGCATTACGATTAGGACCCGTGTGGCTTGGATCAACAACAGGCATGACCAATGTATTGTCAGCTAAAAGTTATAGTACTGATGTGTATGTAATGGTAAAAATTCCGGTATTCAGGAATATTCCAAAAGATAAAGACCAGGATAAGGTAAGTAACAAGATGGATCAATGCCCGGATATTCCTGGAATGTGGGAAACATTGGGTTGTCCTGATACAGATGGAGATGGTTTGACCGATGCAAACGATGATTGCCCGAAGGAAGCAGGTCCAAAGGAATTAAAGGGTTGTCCTGATCGTGATGGAGATGGAATAATGGATAAGGATGACCGTTGCCCGGATCTGAAAGGCCTTCCAGCACATAATGGCTGTCCTGATCTTGATGGGGATGGTGTAATTGATCCTGAGGATAATTGTCCCGATGTTGCCGGACTTATTGCTTTAAAAGGTTGCCCTGACCGTGATGGCGATGGTATAACTGATAAGGAAGATCATTGCCCTGACTTACCTGGATCTGTTGCTTTGAATGGTTGTCCAGACAGGGATAATGACGGTGTTTCTGACCTGGAAGATAATTGTCCCGATACACCTGGTAAGGTAGAATTTGGTGGCTGTCCATTTGCTGATTACGATAAAGATGGGGTTGCCGATGAAGAAGACAAATGCCCTGCTACTCCTGGTCCCAAAGTAAACCATGGATGTCCTGATTCTGATGGTGATGGTGTTTCGGATGACGAAGACCTTTGTCCAAAAACTCCCGGAATAAAAGAAAACGCTGGATGTCCTGAAATAAAGAAGGAAGAGAAGGCAATTATTGCAAGAGCTTTCTCTGATCTGGAATTTGAAACAGGTAAGGATGTAATTAAGGCAGTTTCTTATCCTTCACTGAATGAACTGGCCACATTGCTGAAAACAAAATCAGACTGGATGGTTAAGCTTTCGGGTCATACTGATAACACCGGTACTCCTGCATTAAATATGGAACTCTCAAGAAAGAGAGCTACCGCTGTAAAAGATTATTTAATGGGACAGGGAGTCCAGGAATCAAAGATCATCACAGAGTGGTTTGGCCAGGATCGACCAATTGCTGATAATAAAACAGTTGCAGGCAGGCAAAAGAACCGCAGGGTTGAGATGAAGATAGTTTTTGAATAGTATCAATTGCACAGATAGAGTTAGGGGGCAGTATTTTTATACAGCCCCCTAATTTTTTTAAGCAGATTATAAATAACCAGATTATAATTCCTGTATAAGAAAAGCTTGATGTTCTTATTTTTTAATTAGGCAAATATCCTTAACGATACTGATTCCCACTGCATATTTTGGTCCGAGCTGTATTCCGTTATAATTCCTTAAGACAGGCAGATCGGCTGAAATTGCAGTTGTCAGGCGGCTTTTAAACGTATAGCTTAACTGGGGAGAAATGAAAGCAATATTACCTCCTGTGAATAAATACTTTATATTATCTTGTAGATCCTGTTTTCTATATTCATTCCTGAACTGAAGAGTTGCAACCCAATCTCTAGAGAACGTCCTGCTGATAAATAGCGATGAAATAAACGCATCACCGAACCGGTACCCTTCTTTATTATAGCCATTGGTTTCATACCGGCCTGTTAATACGGATTTCCACTTAGGTGAAAAGGCTTTTGAGATATATAGTTGCCCGGCAAAGCCGAATGCCCTTGTTGATGGATGTATCTCCTGGGGATACGGAAGGCCAATTTTATCGATAAATTGCTTATGCGACAAGGGGATCTTTACTCCAGTACCTACTGTAACTTCAAAGCCTTTATAATTTATCGCCGCATATTTTACTGAGATCACTGCATTGTTAAAACCATGGGTTACCAATTTACCGATAATCTCAGTATCCTGATATTTATCAACATAATAACCCAATTCAGCCTCTGCAGAAAACCGTTTGGCAAAGCCGTAAGATAACACTTCACCTATATAGTCGTACCCTGCTTTTGAGTTCTGTAATTGGGCAGGTTCAGAGATATCATAGTAAGTATCCGAAAAGCTATGCCTTAAAAAGGTGATCAACCTAATTGTATTTGGTGCTACAATTCCGGTATGCTCGCTTCCGGATACCGGATTACCAGGTGCACAACACTGGGCGGAGACATCAGCATAATGAAAGGTTAATAGCATAAAAACTACAAATGAAGTATACTTCGTCATAGTTAATTCTTGATTAGCTTAATGGTTTTTGAAATAATCGATTTGTCAGCATCTGTTGAATTAAGCCGCAAAAAATAGATACCCTTTGGAAGTGAGGCAGTTTCGAGAGTTTTATTGTTATATGGGCTAATAATTTCTGATATAACCTTATGGCCGGAGGCGTTATAAAGATCTATTACAGATCCATTTAAAATGTCACCTGCTTCAAGATATAGCTTATCGTTGAAGAGAGTTGGGTATATTTTAAAGTTGTCGTTTAACTCAGGATATTCTAACCCTAATGAACTTTCAGTAAGAGCACTTTCTATGGCTGCCTTTAAAGGGGCATCAACGGCGGGGGTATAGCCAATGGTCTTATAGAAAACCTTGTGATTAGTAGTACCCAGTACAACAATAGTAGGCATTCCCATCCCCCCATAGTAGCTTACTTGCTCTTCTCCTTGTGAAAAAGTCTCATGGCTATAAGAATTAATTGATTGCCATGAAAGTATTTGAGCACACGTGTAGATATCCAGAAAACCATATGAATACAACTTAACACGACCAGGATAAACGGATTCAAATGTTTCTGTTATGTCGACCATGGCATTTGTGCCGACGATACAAGGTGAGCAATTAAGCATAACGAATTCAAGTACGATTACTTTACCTTGATCGAGTTCAGCAAAAAGATGATGCTCAGTACCATTGCAAGAAGTTTCAGTAAAATCCATTGCAACTTCCTGGCTTAAAAGTGTTGAAAATGGAATAAGCAGGATTAAAATTAACGAGTAAAATTGCTTCATGTTTTTTCTCTTTAAGCTCTATGTACTTTATATAATTTACTTATAAGATACCAGAATATTTCCTGATATGACTCATGCTAACGTATTGAATAATGAAACTGGAAAACCCGCAAATGTATTTTATGAATAAACCTCTTTCTTCAGCAGGATGAACTTTAACAAAAAATTAACAATTTGTATAGCTCAACCATTCGTAATTAGTGATTTATCGAGAAGCAAATATATGAAAAAGATGTTACATTTGCAGTCGTCACTAACTTTTATCCATGATAAGAAATATACTCAATTTCCTTTTCACACTCTTTATAATTTTTTTGGTACATGAGGTGAAATGCCAGGAAATACTATTGCTTGACCGGTTTAATGGAAACAAAGTTATAAATGATAGCATTGTTACCGTTTATGGAACTGATCCTGAAGTAACTGAGCTTACAATGTATTTCACGATGGTAAATAACACTGATAAACCATTATCATTATTTCTTCGTAAGCAGATCAACTTAATCAATGATAGTACAATCGATTACTTCTGTTTTGGAATAAAATGCTGGCCAAATACTTTTTTAACAGACTATCCTGATACAATACAGCCTGGATCTCAAGATTATACTTTCGCATCACATGTCGTTCATTACCGGCGCTTTGAAAATCCACCACTGCCCCCGGGTAAATCCTCAATTACATATATTGTTTTCGATAGTACTACTTACCCTGAACCTGTTGAGGCAAAGGTTACAGTAATTTATCATTTGAGCGGTGTGGGATTAGAGGAACATAAATCGACTGCTTCGGTTATTTTCCCTAATCCTGCCATAAATGAGGTTACTGTCTTTTCACAAGAAATTTCAGATAGTGAATATACCCTATATCTTTACAATTCCCATGGACAGTTGATACAAGTAAACAATATTAATTGCTATGCGAATCGGGTAGCAATAGCTATAGAGCATTTGCCATCAGGATCTTATTATGGGAAATTGATTTCCGCAAAAAAATTGGTCGATTTAAAATTTCTTAAGAATTGATTTTATTGACTCAATTCAATTTCGACAACATACACTTATTTTTAGCCAGATTTCCTCATTGATAACGTAGAAAATTTCCCCGAAAGGAGGTGATATTACCGGGGCAATTGCTACTTTTTATAGTTGGACACTGGGATCATAAATTTAAATGTCCAAAATGTATACTTTCCCAAAACCCTTAATTTAACTGCAATTTAATGAGCATTGATCATTAGGATTGCTTCATTATCTGAGTGTAATCTTTTTGTCGGCATCATTTTTCAAAGTGGGGGTGTGATCTTCACCGGATCAAAACCACTAAACCACTTTAAAATGAATAAAACTAATTTGAATGCTGGGCAGAGTATCCCAGTACATGCAACCCCGACCAACTATGTTCTTTTAAATCCATCAATTGAAAACAATGATGCTGCATTAACAACCGAAACTGAATACAAACCTCGCCGTAGTTTCTGGTTAATGACCCTTGCACTGGTTGTCTTTTATACTTTTCTTTCAACAGTATTATTTGGGGCAACCATATACATCGATCCATCATACTCTGGTTCAAACCAAAACGGATCAAGTTCCAATCCCTACAATTCATGGACGAAATTTACAATTAACAGTGGCAATACTTACCTTCAGAAATCAGGAACTACTTATTATTCAAATTCTTGCATTTCAATTAATGGTAAATCAAATGTTACGCTTGGAACCTATGGTGGTACCACCAAAGCCAAAATTTCTACAACAGGAAGCGGAAACCATATCATTAATGTGAGTTCATCATCAAATGTGACGATAAAGGACCTTCAGATCACTTCAACAGGCACATGGGTCTCATCAGTCATTATTCAAGGTAGTAATGCATCAAATAATCAGGTAAACAATTGTGAAATAACAAAAACTGAGTGGGGCATAAGGATACTTACGACTTCAGGAGGCAATAAAGTGCTCAATTCTAAAGTACATGATATTAAAGATGATGGAATCTATATCAAAGATGCCAGCACAATTGAAATTGGGTTTTGCACCATTTATGATGTTAATAAGAAATATCTTATCAATACAAACGAAAGTTATTCTGCAGGCGATGGTATTCAGATTGCATCTACCAACAACATGAATTTCAATATCCATGATAATATCATTGATCACTCCAGCATGGGTAATAAATTCTGTATAATAGCATGGGGAAATAACTATAGTGGAATAATTGAGCGTAATACAATTATCGGCGGGATAAATCAAAATACCAGTGGTATTTATTTATCACCGACAACCAAAACTGTTACAGTTCGCTATAACATGATAAAGAGCGCTGAACATGGTATTTACGCATATGCAAAGACTGATGCTTATTATAACGTGTTCGCCAATAATAAAAATGGTATCTATATTAATAGTGGTTACTCAGGCACAATACGCAACAATGTTTTTTACAATAACGTATCCAATGGCGTGTACACGACTTCAAACACCAGTGTTACTTTGAGAAATAACATCTTCAATATTGGTAGTTCAGCAAAAGCTATTAGAACCGGAGGCTCCATCTCTTCAAACAATAATGTATTCAATTCACAACAGTCTGGTTTTATCAACAATGCAACAAGTCTTACAAACTGGAGAAACTCAAGCGGTAATGATATGAATTCCACGGTTGGCAATCCTTCTTTTGTAAATCCATCCAACCAGGATTTCCATCTTATCTCTGGATCTTGCGCAATAAATCGTGGAACAAGTGTGAGTCTGGTAAAAGACTATTACGGTAACAGTGTTCCAATAAACGGCGCACCTGATGCCGGAGTTCATGAATTCGGCGGAACTAAATCAGGTTCAATCGTAATGAACGATTCAATAGCTGAGGCACTTTCAAAAGACTTGCTGGTTTACCCCAATCCTTCAATTGATGGACACTTTTCAGTAAAACTTGGACAATTGTATGAAAGAACTGACCTGGAAGTCTTCGATATGGCAGGCCGGCTTGTAAAGAGACAGACTGAGAGAATGACAGCTGAGGCAAAGCTTGATATGAGCACAATGCCTGATGGAGGTTATTTGATCAGAGTTGATAATGGAGTGGAAAAGAAGACCCTTAAAGCTATTAAGAACACCCTTTAATTATAAAACGAGGCTTCTGTAAAGATAAAGTTTAGTAAATTGGTGATTAGTTTATAACTGTGATCAGAGAGCACCTTAAGTGGTGCTCTTTTTTTTACTCTTTGTTCTAAGTAGCCCATATCGTCTGTTTATAAAAAAAAATATTAGTTTTGTTAATTACTAAACTATATGACTTGAAACCGGATAATAGATCGAAAACGGGGCCACTGTTAAAGGAAAATCCTGACGTCAATGATAAACAATTAAGCGGTGATGAAATTCCGGTTGCTATAATCAGAGTCAATGAACATGATATTATTGTCTCTGCAAATTCAATAGCTGAGAAACTTCTTTCAGCAAGAAAAGGGAAGCTAATCAACAGTGTATTTCTGCAATATATTAACATTGATGATGCGATGACTTATAAGATCGCACGTCAGAATGCAATCGTTTCTTCAACCAACCAGGTTTGTGAAATACGACTTTTTACAAAAAACAATGACCAAATTTTTTGCAGAATAGATATATCAGGTCAGGGATCATTGCTCGTACTTACTGACCGTACTTACAAACGTAAGGTAGAGGATACCCAGGCATTTCTGTTGGGTAATGAATGGGTTGCAAGGGGCGAGGATTTCTTCAATGCGCTTGCCCGCTATCTCAGCCGGGTTCTGAATGCGGAATATATATGTATTGACAGGTTGCGTAATAATCTTGAAGCTGAAACTGTTGCAATTTATTACGATGGCAAGTTTGAGGACAATATAAGATATTCACTTCTTGACACTCCTTGCGGCAAAGTTTTGGGCAGTAACGTGTGTTGTTATCCCCAAAGTGTAAGGTTTCTTTTTCCAAATGATACATTTTTGCAGGAAATGGGTGCTGAAGGATATGCTGGTATCACGCTTCATAATGCACACGGATTCCCTATTGGACTAATTGCAGTAATAAGCCGGAAGCCTGTGGCCGACATCCGAACAAGTGAAATGATCCTGAAGCAGGTTTCTATAAGAGCCGCTGCTGAATTAGAACACCGTATGGCGGAAAAGAAATTCAATGCCCTGCACAAATCCAACCAGGTTATGCTCACTTCGACATCTGAAGAAGAAATGATGAAGAAAGTTTGCGATATCATCACAAATGACTGCGGCTATTCGATGATGTGGATAGGAACAGTTAACAATGATGATAGAAAGAGTATTACACCAGTAGTAAGCGCAGGTTTTGAAATGGGCTATATCGAAAAGCTAAACCTTACCTGGGCAGATACGCCTTTAGGTCAGGGACCAACAGGAATTTCGATTCGTTCAGGAAAACCTTCAGTTTGCCGTTACATTCAAACAGATCCAAACTTCACGCCCTGGAGAGAAGAAGCCATCAAACGCGGCTATGCATCATCAATTGCCCTTCCACTTTATAATGGTACCAAGGTTTTTGGGACAGTAGCTATATATTCACCACAGGCTGATGCTTTTGAGGAAGAGGATATTAATATATTGGTACAGATGGCAAACGACCTTTCTCAAGGTATTACTGCCATTCGATTGCGAACTGAATTACAGAAGGCTATTTTTGAACTTAATCAAGCTAATGATCTCCTGGAAGTAACTGTTGAAGAACGCACTGCGGCTCTCCTTCACACTAATGAACGACTCGAAAAAGAAATTTCGGCAAGAAAAAACAATGAAAAGTTACTTAGGAAGGCAGAAGAGAAATATCGTATTGTTGCTGATTATACCCATGATTGTGAATCCTGGCTTGGCACTAATGGCTCCTTTATTTATATCTCTCCATCATTTAAAACAGTAACAGGGTATGAGGTCGAGGAATTTATGAAGGACTCATCCTTATATTATAAAATTGCACATCCCGAAGACAGGAAACTCGTTGAAGACCATTTTAATAATATCCTATTTCCAAATGATCATGTATGCAAGTTTGAGTATCGTATAATTACAAAGGCAGGCGAAATCAGATGGATGGCTCATACATGCAAACCAGTTTATAACTCTGAGGGTGATTGGATAGGTCAAAGAGGTTCAAACAGAGATATTACTGAACAAAAGAACCGTGAATTGACCTTGATTGAAAAATTGAAAGGAAGTACAGACCTTTAATGCTTCCAGATAGCTCTTAACTCTTCTTTGTTGATTTACAACTTTTTAATTCTGATTCTTGTTAGTACAAAACAACACTTAAGTAATCACCCTAATTGTTTCATTTACACAGTACTATCATGGCCAGGGAAAAAAATGTAGCAACTGCTACCAGCACTGTTTCTGAAGAATACCGGGAAAGTCAGCCAAACAGGTTCGAGGACCATCAATCAATTCTCAGCGCGGGCAGCGTTCGCAGGAAAGATCGGGAAGCACTAAAAATTATTGAACGTAATAAGTTGTATATAACCGGTGCAGGTATTATCTTAGCGGCCGGAACAATTTGGTGGCTTATAAAAAGAAAGTAACACACTCTTTAGTAGATTGCCACCACTCTGGCCTACCTCATCTCTACCCCATCTTTACCTAATATCTACCCAAAGGTGAATTTTAACGTAGCCTTTACCATTTGTTGTCTGATGGACAACTACCAACTATTCCGCCTGATACTGAAAACCCGTCGTTGATGATTCAGACAATTCGTACCTTTGCATCCCGCATCCTGAATGTATGCCTGATATCACAAAAAAAAGAATCCATTTTATCATTAATCCTGCTTCCGGAAACGGGTTTGCAGGAAAAGAGGGCTTTGAGAACTTAATTCTCAATAATCTTAATAAGGGATTATTCGAATATATTATATCATATACCACTTCAGCACAGCATGCTTATGAATTAAGCAGGAAATCGGCAGAAAACAATTATGATGTTATTGCAGCTGTTGGAGGTGATGGCACTGTTAACAGAGTCGCAAAAGGTCTTTTTGGTTCAAAATCTGTGCTCGCATTAGTGCCTGTTGGATCAGGCAATGGATTGGCAAGGTATCTGAATATGCCGCTTGACCCAGAAAAGAGCATTGGATTAATTAATTCTATGGCGGTCAAAGAAATAGATACCGTTACTATTAATGAGGAATTATTTGTTTCTATTGCAGGTGTAGGATTTGATGCCTTGGTCGCCAAGAAGTTTGCAAAAGCAGAATACAGGGGATTTTTTTCATACTTCCATATAGCCTTACAATCTTATCCGGGGTACCGTCCCAGAAAATATAAGATGGTTATTGACGGAAAGCCTCTCAAAAGAAAAGCACTTTTTATTAGTTTCGCCAATAGCAACCAATTTGGTTATAATACAGTTATATCTCCCGAAGCTTCGATCAATGACGGTATGGTGGATGTTTGTATCGTGCAAAAGGTGCCAATGCTTTCAGCACCATACGTTCTTGGACTGTTATGGAGAAATAAAATTGACCATTCAGGGTATCTTGAAATCATAAAAGCAAAGGAAATTCAGCTCTCAAGGAATAAAAACAGGTGCATTAATCTTGACGGTGAACCGGTTAAAGTAGGAAAGGATTTGTCCATTAAGGTAAATCCGTGCAGTTTAAAGATTATTGCTTAGAAAAATGAGGAAATGAGAGGAAAGAAAAACAGAACAGGTATCGTTTATTCAACAAATCCTGAGTTCATTTACCAGACAAATGAACCAGTGGATGAAGAAACACTTGCGCCGAATAAACAGGATTTGCGGGTAATGCTCGATAAGAAAATGAAGGGAGGAAAGAAAGCAACCGTTATTACAGGTTTCATTGGGAAAGAAGAAGATATTGCCCTCCTGGCTAAAAGGCTTAAAAACCTTTGTGCTGCCGGAGGATCACATGGAAATGGTGAAATTCTTGTGCAGGGCGATTTCAGGCAAAAGATCATGGATTACCTGTTGAAAAATGGATACAAGGCTAAATTCAGTGGTTGAGTTATACATGACTTTAGTTAAACCTATGCAACCAATTGTTGACTATTTAAAGCGAAATCCTGCGGTTTTTTATCTTTTTAGTGTTGCCATGCTCTTTCCAGCCTTATTATGGCACCTCGGTTATCTTGCGATCAATTTTCCTACAGATGAACCAACAAGAGCAATTGTAGCCCTTGAAATGATTATCAGCGGGAACTATTTTACACCTACCATTAATGGAGAGTTTTATTATAATAAACCACCTCTCTATAACTGGATACTGGCCGGATTTTTTAAAACTTTCAATTACTCTGAATTTGTATTGCGGTTACCGGTAGTCATTGGTTTACTCTTATTCGGGTTAGCAATCTTTCTTTTTGTTAAGAAGGAACTTGGGTTAAAACAAAGCTTTGTAGTTGCTATGCTTTTTATAACTTCAGGAAGAATCCTTTTCTGGGATTCATTTTTAGGCTTGATCGATATTACCTTTTCATTACTGGTATATACTTCCTTCATGTCTATTTATTTTCTTCATAAAAAGAAGCAGTACCTTACCTTGTTCCTTGTATCTTACCTGTTGACTGCTGTTACTTTTTTAATGAAAGGATTGCCTTCGCTGGTTTTTCAAGCCATTACCCTTCTTACTTTCTTTACTTACAAAAAAGAGTTCAGTAAACTCTTTTCGTGGAAACACTTTGCCGGAATCGGATTGCTGTTATTGATTGTCGGGTCTTATTATTTTATGTATGCAAAGTACAATACACTCGATAATGTATTTTCAACCCTTTTTAGTGAATCGGAGAAAAGAACCATTATAAATTATGGGTGGAAACGGTTTGTCACACATCTATTTACCTTTCCTTTCGAAATGTTCTATCATTTCTTTCCCTGGTCCATATTAGGTATCTTCTTTATTAGCCGCAGTTTTTACTCTGTTGTCAAGTCAAATGACTTCCTCAGGTATAATTTTTACATCTTTATTTTTAATATTCTAATTTACTGGACATCTCCGGAGACTTACCCACGATATATATTTATGCTTTTTCCACCTGTTTTTACAGTTCTGGTATATATGTTTTTCAGAGATGATAAGCTAAAAGGAAAAAGAAGCATAATCATAGAATATTTCCTGGGTGGTGTGATGATTCTTGGAATGGTTGCAGCTGTTGTACTCCCGTTTCTCCATCAAACCGGTTGGGTAGATAAGGCATTATTGAAAGGATTCGTTATGCTGGCCATAACAGTAATACTCTTTTATTTTTATTTAAAGGTAAAAGAACAGAGATTGGTAATCTTTGCTGCTACGATGCTGATGTTCAGGATAGGTTTTGATTGGTTTATTATCCCACCTCGGTATCAGGATTTTCAGGAACATAAAGAGGGTGCAGTTATGGCAGCAAAAGTTACCGGGGACCATAAGTTATACATTTACCAAAACAGCGAAACAGAACATGCAACCAGCTTTTATATCACATTGGGAAAAATGCAATTGCTGAAACACAAATACAATGGATTTAATGAAACCGATTATTATTACCTTGATCCCAGACAATTGCCTCCTGATGCTTATGAGACAATTTATGATTTTAAATTATACAGGCATGACCAGCCTATGAAGATCGTGAAATTAAAGTTACGGTAGATCTTGTACTTCAAATCCCTCCGTATTGCCTGATGATTGATGAGATGATTAATTTGTACCTTTAAAAATTAATTTTATTAGAATAACAATGTTAATGATCAGCCTTGGTAATAAAGTAAAAGAGTGGATTTCAGGACTTGGATTTTCTGAAGAAATCTCGTTTGTAATGAGGGATTTCACTGATTTCATTATTCTGCTGCTGGTAATCACTGCACTTTACTATATATTCAGGGTTATAGTCATTAAGATCGTTCGGAGAATTACTCACCGTACTTCTTCAACATGGGACGACGCCTTATATCATAACAGGGTTTTCCACAAATCATTGTTATTGGTTCCGACACTTTTGTTTAACGTATTAGCACCATATACTCTAACTGAATTTCCTGATTTCCTCAAATGGGCTCTTCTATTGAACAGGATACTGATAGTATATGCAACCATAGGAACGATAAATAAGTTTCTTAACGCCCTTTATGAAATATATCAAGGATTTGAGGTGTCAAAAGCCAAACCGGTTAAAGGATACATACAGGTTCTGAAAATTATCGTGATTGTCATTGGAGTGATCATTGTAATCTCACTTCTATTTGATAAATCGCCGATTTACCTGCTTGGTGGCCTTGGTGCTTTTTCTGCAGTCTTGCTTCTAATCTTTAAAGACCCAATACTCGGGCTCGTAGCTGGAATACAAATTTCAGCCAATGATATGGTTAGGCAGGGTGACTGGATAGTCGCACAAAAGTCGGGTGCTGATGGAGAGGTAAGGGATATCAGCCTTACAACGGTAAAAGTACAGAACTGGGATAAGAGCATCACGATGTTGCCTACTTACTCACTTGTGTCTGAGAGTTTTGTAAACTGGCGGGGAATGGAGGAATCAGGTGGCAGAAGAATAAAGCGGTCGATCAATATTGATATGAACAGCGTAAGGTTCTGCACTGAGGAGATGCTGGAAAAATTCAGGAAGATTGATATCCTTAGGAATTATATTGAACAAACGCAGCAAGAACTGGTAAAACATAATACTGCAGAGAATATTGACGATTCAATTTTAGTCAATGGCCGGAGGCAGACCAATTTGGGTGTCTTTAGAGCGTACCTGTCAGCATACCTTCAACGCAATCCAGACCTTAATCCTGATATGACAATGCTGGTAAGACAACTTCAACCTGGTGAAAGCGGAATACCACTTGAAATCTATGTCTTCAGTAGAATTCAGGATTGGAAACCTTATGAAGATATACAGTCGGATATCTTTGACCATGTATTGGCGTCAATCCCTGAATTTGAATTAAAGGTTTTCCAGAATCCCTCAGGAAGTGATTTCGCTAAACTTGGTCAACAGAATAAAATTCTTTCTTAAACACACCAATCGATCAAGAGAATAAAATTCAATCTTAAGCAAAGTAGCGGTAAATGAGCTTCTTATAAGTGCTCAAATTTGCTTGATATAACAGCTTCTGTCTTACACTTATATATAAGAAACTTGTTATTCACAAGTGAACATTGCTCTATATCAATTAGTTAAGTATAGTACATCAGCTAAGTCGGTGCATACCACCATCTTTTTTATTCCAGAAAGATGTTTTTACAGTATTAACGAAAAACAGATCTATGCTTGCTATGAATTTTCGTGGTCCTTATAGGGTAAGGGTTGATCACGATAAACCATTACCCGAAATAAAGCATCCCAATGATGCAATAGTAAGAGTTTTAAGGACCTGTATTTGCGGGTCAGATCTTCATTTATACCATGGGATGGTTCCGGATACTCGCATTGGATCTACTTTTGGACATGAATTTATTGGAGAAGTGGTAGAAGTTGGATCACTTGTCCAGAAAATAAAACCAGGAGATAAAGTAATCGTACCGTTTAATATAGCATGCGGGAAGTGTGCTTTCTGCAAACAGGGACTTTATGGAAATTGCCATGAATCTAATCCTGAAGCAACAGCTGTAGGGGGGATTTTTGGATATTCACACACAGCAGGAGGTTATGATGGCGGACAAGCTGAATACGTGCGGGTGCCCTATGCTGATATAGGGCCAACAGTAATACCGGAATGGATGGATCCTGATGATGCTGTATTATTAACTGATGTTGTTCCAACCGGTTATCAGGCTGCTGAGATGGCAGGTATTCAAAAAGGAGATACGGTCGTGATCTTTGGTGCTGGCCCTGTAGGAATAATGGCAGCAAAATGTTCATGGTTATTTGGCGCAGGAAGGGTAATTGTAATCGACCATCTTGATTACAGGCTCGATTTTGTCAGAAAATATGCACAGTGTGAAGCGTTTGATTTCAAATCAATAGGAGATCCGGTCGTTTTTATAAAGAAAATGACTGATTCGCTGGGAGCTGATGTGTGTATTGATGCGGTTGGATGTGAAGCAGCAGGAAACAACACCCAAACATTATTAGGAAGACGATTGCTTCTTCAGGGAGGATCCACCACCGCTCTTCATTGGGCAATAAACTCTGTTAAAAAAGGGGGAGTTGTGTCCATTGTTGGTGTTTACGGGCCAATTGATGCATTAGTCCCGATAGGAAATGTTGTAAATAAAGGGATTACCATCCGAGCAAACCAGGCTTCAGTGAAAAGGCTTTTACCCCGCTTGATTGAACATATCAAGGCGGGAATTATTAATCCAAAGGAAATTATTACTCATCGGATTCCATTGCAGGAAATAGCTGAAGCATACCATATTTTTTCAAGGAAACTTGACAATTGCATAAAACCAGTGCTAATTCCTTCTTATGCATAATAATTTCAGAATCTGACATGTCTGATTGAACACAGATAGATTCTTTAAAGATTGTATTATTTAATTATAGGATAAATGACTGACGAGACTAATCCACAGGACTTTAAAAATAGAATGGAAAATGACCATAGTCATATCAAAGGCTGGGGTATTGATGCCGATCGTGACAATGATCCCACCTATCCAATAAAAACAAGAACTGACGAGGAGCAGGAAGGTTACTCATGGGAAAGGCCACCTCTGCAACCTGTTAATGAAGAAGTGCTAAAATCGGTTGAACGTCCAAATGTTACAGCTGTTTTCGGAACTGCTTCACCACCAGCAGGATTAAGCGGAAGAATAAGAAGATATGCATACAGATACAGTGAGTCAAGCTATGGCAGATGGATACCCCTTATCATGGCAGACAGGGTTGGAATGGTTGAAGGAATTATTAGTGACATTAAAAAAGGACACTTTCCAAACATCATTAAAGAAAGAGGATGGACAGGCTTGTGGAAGTATTCGCGTGGAAGTCTCATCCGGAAAGTCGCGATATCAGGTCTGATAACTGCCGGTGCCATTACACTTATAGTCTTGAGAAATAAACGTAAAAATAAAGTTGCTGTTACTTAACCTGATACTGATTTCTTACAGACCACTTTTGGAGGGACTCATATATTGTTGTATTCATTAGTAGTAATAAAAGCCCGTAAACAAAATCCTCAACAGGAATGGTGCTTAGCCTTATTCCAAGATTTTCTGAATTATCATACCATACTACCGGTTCAACGGTGAATAGTCCTGTTAGAGCGCCATCCACAATAAAAAAAGGTAACAAGATAACCAGAAAGGAAAAGTAAAACTTAGCAATATACACTGGTTTAAGCAAAAACCTGTGTGCAATTAAGAATATACCGGTGGCAAGGAAAGTGACGAAAGTATAAGTCTTTTCATGGTTTAAAACTGCTATTATAGATAGCGAAATACCAATGAGTAATGATAGATTATTAAATACTGAATTTGAGGATTCACTTTTTATGACCAATGCAAGAGCATGATAAGTAAAGATACACGCATAAGGAATTGCAATGAAAAAGAGTAATTCTTCTATTGGTAAATTAATGAAATAGACTCCCATAATATATTTGGGATTAAATCCCCAAACACCCAGATCGGTTTTTATAATATCCCACGGGATAAATATTAACATTGTTGAGATTAAGGCTGGGAAAAGGAATTTCCATTTTTTATGAAATTTGAGCCGTGAATCAAATCCAGCAATAATTGGTATAATTATGGAAGCCAGGTTGATCAGCAAATAATAATACATTACGAATCTTTATTTATTGGCTTTTTTCTTTTTGAATTCTTCGTAATAATACTTGACTGGTGCAATAAGAAATCCAAAATTATGGTTTGAGTGCGGAGTATGATGTTCAAGATGGGCTTTCACTGTAGCCCTTAGATACCTGTTTGAGAAGTTCTTAAGTGCTGGAATCCGTTGATGAACATAAACGTCATGGAACATAAAATAAGCAATTCCATAGAGAAAAATTCCAATTCCAATTGAAAGCAAATAAATTGAGTCATCTGAAACTCCCAGCCAAATCAGCAAAATACTTGGGATTGCAAATATAACCGCAAAGACATCGTTCCATTCAATCTTTCTGCCGTCCCTGATATGGTGGTCTTTATGCAATGCCCAGAGAAAACCATGCATCACGTATTTATGTGTAAACCAAGCCATTAATTCCATAAAAAAGAATGCACCAATAACTAATATAATGCTTACGAATATTTCCATAAATATCACTTTTTAATGTCCTTAAAATATTTTTTTACACGATCGAATGCTATTCTGAACCATACAGTAAACAATTCGGGATTATTATCCATTTCTGCGCTGACTTGGTTAAGAGTGGCCATTCTGTATGAGTTCACTTCATCTTTATTAAGAGATGGTATTGTATCACAAATTCCGATAAAAACGTGGTCATACTCATGTTCTGTAAGTTTATTCTCAAAAGGGGCCTTATAAACAAAACTAAAAGCTTCATTGAAAGTGCAGTCAAATCCCATCTCTTCAACTAACCTTCTGTGCGCAGCATCAATAGTCTTTTCTCCTGGTCTGGGATGGCTGCAACATGTATTGGTCCATAACCCGGGTGAATGGTACTTATTTAATGCCCTTTGCTGAAGCATAAGTTCACCTTTCGAATTAAAGATGAAGATTGAGAAAGCCCTATGAAGAACTGCCTCCTTGTGGGCTTGCATCTTTTCCATTACTCCTGTTTCATTATCATCCTGATCAACGAGAATTACTAAATCTTCCATAACCATTAACTATAAGTATGAACTAACAAATTGTTTTTCAGATTGATTAAGCTTACCGGAATCGAGCATAAACTTTAATATCTGATTAAAATGTGGTGAACCTTTAAACTGTTCTTTTCCTGTTTCAATATTTTTTATCAGGAGTTTTTTATCCTCATCTATATTTATATTATATCCAAGAAATCGAGGAGCCTTTACTTGTGTGGCAAAGCGCAGGAATCGTATTTCAAAATCACCAGGGGATTGTTTGATTGCTTCCTCGAGTAATTCTTTTCCTTTATTAAAAAGCCTGAGTTTTTCAAAGTTTTTGGCTCCACATTCAGGTGCTGCAGCTGAAGCAGCTCCATAATAAGCAATTAAAATAGGTTCTTTCGGTGGATTGGTTTTAAAAGCCTCTATTATTTTTAAAACATAACAAGTATGATGGTTATTATAAAAATACTTCTCCCTCACATCTTTTAATAAGAGTGCACTTTGAGAATATACTGGAACCGTGGAACCAGTCATTATGAATAAACTTAAAAGTCTAAATATAACAGTTGACATTTTCAAATCATAGTAAGTTAAAAGCATGTCTCAGGAAAGATGTTAATAACAGACGATACTTAGTGCCGTCAGAAATCCTGATCCTTTCTATAAAAATCCTTGACGAACTTACGCTTTTGATCTTTAAAAAGAGGTTGTAAAAATACACATAAGCAATATAGACACCAAAACGTGCTTCTTTCGGTAATTTTCTAATGCCAGTCAATCCGTCACTAAAATCTTTCATGATATCTTCTTCAATCTTCTTCTTTGTAACGTCATCAAAACTTTTAAGGTCAATATCAGGGAAATAGGAGCGACCAAGGGTATGGTAATCATTTTTTAAATCTCTAAGAAAGTTGATTTTCTGAAATGCTGAACCAAGTTTCATTGCCGGGTCTTTGAGATCATCATATTTACTGCTATTGCCTTCACAAAAGACCCGTAAGCACATCAATCCCACAACTTCGGCTGATCCAACGATATACTCTTTAAAGGTTTCATTATTATAATTTATCTTTTCAAGATCCATCTCCATACTTTCGAGGAATTTGTCAATTAGCTCTCTTTCAATATAGTATTTATTGACAGCCCATTGGAAATTATTAAGGATCGGATTCATACTGACCCCATCTTCAATTGCTTCATAAGTGTCTTTCCTAAATTTTTCAAGCAGCTTTTTTTTGTCGTATCCATGGAAAGAATCGACTATCTCATCTGCTAACCTTACGAAACCATAAACTGCATAGATCGGATCGTGAAATTTTTTATGGAATAACCTTATTCCTAATGAAAATGAGGTTGAATAAGTATTGGTTGTGATCTTACTCACTTTTTTTGAAACTATATCAAATAAGTGCTTCATCGCTGGTTTTTTTTGTCCTTGTTTATTAATTCCCTTGCTGCCAATTTCCCTGAAATAATTGCAGGAGGTACCCCTGGACCGGGAACCGTCAACTGTCCTGCGAAAAATAGATTCTTTACTTTTTTGCTCCTGATAGAGGGTTTCAGGAATGCTGTCTGCATAAGTGTGTTGGCAAGCCCGTATGCATTGCCTTTATAAGCATTATAATCCTTTATAAAGTCGTTATGAGCATAGCTCTTTTTAAACACGATCTTATGAGATAACTTTTGACCTGTGAAACTTTCAAGTCGCCTTATCACAATATCAAAGTAATGCTCCCTGATCTCGTCAGAGTCTTCAAGTCCTGGTGCGACAGGAATAAGAACCATAAGATTTTCGTGCCCCTCAGGCGCTACAAATGAATCAGTTTTTGAAGTACAGCTAATATAAATTGAAGGATTTTCAGGCCAGGAAGGATTGCTATAAATTGAATCAGCATGCGGTTTAAATTCCTGGTCGAATAATAGAGTATGATGATCTAACTCAGGGATACGGGCATTGACGCCAAGAAAGAAGATAAGTGAAGAAGGTGATAATATTCTCTTATCCCAGTATTTATTTGAATATTTCCGGTATTCTTTTGGAAGGAGTTTTTGCTCAATATGATGATAGTCACCAGAAGCTATTATGAAGTCTGTATCCCAAACTTCATTATTAACAGTTACTGAGATAGCCTTATCACCAGATATTACAATGTTTGTGACTTCATTATTATACTCAATCTTAACATTATGCTCTTCCGCAAGTTTAACCATCGCTTCGACTATCCGGAACATTCCTCCTTCAGGATACCAAGTTCCCTGGACCATGTCGCTATAATTCATTAGACTATACAAAGCAGGAGTATTCTCAGCTGTTCCGCCAAGGAATAATATTGGGAACTCGAGCATTCTCCTGATAGACGGATTCTTAAAATATCGCCTGGTATACGATGCAAAGGATGATAACAGATTTAATTTTAAAGCCGACTTAAGTAATCCCGGTTTGAGAAATTCAATAAAACTATTAGAGGGCTTTTGTACAAATTCCCCTATGCCGATGTCATATTTAATCTTTGATTCTTCAAGGAATTTCCTAAGATTTTCCGTGCTACCCGGTTCAAGAGATTCATATAGATCATAAATCTCATGAATAGATGCAGGAAGGCTTACTTTTTTATTATTCCCAAACCAGATCTGGTATGAAGGATCAAGCCTGACCAAATTATAAAAATCAGATACCTTTTTCCCAAAATCACTAAAGTATGATTCAAAGATATCCGGCATCCAGTACCAACTTGGCCCCATATCAAAAGTGAACCCTTCAGCAGTGAATTGTCGGGCCCGACCACCTGGTGATGAGTTTTTTTCAATTACAGTAACGTCATAACCTTCCCTGGCAAGGTATGTTGCAGATGATAATCCTGAGAAACCTGCACCTATTACCAGTACTTTTTGAGCTCGTGACATACTTTTTAAATGTTTTTTTATCAGGTTATTAACAGTTAAGGAATAATAATGTTTAACATTAAAAGAAAATAATTAAACACAATACGCTGTAGTGATAAAAAACAAAAGTGAAATTACACCGTATTTTACAGGTGGAAATATTTTTAACCAAGCCTTTTTTGTCAAAGGATTGTTAATTTTGTACTCCTTTCTCTGTCCTTCATTAAGAAGGTAGAAATCCACAATATGAGCAAAACATTAAAAAGAATTCTTACATACGTATTTATTATAGTCGTGTTATTTGTTATAGTAGGATACAAGGCAGGAATATTTGAAAAAAAAGAGAATAATGAAGCCAGCAAAGGCAAATCCGATAGCGCTGAAATTCTTCCGGTTTCAGGTTACATTGTAGCGCAGGGAGGATTGACCGACAGGATAGTTGCTACTGGAAATGTTATGGCTAATGAAGAAGTACAATTGAGTGCAGAAGTTGCCGGCAGGATCACAGCAATAAATTTCACCGAAGGTACTAATGTAATTAAAGGTACTGTCCTGGTTACAATAAATGATACTGAATTACTTGCCCAACTTGAGAAAGTGCATTATAACCAGAAACTCGCTAAGGAGAGAGAACAGCGGGCAAAGAGCTTGTTACAAAAAGAAGCGATCAGCCAGGAAGAATACGACCGTGCGCTGACCGACCTGAATACTGTTAATGCGGAAGCCTCACTAATACAGGCTCAGTTAGAGAAATCAAAGATAATTGCACCATTTTCCGGGACTATCGGTTTAAGGCAGGTAAGTGAGGGTGCTTTTGTCACACCTGGTCAGAGAATAGCAACGTTGACACAAGTTCAGCCTGTAAAAATTGAGTTTTCGGTACCAGAGAGATTCGCACAATCGGTAAGTAAAAACAGTAAGGTTACCTTTTCAATGGAAGGCTCAAACAATAAATTTGAAGCAGTCATTTATGCGGTAGAACCTTTTATTGATCAGGAAACCAGGACTGTTAGTGTACGTGCTTTCTATCCAAACCGCAACCTTGAGCTTCGGCCCGGCAGTTTTGCCCGTGTTGAATTTGAATTAAATCATATGGAAAACGCACTTCAAATTCCTGCTCAGGCGGTCATCCCGGAATTAGGAGGTTACAGGGTGTTTAAATATGAGAATGGGAAAGCTGAACAAAAGAAAATAGGGGTAGGGATACGCACTAGTGAAATGGTGCAGGTAACCGAAGGATTGGAGAACGGAGATACAATAATTACTTCCGGATTATTGCAGCTTAGAAGTGGTATGCCTGTCAACATCTCCAATATTTCCAGATAAGTAAATATGAGTCTTTCATCAATCAGCATAAAACGACCAGTACTTGCGACAGTAATGTCAATAGTAATTGTCCTCTTCGGTGGAATAGGACTACTATCAACGGGTGTCCGTGAGTACCCAAGTGTTGATCCGCCAATTATCACAATCAGTACAAGTTATGTTGGTGCAAATGCCGACATAATTGAATCCCAAATTACAGAACCCCTTGAGGAATCAGTTAACGGAATTGCCGGTATCAGGACGCTGACTTCCGTAAGCCGGGATGGAAGGAGTGTAATCCGTGTGGAATTTGACCTTGAAATAGATCTTGAAAATGCTGCAAATGATGTCAGAGATAAAGTATCACGAGCTATGCAAAATCTGCCTCCTGATACTGACCCTCCAATAGTTTCAAAAGCCGATGCTGACGCAAGTCCAATCATTTTTGTAAGTATTAAAAGTGAAGAACGGTCACTTCTTGAGTTGACTGAAATAGCTGAAAGAACATTCAAAGAACGGTTGCAAACAATACCTGGCGTTAGTCAGATTGACATCTGGGGAGAACGCAGATATGCTATGAGATTATGGATGGATCCGTTTAAACTTGCAGCCTCCGGATTAACTCCCCTTGACATTAGAAATGCGCTTAACAGGGAAAATGTAGAATTACCATCCGGCAGGATTGAAGGTGGCAGTGTTGAACTTACTGTCAGAACTCTGGGCAGACTTTCAAATCCTGAAGAATTTAATTCACTAATATTACTACAGCAGGGCGATCGTATTGTAAGGTTCAGGGATATTGGATATGCCGAACTGGGTCCCGAAAATGAAAGATCAATTCTGAGAATGAACGGTATCCCAATGGTAGGAACTGTTGTAATCCCCCAGCCTGGATCCAATCATATTGAGATCGCTGATGAAGTATACAACAGGGTTGAACAGATAAAAAAAGACCTTCCCAAGGATATCTCACTATCATATGGATTCGATACAACAGAATATATCAGGGAATCTATAACAGAGGTTGAACAGACAATCTATGTTGCGTTTATTCTTGTGGTACTTATTATATTTCTTTTCCTTCGCGACTGGCGGTCAACTCTTATTCCTGTAATAGCAATACCAATCTCACTTATAGGTGCTTTTTTCATTATGTACCTTCTTGATTTTACAATAAATGTGTTAACCTTACTTGGGATAGTGCTGGCAATTGGACTAGTTGTTGATGATGCGATAGTCGTACTTGAAAACATATATACTAAAATTGAAAAGGGAATTCCACCATTAAAAGCTGGTCTTGAAGGAACAGCTGAGATATTCTTTGCTGTTATAGCAACTACTGTGGTTCTGGCTGCTGTGTTTTTACCTGTTATCTTCCTCGAAGGACTCACAGGGAGATTATTCCGGGAATTTGGAATAATCATGGCCAGTTCAGTTATAATTTCCGCTTTTGTTGCTTTGACATTGACCCCAATGCTTTCAACAAAGATATTGAAGCACAGGGAGACCCATAGCTGGTTTTACAATAAGACAGAGCCATTCTTTGTTGCCATTAACCGAAGGTATTCAAAGTCTCTTGATTGGTTTCTGAACCACAGGTGGGTTGCTGTTATTGTTTTTGCTATTTCAATCGCGATAATTTACTTTATTGGAGGTATGCTTCAATCTGAACTGGCGCCAATGGAGGACAGGTCAGGGATGAGAATTGTCGCGACTGCACCCGAGGGAATTACCTATGAATTCATGGATGATTACATGAATGAAATCACAGAGTATGTTATAAAGGAAGTTCCCGAAGCACAAGCTGTAGTCTCAATAACTTCTCCTGGATTTGCTGCAGCAGGATCGGTTAACTCTGGTTTTATCAGAATGAAACTTGTGAAACCTGATCAACGTGAACGTTCACAACAACAAATTGCCGATGATATTGCTGAAAAATTAAAACGCTTTAGTTTAGCAAGAACATTTGTTATTCAGGAACAATCTATAGGCGGAAGTGGTGGATTGCCTGTTCAATATGTAATTCAGGCTCCTGACCTTGATAAATTAAAGAAGATCATACCTCTTTTTATGGATGAACTTCAGAAAAGTGAGAAATTCCAGTTTGTTGACCTGAATCTTAAATTCAATAAACCCGAGCTAAGGGTGGAGATCAACAGAGAAAAGGCAAGAAACCTTGGTGTTTCAGTTATTGATATAGCCCAGACACTTCAGTTTGCATTGAGCGGACAACGGTTTGGATATTTTATCATGAATGGGAAGCAATATCAGATAATTGGCCAGCTTTCAAGACCTTACCGAAGCGAACCTCTGGACCTTCGTTCAATCAATGTTAAGAATTCACGTGGCGAAATGATTCCACTGGATAATGTGGTAACAGTTTCTGAAGGTATTAACCCTCCTCAGTTATATAGGTACAACCGATTTGCTTCAGCCACCTTCTCTGCTAATCCTTCTAAAGGGCTTACCATTGGAGATGGTATTAATGAAATGGACAGGATAGCGGCCAAAGTGCTCGATGATACGTACTCAACTGCATTAGCAGGAGCATCACAAGATTTTGCAGAAAGTTCTTCAAGTCTTTTATTTGCATTCGTATTGGCACTTGTACTCATTTATCTTGTACTGTCAGCCCAGTTTGAGAGTTTTAAGGATCCGTTAATTATTATGTTTACCGTCCCGCTTGCATTGGCTGGTGCTGTGCTAACCCTTTGGTACTTTGGTGAAACATTGAATATCTTTAGTCAGATTGGTATCATCATGCTTATTGGTCTGGTAACCAAGAATGGCATCCTGATTGTTGAATTTGCCAACCAAAGGAAAGACCTTGGTTTAAGTAAAGCCGATGCAATCAGGGACGCATCTGCCAGTAGGTTCCGCCCGATATTAATGACTAGCCTCTCAACTGTGCTTGGAGCCCTGCCTATCGCACTTGCCCTGGGTGCCGGATCAGAGAGCAGGGTCTCAATGGGTATAGCCATTATTGGGGGACTTACATTTTCTACCATACTCACTCTATATGTGATTCCGGCAATGTATTCTTACATTTCATCATCCCATGGACATGTAATGAAGGAAAAAGTCAGAGAAGCTGAACAACAGTTTGATGAGGAAAGGAGATTGAGAAATGAGGAGACCAGTAACCAATAACCTATAACAAATAGCAAATAACAAGTAACCTGATAACCAAAAACTTAAGACCAATTTTAAATGTAAAAGGAATGATTAGATGGCTTTTAATTGCAATTACTTGTTCAATTCATATTAATACCATGGCACAATTGCTGACAGCCGAAGAAGCTGTAGCAATAGCCCTTAAAAACAATTATTCAATCAGGCTTGCAAACCTGAATGAACAGACCCTTGAAAATAATTACAATTTAGGAATTGCTAATTTCATTCCAACGATTGATGCACAAGCCCAGCAGAATAATAATATTACAAATACAAGACAAGAGTATTTAAGCGGCCAGATCAACGAAAAGGAAAACGCAAAATCAAAATCCTTTACAGCAGGTGTTGGAATTGACTGGACCTTATTTGATGGACTGAGGATGTTCACCGGTTACAGTATCTTGAAACAACAATTGCTGACAGGACAACTACAGACAAGACTTCAGGTTGAAAATACAATAAGTGAAGTATTGAGCCTTTACTACAACATAGTCGAGCTAAGGCAAATGGTAAATATGTTTGAGAAATCGGTGCAATTAGGGCAAGCCAGAGTAAACATAGCTGATGAAAAGCTTGCAATAGGAGCCGGTTCGCGTTTAGAACTATTGCAGGCCAGGGTTGATATGAATTCAGATATTTCGGAAATGTTAAATCTTAACGATCTGATAGCCGAAGCAACTATCAGAATGAATCTGTTGCTTGGCAGAAATGCTGAGACTGAATTCCTTGTTGAAGACAGCATTAAACTCATGCCACTGCCTGATTTTAACCAGTTGAAAGCTGGTATGCAGAATAATAACGTCACTCTTTTAATGAACAGCAGTGGCCTGAATCTTGCAAAGCTTAATCTGAAAGCTGTAAAGGGAAAAAGATTTCCTGAAATTGGCTTGATTGGAGGATATGATTATTCCAAACAATCCAGCGAATCGGGCTTCGTAAAATCTGGGAAATCTAATGGATTCAATTATGGAATTACTGCTTCATGGCCCTTATTCAACGGTCTTAATCAAATTAGGGATCAAAAGAATGCAAAGATCGGAGTCGAATCAGCAATGCTTGAATATGAGAGTTTTAGTGCAGAACTTAATGCTCAATTGCTCTCAACATATAGTGTTTATAGCAACAAACTTAAGACAATTGAACTTGAGAAAGAAAACCTTCAAACTGCTTTTACTAATTTTGATATAGCAAATGAACGTTACAGGTTGGGGGAACTCTCAGGTATCGAAATCCGCGAGGCACAACAAAATCTGCTATTAGCTGAAAGCCGGCTTATAAGCCTTGTTTATGAAGCGAGATTGCTCGAAATTAAACTTATACAATTGAGCGGCGGAATAATTCCTTACACAGAATAAAAAAACTTGTAACTACTTGTGTAATTAAAAAATATAAACTATTTTTGCAGCCCGTTTAAAAAGTACCTAAAGAATAAAAAGAGTATGTATTTAACCTCAGAAATAAAGAGTGGAATATTTGCCGAGAATGGCAAGAATGCTAAGGATACAGGTTCTGCAGAAGGCCAGGTAGCACTTTTTACCCACAGGATCCAGCATCTTACCGAACACCTTAAGATAAACAAGAATGACCAGGTTACTGAAAGGTCACTCGTCAGGCTCGTAGGTAAACGCAGAAGTATACTTGATTATCTGAAGAAAAAGGATATCGAGCGTTACAGGGAAATCATCAAGAAACTAAACATCAGGAAGTAAATCTTCCGCTGAAAGAAATAGTAAAGAGGCAATTAAAAAGGTTGCCTCTTTTTGTTGTCATAACAGGTAAATATTTTGTTGCTTTATCATACGAATGTGTTTAAAGACTAATTTTGTGATTTCTTTATCATTACACTTCCTTTTCAACCGGTATTGCCTCCACAAATAATTAATATGCAAGGAATAGTAAAAACATTTGATATTGGAGATGGAAGGACCATCTCAATTGAAACAGGCCGTTTGGCCAAACAGGCCGATGGGGCTGTTGTTGTTCGCATGGGCGATACAATGTTGCTGGCTACTGTAGTCGCAAAACAAGAAGCAGGTGAGAACGTTGACTTTATGCCACTTTCGGTTGAATACCGGGAAAAATATGCATCTGCAGGCCGCTTTCCGGGAGGTTTCTTTAAAAGGGAAGCAAGGCCATCTGATTATGAAATATTGATTGCACGACTGGTTGACAGGGCTCTCCGCCCTTTGTTTCCTGATAATTTCCATGCTGAAACTCAGGTAATTGTCACATTGATCTCTTTGGATGCTGAAGTGTTACCCGATGCACTTGCAGGACTTGCAGCATCTGCAGCACTGGCAGTGAGTGATATACCATTCAACGGACCTATATCCGAAGTAAGGGTTGCCAGGATTAATGGTAACTTCGTTGTAAATCCTTCTTCAACACTCCTGGCAGAAGCTGATATCGACATTATGGTAGCCGCTTCAATGGATAATATCATGATGGTTGAAGGTGAGTTGAAAGAAGCACAGGAAACTGATGTCATAGAAGCCCTTAAAGTTGCACATAATGCCATTAAAATACAATGCCAGGCTCAGATAGAGTTGGCTCAGCTGGTTCAAAAATCATCACCCAAACGTGCTTATGAGCATGAAACAAATGATGAAGATATCAAATTAAAACTCAGGGAATTCTGCTACAATAAAATTGTTGCTGTTGCAAGTAGTCCTTCATCAAAGCATGAAAGAGGCGATGCATTCGATGCTATCCTTGATGAATTTAAATCGACCCTGAGCGAAGAAGAAGTTAAAGAGAAAGAATTCATGATTGGCAGGTACTATCATGAAGTGGAAAAAGAAGCAGTAAGAAATGTAGTCCTTGATAAAAGACAGCGCCTTGATGGGCGTAAACTTGATGAAATAAGGCCAATATGGTGTGAGGTGGACTACCTGCCTTCTGTACACGGTTCCGCAATCTTCACGCGTGGCGAAACACAGTCGCTCACAACTGTTACCTTAGGAACAAAATTGGATGAACAGGTAATTGATGGTGCTGTAATTGATGGCAAGGTGAATTTCATACTTCATTATAATTTTCCACCATTCTCAACCGGTGAGGTTAAGAAAGCATTGGGTACCAGCCGCCGTGAAGTCGGTCATGGTAATCTTGCCCTCAGGGCACTCAAACCTATGATTCCGGGCCCGGAAGCCAATCCATATACCATTCGTGTTGTAAGTGATATCCTTGAATCTAACGGTTCATCTTCTATGGCTACTGTTTGCGCCGGAACAATGGCGCTCATGGATGCTGGTGTAAAACTGATTAAACCTGTTTCAGGAATAGCAATGGGTTTAATTGCCGATACAAAGACAAACAGGTACGCTGTCTTGAGCGATATACTTGGCGATGAAGACCATCTTGGTGACATGGACTTTAAAGTTACCGGTACAAGAGATGGTATAACCGCCTGCCAGATGGATATTAAAGTTGATGGGCTACCTTATGCCATTCTTGCAGAAGCACTTGAGCAAGCACGCAAAGGGAGGATGCATATCCTTGCTGAAATGGAAAAGGCTATCACCACACCTCGCGAAGATTATAAACCTCATGTGCCAAGAATAGTAAAGATGACTATCCCCAAGGAGTTCATCGGTGCTGTAATTGGTCCGGGCGGAAAGGTGATACAGGAAATGCAGCGTGAAACAAATTCAACCATCGTCATTGAGGAAGTTGGTGAATTTGGAATCATCGACATTGTATCAAATAATAAAGACTCGATCAATGCTGTCATGGATAAGATAAAGCGAATAGTTGCAATTCCTGAGGTTGGAACCGTTTATCATGGCACAGTGAAAAATATTACTACTTTCGGAGCGTTTGTTGAAATACTTCCTGGTAAGGATGGATTGCTTCATATCTCTGAAATAGAACACAGACGATTAAAAGACGTTGAAAGTGTGTTAAAGGTGGGTGACGAAATTGATGTAAAGCTTATCGAGATCGACAGCAAAACCGGTAAACTCAAACTTTCACGTAAAGTATTGCTCCCAAAACCCGAACAGGAAAATAATTAACAACAACCAATCATAGCAGTTATCTGCCCAAACAAATAATAGGGAGAAAATGAGGCAATTAAAGATTACTAAACAGGTAACAAACCGCGAAACCGCTTCGCTCGACAAGTACCTGCAGGAAATCGGAAAGGTTGAGTTGATCACGGCGGATGAAGAGGTAGCCCTTGCGCAAAAAATAAAGCAGGGTGATCGTCATGCACTTGAGAAACTCACCAAAGCTAACCTTCGTTTTGTAGTTTCTGTTTCAAAACAGTACCAGAATCAAGGTCTGAGCCTGCCTGATCTTATTAATGAGGGCAACCTGGGTCTTATTAAAGCAGCCCAGAGATTTGATGAAACACGTGGCTTTAAATTCATTTCATACGCTGTATGGTGGATACGCCAATCGATTCTTCAGGCTCTGGCAGAACAATCACGTATTGTGAGATTACCGCTTAATAAGATAGGTTCCATCAACAAGATCAATAAAGCTTATGCCAAACTGGAACAGGAATTTGAGAGAGAGCCAAACTACGATGAGATAGCCGGTTTGCTTGAGATCAGTGAGAATGAGGTTAAAGAATCAATGCGGAATTCAGGACGTCATGTTTCAATGGATGCACCCTTAGTGCAAGATGAAGACAACAACATGTACGATGTATTGCGCAGTGATGACAGCCCCACGCCTGAGACTGAACTCTTGTATGAATCCCTCAGAAAAGAAATAGAACGTGCAGTATCAACGCTCACATGCCGTGAAGCTGATGTAATAAGGCTCTATTTCGGATTAGGAGGAGAACATCCGCTGACACTTGAAGAGATCGGTGAGCGATTTGACCTTACCCGTGAGCGTGTTCGCCAAATCAAAGAAAAAGCGATAAGGCGGTTAAAACACACTTCGCGAAGTAAAATCCTTAAAACTTATTTAGGTTAATTCTATGTAAAAGAGCGGTAATCCCGCTCTTTTTTTTGTTTTATAATCTCCACATATTCTATAACTTCGCATTAAAATTAACACATGCCTAAACATCTTGTAGCACCTTCTCTTCTTTCAGCTGACTTCGCCAACCTGGGCAGGGATGTTGAAATGGTCAATAACAGTGAGGCTGACTGGTTTCATGTTGATGTGATGGATGGTGAATTTGTGCCAAACATCTCATTCGGCATGCCCGTCATTAAGGCTATTAAAAACCACGCAAAGAAGCCACTTGATGTTCATCTTATGATCGTTAAACCTGAGAGGTATTTCGAAGAATTCCGAGATTGTGGAGCGGACATCCTGAGCGTACACATTGAAACTGTTATCCATCTTCATCGTGCAGTCCAGCAAATCCACTCATTGGGCATGAAAGCTGGGGTTGTCCTGAACCCGCATACACAGGTAAACCTTCTTGAAGATATTATTACTGATGTTGATCTTGTCCTGGTTATGTCTGTTAATCCAGGCTTTGGCGGACAAAAATTCATAGAAGGAACATACGGGCGAATACGAAAAGTGAGGGATCTGATCATTGAAAAAAACGCTAATGCACTCATTGAAGTCGATGGTGGTGTAGATTTAAATAACGCCCCTCTGCTTGTCGAAGCTGGTGCGAATGTACTCGTTGCCGGAAACACTGTCTTCAAATCCAAAGATCCTACTATGACTATAAATGAGCTTAAAAATTTCAAGCAAGGCACTTCTTAAAATCAGTTGTTTACTTCCTTAAATTATAACATTAAAATATTTAACTAATGAGTAATATCCTGACAGGCATTGAGCCCTCGCGCCTTTACCACCATTTTGAAGAAATCTGTAAAATTCCCCGTCCATCAAAAAAGGAAGAGAAGATAGCTGCTTATCTTGTTGACTTTGGTAAAAGGCATAACCTCGATACAATAGTTGATAAAACCGGGAATGTAATAATCCGGAAACCTGCATCAAAGGGTATGGAACACCTGAAATCTGTGGTTCTGCAGAGCCATATTGACATGGTTTGCGAGAAGAACAGCGACACAGTACATGATTTTGATAAAGACCCAATACAACCATTTATCGCCGGTGAATGGATAAAGGCTAAGGGAACAACTCTTGGTGCAGATGACGGCATTGGTGTCGCAACACAACTGACGATCCTCGAGTCAACAGATATTCCTCACGGGCCGATTGAATGCCTTTTCACTGTTGATGAAGAAACAGGACTTACCGGAGCATTCGGTCTTGATACCACTGTTCTCAAAAGCTCTATATTGCTGAACCTTGACTCAGAAGATGAAGGAGAGATCTTTATTGGTTGCGCCGGTGGTATCGATACTGTCATTACTCTTCCATGCAAAATGGAGAACATAAATAAAGGAGCAAAGGGATTTAAGATTAAAGTGAGCGGACTTAAAGGTGGACATTCAGGTGATGATATTAATAAGGGACTTGGTAATGCCAATAAAATCCTTAACAGGTTACTTTGGGAGGCCGAAAAGAAGTTTGGCCTTAAAGTCTCTTCCTTCAATGCAGGAAACCTTCGTAATGCAATCGCCCGTGAAGGTGAAGCCATTGTTGCTGTTAATGACCAGAAATCTGTGGGTTTCATTGAATTTTTGGAGAACTATGAGCTGACTGTAAAAGCTGAATATAAGATAACTGAACCCGACCTGAAGGTTGAAGCCAGCGAAGTAAGCCTCCCTGAAAAGACCATGAGTGATGACACTCAGCATAATTTATTAAATTCATTATATGCCTGTCCCCATGGTGTGATTGCAATGTCGGCCAGTATTCCCAACTTCGTTGAAACCTCTACTAACCTTGCCGCAGTCAGGACAAGGGACGAAACCATTGAAATAACCACAAGCCAGAGAAGTTCGGTTGAGTCAGCCAAATACAATGTTGCCAATATGGTTGCTGCCGTATTTAACCTGGCAGGTGGAATATCAGTCCATGGTGAAGGATATCCTGGATGGACCCCGAATCCCCAATCTGAAATACTCGAGATAGCTAAGTCTACCTATGAAAAACTATTTGGTTATTCACCAAAAGTCCTTGCCATTCATGCCGGACTCGAATGTGGTTTGATAGGGGAGAAGTACCCGGAGATGGATATGATATCATATGGCCCAACTATCAAGGGAGCACACTCACCTGATGAAAGACTCAATATAGAAACAGTCCGGAAGTTTTGGGACTTCACGCTGGAGATACTCAAAAACGTTCCGAAGGAATAGACACTATTAATTAGTTTCGATTGTTTCGATTGTTTCGATAGTTTTGGTGGTTTAGTGGCTGCCGGAGCCTTCTGCTTTTTGATCTTTTGCCTTTTTATTTTCCGAGCATTACTCCCATCCTGATAATTGGATTCTGGTAGGGGGAATTGGGGTCCTCAATCAGGTCCCATAATGCCATTACATAAAGAAAAGACCCTTTAGTGATATTCTGGCGAAGGCCACCCCCAACGAAAAGCCCATTTATATATGTATGAAGTGGTTCACGTATGATCTGCCCGCCGGAACTATAAATATTCTCATAGTTATATCTCAGCCTTTCAAACTCAACGTGGGCAAAGACATTGTTTAAAATAAGGTATCTTGAATAAATGCTTCCACCATACATGTCGCTTTTCAGGTCAATTTTCTGTCCTGTACTTTGATCCGTATAAAAGTCGTTGTATTTGTAATATTTGTAAGTAAGTCCGATACCTGATTCCAGCCGTTTGGTCACTTTATAGCCAATCATAGGGGAGATATCAATGAAAGTGAGGGTCCCAAACTGAAGCCCAAGGCTGCCTCCTAATACAAAGCGGTCAAAGAAATCGCTTTTTGGCTCCAGTATTTCATCGTTTTGAGCAAAAATACCTGCTGAAAAAATCAAACCAACAATAAGAAATAGCCCCTTTTTCATAGATGAGATTTGGAACTGACTGATATTCAATAATGATAACCCGATTACTGTAGTAAAGTTAACGCATTTTTGTGAATAATAGTACATTGGAGGATTCTGGATGTCAAATGCTCGTTGAATCAGTTATTCAGCATTCATATCTACGACAGTTCTTCCCCTTACTTTCCCTTGAAGCATGAGATCTATTCTTTCGGGAAGGCTTTCAAGCGGGATGATGTTGCTGATCTGCGGCAAAGCTTCAGGTTTCCAGCCTGTTGCCAGATGGTTCCATAACTTCAGACGCAAGGCTTTACCCGATGTTGCTGAGTCAACACCCAATAAATTTACACCGTTCAGGATAAACGGGAAAACCGTGCCATGCATTTCCCATGAATTGGCATTACCGGTAGCAACCACATTGCCATGTTTCTGACAAGCTTTTAAGGCAGTAACAAGGATGTTACCTCCAACTGTATCAATTGCACCTGCCCACCTGGGTCTGAGCAAATGTTTGCCGCTTTCATCATTCACTTCTGCCCTCGAAACTATCTCGGTTGCTCCTATTTCATGTAAATATTGTGATTCTTCTTTTTTACCGGTTGATGCAATTACTCTGTACCCTTTTTTCTTAAGGATGTTGATAGCCAGACTCGCCAATCCACCTGTTGCACCGGTAACTAAAACGGGGCCATGAGAAGGATCCTGACCGTTAAGCTCCATCTGATGGATTGCCAGGGCTGCCGTATATCCGGCAGTGCCGAGCGCCATGCTCTCAGCTGGACTTAGTCCTTCAGGTAATAAGAAAACCCAATCGGAGGGCACTTTTATATATTGTCCAAACCCTCCTGATGTGTTCATTCCAAGGTCGTGGCCATGGACTATTACTGTATCACCTTCTTTAAAATCAGATGAATTAGAGACGATCACTGTTCCACAGGCATCTATACCCGGCGTGTGGGGATACTTTTTTGTAATGCCCTTGTTCCCGGTTGCTGAAAGAGCATCCTTGTAATTTAATGAAGAAAACAGCACCCTGATGAAAACATCTCCGGGAGGCAATCCCGTTGTGTCAAGTGTCTTGACAACAGGTCTTATCTCATTGCCAGTTTCTTCAGCAACAATAGCTGTGTATTTAATGGATCGGTTCATGGTATCTTAAGGTTATCAACGGTTCATAAGGTTTTTAACTCATTGAACTCACTCCATGACATTACCTTATATTGGTTGCTCCCATAATATCGCAGGATAGGTAACAGATCTTCCGTTGTTTTATATCCCTTTACTTTATAAAGCCATTCGCTCTCACCGTCAAGAATCACATAAGAAGGATAACGTAACTCCTGCTTCAACAGGGCAATCGCCAGTTGGTGCACTGCTTTGGGCTTTGCAGGATCAGTGCTTAGAAACTCCTGCCCTTTAAATTTAACCGGTTCTTTCTGCTCAGCATTAAATTTTACAGCATAATAGTTTTTATTGATGTAGTCAACAACAGCGGCATCCCTGAATGTCTCCCTGTCCATTTTCTTACACCATCCGCACCAGTCAGTGTAGACATCAATAAAGATCTTGCGGGGCTTCTTTTTATTCTTTTTTACGGCCTCTTCAAAACTTATCCAGTTGATTGCCGGCTGGTCAGAAACTTCTTTCGTTGTCTCTTGTGAAAAGACTAAAGGAGTGACGAATAAATTTACCAGGAAGATCCCAATATAAATGTGTGTAGCTTTTCTCATCATGTTATATCGTTTGGTTCAAGATTCTTTTAAATTCCAGATTCAGGATTCTGTATTCTGTATTGTGTGAGACGCCATAAATGGCGTCTCTACATTCTGTCTTTTCTCACTACTCATTACTCACTACTCACAACTATTCACGGTGCCTTTCAATCTCTCTTTTTGTGTCTTTATTCTTCAGCGTTTCACGCTTGTCATAGCTTTTTTTACCCTTTGCTATTGCAATATTCAATTTAGCCAAACCTTTCTCATTGATAAATAGCAGGGTTGGAACGATGGTAAAGCCCTTTTCGGTTGTTTTAGTGAGTAATTTTTTCAGCTCCCTGCTGTTAAGGAGCAGTTTCCTGTCTCTTTTCGGTTCGTGGTTTGCATAGGTACCGAACTTATATTCGCTTATGTGCAGGTTTCTCACAAACAGTTCATTACCTTCAAAGGCACAATATGCATCTGTAAGATTGGCCTTGCCTTCCCTGACTGATTTGATCTCCGTTCCGGTAAGTACAATGCCTGCTGTGAATTCTTCCGAAAGGAAGTACTCATAGTAAGCTTTCTTATTTTTGATGGATACGGTTGATGACATTTATATTCAATCAGGGTTGCAAATATAATCAAACCGGAAGAGCCATAAAAGGTTTGCCGGAAATCGAAATTTACATCTGCGTTGAGCTGTCAGCTGTCAGCCATCAGCCGGTTGACCTTAAGGTAATGTAACGTAATCAGACACTACTCATTACTCACTATTCACCTGATTACTATAATTTAACTGTAACCCCTGCCATAAAGTTCGTACCAGCCTGGGGGAAATAGCCATCGTATTTGTAATAGCTTCCTTCATAGTAAAACTTGTATACCCACGCATTGGCCTCGTATTCAGCATTAAAGAGGTTGTTGACTGACAGCGAAAGGTTTAATCCTCTCAGGAAACCGGGAACTATCATATACTCTGCTTTCAGATTGCTGACAAAGTAAGGATCCAGGCTCCTGTCCTCCGAAGAGGTGTTGTCAATATATTGTTTCGATACATACTTAGAACTCAGGGAGGCCGTGAACTTATCAGCCGGCGACCAGTTGATTTCCATTCCTGCAACTAATTCTGGTGAGAATGCAAGATCAGTGTTTCCAAGGTCATTTATAACTTGATCACCTGTATCCCAGTTATCCACTTTTTCAATAAATCCCTTAATGCGGTTACGACTAAATGCAGCATTGCAATTAAGAATCAACTGCTCTGTTAATCGAACATTTCCTCTCACTTCCACACCTATTCTGTATGATTTTTCAACATTGGTCATCACAGCCTGGCCTACGTCGTTTATTTCCCCAGTGAGAATGAGCTGGTCATTATAATGCATATAGTACAAATTAGTGTTGAGCGTAAATACTTTTTTTACCAGATGGTAACCAACCTCATAATCATACAATCTTTCGGCCAGTGGTTCCGGTTTGGTGGGATCCGCATCCGTGAAGTTATCCCTGTTAGGTTCTCTGTGTGCAACCGAAACACTTGCATAAAGGCTGCCATTTGAATGAAGCTCATAAAAGAAGCCTGCTTTCGGATTAAAGAACAGAAAGTCATGCTCTTGGGTAATGTTCCTCAGGTCGTCATCTGTGCCAGTGATATCATAATTTATATTCCTTAACTGAAGATCGCCGTAGATGCTTACCCTGCCAGTTGTCCTGTAATTTCCTTTCAGAAACAGATTCAGTTCCTTCTTGGTACCGTTGCCCCTGTACCATTCAAAATCAGAACCCGCAGTTGCAGCATATTCCGCCCAGATGATCTTTCCGAAATGATCACCGTCATAAATATTCCCTGAGCTTCCTAATGTTAATTGCAGACGATTTACCGGATTATAGTTAAAGGCCAGTGTGTATCCGTAAAAGTGGTTATCAAGATGCTTTTGGCGGATAAGGTCAGTGGTCTCAATGGTATCAGAAGTAAATACCAGAGGCTCTAGTCCATAATCTGAAAGATCGGCATCATCTTTATACTGTTCATAATAGCCTCTTCCACGTGTATAATGCAGGGCAAAATTCAGGTTAGCTTTGTTGTTGATACTGTGGGCAATCATTGCCTGATAATGATCCTGCTGGTAATTATCGGTTTCATTATCATAAAAGTGCTGGTTGCCAAAGCAGTCATAATACATCCCTATGCCATTGTATGTGCGGTTGGTGTCGAGCATGTATGAGGGAACACCATCCCATGCCTGGTATGTTTTTTCAGCTCCCGAGAAAACATTGAATTTTAGGATTGTCTTATTCCCGTAATAACCGGATGACAGATAAAATGACTTCAGATCTGAAGAGGCCCGGTCGATATAACCATCTGATGAAATTTTGGATAACCGTGCCTCAACCGACCACTTATTATCCATTAGCCCGGTCCAGGCTGATGCGGAATTCCTGAAGGTATTAAAAGAGCCAGCCGAACTGCTTATTTCTGCTCCAGCGTTGGTTGATGGTGCTGTTGTTTGTAAATTGACACTTGCACCAAAAGCTGCAGCACCGTTAGTGGATGTGCCCACACCACGCTGAACCTGGACGCTTGAGAGTGAAGACGCAAAATCAGGCATGTTTACAAAGAAAACCCCATGCGATTCAGCGTCATTCAATGGAATGCCGTTAACCGTGATGTTGATCCTGTTCATATCTGTACCCCTGATTCTGAAGGAAGTATATCCAATTCCACTGCCGGCATCAGACGTGGAGACAGTTGCCGGAAGTCTATCCAGCAGCAATGGCATATCTTTGGAAATATCAGTATTTTTAAGATTTTCTCTGCTTAAGGTGGCCGAAGCAACAGGAGTACGGTCGCCTGCCCGGGTAGCGCTTATGATCACATCTTCTTTGAGATTCAATGCATGTGGTTCCATTGAAATAAGCATGCTGCGGCTTTCGGTCACTTCAAAATTACCTTCCCAGTCAGCGTAGCCCATATAGGTAACTTTAAGATGATAGGTCCCGGCTTTTATTCCTTTAATCTCAAACATCCCGTCGGGCCTTGTGATTGTAGCCTTAAAATTGTTGTTCAGGCTCACATGAGCTCCGGGAAGACCTTTTACGGTATTTACATCAATCACCCTGCCCTTTATATTTATTTGCGCTGATAGCAATATGGGGAGGAGCAGGGCTGTTAAAGTCATTAATTTCCGGAAGTCCGGAATAAGTTTACCAAGCATTTTTTGATTCTTTTTAGATTAAACTCAGGAAAATTTAAAGGGGTCTTTAAATCATCCGTATATAAGTTTTCTCTGTTATCCCTTCGCCGGCATTATCCGGAGCAGGTTCAATGAGTATGATCTCAGCCTGTTTTTTAAGGCACCCCAATAGGAAATCGCGGCAAAGTTACAAAACAATATTATAATTTAGCAACCGTTTTAGTCCAAAATGCATACTGCATGAAACGCCTTTTGCCCATCGTTGTTGTTATACTATTAATTGCTTATAGTTGCAGGAAGGATGACTTCCCCGATGAATTCAGCATTTATGGCAAGTGGAAAGAGCTTACAACAGATACCCTTCGCACCGAAATTGAATTCAGGTTTTATAACGATATGCTCCTGAAACTTCGTACTGATTCCCTTGCCAGGGCATTTAAATATAAGCTCGATAAGCCCAATGAGCTTGAAGTATTTGAAATATCTGAATTTCCTGACGGGATCAGTGATAAACATAAGATCACCTATAATTCAAAAGATGAAGAAATCACGATTTACGGCTTATATCCCACAACAGGCGATCCGTCATCCACAGTTTTTATCAGAAAGTAATGTAAAATGCCAAAAATGAAAATAACAATCATCAACGGTCCTAACTTAAACCTCACCGGGATCAGAGAAAAAAGCATTTATGGTGACAAGTCCTTTGAAGAACTGCTAAAACAACTCAGGGCTGGTTATCCTGATGTGGACATTGAATATTACCAGAGCAATATTGAGGGTGAACTGATTAACAAGATACAAGAGACCGGCTTTACGAGTGACGGTATAATACTTAATGCCGGAGGATACTCACATACCTCAGTTGCTATAGCCGATGCTATAAAGGCCATCAACAGTCCGGTCGTCGAAGTCCATATGAGCAACATCTGGGCCCGTGAAACTTACCGTCACACCTCTTACATCTCCCAGTTTGCCAAAGGCGTAATAGCAGGATTCGGACTGGAATCATACAGGCTGGCATTAATCAGCCTGATATAATTGTTGAGACGCAATGCCTTGCGTCTCTCCTTAACCGGCGTTCCCTGAGGTAATCCTTAACCCGACAATTCCGCCCAGGATCATGATGATGAAGAATATCCTGAGAAGTTCTTTCGGATCGCCGAAGACTGTGATACCGTAAATAACGGTTCCTAATGCACCGATGCCTGTCCACACTGCATAAGCGGTGCCCAAGGGGAGGCTTTTTAGTGATACTGCTAATAGCCATATGCTGATTGCCATTGCCACAACGGTGATCAGCGAAGGCCAAAGCTTCGTGAAGCCTTCAGAATATTTTAATGCGACAGCCCATATAGTTTCAAAAAGTCCGGCTATTACAAGGATGAACCATGCCATAAATACAGCTATTTTAATTCAGAGTTAACGGGTGAATTTCTCAGGCGGTATCTGCGAGAACTTCCTGATACCTTTCAGGAAATAATCAACCACAATGTTACCCCTGTATACCTGAGACACCTGTTTATGCGGAATAAGCCTTCGCTTGTTCTTATGGATGCTGAAGCGCCTGTAAAAGCTCATATGTGCCCTTATTACAGCTATAAAATCATCAAATCCGCCATCTGCAAGGAATTTAAATGCTGCTATCCCATCAAGAAGCAACCTTGAGATAAATACGGGCACCAGTCTGCCTGACGGAAGGTTCTTATACAGCAGTGTTATGTTATTGCGCATGTTAAGATATGTCTTAAAGGAAGACTTCTTTGGAAGAGTGCCGCCGCCAACATGGAACACTTTTGACTCTGGGCATACCATGATCTTGTATCCCAGGTGCTTCATTCTCCAGCAGAAATCTATCTCTTCCATATGTGCAAAGAAATCGGCATCGAACCCACCATGTTTCCTGAAAAGCTCAGCTCTCACAAACAGACATGCTCCCGTAGCCCAGAAGACCTCACGCGCATCGTTATACTGGCCAAAATCTTGTTCTATAGATTGGAACAACCTGCCCCGGCAAAATGGGTACCCGAACATGTCGATAAAGCCCCCGGCTGCACCTGCATATTCAAAAAACTCAGGTGAACTGTACGAACGGATCAGTGGCTGGCATGCTGCAACTGAAGAATCCTTTTGCATAAGTGAGATCACCGGCTCAATCCATTTAGGTGTGACTTCGATATCTGAATTGAGGAGGATGTAATAATCGGCTTCGATCAATGCCAGGGCATCGTTGTAACCCTTCGCGAAACCTCCGTTTGTTTCGTTCTGTATGATCTCTACCTTAGGGAATTCCTGTTTAAGCATTTCAACAGAATCGTCATGCGAAGCATTATCCGCCACGATCACCCTCACATCAGGTGGCGTATGCTGCAATACCGAGGGAAGGAATTTCTTAAGGAATTCCCTTCCGTTCCAGTTTAAGATGACGACTGCTGTCTGAGTTCTGCTCAAGGTGAAAGACTAATAAATGCAAACTTACAATATTTTATTCAGTGCTTTCAAAACGATCAGAATGGATTATTATAAATTGTTCCTGACCGGCTGCGATCCTTTCTCATGCTTTCATAATCAGCATCATCTATCCATATATCCCTCCGCAGCATCCCCTGCCAGTTGTAGTTCTGTATCTCGCCGCTCGCATCTGAGTGCACCAAGGTGTAGTCACGAACGGTTAGCTCCGAGCTGATAAATACAAATTTCTTATTCCGTTCCCGACCATTATTCAGACTGTAATAGTGCCATATTTGATAAGGTATGTTCTTTTGGTTGGCATCATAAGGCACATCCTGAATTGTGTTAGGTTCACCGTATTTCAGGAACACATAACCCATATCGGTTTCATAACCTTTCTTTACCTGTGTTTTGAAAGCAGCATTAACCCTCCTAACCTGCCTGTTATAAGTTTCCCATGCTCCCTTCGGATTCAGTGGATCCCTGTTTTCCCAAAACTTCAGGAAATATTGCTGCATAGCATTCACCGGGGCCGATGCTAGCTGGTACTGGATGAACATCTTCTCCATTTCCGTGGCAACAGGGGTAAATGACCTAATATATTCCCTCAATGTATCAGCATCTGTTATTGATGTTACAAACGAGTTTGTCAGGTCAACTGTGGTGAAATCATTGGCAAGGCTATTCATCTCGGGATTGGAGCGCTGGAAGAATGTGGAGGATGTTGCCAACTCCAGGTTGTTTTTATCCTTCAGGTTCACTACCAGGTTATAGTTGCCAGTTGGCAGCCTGCTGATATCAAACTCATTCAGAACAACCATCACTGGTTTTGAAGGTTCGCGCTTAACCCTTGCAAATTCGTTGAATATCCTCCCATTCTCAAATGATTCAATGTAATAGGATACAAGGAACTTCTCATCTGACCCCTCAGCATAGAGCGGATTGTAGATCTCACCGTAAAAGATCAGCTTATCTTTTTCTGATGGAAAGAAATTGTCAACCAGTGGCACCAGATCGTAACCGCTCTTACTAAGAACATTGTTCTGGGTCGATTTCGTATACGAGTTGACCAGTTGTATGGTTGAAACCGATGGCTTGTCTGCAGGGAAGTCAATGGTAAATGGATAATTAAGAATCGCTGGATCTTTCTGCACATTCTTGTCTGCTATCGACAACTCAAGGGTATAATTTCCATTGGGCAGACTGAACCGCTGCTGGTCAATAAAGTTTACTCCAACACCTGTGGTATCCTGCACCTCAGTGCTCAGAAGTTCATACTTCTTATAATCTTTTATTACTGTGTCCTGCCTGATGATCATGGTGATCTGAATACTTCCCTGGAATCCTCCCGAAGGCAGCTGCTTATAAACCAGCGTATTGCCGATAAGCTCCAGGTAAATCTCAGCATAAGGCGATTGCCCGGGCACATTGAATGTTGAGTGTGCCAGGAATGCGCCGATGCCCTGGCCGTGTATAATTGGAGGAGCCATGCATAAAATACCGGCCAGCAATAAGATCAATTTTTTCATTTTATTGGATGTTTTGCCTAGATACAAAGATAAGGAATCAAACGCCAAACTGCAACGGAAATTGCATTCAGTTAAGGATCCTGTGCAATTCGGCGGTGTTTAATTCTGTTTCGATCCCATCTGGGTGCCAGTGCTTTTTGCATCCGCAAAAGTCGAGCACCACGCATTGTGCCGGAACGTCATAGCGTTTCAGTTCCCAGCCTCCTTCAACCAAGGTTGTAAGGCAAGCCGAGGCAACCACCCCTAAGCTCCGGTGTTGTTTCGATGGCGACCACTGAGTTAGATCAGAGGCATGCGGTATCACATAAACCGTAAAATTCTCCTTTTTGCCGGTTTCCCTCAACCGGTTCACATGGCAGTCGGGGGTACAGCCAATACATTTAAGTCCTCCAGGTACTCTTACCGCCTTGCATCCCTCAGCCGGTATCTTTCTCATGCATCCCGGAAGCAGTACTGCCTTTTCGGCTGTAAGCTTAAACTCATCCCTCAGCGCCTTATTCATTAGCTCGGCTCCAACCATATTGAGGTGGTATTCAGCCTCACTCCGCATGCATTGCACCCTGTCCTCGCGCCACTTGTAATCATCGTGTGCCTTTTGCAGGAACCCATTCAGGTTTTCAGTGTACTTGCCCAGTTCGGCCATGGCATTGTCCTTAAACCAGAAGGTAAACGACTCGATTGTGTTGAAAATAGCCAGTATCTCTGTTGCCGGTTTCTCCTGCCAGAACTTACGCCAGTTGATAAAGCGCAGCGCTTGCTCACGAAATTCGCCTGTTGCCATAAACCATTTGTAGACATGGCTTAGCTGCTTCATGGAAGGGGGAGGAGCTGGTTCCTTGGCTGATAGCTGATAGCTGATAGATGACAGCTTGGGGAATAGGAACAGGGTTACAAGAATGCCCCTGAGGTTGTCTATGTAAGGTTTGAGTTTCTGGTGTTTTTTACGCCATTCGGCCAGGGCCGACATAAGGCGGAAGGGGGCAAACCTTACTACAAGGGCTATATGTCCGTAGGTTTGCCACAACACTCCGAAGCTCAGCAATTCAAGCAGGTACTCTTCGTTTTCACGGGGTTCTTCAATATGGTTCTTTTGAAGCCATATCTTAAATTCCTCAATAAGAGGTAAAAATCCTGTGCCTTCATCCAGCACTTTGCCGGTAAATGTTCTTACCCGGCTGTAATACCCGTCAGAGTTGTCATCATCTCTCTTCAGGGAATAGGTGATCTCTTTCATTTTTTCCGGCAGGTTTCTGACCGGAAAATTAGGTATTATTTTGATATATTTTTTCTTCTTCTTTCTTTTCCCTGGATGGCAAATGTGTTTTAGAACTCTCCCAGATATATTGAATCTGAAATATTTGCCTTCGTCTTCAGGCGGTTTTTCTCCTGGTTCATATAAAATGCCCACAGGTGTACCTTTCCGGTAAACTCCGTTGGAAGTATCGTCGTGCCGCTGCCATCATCCCGGCATCCGGCATGGTAATCTACACATGCATTTTCCCCGCTTTGCCATGACACGATAACCATGCTGTCATACAACCTGTTGGTTTGAGGACCCAGTGTCGGATCCCAGCTAAGTGAAATTTTA
>DATGZB010000019.1:0-24680 GCA_035297395.1 Lentimicrobium sp. | reverse complement strand
TAAAATTTCACTTAGCTGGGATCCGACACTGGGTCCTCAAACCAACAGGTTGTATGACAGCATGGTTATCGTGTCATGGCAAAGCGGGGAAAATGCATGTGTAGATTACCATGCCGGATGCCGGGATGATGGCAGCGGCACCACGATACTTCCAACGGAGTTTACCGGAAAGGTACACCTGTGGGCATTTTATATGAACCAGGAGAAAAACCGGCTGAAGACGAAGGCAAATATTTCAGATTCAATATATCTGGGAGAGTTCTGATTGCAAAAGTGATCACCATGGTAACCATGTAAACAAATACAGTTACAGTACCATATCATCTCCAATTCTTTTAGGCTTTGATATTACAAAGTTTAAATTACAACCAGGGATAAGAACCGGTATTTTTATTTATCATAATCGGCAGGAGAGGGAAAGAGGGTGAGGTGATTGAAGATTTAAAGCAGAAAGAGTTTACAATAACATATCCATAGTTTTCTCAACAATTTATGCAAATAGACGTCGATTCAGCACCTTGGATAGATTTTATAAATAAATGCACTGAATATGTTCAGGGTGTTCAGCAAATTAAGGGTATTCCAGGTGAACACCCTCAATTGATTGCAACAATTGTGTTCAAATACAAAAGCTTTCATATCGAATTTATCCAGGAAATCTTAATCAACACCTTAAATTGTATAAATCCGCATCCACTTACTTTTAAATGTGAATTTGAGAGCCCTGATGAGTATTTTTTCAGTTGTTCCCCTTTGGGTTTTCTTGATAAATTCTTTAATCCAAACAGATACAGGAGTGAACACCATGAGTTGAATAAGCAATTCCTGATCGAAACTTCAGATGAGAGATTAACAGACAAGCTGTTAAAAGTGGATATAATAAGGAATGAATTACTAACCAATAAAGTATTTCTCCTGCATTCAATGAGTGAGAATGGAAAAACTATTGTAACTATAAAATTACTGGAGCAAAGGTTTTATTCAATGGATGAATTTATCCGCTATGTCAGTATTCTCTATTCAGTTCTTGATCTAATGAGGACAAGGTAAAATTTCCTTGTTTCTTTTTGTTTCTTCTTGTTTTCTCTTGTTTCTTTTACTTCTTTAAAGTTACTGAGCGTAATGAAATGATATCGAAGCCAAACAAGGCAAACAACAAGGAAAAACAAAGAAAAACAAGGAAAATAAAGTAAAACAAATAAGATCGGAGCACTATGTTAAAAGTAATTCAATGTCTGTTTTAAGAGGCTTAAGATGATTTCTAATGATAGCCCAAATAATTGAAGCATCAATATTATCATAAGCATGAATTATTCTATTCCGCATGGAGATAATCTTATATGAACTCTCGATTTTTACTTCCGGAGCTAATTTTTCCAGTTTATTGACTGCTTCGCCAATAATGCCTATTTGTCTTTCAACTGCGCTCTGTGTTTTTAGATCTTCCGCAAATTCAGTAAAAGATTTAGTATCAGCAGTGAAATGCTCAATAAGATTTATTGCCTGTATAATATCAGACAAATATTTCTTTGCTTGCTCCGTCATAAATAAGCACTTTACTCTTATTAATACTGTTTATCAAATAGGGATTTTTAAGGGAAGATTCTGTCAACAGATCGACTTTCCTTTCAAAGAATGTCTCAAACCTATCCCATAAGGACATAATAGTCTCTCCTTTATTAATAGGATCCGATTCTTCGATTTCTACTATCAGATCAATATCACTTCTGGAATGATCAAACTGATCGGTAGTCGCTGAACCAAAAGCATAAAGATATTTAACATTATGTCCAATACATAATCGCAAAAAATCAGCCTTGCGTCTGGATATTTCTTCTTTGATCATCATAATAACAAAAATACAAACTATTCCTCTTGTTTCTTCTTGTTTCTTTTACTTCATTAAAAGTTACTGAGCGTAATGAAATGATATCGAAGCCAAACAAGGCAAACAACAAAGAAAAACAAAGAAAAACTAAGAGAAACAAAGAAAAACAAGGGAAATCTAATTTTCCTGATACAAAACTGATTCGTCTGATTGGGTTTCAACCTGTCTTACCGTTTGAATTTCTTTGATGTTGAGCTGGATCTCTTTCTTGTTGTTCCAGTCGTTTTCTTCAATGTGGTAGCAGATGTTGAAAGGGAGGCCTTTTATGATATGGTCGTAGAAATCGCCCATCTGGAAAGCTATGGCTGAAATGGGGCTGGAGGCATAATCCATATGCCCGATGGTGAGCTTGAGGTGTTTGTTTTTCAGTACACGGCAATTACCGTTATCGATTACGCCATCGGTTTGGAAAACGGGGGAGGGGTTTCCGGGGCCGAAAGGGGCAAACTGCTTTATGATCCTGAACAGCTTGAGGTTGATCTCATTGAGTGTCAGTTTGAGGTCTATTTCAATTTCAGGGGTAAGCATCTCCTGTGTGATCCTTGACGCCACCACATTCTCAAACTTCTCGATGAAGGCATCAAGGTTTTCGGGTTTCATCGACAATCCTGCCGCATATTTGTGGCCTCCGAAATGCTCCAGCAGGTCGCTGCACTCATCAATGGCATCATAAATGTCAAAGTCTTTGACTGAACGTGCCGATCCGGTGATGAAGCCGTTTGACTGGGTAAGCACAATGGTGGGCCGGTAATAAGTTTCGATCAGTCGCGAGGCCACAATGCCGATGACTCCTTTATGCCACTCCTTGTTGAAGACAACCGTCGACTTAGAATTCTTTAGCCGTGAGAGGTTTTTAATATTGTCGAGGGCCATGTCAGTCGTATTCAGGTCGAGATCCCTGCGGGTGGTGTTGAATTCATCAATTTGCCCGGCAAGTACGGCGGCATTTTCCATGGTGTCGCATATCAGCAGTTTCACAGCATTCCTGCCGCTTTCGATTCTTCCGGCTGCATTGATACGGGGCCCTATCAGAAAGACCAGGTCGCTGATAGTAAGCTCCCTGCAGAAATAGAGTTCCTCATTTACAAAACCTCCCTGGGATTGAAGCCCCTCGCCTTTAGGAGAGGGGTTTGGGGTGAGGTGATTTTGTGGCTGAAGCCCCTCGCCTTTAGGAGAGGGATTTAGGGTGAGGTGGCTTTGGGTGAGGTAATTGCCATTCTCCTGTTGGTTAAGCCCCTCGCCTTTAGGAGAGGGGTTTGGGATGAGGTGATTCCTCGTAATATTTGCATACTTTAATATTGCTTCAAAACAGGCCTTTGGCTTGGAGTTGAGGAGTTTAAGGCCATAAAAAGCCAGTATGCGGTTTTCGCCTGTAATCGGGACGATATCCGATGCTATGCTGACAGTAACAAGGTCAAGGTATTTGGTCAGAGAGGAAAATGGAATGTTCTTTTTTATGGCAAGTGCCTGTATCAGTTTGAATCCTACCCCGCATCCGGATAATTCCTTATAGGGATAAGGGCAATCGGCCCTTTTGGGGTCAAGCACTGCCACCGCATCGGGAATGTGCTCGCCGGGACGGTGGTGGTCGCAGATGATAAAATCGACTTTAAGCTCATTGGCATACCTGATCTTCTCAACTGCCTTTATACCACAGTCGAGGGCAATTACCAGTCTAAAGCCATTTTCTTTTGCGAAGTCGATACTCTGGATTGAGATACCGTAACCTTCCTGGTATCTGTCGGGAATATAAAAGTCAACCAGTAATGGGTCTACTCCTGTTTCAAGGAGAAAAGTATAAATAAGGGCGACTGCAGTAGTACCATCGACATCGTAATCACCGTAAACGAGGATTTTTTCTTTATGGTTGATGGCGTTGAGTATTCTTTCAACGGCAACATCCATATCCTTCATAAGAAAAGGATCATGAAGCTGATCCAGGTCGGGGCGGAAAAATGTCTTTGCCTCACTGTAGGTGGTGATACCTCTTTGTACCAACAGTTCAGCAATAACTTCACTCACATTCAGCTCCGCCGCTAAAGTACCGACCTTCTCAGGATCGCCTTTAGGTCTGACAACCCATCGCTTAAGCATTTATCTTTATTTGGAGGGTAAAAATAGTGATTCTGATGAGAATCAGCTAAAAATTTTATAAACATGGAAAATTAAAATCAGAATGACGAGCGCATTGCTTCAACGGGGTCAAGCCTGGAAGCCGATAAGGCGGGTATGAATCCTGAAACCAGTCCAATTACAGCTGAAACCGTGATACCCAGCATGATATTGCCGAAGGTAAGCACCAGTCGCATATCAAAACCATAGGTTAGCACCATGGTAATCAAAAAAATAAGCAGCAGGCCCACTATTCCGCCGAAAAGGGAAAGGAACACAGATTCAAAAAGGAACTGCTGAAGGATAAAGGAATTTTTGGCACCCATAGATTTTTGGATACCAATTTGCGGTGTTCGTTCTTTTACTGATACGAACATGATGTTTGCTATTCCGAACCCCCCGACCAGTAAAGAGAATCCCCCGATGATCCAGCCCACGATGTTGATCACGCTGAACAGGCCTTCGAAGGTTTGGGTAACAATATCGGACTTGTTGATGGCAAAATTATCTTTTGTACCCGGCTTAAGTTTCCTGACCGACCGCATGATACCTTTGAGCTCATCGGCCAGTTCCTCGTTGGTTACCATGGGTTTGGCTTTAACCATAAGAGCAGCTCCGATATTGTCGCTTTTCAGGTCAATAAACTGACGGGCAAACTGAACCGGCATCATAACATAGTAGTCACTTGAATTACTAAAGACCGTCATGCCCTCCTTTTTGAGTACGCCAATGATCTCAAGGTTGCGGCTGAATACCTTTATTTTTTGTCCGATGGGATCGGTAGCTCCATATAATGAAGCAGCAATTTCATTGCCAATAATTGCCACAGGCCTACCGCCTGCTGATTCATCAAATGAGAAATACCTGCCTGAGGCAAGTTCTACAGTGGCGACCTCGGGATAGTCGTGCGAGACAGCCACAATGGTACCCGTCATTGCAAGGTTTTTATGCTTTACTTTTCGCATGGTGCTGACCATGTAGGCGGCTGATTGGGATGCCTGGCTGCGTTTCTGTATTTCGACAAGTTCGGACAGCCTGGTTTCCGGCCTTTTCATATATTCCCACCATGGGTAATCGCTTGAGAATGCCCATGGCCATTTTTGTACATAAAGCACATTGCTGCCCAGCGAGCTGACACTTTCGGTAATCATGCTCTTTATTGAATCGAAGACGGTGAATACCGAGATGATTGAAAAAATACCAATTGTAATGCCTGAAAGCGACAGGATGGTCCTGACTTTGTTAACTACTATAGCCTTTAGGGCAAAGATGTAGCTTTCCCTCAGTAATTTCAGATATCGTTTTACCCGTTCCATTGGTTTCTTTGAGGAGGTAAATTTAGTGATAAAAGTTTCATGCTTTATTAATGAGTATTATTTGGACAATGGCGTAAAATTTAATAAAATTGCATCTTTCTTTACCATCTTATTTTTTCCACTTCACAAACCATTATGAGTAACATCAAAACTGTCAGGAAAGCCCTAATTTCAGTTTATTATAAAGAAGGACTCGATAATATTATCCGCTCACTTTCACAAAAGGGAGTAGCATTCTTTTCAACAGGCGGCACATACGATTTCATAAAGTCGTTAGGGATTGAATGTACAAAAATAGAAGACCTGACTGGATATCCTTCAATTTTGGGAGGCAGGGTGAAAACACTTCATCCCAAAGTTTTCGGAGGTATACTGGGAAGACCCGGCCATGGGGGCGATACAGAGGATATGAAGGCTTACGGTATTGATACCTTTGACCTTGTGGTTGTGAACCTTTACCCTTTTGAGGCTACCCTGAAATCAGGTGCCTCTCATAAGGATATCATTGAAAAGATCGATATTGGTGGGATCTCACTTATAAGGGCAGCCGCCAAGAACTACGCCCATGTATTGTGTATCTCTTCGCCCGAACAGTATCCGGCTCTCGCCGAAATTGCCGGACGTGAAGAAATATCAACTTCAGAAGAAGAAAGATTGAAGTTCGCATATTATTCGTTTTTACGCTCATCATCCTATGATACTGCCATTGCGGGTTATATGGGGATAGCGAGTGATGAGGCAACAGGTAATAATACCACCGGGGAAGCCTTCGATGTTCATGCGGGCAATCCGGTGAGCTTGAGGTATGGTGAGAACCCACATCAAAATGGTACTTTTTATGGAAAACTGGAGGATGTTTTTATCCAATTGCACGGGAAAGAACTTTCATATAATAACCTTCTTGACCTGGAAGCCGGTATTGCCCTGATAAAGGATTTTGATGAAACCACCTTTGCGATCCTGAAACATAACAATGCCTGCGGAATAGCAAGCAGGCCAACGTTAACCGCAGCCTGGAAGGCGGCGCTTGAGGCTGATCCGGTATCAGCCTACGGCGGGGTGTTGATCACTAATTCACCCATTGATGATGAAGCAGCTGCTGAAATAAATAAGATATTCTTTGAAATTATATTGGCTCCGGGCTATGAAAAAAATGCCCTTGAGATTCTCCAAACAAAGAAAAATAGAATAATTTTGCAGACTAAATCGTTTGATTTTCAGGATAAACAGTTCAGAAGCATACTTAATGGCGTGCTTGTCCAGGATAAAGACCTGAAGACTGAAACGACAGATGATATCAGGTTTATTACAAACAAGCGACCGGACGCCGGACAAATGGAAGATCTCCTTTTTGCCAATAAGATAGTAAAGCACAGCAAATCAAATGCTATTGTCCTTGCATCCGGTAAGCAATTGCTGGCCAGCGGAATAGGCCAGACTTCAAGGGTTGATGCCCTGAAGCAGGCAATTGCCAAAGCGCAGTCGTTTGGGCTTGAACTCAGGAATGCCGTAATGGCTTCGGATGCTTATTTCCCTTTTGCCGATTCAGTTGAGATTGCACACCAGGCCGGTATTACCAGCGTAATCCAGCCCGGAGGTTCCATACGTGACAATGATACCATTGAGTACTGCAATAAACATGATATCAGCATGGTTTTTACTGGTATCCGCCATTTTAAACATTAAATAATTCACATTTTGATAATCCTTTGAAACACATATAAAAAATGGGACTTTTCTCCTTCATGACTAAAGAGATCGCAATGGACCTTGGCACTGCCAACACGATCATAATTTACAATGACAAGGTTGTTGTTGATGAACCATCGATCATTGCGATAGAGCGGAATACAGGAAAAATTATTGCGGTAGGCAAACGGGCCATGATGATGCATGGCAAGACTCATGAGAATATAAAAACCATAAGGCCTTTGCGCGACGGGGTTATTGCTGATTTCCAGTCGGCAGAATACATGATCAGGGAGCTTATCAAGATGACAGGACCCACCCGTAATCTTTTCCCTCCTGCACTTAAGATGGTTATTTGTATTCCGTCGGGGATCACTGAAGTAGAGGAGAGGGCTGTTAAGGATTCAGCCGAGCAGGCCGGAGCAAAAGAGGTAAGACTTATCCATGAACCCATGGCTGCTGCCATAGGGATCGGGATTGATGTGCTGGAACCCACTGGTAATATGATCATTGATATTGGCGGCGGTACAAGTGAAATTGCCGTTATTGCCCTGGGTGGGATCGTTAACAATAAATCAATAAGGATCGCCGGCGATGATTTCAATAATGATATTGAAGAGTATATGCGCAAGCAGCATAATATCAATATCGGTGAGCGTACGGCTGAAGCTATAAAGATCAATGTGGGTGCCGCAATCACCGAACTTGAGAATCCGCCTTCGGATTATCCCGTTCATGGCAGGGATATGCTGACGGGTATTCCAAAGGAGATTTATGTTAATTACAGTGAGATTGCCCACTGCCTTGATAAATCAATATCGAAGATCGAGGCTGCTGTCCTTAATGCCCTTGAAATGACCCCTCCTGAATTGTCTGCCGATATTTACCGCACAGGTATTTACCTGGCCGGTGGCGGATCAATGCTGAGGGGACTTGACAAGCGGTTACATTTAAAGACAAAACTTCCGGTCCATGTTGCCGATGATCCATTAAGGGCGGTTGCAAGAGGTACAGGCATAGCACTTAAGAACTTTAATAAATTTACATTCCTTATAAAATAATATTTGATGGCAGGTAAACGGCGTATGCAATGGATGAGACATTGCATACCATGCTTTCCGGCCCCCGAAACCCGACCAGCATGCGGTATATTCTGGCATTCATATGGAAGCACAGCTTCTTCTTCCTGTTCCTGTTGCTTGAATTTATATCCATTGCTTTAATTGCTAACAGAAGCTATTTCCAGGGATCGGTCATAACTAATTTTACAGACAGCGTAACCGGTAGTGCCTTTAATACCTATTCATCCATAACAGGCTATTTTAAACTTAAACAGGAAAATGAACGGCTGGCTGCCGAGAATGCCATGCTTTGGCAAAATCTAAGGCAGGGGCAGGTAACTACCGATACTTTATCTACCCGGCTGATTGATACCCTTAACAGGCAAACTTATATCTATACAGTTGCCAGGGTGATCAGCAATTCAACCAATAACCGGAATAATTATATAATGCTTAACAAGGGCAGGAAGCATGGAATACAGCATGATATGGCAGTCATTAATCCGCAGGGAATTATCGGGACGGTTGTGAGTGTTTCGGATAATTTCTGCTGGGTGATGTCGGCATTGAATAAGCATGCTAAGATAAGTGCCCGCATAAACAGGCTGAACCAGATGGGGACAGTTGTGTGGCAAGGTTCAAATCCGGTCAGGGGAAGCCTTATAGATATTCCTGAGCATGTAAAAGTGGTAAAAGGTGATTCCATCTTTACAAGCGGATACAGCCACATTTTCCCTGAAGGTATCATGGTGGGTACAGTTGAGGATATCAGGGTTAAGGAAGGTGAGTTTTTCTATGATATTGATTTCCGGTGGTCGGCTGATTTTAACAGTCTTACTTACGTCTATATAGTTAAAAACCTCTTCAGGGAGGAGCAGGTTGAATTAAGTAAACAGGTGATAAATGAATAACCGGTCATACCCCTTCCTGTTCATTCGCTTTGCTGTACTTGTTGCAGCTCAGGTGCTGCTAATTGACCATATGAGCCTGGGAGGGTATATAAACCCATCACTTTATATCCTTTTTATACTTTTGCTGCCGTTTGAGGTCCCGGGTACCCTGCTGCTGATATCCTCTTTTTTGCTTGGATTATCTATAGATATTTTCAGCAACTCAACGGGACTCCATGCGGCTGCCTCGGTATTTATGGCTTTTATGCGGCCAACGGTGATCAGATTAGTTGGCGCCCCGGCTGAATATGAAGAGCATCTGACGCCCGGCATTCACGACATGGGTATGCGGTGGTTTGTAGTTTATTCCTTTTTGCTGGTGCTGCTGCATCAACTGGCTATCAGCATCCTTGAATCATTTTCTTTCTCTGAAGTGGGTTTGATATTATTGCGAATGTTCTTAAGCACTATCTTTACGCTCTTACTTATTATCCTTATTGAATACCTCTTTATGAATAAGAGGAAATAACTCAGGCATTTTAACCGAAAACTAAAAAATACAATGAAAAGACTGATCTTATTCTTATCGTTAGCTATCGTACTTGCTTCATGCGAGTCAAGGAAAAGCAATGAATTCCTTATTACCGGCCACATTGAAGGAAAAGCACCAGAGAAGGTATATCTTCAGAAAAGCGTAGACGGTGATTTCAAAGTTATGGATAGCGTATTGACGGATGAGGGCAAGTTTAAATTTAAAGGAATTATTGAAGCTCCGGAGATGTATTACATTGGACTGGATGAGGGCAGGTTTGTCGGGTTCTTCAATGAAGCAGCCAATATTGAGATAACCATCAATACCGACAGCATAGAAAAGCCACTCGTTGAAGGGTCTGCGTCGGATGCCGATTACCGTAAATATACTAAAATGATTGATGAGCAACGGTCAGCAATGATAGGGCTGTATACGCAATACAATGAAGCAGCAAGGGATACCGATTCAGTGAAAATGCAGTCACTGGAGACACAGATCGAGTCTCTTGAAAATGGCAATAAAGCAAAACTTATAACTTTCATAAAGGATAATCCGGCTTCTTATGTATCGCCTTATATTGCTATGCGCCATGCTTATGAACTGAACCTCGAGGAATTGAAAGATATATCTGCAACGCTTGATTCAAAAGTAAAGAAATCGGATGTCAGCAAAAAACTTGAAGACCGTATCAGTATATTGGATAATGTGGCCATTGGAAAGGTAGCTCCTGACTTCACAATGAACGACCCGGATGGTAATCCACTTGCCTTGTCTTCTTTAAGGGGGAATTTTGTCCTCATTGACTTCTGGGCATCGTGGTGCGGCCCCTGCAGAAGAGAGAATCCCAACGTAGTGAAAGCTTACAAGAAATTCCATGATAAGGGATTTGAGATACTGGGTGTTTCACTCGACAGGGAAAAGGAGCCCTGGTTGCAGGCCATCAAGGATGATAACCTCACCTGGAAACATGTCTCAGACCTCAAATACTGGAATAATGCCGCCAGCCAGCAATACGGTGTAATGGCAATACCTTCAAATGTCCTACTCAACAGGAACGGTGTAATTATCGGCCGGGAACTGAGAGGCGATGACCTGATTAAGAAATTAGAAGAGGTATTATAAACGGTTATTTGTTTCTCTTGTTTCTCTTGTTTTTCTGTGTTTCCCTTGAAAATAAAGGGACATCACGCACAGGATTACCGTTTATTTTTAAAAAAACCGGTCAGGATTTTCTGGCATTCATCGGCCATAACGCCTTTTTTTACGATGGTTTTTGGGTGAAGCAATTTATCACTGATGGTGGTATAGCCCCTTTTGGGATCAGAAGCACCATATACAAGTCTTCCCAGCTGCGTCCAAAAGGCTGCTGAGGCACACATTGGGCAGGGTTCTATGGTTACATAAAGAGTGCATTCGTCGAGGTATTTTCCGCCGATATGGTTAGAGGCAGCCGTAAAGCTTTGCATCTCAGCATGCGCGGTGGCATCGTTTAATGTTTCGGACAAATTGTGCCCCCGGGCAATGACTTTATCATTCGAAACGATCACTGCCCCAATAGGGATCTCATCCTTTCTAAGGGCCTCCAAGGCCTCCTGGTAAGCAAGTTTCATAAAATGAAGGTCTCTTTTATCTTCGTCCATCTTCTCTCAGATTGATAGTATCTTTTGTTAAGCTTTCAGTGCCTTTTTTGTAACAGATGAAAGAACACTTTAAGGATTTTGTTGTTAATAACCGTTAAGTTTTTTGAATGAAGCTTGCTGTTGAGGTTATATAGCATATATAAATATTCATCTAATCTATATAAAGATTACGTAAAAAAGTCTTATTATTGCACCACCTAAAAAATAAGGAAAAGATACGATCCGTAATTCAGGAATGAGAAAATACTTACTTTCCATTGGCTTAATATTGAGTGTGTTGATTGGTTGGTCATCCCCACAGGAGAACCAAGGGCACAAAGATACGACTGATGACCATGAAATGCATCAGAAAGAGGAATTCAACGCAGGACACCTGATCATTGACCATATAGTTGACTCACATGACTGGCATATTGCAACTGTGGGAGAGAGGGAGATTTCCATCCCACTGCCTGTAATACTCATTGACAACGGACAATTGGTTGTTTTCAGTTCAAAGAGGTTTGAGCACGGTCACGCATCATACAAGGGATACAAACTTGAGACAGAAAGAAATGTCAACAAAGGTAAGATCGTTAAGGTTAAACCCGGTACAATGGAGACAGATACCACAGCCGGTAAACCGGTTGATCTGTCGGTAACCAAGACCGTGGTAGGTATTTTTGTAAGCGTTATCCTGATGATCGTGATCTTCTTTTCGGTAGCTCGTTCATATACCCGGAATGCCGGTCACGCACCTAAGGGACTGCAATCATGGCTTGAACCCCTGATCCTTTTTATCCGTGATGATGTTGCGGCACCTTCAATAGGAAAACACTATGAGCGTTATATGCCATTCCTGCTGACTACTTTTTTCTTCATTTTCTTCAGCAACCTGATTGGTTTGGTTCCATTCTTCCCGGGCGGGGCTAATGTAACGGGTAATATTGCGGTGACATTGGTGCTGGCAGCATTCACATTTGTCATAATCCTGATAAAAGCCAACAAGGATTACTGGATACATATATTTAACCCTCCGGGAATACCCTGGTGGCTTAAATTCCCCTTACCCCTGATACCCATTATCGAGTTGGCCGGTGTGTTTATTAAACCATTCGTATTGATGGTCCGTCTCTTTGCAAACATAGCAGCAGGGCATATCATTGTGCTTGGATTTATAGCCCTTATCTTTATTTTCGGGCAGATGAGCCATGCATTGGCTTATGGGGTGAGCTTAATTTCTGTACCGTTTTCTATATTTATCAGTTTGCTTGAGCTACTGGTGGCCTTTATACAGGCATATGTATTCACTATGTTATCAGCATTATACATTGGAATGGCAACCGAGGAGCACGCACATACAGACGTTTTACCCTGATAGTTTTTAATTCAATAAACCCTTAATACAATAAACCATGACACTATTAACATTACTTCTGCAAATTGCAAGCGACCTGGCACCTGTTGCTAAAGCCGGTGCAGCTATTGGTGCAGGCATTGCAGCCATCGGAGCCGGTGTGGGTATCGGTAACATTGGCCGTGGTGCGCTTGAATCAATTGCCCGCCAGCCCGAATCAGCCGGTGATATCAGGTCAAACATGATCGTTTCGGCAGCTCTTATCGAAGGAGTTGCTTTCTTTGCGATCGTTGTTTGTTTGCTCGTAGTATTTGTAGGTTAAGGCAGTATACCGCTGTAACGGTTGGTTGCAGCGGTATATTTTTATTAAATGGATAAAATAAACTAAGAGATGGAATTAGTAAATCCCGGAATTGGATTGATATTCTGGATGACGCTGGCTTTTGCATTGCTCCTGCTGATACTCGGCAAGTTCGTGTGGCCACCCGTCATGCGGGCATTAAAAGACCGTGAAGTAGCCATAGAGCAATCACTGCATCAGGCAGAAGCAGCCAGACGCGAAATGGAAAACCTCCAGTTCACAAACGAGAAGTTGCTTAAAGAGGCCAAGGAAGAGAGAGACGCCCTGCTGAGGGACGCCAGGAAAGTGCGTGAGAAACTGATTGATGATGCGAGGGACCGGGCTGCCCAGGAGGCTGAAAGGATACTTGAATCGGCCAGGGAAAGGATACAGCATGAGAAAATGGCTGCCATTACCGACCTTAAAAACCAGGTTGCCAACCTTTCGGTAGAAATTGCTGAGAAACTCATCTCACAAGAGCTCTCAGATCCGGCAAAGAACAAAAAGTTTGTAGAGAAATCACTCGACAACATTAACCTGAACTAAAGATGAGAGACCACAGGATCAATCTTCGTTATGCTACTGCATTGTATGATTATGCTGCAGAAAAAAACCGGATTGAGGAGGTTTACAATGATGTACAACTGATTGCGGATATTATTGAAAACAGCAGGGAGCTGAGGTTATTCCTTAAAAGCCCTGTGATTTTTACCGACAAGAAACTTAAAGTACTTAGTGATCTTTTTAAATCAAAGGTGAGTGAAGTTACCTACACTTTCATTGAAATTCTCGTAAGAAAACGCCGTGAGGAGTACCTTGCCGGAATTGTGGAATCTTTTATCAGTTTATACAGGGAAGCTAAAAATATCAAAGTTGCTGAGGTTACTTCGGCAACACCACTTGATGCTGCAGTTAAAGAACGCCTGGTCAACAAGCTCGAAATGCAGACAGGATCAAAAATAATTCTGAATGAGATTGTTGATCCTTCAGTTATTGGAGGGTTGATTGTACGTGTTGAAGGGGTAGTATTTGATGATACTATCAGAAAGAAAGTACAGGAATTGCGGCAGGAATTTAATGTAAATACTTATATCAAAGGATTTTAAACTAATATATTTATGGCAGAAATTAAACCGGCTGAAGTATCAGCAATCCTCAGACAGCAACTTGCAGGTTTTAAATCGGAGGCCGAACTTGAAGAAGTGGGCACCGTTTTGCAGGTAGGTGATGGTATTGCTCGAATTTTCGGTTTATATAATGTACAAGCCGGAGAATTAGTTGATTTTGAGACTACCGGGGTAAAGGGTATCGTCCTTAATCTTGAAGAGGACAATGTTGGGGTGGTTATGCTGGGTGACGCTACCGGAGTTAACGAAGGTGATCAGGTAAAGCGCACAAGGAAGATCGCTTCCATAAAGGTTAGCGAAGGTATGCTTGGCAGGGTGATCAACACAATAGGTGACCCTATTGATGGTAAAGGCCCAATCACAGGTGAAGTTTACGATATGCCACTCGAGCGTAAAGCTCCTGGAGTAATTTACCGTCAACCGGTTAATGAACCCCTCCAGACGGGTATTAAGGCAATTGACGCCATGATTCCGATTGGAAGGGGACAGCGTGAGCTTATCATAGGTGACCGTCAGACAGGTAAATCAGCCATCGCAATTGATACCATTATCAACCAGAAAGAGTTATACGATAAAGGCGAGCCCGTTTATTGTATATATGTTGCTGTCGGCCAAAAAGGAAGTACAGTTGCAAACATAGTACAAACCCTTGAAGCCAAAGGCGCAATGAAATACACAGTGGTGGTTGTGGCAACTGCCAGTGATGCTGCAGCCATGCAGTTCTATGCTCCCTTTGCCGGTGCTGCCATCGGTGAATATTTCAGGGATACAGGCCGCCCCGCACTGATCATTTATGATGACTTGTCCAAACAAGCAGTTGCCTACAGGGAAGTTTCCCTGCTGCTTCGCCGTCCGCCCGGACGTGAAGCATATCCCGGTGATGTATTCTACCTTCACTCCCGTTTGCTTGAAAGAGCTGCTAAAATCATCAAGAGTGATGAAATAGCTAAAAGAATGAATGACCTGCCAGAATCCATAAGGCACAAGGTAAAAGGGGGCGGATCGCTTACAGCATTGCCAATTATTGAAACCCAGGCCGGTGACGTATCAGCATACATTCCAACCAATGTAATTTCCATCACCGACGGACAGATATTCCTTGAATCGAACCTCTTCAATTCAGGTATCAGGCCCGCTATTAATGTCGGTATTTCGGTTTCAAGGGTTGGGGGAACCGCCCAGATTAAATCGATGAAGAAAGTTGCCGGATCATTGAAGCTCGATCAGGCCCAGTTCAGGGAGTTGGAGGCTTTCTCAAAGTTCGGTTCAGACCTTGATGCTGTCACTAAATCAATCCTTGATAAGGGAATCAGGAATGTTGAGATCCTTAAACAGCCGCAATATTCTCCGTTGCCTGTTGAACAACAGGTAGCTATTATTTTCTGTGGTTCAAAAGGTATGCTTCAGAACGTTCCGGTTGACAGGGTACATTCATTTGAAATTGAGTTTCTCCATTACCTGGTTGAGAACAAGCATGAATTACTTGAGCAGCTAAAGAAAGGTAACTATACCGCTGAAGTAGAAAGTGAACTTGAAGCAGTGGCCAGGGAACAGGTCCGGAAATATGAAATCTAAGCAATGTCAGCTTTATGCCTAGTCTAAAGGAAGTAAGAAACAGGATTAACTCGGTCAAGTCAACCCAACAGATAACAAGCGCCATGAAGATGGTAGCTGCTTCAAAGTTGAGGAAGGCGCAGACAAATATCCTCCAGTTACGGCCCTTTGCCCAAAAACAACAATCGCTGCTGCAGCAACTAAGTGCCGGGACTGATGTGGTATTGCCGGGCGGCCTTTCTGAAAAAAGAACTTCCAATAAGATACTGCTGGTTGTCTTATCCTCAAACAGGGGACTGTGTGGTGCATTCAACTCAAATGTGATCAAGCAGGCTGTCCATTTCAGCAATACTGTTAAGAATACTGATCAATCAGCCGAAGTTGATCTTATCACCATCGGCAGGAAGGCATCAGAATTTTTTGCCAAGTCGAACAGGAAGGTCATTGAATCACACGACGGGATTTATGATAATCTTTCCTATAGCCGGGCTGCAGAGTTGGCTGACCATCTGATCCGGTTATTTACGACCGGGCAGTATGATAAAATCTTCATAATTTATCATCAATTTAAGAATGCAGTTGTTCAATATTTGGTAACAGAACAATTTTTGCCGGTAGAACCTGATACTGATGATGACGGTAATGGCGGACAATCGCAATATATATTTGATCCTTCACGGGATGAAATACTTGAAACGATTGTTCCCCGGATACTGAGGACCCAGTTGTATAAGGCATTGCTTGATTCCTGGGCTTCAGAACAGGGCGCCAGGATGACTGCCATGTCGCAGGCTACCGATAATGCAACCGAATTGTTAAAGGAACTAAAACTGACATACAACAAGGCTCGTCAGGCTGCAATTACCAATGAGATACTTGAAATTGTCAGTGGTGCTGAAGCACTCAAGAATAATTGATAAAAACTTAAAACTGTAAAGTATGATCTCAAAGAAAGTTGAAGAAGCTATTAACAGGCAGATAAAAAATGAAGAACATTCTTCACGTATTTATATGGCTATGGCTTCATGGTGTGAAACAAAAGGTTACAGGGGAGCCGCTGCTTTTCTGTATAAACAATCGGACGAAGAGCGAATCCATATGCTCAAATTCATTAAATTCCTTAACGACAGGGGAGGTTATGCCCAATTACAATCCCTTGATACGCCTAAAGCTACTTTCACTACACTGCTCGATATCTTTGAGGGAGCACTTAAACATGAAGAGTTCATCACTAAGGCAATTAACGACATTTACGCAATTACCCTTGACGAAAAGGATTATACTACCGGCAACTTCCTCCAATGGTATATTAATGAGCAAATTGAGGAAGAAAGCACTGATCGCGAGATCATCGACAAAATCCACCTGGTAGGTGAAGACAAGGCAGGTATGTTCCACATTGACAAGGAACTGGAAGCAATGGCTGCAGCAAGGCCTGCTTTGTAGAGACACAGCATGCTGTATCTCTACAATTTTCCACGTTTATTGTTTTTATCCGGATTCTTATCAAGCAGCCTGTTGAGCTCTTTATAATAATCTTCCCCATATTTCCGGATTATTGCATCCTTTAAGAAAGCATGCACAGGCAGGTTTATCTCTTTGCCATTCTTTCGGGCTGGCTCGCAGATATGCCATTGGTGGTAATTCACAGCCTCAAAGTCTTGGTACTTTGAAAGCCTAATAGGATAGAGGTGACAGGAGATGGGTTTCCGGAATCCGGTTTTACCTTCCTTCCAGGCTTTCTCAATGGCACACAACGCAATGCCTTCTTCGCTGAAGACCACAAAAGCACATTCACGGCCATTAACCAGCGGAGTTACATATTGTCCTGTAAAATCAAAATCAAAAACTCCATTTTTCCGAACCTCATCAATGCCTTCAGGTCGCATGTAAGGAATGATATAATCCATTGAATCTTCAAGAAGTGATATCTCCTCTTCTTCAAGCGGTGCCCCGGCATCGCCTTCCACACAACAAGCGCCTTTGCATTTCGAGAGGTCACAAGCAAAACAAGCCTTTTTAAAATCGTCCGAAACGATCGTGTTTTCAATAATCAGCATAAATTGTTCAAAAGTAGTTCAATGCTTCGCGTTCAATGGTTCGCGTTCAAAAGTAGTTCCAAGCTTTGCTTTCATAGTAATTATAGCACTAATCCGTTATAGACTATAAAATACTTAAATGGTGCCAAAAGTAATAAAAAAATAGTGTACCACATTGGAAACCAACAGATTTAAATACTACTCTCCAAGCAGGGAAGCGACCTTATGTTGAACAATCTTGAACGCGAAGCTTTGAACTGCCACTGAGCGTAGCGCAGCGAAGTCGAAGTGTTGAACGCCGAAGGCTTTGAACTATTATTTTACCGGATTTCTGTCCCGTTCTTAAACGCCTTCATAGGTGAGATAAAGCATAATTCACCATCGTGGTTCTCGGCCATAAGGATCATTCCTTCTGACTCAGTGCCCTTAATGTTTCTGGGCGCAAGGTTAACCAGGATCGCCACCTGTTGCCCGATGATTGCTTCGGGCAGGTAATGCTCACCAATGCCTGAAACTACGGTTCTTTTATCAATACCCGTATCTATAGTTAGCTTTAAAAGTTTCTTGGTCTTGGGCATTTTTTCAGCCGATAGGATAGTGCCTACCCGCAGGTCTATTTTAGCAAAATCTTCAAATTCAATTAATGGCTTTGAAGGAGCGGCTGCGTATGATTGAGCTTCATTGGCCTTCCTGGTATTAAGCAGTTTCTGTACCTGGAATTCAATGGCTTCATCTTCTATCTTCTCGAAAAGAAATGCTGGTGGCTCCAGTTGGTGACCGGCCTTTAACAGTTCAGCGCTTCCTGCTTTATCCCATTTAAGGGAAGAAAGGTTAAGCATTTGATTTAGTTTATCAGCGCTAAATGGCATGAAAGGTTCACAAAGTATGGCAAGATTAGCGCATATTTGTAATGCAACATTCAGGACGGTTTTAACTCTTTCAGGGTCGGTCTTGAATGTTTTCCATGGTTCAGTGTCTGTCAGGTATTTGTTTCCTAATCTCGCAAGGTTCATAAATTCATTGAGTGCTTCCCTGAAGCGGTAATTTTCTATGCTCGAACCTATCCTTGCCGGAAATGCTGCCATTTCATCCAGAACCTGGCGGTCATATTCCGTAAGTATACCCTGTTCCGGAACTTTACCTTCAAAATATTTGTGTGTCAGTACGATGGTTCTGTTTACAAGGTTACCGAATATTGCCAGTAACTCACTGTTGTTCCTGGTCTGGAAATCCTTCCAGGTAAAATCATTATCCTTTGTTTCCGGGGCATTGGCTGTTAGAACATACCTCAGCACATCTTGTTTTCCCGGAAACTCTTCAAGGTACTCATGCAGCCAGACTGCCCAGTTCCTTGAGGTTGATATCTTATCGTTCTCAAGGTTCAGGAATTCATTGGCAGGAACATTATCAGGCAATATATACGAACCCTCAGCCTTTAGCATTCCGGGGAACACGATACAATGGAACACAATATTATCTTTCCCGATGAAATGTACCAGCTTGGTATCCTGATCCTTCCACCATGGCTCCCAATTGTTGCCTGTTTGCTCAGCCCACTCCCTGGTTGCCGAAATATAGCCAATAGGTGCATCAAACCATACATACAGCACTTTACCTTCAGCACCATCAAGGGGTACTTTAACGCCCCAGTCGAGATCCCTGGTAACGGCCCTTGGCTGCAATCCGGTATCGAGCCACGACTTGCATTGGCCGTAAACATTGGTCTTCCAGTCATCCTTGTGGCTCACAAGGATCCATTCCCTTAACCAGCCTTCATATTTATCAAGCGGCAGGAACCAGTGTTTAGTTTCACGCATCACAGGGACTGAGCCACTGAGTGCTGATTTTGGATTGATCAGGTCAGTGGCGTTAAGCGAAGTGCCACAATTTTCACACTGGTCACCATAAGCTTTCTCAAATCCGCAATGCGGACAGGTTCCGGTTATATACCTGTCGGCCAGGAAAGTCTGATGTTCCTCATCATAATACTGACTTGAAAACTGTTCAGTAAATTCACCTTTATCATAAAGAGTTTTAAAGAATCCTGAGGCCGTCTCGTGATGGATCTTATTTGAAGTGCGTGAATAGATGTCAAATGAAACCCCAAAATCCTCAAATGACTTTTTAATGATTTCATGGTATTTATCGACCACCTGCTGCGGAGTTACCCCTTCTTTCCGGGCCTTAATGGTTATTGGAACGCCATGTTCATCCGAGCCTCCGATGAATACAATGGATTCTCCTTTTGAACGGAGATATCTTGCGTAAATGTCAGCAGGAACATATACCCCGGCAAGATGGCCAATATGGATAGGGCCGTTTGCGTAAGGCAATGCCGAAGTAATAGTATATCGTTTAAAGTTTTTATCTGGTCCGGAAGCCATAATTTCTGTTTTTATTCAAAGGTGCAAAGATACGCTGATTGATGTTTTTATTGATGGGTACTGACTATATAAAAACAGAGACGCAGGAAACTGCGTCTCTGTTTGATATTAATACTGTCATGTAAATAATTGATCAATTACGGTCAAGGCAGTTAAGATCTTCAAACGCAACCTTCAGCCTGTTGATCATAGTCTTTTGTCCTTCAGCCAGCCACTTGCGGGGATCGTAGTATTTCTTATTTGGTTTATCGTCGCCCTCAGGGTTGCCGATCTGACCTTGCAGATAACCTTCATTTTTCTTGTAATAATTCATGACCCCTTCCCAGGTTGCCCATTGGGTATCTGTATCAATGTTCATTTTGATTACTCCGTAAGAAATAGCTTCACGAATCTCTTCACGACTTGATCCTGAACCGCCATGGAAAACGAAATTCACAGGCTTTTCGGCAGTATTCAGGTTCTTTTGGATATAATCCTGTGAATTTTTAAGGATAATTGGCTGGAGCTTAACATTGCCGGGTTTATAGACACCATGGACATTTCCGAACGAAGCTGCAATAGTAAAGCGGTTGCTTACCTGGCTCAGTTCAGTGAAAGCATAAGCCACATCAGCAGGTTGAGTATAAAGGCGTGATGATTCAACTCCGGTATTATCAACACCATCTTCTTCACCACCGGTAACGCCTAATTCAATTTCAAGCGTCATTCCTATTTTACTCATACGTTCAAGGTATTTCTTGCAAATCCGGATATTTACTTCAAGAGGTTCCTCTGAAAGGTCGAGCATATGTGAACTGAAGAGTGGTTTGCCCGTTGCCGCATAATGTTTTTCTCCTTCGTCAAGCAGTCCGTCTATCCACGCAAGTAATTTATGTGCCGCATGATCAGTATGCACTATCACGGGAACGCCATATTGTTCAGCCAGAAGATGGATATGCCTGGCGCCCGAAATTGCGCCGGCAATAGCAGCCCGCTCACCCTCATTATTCAGGAATTTCCCTGCATAAAAATGTGATCCTCCGTTTGAAAATTGAATTATCACAGGCGAATTGACCTCTTTTGCTGCCTGCATCACTGCATTAACTGAGTCGGTTCCAACAACATTCACGGCCGGAATAGCAAAACCATTGGCACGGGCAATTCTGAATACTTCCTGTACATCGTCGCCTGTGACAACACCTGGTTTTACTTTATCAAAAATACGTTCTGACATGTTTATATATTTTAAAGATGGAAAGGATTGACTTAACTTCGCAAAGGTAAACAATATTGCAATATGATGGTTCAGGATATTCGTATCATTGAGCCTAATGATCAGATAAACAGTGATATACAATGTCATTCGAGATAAAAATAAAAGAACTGATAGCAGATAATTATTCTGGTTCTGCAGCTATCCTGGATAAACTTATCAGATGTATCCAGACTTATGTTAACAGTCGTGATATTGACACAACATATATTCGTAATTATCTTGAGAAAGTAGCAGGTAAATTTCCAGATCTTGCTGTTTTGAACCATTTTCTTCAGCATTTCTTTGAATTCCTTGATCGCCTTGATGAGATGGAACTAAATACTAATAAGAAAAAGCTTAAGATTGAGCATTTCATCAGTGAATACGAGCGCGAGTGGGATGAAAGCATTGACCAGGCGGCTGAAAAGATGGCAAGACTTGTGCAGTTTTACGATAAACGGATACTTCTGCACAGTAACAGTTCGAGCATCCACATTCTTTTTAAACATCTTGCTGTTAGAAAGATATTCCCGTCGGTTTACCAAACTATGTCGGGGCCGGTATTCGAAGGAAAAATTCAGGCAGGAATACTTGCTGATCTGGGCTGTAAAGTCCATTTCATCAACGAAGCTGCTATCGGAAGATTCATTCATGAAATTGATTTTGCCGTAGTGGGTGCCGACAATGTGTTCAGTGATGGGTTTACCAATAAGATTGGAACATATCCTATTGCGCTTGTGTGCAAAGAAGCCAACAAACCTTTTTATGTGATATGTGATTCAAGGAAGCGGTCGCCGGTTGACTTCAAGAGCCGCACAGACGCATTACTGGAAAAGGAAGAATCGCCTTCGGAGCTTTGGGCTAAAGCTCCGGAATCAATCAAGCCCGTTAATTACTATTTTGAATTTACACCAAGGAACCTTGTAACAGCTTACTTTTTTGATGACACATGGATAAATGTTGCCAATCCCGAAGAACATTAAAAAATTGTTTGGTATAAGCAGGATATCCGCATCGATGTTTGCAGTAGTTTTATTCCACTGGTTATTCGTTTATTCCTTCTCGTTCAAGGATGAAAGCCAACTCAAATGCTGCTTCCTTCAGTGCATCAAACCGCCCTGTTGCACCCCCGTGGCCTGAATCCATGTTAGTACGTAAAATGATCAGGTTATCGCCCCTTTTATACTCTCTGAGCTTTGCGACATATTTGGCAGGTTCATGGAATCCAACCTGTGAGTCGTTCAAACCTGCGGTAACAATCATGTTCGGGTAGTTGAAAGAGCCGATGTTATCATAAGGCGAGTACGAAAGCATATAATCGTAATACTCCTTATGATTTGGGTTCCCCCATTCCTCATATTCCTGGGTAGTTAAAGGCAGATTTGGATCAAGCATGGTATTGATCACATCAACAAAAGGTACCACAGCCACTACCGTATGGAAAAGCTCAGGACGCATATTAGTTACTGCAGTAACCAGCAAACCTCCGGCACTACCGCCCATGATTGATAATTTCGATGAACTGTTGTACCCGTCGGAGATCAGTTTCTCACAGCATGAGATGAAATCGTTGAAAGTGTTTTTTTTCTTTAAAAGTTTACCATCCTCATACCAGTTTTCGCCCAGGTCATTACCTCCTCTTACCTGAGCCAGTGCAAACACAAAACCACGATCAACCAGTGAATAAAATGTGGAAATGAACCTGGCATCAGTTGGCTCGCCATAAGCTCCATAAGAATAAACGAGAGCCGGATTACTGCCATCTTTTACCAGATCATTCCTGTAAAGCACCGCCATTGGGATAAGCGAACCATCAGGAGCAACCGAATGAAGGCGCTCAACAGTATAATTGTCAGGATTAAAACCTCCCGGTATTACAGTCTCTTTAACCATCTCGCTGATCCCTTCAACAGGTTCATAATCATAAACAGTCAGTGGGCGATTTAGTGATACATAACTGTACCTCAATTTCTTTGAATGGTAATCAGGCAGCGGATTTATTTCAACCGTATAAACCGGCTCAGGGAATTTAATGGTTCTTTCAAATGAACAGCGCATACCAACCACCCGAACTTCAATTAATCCGTCCCTTCGCAGTTGAACTGCATAAAAATCGCTGAAAACATCCATGTAATCAATAAGGACATCCTGATCATGCGGTAAAATTTCTGTCCATTTATTTCTGTCAGCATAATCCTCAACAGGCACTTCAAATATCTTTCCATTAAGATTTTCCTTATCCTTGTATTGAATGAAGAATTTCTCATGGTGATGGTATACACCATAATCCACATCTTTCACCCTGGGCATAAATATCGCAAACTCCTCAAATGGAGTATTAGCATTGAGCATCCTGAATTCCGTTGTGCTAAAGCTGGAGCTTGAAATGAAAATGTATTCGCTGGTCTTGGTTTTCTGAAGATTCACAATGAAAAGGTCATCATCTTCCTGGAAAACAACCACCCCAGGATTGCTTCCAAAAACATCATGCCTGTAAACCCTCCATGGCCTGAGACTGGCATTGCTAACGGTATAAAACAGCGTCCTGCTGTCGTTTGACCAAACTACATCCTGAACTTTCGTGATCTCAAATCCGACAATATCTTTATTTGTTTCCAGGTCTCGGACTTTAAGGATAAATTCAGCATATGAACCTGTTTCATTGGAAAGATAGGCGGCATGACGGTTATCCGGACTAACCTCATAATCAGCAAACAGAAATGCGTTTTTCCCATCAGCCATCTGGTTTACATCAAACAAAACATTTTCAGGTGCTGACAGTGTTCCTTTTTTACGGCAATATATCTTATACTGTTTACCTTTTTCAGTGCGTGTATAATAATAGTAACCATTAAACCATACCGGTGCTGACTGATCTTCCTCATTGAGGCGCTGCTTCATTTCATTGAAGATCTTATCCTGTAAAGCCTGGGTAGATGAGGTGACCTTTTCAGCATAATCATTTTCTGCTTTCAGATAAGGAATCACCATTGGATTACTGCGATCTTTCATCCAGTAATAATTGTCATTCCTCACATGGTTAAAATTCCTGAAGACTTCAGGCTTCCTGAAAGCAACCGGAGGAGACGGGAAATCTTTCTCTCCCCTAACGCTTTGATATTTTTGGACAATGTGTCCCGATACCAACCCCAGGGTAGCAGCAGGAACCTTGATCAAATTACTTGTATTGGTCATCTATTAGTCTTTCGTCAAATAGCTAAAGTATTGTGTTTGTTTGAGTTAGCAAAATTAGACAATAAAATAACATGCCAAACAGACGAATGTGGAGATTCTGTAAAAATTAAATAAGATTATGAAAGGGTCAACGATGTTCAATGTAGTTCAACATTGTTCAAGGTAGTTCAAGGTAGTTCGATGTAGTTCGACACTGTTCAACTGACTTGTCCTGAAATAGATTTACACAAAAAGTAAACTTAAATCAGGATTATGAAAAGAACATTAAACAGATTTACGGACGATCTTAAGAAAAAGATTGTAGAAGAGTTTCTTACTACTTGCCAAACTCAACGTGAGATAA
>DATGZB010000018.1:0-98713 GCA_035297395.1 Lentimicrobium sp. | reverse complement strand
AACGGCCCCCATTGCTCAAATAAATAGGGCATGGTACGGAATCCAAGACCCAGTCCGCCCAGTTTTGTCAACTCAACAACATTTTCAATGCCCAGATAGCCTATAGCAATTGGTATCAGGATAGAGCTGCCCAGCACAATTTCAACAAACTCGTTCATCCAGCCTGCCGACATGGCATTCAGCGCTACATCATGGTGTTTTTTTACATATGACGCGTAACATTGAATAGAACCCATACCTACCGACAGGGTGAAGAATATTTGGCCTGCGGCTGCCAGCCATACTTTAGGATTCGACAGAGAAGTGTAATCAGGCGTCCACAAAAAATCCAGTCCCAGTGTGCCGTTATAAACCGCCCCCTGGTGGCCTGCCCTCAGGGTTATACCTTTTACCGCCAGGAATATCCCGAAAAGGATCAGCATTGGAACCCCCAACTTGGCCACTTTTTCAACCCCGCCTGTGAGACCACGGCTCAGTATATAAGTATTCAGGGCAAGGCAGAGAATAAAGAATACCACCGCCTCATAAGGAATGCCTGTGGTTGAGTAGCGTATGTCAACATAATCGGAAAAGAAGGCAGCCACCTGGTGTTGGTTCATGGAATCGAAAGTGCCGAACAATGAATGCATCATATACGACATGGTCCAGCTCTCCAGATAACAGTAATAAGCTGCAATAGCAATGTTTGAAAATATTCCGAACACTCCTACGTACCGCCAGAGCGCCCTTCTGTCCATACTGTTCAGTATAAACGGCGTTGAATGATGCCCGAATTTACCCCCATACCTTCCTGATGACCACTCGATAAAAAGCAGCGGAATACCCATAAGAAGGAACGATACCAGGTAAGGTATCATAAATGCACCGCCGCCATTTTGGACTGCTTGTACAGGAAAGCGAAGGAAATTCCCGAAACCCACCGCGTTGCCCGCCATGGCAAGCACCAGTCCAACCCGGGATCCCCAGTTCTCTTTATTACTCATCGGCCATGAAATTATGCAAAGGAATGGTTTGTTCCATCCTGTATAGCAAATATGGTAAAAAAATGAAAGGCAAAAGGTAAAAATAATCATTACCTTTTGCCCTTACCGTTTATCTTTTTATAAACTTGCTGTCAATTACATTGTCAGAAGTATAAACCTTTATAATGTGGAGACCGGTTCCAAGCCTGCTGACATCAATCAGTTTCGGACTGGTTGAAACCATCTCCAATTGACCCGATGCACTGAATATTTCAATCCTGGTAATATCCCCTGCATCAACAGTGATCTGTCCGTTGGCTGGGTTCGGATATACAGATGCTTGTCCTGCAATTTCAAGGTTATTGGTGTTAACAATAGTTTCGGAAACAAAGAACATCATTCCGTTTTCGCGCTGTTCATTGGGAGCAATTTCGCCAATGAGCCCGTAGTTTTTGCCATAGAATTTATAGCCTGTGCTGTTGAAGTTTTCTGCCCCCTCAAACTGCCAGCTGGTACCGGTCCATGAGTAGCTTGAGTCAACCCAGTTTTTCGTCTCTTTTACACGCAGCACCTGGAAAGATCCCGTAGGAGTTACCATGGTGCCCCATGCATCCACCAGCATTTGCACATCCACATCGGAAACCACTTTTGACGAATCAATGAGCGAGCCATTGTTGTACATGCCGGCGTGGGCATCCTGCATATAGCTGCAGCTGCGGTTGTCGCCATAATGGTAAGGCAGCCTGAACCAGCTTTCGGTAAGGTATCTGGCGCTCATGACAATGTTAAAGCCGGGCATCAGTTCACCCATTACCTGCATGCCGGCAATACCGATATCATCTCCCGAGTCGTGGTAAAAGCCGTAGGCATATCCGGTCCCGGGATCGAGCGTCTGCGAAGCCATGTTAGCCAACGGGAAATTCTGCCAGTTAGGGGCCTGGTTCACAGGGATAAAGAGAGCCGAGTCGTATCCGGTAGCGATTAGGTTGTGGAAGTCCCATGTTTGGTTGGCGCCGGCATTCCCGGGCGAAACATGGGTTGTCTCGTCCACCGCTGTAACAACAAGATCGCCCGTGTGGGGAAAGTCTGTCCGGTCAACCACTATTTGTGCCTTTACAGAAAAGGCAAGCAATACAAGCATTGAAAACACAAGTAAATTTCGTTTCATAATCTGGTTTTATTAAGTTTTGATGCACAAATGTATGTCCGATATGATATTTTGACAATAAGGGAAAATACGTATTATTTGATAAAACTGTTAAGTAGTGGCTCCTTCATCAAAAGAGTTCCAATTCTGCAATTGAGGCATTTTCGTTTATCACAGTATGAAAATTTTAAGGCAAGCAAGGCTTGTGTTTGCCATGCGTTTTCAACCCTCATACCTATGCTTTCCCATTCCTTTACTATAGAGTTTGATTCACCGGGCAAATTTTCATAGAAATTCAGCGCTTTGTTGCACAGGGCATCATTTCCGACAGACCGGCCATAAACAAATAAGAAAGGTAGTAATGCATTAATTATTAATAATGTTTGTGATGTATTCCCCAATTTCTTGGTACTTCTCATTGAGGATTTATCAAAAGTATAATGTGTACTCCAATACTCAGAGGCATTGATTTTAAAAAGATCAAACAATTCATCAATTGAATCTTTCGAAATAATTGCACCGAGGATTCCGGCATTCAAACTTAAAAAGGAAGCAAACTGCGCTATGCGGATAGTAGGAAAATTTACAGGTCGTAAACGTAAGAACTTCCAAAGAGAAGGATCAAGGGGTACTAAACTGTATTTCTTTCTTAGAAAAGCATATTCTTTAAATAAAGATTGTCCGTAAGTATCAATTAAATCATGTGTTAACATTCCTGCCTGGCCAAATAAAAGCGCTTCAATCTGAAACCTGCTGTCGGCATGCTTAGCCAGAATTTTATAAGACACCGACCGGGCAAGCATTTCAAATGGTAGTGCATTTACATTGAATCCAAAGCTTCGTGCTAATATTTGATACAGTGCTTCTTCCCAGTCATTTTGCGATGTATCAAGCGCATTCTGAATAAAATCAGCCTTACTCTCAAGTTTCTCTATCAACATCCTTTCGAGCCAAAGTGTCAATTCTTCGAAAGGAATTTCGTGCAGTAGTCCTGCACATGGAACAAATTTCCTGCTTTCAATAAAATCTTTGTATTTCTCAAATAATCTCAGGTCAAACTTTCCTGATAACTCACAAACCGGCATTTCATTATGGGCTTCCCTGGAATCATCATTGAAAACAACGTGGAGAACCACATTCTTGTAGGCATCATCATTCTGGTGACCATGTCTGAACCAATCGGATGAATTGACATGGATCTCAACATTGCCTGCCCAAATGGTACCACCAATGTTAAGCCTTGCATCAGAAAAATCCGGGCCCGCATGCAGATTGTGAAAGCCGGGATTCAGGACTGTAACAGGCACTTGTTCTGTAGTTGTCAGTTGTTCCTTAAAAAGTTTATTCTGCCATAGGTAATGCAAAAAATCTTCAGTCATAATTTATTTTTCGTTTTGTGGGTTTGAACCTTCTAAACCTCGCGTTAATTGATTATATTTGATTATTAATAGGCACTGCTTATAGGGAGGGTTGGCAAATTGACAACTTTGGCATATCTTTGCAGCAACTCAATCAGGTAAATCAATGGAAAGTGCCGCAACAATTATAGCAGGTATTGGTTATAAGGTACGGAAACTGATTAGCCAGATTGAGAAGCTTGAAAATGAGAATAAAACGTTAAACAATAAAATTGAAGAATTAAAAGCGAATATAAGAAACCTGGAACTTCAAATTGAAGGACAACAGGAGAAAATTAAAGTACTGAAATTAGCAAAATCATTGGATAAAGAGGAAAGCAAGACGGAAGTAAAACTGAAAATTAATGAACTTTTGCGGGAAATTGACAATTGTGTACGACTTTTAAATAAATAAACTGTTAATGCTGATGGGTAATGGATGAACTCTCGATAACCGTAGTGATTGCCGACAGACCTTATAAACTGAAAGTGCAGCGAAGTGAGGAAGAGGGGCTTAGGAAAGCGGCGAAGGGTATCGAGGAACAGATCCAAAATTACGCCAGCTACTTTGAATTTAAAGATAAACAAGATTTGCTGGCAATGGTGGCGCTTCAATTCGCAGCCAGCTCAATTGAGTTTGAAAGCCAGTTGAGATACAGGGACAACGAAATGCTGGAGAAACTGGCTGAAATTGAACAAGTATTAACAGAACATTTAACTTAGGGGCCCGGACATTAGTTCTTTGACAAGGTATAAAAGTATCCCGCATTGAATCGACCAAGTTTGTAAACTCAACATTTTCAACTTTGGGGCAAAGCTCAGTTCTGGATTGAAAACAGGCCTTAACCGGTTTCGGCCGGTCTCCCGCAGGGGAGCGTTGGAAGTTTGACATCCCTGGCAGCTCCAGGCATGTAGTTTTGGGGTTTACCAAAACTCAAGATCAGTGCGGGTTTTTTTTGTCTTACTCCCTCCATTTCCAACATCATAAACTAACTAATTAAAACATGGAGACAGTAATAACAGGCATTGTGGCAATCCTTGCGGGAATTGCAGCAGGTGCAGCCATTGCGGCCACTTTCCTCAGGAAAGTGATTGTGAAAAAAAGTGAAAACATAATCAAAGACGCCGAAGAGAAAGGCGAGATGATCAAAAGAGATAAGATACTCCAGGCAAAGGAGAAATTCTTACAGATGAAATCAGATTATGAAAACACCTTCCAGGAAAAAAACAAAGAGATATTAAAGAACGAAAACAGGTTAAAACAGAAAGAAGCAACCATAACACAGAAATTTGAAGAGATACAACGTAAACAGAAAGAATTAACAACCATCAAAGACAGCCTGACTGCCCAGGTCGATATCATCAACAAGAAGCAGGGTGAACTTGACAAGGCAATAAAACAGCAGATTGAACAGCTGGAGACCATCTCGGGGATGTCAGCCGATGAGGCTAAAACCCAGCTTATTGACACGCTAAAAGATGAAGCCAAGGCAGAAGCATTGGTGCATATAAAGGATATTGTAGAAGAAGCAAAGCTTACCGCTAACAACGAAGCCAAGAAGATCGTAATTGAAACCATACAGCGCACGGCAGCCGAGCATGCCATTGAAAACAGCGTATCGGTCTTCAATATCGAAAGTGAAGAAATAAAGGGCAGAATCATTGGTCGTGAAGGCCGCAATATACGAACCCTCGAATCTTTAACAGGGGTCGAGATCATTATTGATGATTCACCTGAGGCCATCATCCTGTCAGGTTTTGACCCGGTAAGGCGCGAAATTGCAAGACTTTCACTGCATAAGCTGGTGACCGACGGAAGAATCCATCCTGCCCGCATTGAAGAAGTTGTTGCAAAGGTGAAGAAACAGATTGAACAGGAGATCATTGAAACAGGAAAGCGAACTACCATCGACCTTGGTATCCATGGATTGCATCCTGAACTGATCAGGATGATAGGTAAGATGAAATACCGTTCATCATACGGGCAGAACCTGCTGCAACATTCAAAAGAGGTTGCCAACCTTTGTGCCACCATGGCTGCGGAACTTGGATTAAGCCCCAAGAAAGCAAAGAGAGCAGGTTTGCTGCACGATATCGGAAAAGTGCCTGACAACGAGCCTGAATTGCCGCACGCATTGTTAGGAATGAAAATAGCCGAGCGCTATAAAGAACCTGCTGATATCTGCAACGCAATAGGCGCCCATCATGATGAAGTTGAAATGGAAAGCCTTATAGCGCCCATTGTTCAGACTTGCGATGCCATTTCGGGTGCACGGCCGGGTGCACGCCGCGAAGTGGTGGAAGCTTATATACAGCGTTTGAACCATCTGGAGGAACTGGCCCTCTCCTACCCTGGTGTGGTGAAGACATACGCAATTCAGGCAGGAAGGGAGTTGCGTGTAATTGTCGGCGCTGATAAAGTTTCAGATGATGAAGCCAACAAGATATCATACGATCTTTCAAGAAAGATCCAGGATGAGATGACATATCCCGGACAGATAAAGATTACGGTTATACGTGAAACACGTGCCATAGCATTTGCTAAATAAAATAATGGCATAATAGCTGGCATAAAAGAGGCTGTCTCTCATGAGCAGCCTCTTTTCATTTAATCCGGATATTCATACTTCCACCTTGCTGAATGATTCTGGTCCCCGGCGGCAAGTCTCCTTCTATTAAAAATTTGTTCCCATCTCCCCTTTGCAGAAGATAAAAATCCTTGTAATCTCCCCTAATTGTTTTCTCAATTATGTTGTATGAACCCAACTGTCCAATTTTAGCAATATTGCCATTCCCAAATATTTCCAGCTCTGATTCATTGTAGTTGCCGAATTGAAATACTTTAGTAAAATTTTCCTCCCCGTATTGGACTACAGTTGATTTGTTGTAATTCCCTATCTGGGTAACTTGCGAGACATTACCATTCAACAAAGGAATGTCAATATGATCCTGAAAATTGGAAAAATAATCTGATGCTGTTAGTATTTGCTGGATAAAGACATTTTCAGCAGCTTTACTTCCCTCAGCTTTAATGTGGTTTTGTCCTTTCAGGGTCATTACTGATAACGTAAAAAGACATAAAATTAAAATCTGTTTCACTAATGTCATTACAGCTATTTTCTTTTACCAGTCTCCTCTTAAATATTATGCTCTTTCAGGGAGTTATTAAAATCCACTGGATATATCAAAATTAATGAAAAAAAACAGAAAAGCAGAGAAGATACTCTCTGACGATATAATCACTGCTTTTCTGTTTCATAATTATAGAATTTAGAACCGACATTCTAAATAACAGACAAAGGCCATTTGAATACTTACCAGTTTTGGTAAGTTGTGTTCAAATTATAATTACCTGTCTGATAATGTGCAGAGTTGTTATTGCTACCTTTCTGCCATTGATATGAACTGTTTGAATTACCAACAGTAATAAGGTATTCGGTATTGCCAACAACATTTCCAAAACCGTTTGACATATACTGATACCCTATATTATAATCACCATATTGATATAATGTACCATTATTATTGAGGTTGTGAATACCTCCAGCCCAGCCGTTCCCATCAATTTTTTGATCTGATAAATTATACCAGCCATCTTGTACTGCATAAAGGTGAGAATTATTTACAGATAATCCCCAGTCACTTCCAATCTTTGAGTATGCAGTATTATAATGGTCGGTCTGGAAGATCTGATTACTATTACTGCCGCCCCAGGCTTCAATCCAGGCATAATTATTATTACCTAACTGGCTTGTGTAACCGTAATTTTTATTGCCTCTTTGATAAGTGTATGCATCATTACCACTGCCAATTGAATAAATATATGCAACATGACCATCATTTAGCTGGTCTATTAAGGCTAAATTATAATTACCTGTCTGTTGAACAAGTGCATATTCGCCTGATCCGGCATACCCATTGTTGAGTTGATTGACTGAACTCCAGTTAACATCACCAGTTTGGGTTACATACGCCTGGTTTCCTGGTAAAAACGTTCCACTCCCATCGAAGTCCTGATTGACCGTGGAAATGTTTTGACTACCAGTTTGTGTGGCAATGTCAATGTGCTGAGCAAAAAGTACTCCTGAGCAGAATACTAATGCAAACATCAATGCTAATTTTTTCATAATTGATAAAATTTTTACTTTTTTGTTTGGTTGAATTTGAAATCTATGATTAGGCCATCATCTGTTTATACTTAAAATTTCTTATTAAAAGTAATTTTGCACGATAAGGAATAAATGCCTTATGTACAGAATCGTAGAGCTTCGCTCTTTATCCTGTTTACACAGCGCTTCCCTTTCCTAAAAAGTTAAGCGTATGCCATTAATGATCCGGGGGGATGATAATGCCAGTAAAATAAGATGTAGTTTCAACAAGGATTAACATAGAACTTCCTTGTCAGTGCTTTAAGCGCACTTAGTCATCAGAGAAATGATTCCTTAATTTGTCGGAATTAAGGATGATCAAATATAACAATTTTTTCCTAATTGCAATATATAAAATTACTTATTTTCATTAAATTTTTATCAGGATGAAAATAATCTGTTCTGGTCTGTATTGTAACTACCGGTTACTTATACCGGTTTTACGCCATTCCGGCATAGTTGCGTCTTCAAAGACAGGGTGTCTGAATTTCCCTTCAGCATCCGATATATAAATATCATGCCTGCTGCCTGACACATTGCTGCTGTTGACAAAGATTATCTTTGAGCCATCAGGTGAAAATCTTGGCATCAAATCATTTGTACCTTCAGGTTTCTGATCACTTATATCGATATCAACTGTGTCAGCTATCATTCGGATAAAAATATGGGTATCCAACTGTCGGCCATCCGGAGAATTAAGTCCACTGATATCACGTGTATACATTACCTTTTGTCCGTCAATAGTGAATACCGGATTTTGAATTATTCCCGGCAAATTTTCAACAAACAACAACATCTCTGATCCATTTTCATTCATAAGGTAAATCTCATTATCATATGGATTATTGCCGGTAGTCTGGGCAACGATTTTACCGGTATAATTCGACCAGTCGCATGAAGTAAAATGCCTTCCTGCCGGAGCGGTGGCTACTTGTGTTAATCCTGTCCCGTCAGCATTTATCCTGTATAGTTTATCGTAATGAGGATAAAGGAGCATACTCCCATCAGGCGACCAACAATAGCCTGTACCCTGGTTATAATTACCTGTAACTGGCAATGTTGTTACTCTCTCTTGATTTTCGCCGAGGTTATTCATAATGTATATCTGCGTATTCAAATTGCGATTGGAAACAAAAGCGATATTTCCATTTACCGGGTTAACTTTTGGACACCAGTCAATATTTGATGCACTATTAGTTACCTGTAATAATATCTGGCCCGTTGTATCAACTGACCAAATGTCATAATTGTTACTATTCATTTTGGCAAAAAGAATCGGGTTTTCAGGATACACTTCAGTAGTGAATGTCCATAGATCACTTTTTGCGAAAGCTGTATCATCCACAACGGCCATTACCTGCCAATAATAAGTTGTATTATATCTTAATCCACTGGTAACAGCAAAAGTGTCCGATATTCGATTAAATTCATAAACAGGCATAGTTCCGGGAGATTCAAATAATTTCACAGTATATTTCATGCTATCAACTTCACGGTCTGGAACAAACTGCCAATGAAGGGTATCTTTCACAGTAACACCAGTGCTTCCCGTCACCGGAAATGATTTTATGAAATTACCCGATGGCACCCCAAAAGATGAAGACCTCTCCAACAGGATATTGGTTGTAGTTTCGAGGGCTGTCTGTACTTTAACATTTACCGTGTATGTTTTATAATCCAGTTTCTTGGCTGTAACTGTCACTTCACCCACAGGAACATTCTCAAGCAGGAAATTGCCATTATCATCAGTTACAATACTATTGCTGGCAGGGTTTGTAGAAATGGTTACACTAGATAACGGAATATCGGTAACTGCATCTTTTACCTGTCCCGAGACAGTGCCGTATTCAGCAATATCTACGGTATCTTCACATGAGATGAAAACGGAAGAAAAGAGTGTTGATACTATTATGCAGATGGTAAATATTTTATTATGGTTTTTCATTTCACCGGGTTATTAGATAGTAATTAATTAAGGTCAATCGATGAGTTTCTCATTATTAAGAGGTTTTTTAACCTTTGGTGTTTTGGCCCTTTTTGCACTGTTACCCCGGATATAGAAGTTTATTCCAACATTAGCTGTCCAAAGCATATCAGGGTATTTACCCTGGTCAACACCATCGAAATCATCAGTGAAGAAAATTGAATGTTTTGCACTCACAATGATTCCCAACCTTGGTTTGGGTAACCATTCAAAGCCTGCCCCATAGAATCCAAGTGCAAATATTCTATCCTTACTGAAATTATCGGGTCCTGTTTCATCAATAATGCCCGCCCCTGCCTCAATATATGGGGTAAGACAAGCGGTTGATGAGAGGCAGTACCTGAAACCGGCATTGAACAGATGTGCGGTTGTTTTATTGTTTTCTCCTAACTGTAAACTATGGCGCTCAATTCCAATCTCTGTTGAGAAACCATGTTTCATATTATATCCGAATCCGATCATACCAAATGGCTGAACGGTACTTCCCGGATAATCACCATCAAACTTATTGATTCCTCCTGCTCCTGTAATAGAAAATTTGCCTCTTTTTTCCTGTGATAACAACCTGCTGAAGAGATCCATATCTTCGTTGCTGTTGCGTTCTTTAATGTAGTTTTTAACCACCAGTGCTGAACTGTCGGCAGGGTTCGCAAACTGCCAGAGTCCATCTTCATAACCTTCGATAATAAGGGCTGTGACGGCTTTTTCAATAGCTTCAGTAACCGCCATTTCAGAGGGTTCATTATAAGTAAAGCCGGTTTCAGCTTCAAGCAATCGTTTGAATTTCACATATCTGAAAATTCCGACATCAACTTCCTGCGAGAGGATTGATTTAGTGGTATATACTGTTTTAAGAATATTTCCATTGCTTGTTGATACTGCACGCAGATATACACTTACCATATCCTCACGGTATTGGCCCGACACCCCGCTGCCGAAATATCTTAACCCCGCACCGCCGGTGAGAATATTTGATTCATACGAAATAATGCCACCTTCAAGGATGATTCCCGCAAAAAGCAAAGGAGGAAGCATAGGACCGTTTTCTTCACTTTCACCGGCATACTGCGCACGGCTTGAACGAATGATTTTCCGTTCATTGAGTAAATTGCTAATATTCTCCCGTTCAATGGCGATAAACCAGTTTGACTCCTCTAAAGCACGTAGCAGTATGGCGGTGGTGCCCTGTGAAATGGCTGTCGACCAGTTTGCTCCGGTTTCCGACGGCTTGTATTGGCCTGTCTGGTCCCTGAATTTGTAAACTGCTGCGACAATTTTTTCCTTTGGGGCAGGAAGTGAAGATAACTCCTTATTCTGAGGCGTTTCAGGCCCCAATCTCGCCCTTCGGGGCTCAAGAGGTTGATTTAAATAAGGAATACATGATTGCATGACTAGCAATAACGAAATAGCTATTATCAGAATGAGCCTGTGGCCCATTTTATTTGGTTGGTTTGTCAGGTGCATGGGCCAGGCTACTTAATAATAATAATAAGGAATAAAAATGGTCGACTGGTCCCCATTGCTTAAGTCGAATATCACTACATTAAGTCCATCATCAAACTCCCCTATCTCAATCTGGTAATTACCAAAAATATAAACTCCTTCTTCCAACTCGCCCTCACCAAATTGATTTTCAATTAATTTCCTTGAAAGCTGACTTAACAATTGGCGATTCAGGGAATTTTCAAAATCACTTAACGGATCATCGTCCAATCCGGGGAACATACTTTCCTGCTTTTCAGCAAAATCGTTCTGTGCATCGGCTGAACTCATCAGCCATTGATAGTTAAAAGTCTCTCCGCCAAAAGCCGGATTAATAAATTTAAATATCAGATCCTGGGAATTACTTGTACATGGCAATATAATAACTGCAACCAGTAAAAGGTACAATTTTGCCTTCATATATATAGAATTAATTAAAAGATGCCGGTTCCGGATACGTCTTCTGACTCCAGTTGCTTCATCACTTCCTTGCGGTTGATAAGATACTCTTTTAGCGCCTGGTTCACACTAACCACAAGTTCCTCAATTAAATCCTGCCTGGGTTGTAATATTGTACTTCCTAAAATCTCGTCGTCAACCCAGACTTCAAGCATTGTAACATTTACTCTATATGGCTTCTCTTCTATTTTTATAACGTAGTTTTCTACCTCCGGCGGATCTTCCCAGGCATTATACAGCAATTCATAAAAGTCGTGCCCGGCTTTTGTCCGCGTCTGGTCAATTATCAAGCCCTGTATTTCCATCACAAGCTCTTCAACTGTCCCTTTATCCTCAGCTATCGCTTTATTTAATGAAGTATCAACTAATGCATGCTCCTCATGCGTCGATACAGTGTCCTGGTCTGACTTACCAGATACACTGACATTATAGGTGTTTTTAGAATTAACTTTTTTGACGTTACGACTATTTGCGTGATTCTTTTGACTACCTGTTAATGCAACCTGTTTCTTTTTACTAGTTCTGTTCTGCCTTATAATACCCTGTGAATCTGCATTTACAAAACTAAACGCTAAAGTTAAGACCAAAATTATTTTAATACATGATTGATTCACCTAATTACATGTTTAGGAAATCAAAATTATTTTCTATCAAATTTTCATGAATAATCTGGCAATTGTCAATAGGTATAAATACGTATTTTGTATTTGTATCTAGTTGAAATTGATTCTAAAGAAAAATAGATGTGAAACTTTAATAACTTACAGGGCGATAATATCTTCAATCACTGAAGCCCTCCTGTATTTTTCAATAATCTCAGCAGGATCCATCATCATTTCCCTGATTGTGACTGAAATATATTTACCTTTTGATGAATGCCTGATTGTCAATTTGGAATATTCTCCGAAAATACTTTGAAGTATTGCATAATTCCGGTTGTTGTCAGGAATAATAAATTTAAACATATAGACCTGCGGCCAAGGCCCATGTTGCCCCAACTGATCTTCAAGCCGTTTAAGAAACTCCTCGTTTATAGCCATTTCAATAAACCTAAACACTTAACCATAACCGTAAACAATTTAAAAAGGCAAAAGTAAAATGAATGATGAATGATGAATCAAGAAACAAAGAGAAACAAAGAAAAACAAGAAAAACAAGAAAAAACAAGAAAAAACAAGTTTTCAGAGCATCTTCATCCTCTTCAGCAGGAAGGGCAGCAGTATCTGTTTAAAGCCCAGGTTTATATCAGCTTCAACAAATTCAATGTGATATTGCGCACAGCGACGGATTAATTCTTCCCTGAATCCGGATACCGTTTTAATATAATCTTCCCTGATTTCCTGTGGTTTGATCTTTATTTCCTCGCCGGATTCCAGGTCAATGAATTTATAAGGCTTGTTATCGAATGAAAATTCTACTTCCGCCTTTTTATCTGTTACATGGAACAGGATGACTTCATGTTTATTGTGCCTCAGGTGCTGAAGTGCTGAAAAGAGCTCGGTATCAAACCCTGAGTCAAACATATCACTGAAAATCACAACCAGTGATCGTTTATGGATGTTATCAGCCACCTCGTGCAATGAACTCGCAGCCCGTGTGGCCATCCCTTTTTTTTCGCGTCCTCTTTCAACGAGCTCATTGAGTTTTGTATACAGGAATTTACGGTGCACAAGGTTTGAATGTGCCTCGATATGAACTTTTACATGATCGGTAAAAATACTCAGCCCTGCTGCATCGCGCTGACGCTGAAGCAACTGTATTATGGCGGCTGCAGCATAGACCGAAAAAGTCATTTTATCCGGATTCTCAATCGAGGGTTTGTCGATAAGCGGATAATACATGGACGATGAGCCATCAAGGACCAACTGGCACCGTAGGTTTGTTTCCTCCTCAAACCGTTTAACATACATTCTGTCTGTCCTGCCATACAACTTCCAGTCGATGTGCTTTACCGATTCGCCCTGGTTATAAAGCCGGTGCTCGGCAAATTCAACCGAAAAGCCGTGAAACGGACTCTTGTGCAAACCTGTAATAAAACCTTCAACCACCTGATGGGCCAAAAGCTCCAGTGGAAGCAATTCCTCGAATCTGATCTGTTCTATTGGCATATTCAAACAATAACTGCCGGGATGCAATCTTGTTGCATCCCGGCAGTATATTTAATATATTTTACAGTAACTTCTCGAGTTTTCCTGCTAATACCGATTTTGGTGCAACACCTACATGCTTGTCAACAACTGAGCCTCCTTTAAAGAAAAGGATCGTGGGTATATTACGGATACCAAATTGTGCTGTGATTGCAGGATTGTTGTCAACATCAAGTTTTGCTATAACAGCTTTTCCATCATATTCATGTCCTAATTCATCAACAATCGGACCCACCATCCTGCAGGGTCCGCACCATTCAGCCCAAAGATCAACAAGAACCGGTTTATCGGATTTTAAGACGATCTCTTCAAAATTAGCGTCGGTCAACTCAAGTGCCATATATTCGATTTTTTATTGTTAGTGATATAAATGAGTACCAAAAGTACTATTTTTATTTAATTGATAACAACCTCAACTTCCTTTATATTTCTGATAAGCTCTATTGCAAAGACCGGTGAAACCATGACCCTCGAATTCAGTTTCACATTCACTTTTTCAGCTTCATCTTCAACTTCCATAACCATCGGACAGTTACCCTTATGCTGGTCCCTCAGGCTTTTAATCTTTGCTATCAGTTCATCCGTCAGCAGATAAGCATCCACTTTAATCAGTATTTTCTGCGTTAATTTCTCTAAAGCATCCGCTAATAAAATCATCGATGAAATCCTGAATTCAAAGGCATCTGAGTTATACTTTTTCTGGAATGTACCTTTTATTAAAACCGCAGTCCCATCATACATCAGGTACTTAAAACGCATGTAGTCGTCTGAAAATAATGTAATTGTCACTGAATCCTGCATATCCTCCAGGGTGAATGATCCCCACGGCTTGTTTGACTTCGAGATTGCATGCCTTGGGTTTGTGATTATCCCGGCAACCGAAATCGGGACACCTGCATTTGCCTTACTGTTTTCTTCAAGCAGGTCAGTCACTGTGTGTTTACAAAATGATTCTATTTCAAGATTGTAATCGTTCAATGGATGCCCCGAAACATAAAATCCGACAATTTCCTTTTCTTTTTGAAGCTGCTCAAAATTGCTCCACGGCTCACATTCAGGTAATTTTATCTCGGGCATTTCAACCTCCGAACTTCCTCCAAACAGACTCACCTGCATAACACTTTGATGTGCCTGGTATTCGGAAGCATTCCTGATAACTTTCTCAAGAAATGTAGGGCCATCCTCCGAATCTTTATAAAAATATTGTGCCCGGTGTGAATTTGGAAAATTGTCGAAAGCACCGGCCATGGCAAGCACTTCAAGACTCTTTCTGTTCACCGTACGCAGGTTAACCCTGCGTGTCAGGTCAAAAATGTTCTTGTAAGGGCCGTTGAGGTTTCTCTCTTCAATAAGTGCACTTACTGCATTTTCACCGATTCCTTTAATGCCGCCAATACCAAACCGTATCTCCTGTTTTTTATTAACTGAGAATTGGTAACCCGATTCATTCACATCCGGTCCCAGAACTGGTATCCCCATTCTTTTCGTTTCATCAATAAAGAAGGTAATCTTCTTCTGGTCATTCAACGAATGGGTCATCACCGCAGCCATATATTCTGAAGGGTAATGAGCTTTCAGGTAAGCGGTCTGGAATGCTACAAAAGCATAACAGGTTGAATGCGATTTATTGAATGCATAGGAAGCAAAGGATTCCCAGTCCGACCATATTTTTTCAGATTTCTTCGTCTCAATTCCATTCTTCAGGCACCCTTCAACAAACTTAGCCTTGTTCTTAGCCAGTGTTTCCTGGTTCTTTTTGCTGATTGCTTTTCTTAAAACATCGGCATCACCTTTTGAGAACCCTGCCAGTTTCTGCGATAGAAGCATCAACTGTTCCTGATAAACGGTGATTCCGTAGGTTTCCTGAAGGTATTCCTCCATTTCGGGAGTATCATAAGTCACCTTCTCTCTTCCAAACTTACGGGCAATGAAATTTGGTATATATTCCAGAGGCCCGGGTCTGTAAAGTGCATTCATTGCAATAAGGTCCTCAAACTTATCGGGCTTTAATTCCCTGAGATGCTTCTGCATTCCCGGAGATTCAAACTGGAAGGTTCCGTTGGTTTCTCCCCGCTGAAATAATTCGAGTGTCTTTTTATCATCAAGTGGAATTTCATCCAGATCGATCTTAACCTGATGGTTTTGCTCTATCAGCTTCAGGGCATCTCTCAGGATACTTAAAGTTTTAAGACCAAGGAAATCCATCTTGATCACTCCTGCATCCTCAATTTCCTTCCCCTCAAACTGTGTAATAAGCAAAGTGGTTTCTTTTGACGTGGCAACAGGAATAATGTCAGTCAGGTCGTTTGGTGCAATGATGATCCCGGCTGCGTGCATACCGGTACCGCGGACACTTCCTTCAAGCTTAACCGCCTCCCTGAGCACTTCAGCACGAAGGTCATTTCCGTTTGCGATCTCGCGCAATTTTCTGATTCCTTCAAGGTCCTCGTTGTTAAGCGCTTCCTTTTCAACCAGGCTCTCCTTTCCGGTTAAAGGGGCATGCATCACTCTTTTCAGTTCAATTCCCGGCCTTTCAGGCACCAGTTTAGCCAGGGCATTTGAATCATTCAGCGGCAGGTCAAGAACGCGGGCAACATCTTTTATAGAGCTTTTGGCAGCCATGGTTCCGAATGTAACAATCTGGGCTACCTGGTTCCTGCCATATTTTTCAACCACATAATCTATCACCTTCTGACGCCCCTCATCGTCAAAATCGGTATCAATATCAGGCATACTTTTCCTGTCAGGGTTTAGGAAGCGCTCAAAAAGCAGATTGTACTTCACCGGATCTATGTTCGTGATCCCGATACAATAGGCAACTACAGAACCTGCCGCCGATCCCCTGCCGGGTCCGACGAACACACCGAGGTCCCTTCCTGCACTGATGAAATCAGAGACAATGAGAAAATATCCGGTGAACCCCATCTTCTTAATGGTGTCAAGCTCAAAGTGTAAGCGATCTTCAATTTCCGGTGTGATACTGCCGTACTTCTTGCGGGCGCCTTCAAAGGTCTTTTCATAGAGATATTCAAACTGATCAGTTTTTCCTTCAGGTAGCTGGAAATGAGGAAGCATAATATCCCTCTTAAGGTTGAGCAGTTCAACTTTATCAATGATCTCATTAGTGTTATCAATCGCTTCAGGGATATCACTGAAAAGACCGGCCATTTGCTCAGTGCTCTTAAAATAGAACTGGTCGTTGTAAAAGGCAAACCTCTTCCCTTTTACCGTCACTTCATCATCGTTATAATCCCTGAGCGTAGGTGTGCTTTTCAGTTCGCCTGTATTCACACACAAGAGGATATCATGGGCATTGGCGAAATCCTGTTCTACATAATGTGAGTCGTTGGTTGCAATGGTCCTTACATTATATTTCTCAGCGAACCTCAGTAATACCTCATTTACTTTATCCTGTTCGGGTATACCGTGCCTCTGGAGTTCCACGTAATAATCATCACCAAACAGGTCAAGCCACCACCTGAAAACTTTCTCTGCTTCAGCCTCACTTTTATTCATGATGGTTCGCGGAACCTCAGCCGCAAGGCAACAGGTCGTTGCAATCAGGCCTTTATGGTACTGAAGGATCAGTTCTTTATCTATACGCGGATATTTACTGTAAAGTCCGTCGATAAAACCCAGTGAGCACAGCTTGACAAGATTATTATACCCTTCCGCATTCCTTGCCAGGAACAGTTGGTGGTACCTTACATCCTTGTTTTCACGCGTAAACTGTTTCTGATGCCTGTTTTCAACCACGTAGAACTCACATCCGATAACCGGTTTTATAACAGGAGGCTGACCTTTAATATTATATTTCTCTGCTTCGGCAATAAATTTAAAAGCACCGAACATATTGCCATGGTCAGTCAGGGCAATTCCCGGCATACCATCGCTGACCGCCTTTTTAAACATCTGGCCAATATCAGATGCTCCGTCAAGTATTGAATATTTAGAATGTACGTGTAAATGCGAAAACCTGGCCATTATTTAATCTCTCTCCCCTCTGTATCAGATATATTAGTATTTTGCGTTTTGTCATTGTAAAAATAAATATTTACAGATGCAGATTCCGGCATTGTTGATAAGTTTCTTCATACTTTTACTCAATAAAACCCGAGGGCAACTTTCATTAAACAAAATATTTAAAACCAATACTTTATGGCAACCCTGACCAAAGAAGATGCCCTTCGTTATCATAACGAGGGACGTCCGGGAAAATTGGAAGTCATTCCAACAAAACCCCACACAACACAACGCGACCTGTCGCTGGCATATTCACCCGGCGTTGCTCATCCCTGCCTGGAGATCAATAAAAGCTTTGATGATATTTACAAGTACACGTCCAAAGGAAACCTCGTAGCTGTTATTTCAAATGGAACCGCCGTACTTGGCCTTGGCGATATCGGGGCAGGCTCGGGAAAACCTGTTATGGAAGGCAAAGGCTTACTCTTCAAGATATTTGCCGATATTGATGTTTTTGATATTGAAGTCGATACGCATGATATCGATAAATTCGTCGACACAGTAAAAAATATCGCTGTAACCTTCGGAGGTATTAACCTTGAGGATATCAAGGCGCCTGAGTGCTTTGAAATTGAAGAACGCCTGAAGAAAGAAGCAGGAATACCCCTGATGCATGATGACCAGCATGGTACCGCTATCATTTGCTCAGCCGGGGTCCTAAATGCACTGGAACTCTCAAACAAGAAACTCGGGAATTCAAAGATCGTCATCAACGGCGCAGGGGCTGCAGCGGTTGCCTGTACCAACCTTCTTATTTCTCTTGGGGCGAAAGTCGAAAATATTGTTATGCTCGATTCGAAAGGAGTATTACGTAAGGACAGGACCGACCTGAATAAATACAAAGCTGCATTCGCAACCTCAAGGGATATTCACACCCTTGATGAAGCCATGAAAGGGGCTGATATCTTCCTTGGCCTTTCAAAAGCTAACATCGTTTCAAAAGAAATGGTGTGCTCAATGGCAAAGAACCGTATCATTTTTGCCATGGCAAACCCTGATCCCGAGATCACTTACGATGAGGCTATGTCGGCTTGTGATGACCTGATTATGGCAACAGGCCGCTCTGATTATCCTAACCAGGTAAACAATGTGTTGGGATTTCCGTATATCTTCCGTGGAGCGCTTGATGTCAGGGCAACCTGCATCAATGAAGAAATGAAAATCGCAGCCGTTTATGCGCTTGCCAGCCTTGCCAAAGAAATGGTTCCTGAAAGTGTGAGCAAAGCCTACAATGTTGACAACCTGGCATTCGGCAAAGATTATATCATTCCAAAACCCCTTGATCCAAGACTTATCACAACCGTTGCTCCGGCAGTGGCAAAAGCAGCCATGGACAGTGGTGTTGCACGAAAGCCAATTACCGATTGGGATGCCTATAAACTGGAGTTGAGCAAACGGCTCGGCCTTGATAACCAACTGTTCCACAGCATTGTCATCAAGGCAAAACAAAATCCGAAAAGGGTTGTATTCCCCGAGGGCAATAATATTAAGGTGTTACGGGCAGCAAGCGAAGTATCCCGCGATGGTATTGCAAAACCTATCCTGCTGGGAAATCCCGAAGAGATTAAAAGGATTATTGCAGATAACCATATTGAACTGCAGAATACTGAAATTGTTGACATTCAGTGCAATGCCAACAGGGAAGCAAGATTGAGGTTTGCCGACCTGATCTGGAAAAAAAGGCAGCGCAAGGGATGCACCATTGAAGAATCGTATGACCTCACGTTTAACCGCAATATTTACGGTGTGATGATGGTTGAAACCGGCGAGGCCGATGCCATGATATCGGGCGTAAGCAGCCATTATGGCGATGCAATCAGCCCTGCCCTTAAAATGATCGGCCCCAAACCCGGCCTTAACCGCATCTCCAGCATGTCGATCGTAATGACAAAGAAAAGACCACTCTTCTTTGCCGATACTACCGTAAACCTTGATCCGGATGTACAGACACTGGTCGACACTACCCTTCTCACAGCCGAGGAGGTACGCAAATTCAATATTGAACCGGTCATTGCCCTTGTATCCTATTCAAACTTCGGCTCGGTTAAGCTTTCAGAACGCACCAGGATTCTTGCCAAAACACGTCAGGCCATTGAGATACTCCACAGGGATCATCCCGACCTGATCGTAGATGGCGAAATACAAATGGACTTTGCCCTGAATAAAGAACTCCGCAGCCGCAAGTTCCCCTTCAGCCGCCTTGAGAACCTTGATGTAAACACCCTGATCTTCCCGAATCTGACATCAGGCAACATAGCCCATAAACTGATGGCTGAATTGGGAAACGCTGAGGTACTGGGTCCCATCATTATGGGGATGAACAAACCAATCCATGTAGTGCCAACCGAGTGCTCGGCACGCGATATTGCCAATATGGCAACCATCGCGGTATTGGATGCACAGTATCAGTAAAAGAAAGGTTTCCTACCTTTGCAGAAAAATTTATTAAATTGGATTTACGCAAAGGAAACCGGAAAAGGAGCGTAAGAATTGTAATATTCAGTATTGCAGCCCTTGCCCTCCTTTTTATTTTATTATTCTTCATCTTCAGAAATACCATACTGCGAAGGGTTATTGACGGCAGGCTTGATTCCCTTTACAAGTCATATAGCCTTAAAACCTCATACGAAGATGCACGTTTTTCAGGGATCTCAACCATAAAAATTTATAAGGTATCGGTAACCCCTGAGGGCAGGGATACGCTGGCACAGATTGATTCAACTTCTGTAAGCTTCAAGCCGCTCGACCTGATTTTAAACCGCTTGCGCTTTACCAATGTCGAACTGGCAAATATCAGCATCCGTTTTGTAAGGAAGGACACCCTAAGCAACTACCTATTCCTGCTCGACAGGAAAAAAGATTCAACCATCCGCGATACCATAGTGAAGATACCTGAAAAGGATTACGGATCACGGGTAGCGGTCCTGATGAATGCCGTTTTTAACCATATACCTGCCACCACCCGCATCAGGAATTTCAGTATCACAGCCAATATCGACACCAACTCTTTTTCATTTTACATGCCCGGACTGGTGATCAGCGACCGGAATTTCAATACATCGGTTGAAGTTTCAGAAAACAACAAGGTAAACCACTGGCTCATAAGTGGCCATCTCGATCCCGCCAACAAAGACCTTGAACTTTCAATTAAATCGGGTGATGAAGGTAAAGTCAGGATCCCATACATTAAAAAGCGGTGGAATACCTACATTGCCTTTGATTCAGCACAAATAAGCCTTGCCTGGCAGAGAATCAACGACATTTCGAAACTAAGCGGCGATGCATTGCTTGCCGGACCGGTGGTCAACCATAAAAGGATATCGCCCGATGATGTGGAACTTAAGCAAAGCCGCATATCTTATGCCCTGAATGTCGGCCGCTCCTATATTGAAGTAGACAGCTCCACCTACGTTTCCTTCAACGAAACAGGCTTCCATCCTTATGTGATGTATATCGGCCAGCCGGCTAAACTACTCACCTTCAGTATAAATGAACCCTCATTTGATGCGCAGTCCTTCTTCAATTCACTCCCGGCAAAACTCTTTAATAACCTTGAAGGGATCAAAGTAAGGGGCGATCTCAGTTTTCACCTTGATTTCCGTCTTGCCTTCAGCCAGCCCGATTCCCTCTATTTTGATGCTGCCCTGAAAGGAAAGAATTTTGCAGTTGAGCGTTTCGGAAACACGAATTTCACTTATATCAACGAACCCTTTATTTATACCGCTTACGAAAATGGGCGTCCTGTCAGGGAAATCATTGTAGGCGAAGCAAATCCCAACTTCAGAAGACTGGATGAAATCCCAGAACATCTGAAGAATGCAATTATGACTTCCGAAGACGGGCAATTTTATTACCATAACGGCTTTGTGCCCGATGCCATCCGCTACAGCATTGTCACCAACATCAAAGAAAAGCGGTTTGCACGCGGCGGCAGCACCATCAGCATGCAACTGGTTAAAAACGTATTTCTTAACCGTAATAAGAACATCACCCGGAAGATTGAGGAGATGCTCATCACATGGCTGATCGAATCAAGGCGCATGGTCTCAAAAGACAGAATGTTGGAGGTATACCTGAATATCATTGAAACCGGTCCGATGACCTATGGCGTAAACGAAGCAGCGCACTTCTATTTTAAGAAAGATGTATCAAAGCTCACCCTCGCCGAGAGCATCTACATTGCCAGCATCGTACCGCGTCCAAAGCTCTTTAAATATTCCTTCGACAAAGAAGGCAACCTGAGAGATTATGTCACTAATTATTACACCCTTGTCTCAGGCAAGATGCTGAACCGCGGCTGGATCACGCAGGAGGAATATGACAATCTTAAACCTGAAATAACCATCAAAGGCCCCGCACGTGAATACATTGTAACCGATACCATCCCGTCTGAGGATGAGATCATTATGGAGCGGAAGAATTTCTTTGATTTTCTGAAACTGGATATTTTTAAGAGGAAGAAACGGAATTAATTAATTCTTTTTATCTTAGCACCTTGTTAAGCAAATAAGTCCACTAAACTCTTATTGGATTATTGGCTGTCACGGCAATGGTTTTAGAGTGCTCTTAGCTACCACATCTCTACCCCAACTCTACCTAAAGTCTACCTTTTTTTAATGCTTGACCTACGCTTGGGTTACTTATGTCTGGAGGCCAGACAGTCCCAATCACTTCATCAACTTAACTTCAATGGCAATATCACCGGTAATTGGGTCAAGGAAAAACAAAGAAAAACAAGAAGATCGAAACTATTCCTGTTTTCGTCTCTTGTTTAATTGCAAAATATTCCGTTACTTTGCACCCCTTAAAAAATTGATTATTACATTTAAAATTTAAGTTTTTATGCCAACAAAAATGAGATTACAACGCTTTGGTAAAAAGGGCAGGCCCTTCTACCACATTGTAATTGCGGATGGTCGTGCACCACGTGACGGAAGGTTCATCGAAAAAATCGGCACTTACAATCCAATTTCTAAACCTGCCGAGATCGACCTGGACTTCCAGAAGGCATACGATTGGTTCCGTAAAGGTGCCGATCCCACTCCTACTGTTAAAACCATCCTTTCAGATGAAGGTATCCTGCTTTACAACCACCTGATGAAGGGAGTTGATAAAGGTGCTTTCACCAAGGAAGTTGCCGAAGTGAAATTCAACGAATGGAAAGAAGCCAAACAGGCTAAACGCGTAAGCGCCATTAAGAGTGAACAGCTGACTGAAAAAGAAGCAAAGAAAAAGCTTCATGAGCAGGAAGTAAAGGTTAACGAAGCACGCGCTGCTGAGATCGCTAAGAAACGCCAGCAGGAAGTTGCCGCTGCCGAAGCTGAAAACGCTGAAGCTACAGATACAGTGGCTGAAGAAACCGCACCGGAAGCTGAGGAAACTGCTCCTGAAGCAGCAGAAGAATCTGCTCCTGAGGCATCTGAAGAAGCCGCTGCTGAATAATTCAGCCTATGGAGGGTTACTATTACCTGGGGAAGATATTAAAACCCTTTGCCGCTAAAGGCGCCCTCCTCATCCATCTGGATGTAGATACACCGGAAGATTACACAGAAATGGAATCAGTTTTCGTTCTCATGAATGGTCAACTGATTCCATTTGTCATTAACAGCATCGACCTGAAACACAATAACAAGGCCGTTATCACATTGCCGGATATCGATACGGTTGATCAGGCATCCATCCTCTCCGGATGTGATCTTTACCAACCCGTATCAATGCTCAAACCCCTTTCAGGCAACCGGTTTTATTACCATGAAGTGCCCGGCTTTGAAGTGTACGATAAGCAGCATGGATTCATTGGCACCATTAAGGAAGTCCTTGAGTACCCGCACCAGGCAGTGCTGAGCGTTTATTTTAAAGAGAAGGAAATCCTGATCCCAATTACCGACGAGATCATAACTGGTATCGACAGGCAAAAACGACAGCTGTTCACCAATGCGCCGGAAGGACTGATTGAGCTGTACCTCGGGTCCTGATTCAAGGCAAAAGGACATAGCAATGCAATTTATTGCATTGAAACAAAAATCAGGAATAACGAATCCTGAATCAGCAACCGGGAACCGGGAACAAGAGAAACAAGGGAAACAAGAAAAAACAAGATAAACCAGAACAGTTTTGTCTTTTAGCTTTAAGCAATTTTCAATCGACGATTCTTTGTGTGCCATGAAGGTAGGTACGGATTCGGTATTGCTTGGTGCATGGGCTGATTTTAATGGTGCTTCACGAATTCTGGATATCGGCACCGGCAGTGGCTTGCTTGCCCTGATGGCTGCCCAGCAATGCCGGGCAGAAATTACCGCCATCGATATTGACCAGTCGTGCTGCATACAGGCAACGCGTAATTTTGAAAATAGTGCATGGAATGAACGGTTAAAATGTATCCACACTGGTCTAAGGAATTTTATTTCAGAAATTGCGCCACATGAAGATATCCGGCTGGCGTCTCCTCATGAATTGCCTGATGGATATTTTGACCACATAATATCCAATCCTCCATGGTTCACGGCGTCACTGAAATCAACCGATAATTCAAGAAACAGGGCACGGCACAACGACGAACTCCCGCCTAAGAACCTGATGCAGTCTTCAAACCTGATATTGGCTGAAAACGGAAGATTCTCCTTGATAATCCCATGGAGCGACAAAGACTACCTTATAAACCTGTGTAAATCAATTGGCCTGTTTCCATCAAGGGAAATAGCCGTAATCCCACGCACCGGCAAGGCCCCGAACCGCATCCTGCTGGAATTCACCAAAGGATTACGAGCTGAACCAACCACTTCCACCATTACCATCCGGGATATAGAAGGAAACTACACCCCTGAATACAAGCAATTAACCGGAGAATTTTACCTGAACTTTTGAAAGTAGTAATGTTGTTCAAATGTTGTTCAATATAGTTCAATATAGTTCAACATGGTTTTGGTCATTCCCCCCCCTCGCCCACCGGGAGAGGGGGAAGGGGGGTGAGGGGTTCCTAAAAAGGCAAAAGTCGAAAGGCAATCCCGAAGCTTCGGGACAAAAGCAAAAGTTTCGCTCGGGATTGAACATTGAACTTCTAACTAAACCAAGAGAAACAAAGAAAAACAAGAGAAAACAAGAGAAAACAAGAGAAACCAAGAGAAACCAAGAGAAAACAAGAGAAACCATAAAGCGAAGCATTGGCACATATTTTGTGTCTCTCTATATAATTCAACCGCTATGACCAGACCAATCCGTTTTTCCCTGCCCTTTTTCATTGTTTCAATATTCCTTGCGATTTCAGTGAGGGTATCGGCCCAGAAGATTTACACCGTTGAAAACCGATATGATGCGGATCTTAAGGTTTTTATTGTTGAAAACCGCTATGATGCTGACCTGCTGGTCTATAAGGTTCAAAACCGGTACGATGCTGACAAGCCGGGTTTATGGTTTTTTGTGGAGAACCGGTATGATGCGGATAAGAAGATCTTCTTTGTCCAGAACAGGTATGACGCCGATCTGCTGATCTTTTTTGTAGAAAACCGGTATGATGCAGGATGGAAGAATGAAAAGAAAGTCCATCTGCTTCTGAAGGAGACTGAATAGTGAATGATGAATAACCAAGAGAAACCAAGAGAAACCAAGAGAAACAAAGAAAAACAAAGAGAAACAAGAAAAACCAGGAGAAACTATTATCGTGTCACCGGTTGGTTTTTCTTCGCCCGCTCGCTTAGCCTTTCGTTGAAAACATAGTAAAGCCTGAAGGTGAACATCCCGTTATACTGCTTACGGACATTGGGGTAACCCGTTTTGGAATCTATTACTTCACGAGTGGCTATGGGAACTATGGAATAGGCATACCTAACATTGAAACGAAGGCGTTGTACGAGTCTGAATTTTACATCCATCAGCAGGTTTATATCGCTTGAGTTGTAAATTCCGCTGTTGAGGGTGGTTCCGGGCATTTCAATTCCGTTCCTTTGTTCTTCCACTTTTACAAGGCCTCCCCACGATGCTCCCAATCCGAAAGTAACAATATCCTTGTCAGAATAATGAACCAATACAGGCACATCCAGGTAGTTGAGTTTAAGGTCATAGGAACCATCGAGCGAGTCAACATACCGGGGGCGCTGGTGCGATCCCTTCTCATTATACAATGTCTCAATACTGAAAGACCAATTGCCCTTTAAAGGTACAATGGCCGCAGCACCAACATTTAAGCCGAATTTATGGTAACCAAAAACTTCATCTCCGTCGACCTGGGTGGCATTAACCCCCGCAATAAGGGCACCCATGATCCTTTGAGCCTTAAGTGTCCCCGGTTCCAGGAACAGCAAAAGAGTTGCAGAAAGTATATACAGTAGTTTCTTATTCATTTTTGATTGTTTGACCGCTTATCAACGGAAGTTCACATTAAAAATTGCCTCTATCACTTTCCTGCGGGTATATCTTTCATTGAAAGAGAAATTCTTTTCCTCGCCACATCCACTTCAACGACCCTTACTTTAACCTGTTGGGTGAGCTTTATAACTTCATTGGGATCCCTGACATACCTGTTTGCCAACTGACTGATATGAACCAGTCCGTCCTGATGCACACCAATATCAACGAAAGCCCCGAATGCCGTAATATTTGTCACGATACCATTAAGAACCATACCGGGGTGAAGGTCTTCTATTGAGTTGATATTCTTGTCGAATTCAAAGAGGTCGAATTTTTCCCTCGGATCCCTTCCCGGCTTTGAGAGTTCATCAAGAATATCGTGAATAGTAGGCAAACCGGCTTGCTCGGTGACAAACTGTTCGGGTTTGATCCTGGATTTGATCTCCTTGTTCCCGACAAGTTGTTTGACCTCCATGCTGAGCGATTGTGCCATTCGTTGTACGATATGGTAACTTTCGGGATGGACAGCGCTGCTGTCCAATGGATTTTCGGCATCGCGGATCCTAAGGAACCCCGCAGCCTGTTCGAAGGCTTTATCTCCGAAACGGCTGATCTTTAACAATTCACCCCTTGAGCGGAAGGCTCCGTTCTTTTTCCGGTATTCAACGATCTTACCTGCGAGGGCGGGACCGAGACCGGAAACATAGCTCAGTAGCTGCTTACTGGCTGTATTGAGCTCCACCCCTACCTGGTTGACGCAATTAACGACCGTATCCTCGAGGCTTTTACCTAAAAAGCCCTGGTCAACATCATGCTGGTACTGCCCTACCCCGATTGATTTTGGATCAATTTTCACCAGTTCGGCAAGGGGATCCATTAATCTTCTTCCAATAGAAACAGCACCGCGAACGGTAACATCATAATCAGGGAATTCCTCACGGGCAACCGGTGAAGCAGAATAAACAGACGCCCCGCTCTCATTAACCATTATGGAGACAACCTGCCTGTCAAAGGTGATCTTACGGATAAAATTCTCGGTTTCCCTGCCGGCAGTCCCATTACCGATGGCAATGGCTTCAACGGCATAAGATGAAACAAGGTTTTTTACCTTAGAAACTGCCTGACCAACCTCACTTTGGGGTGGATGCGGGTAAATGGTTTCGTTGTGCAGCAAATTCCCCTGCCTGTCAATGATCACAACCTTACATCCGGTCCTGAAGCCCGGATCAATGGCCATGATCATCTTTTGTCCGAGTGGCGGAGCAAGCAACAATTGCCTGAGGTTGGTTGCAAAAACCCGTATTGCTTCATGGTCAGCTCGTTCCTTGACTATCTGGCGCATTTCATTTTCAATGGAAGGCTTTAGTAGTCGCTTATATGAATCGTTCATTGCCAGGTCGACCTGTTCGGCTGCCTTGTTAGAGGAACGGATAAATATCCTTTTGAGGGCTTCGTGCGGTGTATTTTCTTCCGGGTCAATTGAAAGCCTCAGGAATCCTTCCTCTTCACCCCTGAACATAGCTAAAATACGATGAGAGGGCGCTTTAAAGAGGTTTTCCTTTACATCATAATAGTTCTGGTAAAGCATGCCCTCAAGCTCTTTTCCCTTCACCGGCTTTGAGGTGATAACCGCTTCCCTGGTAAAGATATCCCTCATTTTTTCCCTTGCCCGTTTGTCCTCACTTACCCATTCGGCAATAATATCGCGGGCACCGGCCAAGGCCTCCTCTGCTGTGCTGATTTCCTTTTCAGGATCGATAAAGGCTTCAGCTTTCTCTTCGGGATCAATTGGCAACTGTTTCATCAGATCTGCGGCAAGTGGCTCAAGTCCTCTTTCACGGGCTATGGTAGCACGTGTTCTCCGTTTAGGTTTAAATGGGAGGTATATATCCTCAAGTTCTGTAAGTGTGGTTGCAGCAATGATCTCTTTTTCAAGTTCAGGGGTCAGGACATTGAGTTCCGTCATCGACTGGGTGATAAAGGTCCTGCGCTTTTCGAGTTCCTGAAGAGCTTCATAGGTGTCGCGCACGGAGGCAAGCATCACCTCATCCAATCCACCGGTTGCTTCTTTGCGGTATCTTGCAAGGAATGGGATAGTTGCTCCTCCGTCCATCAGGTTAATGGTGTTAAAAACCTGCCATACCTGAAGGTGTAAACTCCTGCTTATTTGTGAAGCAAACCAGTCGTGACTTTTTTCCATAATTTATTCAATATTTTCAGCGGTGATGAAATAGTTGGGAGTGCTTTTGTTTACATTTATTTTGTGTACCTGTACCCTGCTGAATTCGGTGCGGAAGTAATTTGACAGTCGCTTAACTTCTGCATCGTCAGCACCGGCAGGCTGTAATTTATTAAATACAACTTTACCTCGTGGTTTCAGAAGCTTGCCCATTGAATGAATAAAGGGCTGGCTTTCGAAATGAGCGGGAATCCGGTCATCTATATAGATATCAATTATGATCAGGTCGTATTTATACGGGCAACCGGTGACATAATCATAAGCATCCTGAACCACCACCTGCAAATTACTGACCTTATTCAACGCAAAATACTTGTTTCCGGCCTCTATAACGGCATCATCGGCATCAACTCCGGTGATCCCGGATTTAATGTTGTATTCTTCCCTAAGAATATTTACAACACTTCCCCCGCCAAGTCCAAGGATAAGGATCTGGTCATCCTCATCGATTTTGGGTGGGTCCTTATGGAAGTATTTCCTGAAAGCGTCATGCAGCGGGCCAAAGGAATAATTGACACTGCCGGCGTTAAGCTGATACCGTCCATTGATGATTGCAACTTCAATTTCGGGGTTTATCCTGCTGGGAAAGCGTTCAATGATCTCTTCCCTGAAGAAACTGCTCAGGTATCCTTTCATTTTTTTCTCTGCTGCCATATTGCAAAAATAAACAAAGCCGGGAATCCCGGCTTTGTGAGAAGTCTCATTTATGATTTTTTACCTGAAGAGCATTACAGTGCCGTGTATGCTCATCATGCCATTATTCATGGTATTGCCGGGCACATTGAATTTTATATGCCAGTAATAGAGCCCAGCCGCAGCAGGCGCTGACCCTACTTTGCCATTCCAGCCACGGTGGACATCATTGGTTTCCCAAAGCATCTGTCCCCAATTATTAAAGACCGAAAACGAGAAATCAGTCATGCTTTCCTCTGCGATCGGGGTGATCTGGTCACCGATGTTGCTTAGAGCCCGGAATTCTTCATTTAAGCCATTACCGTCGGGCGAAAAAGCACTGGGCACTTTAATGTTAAGTTCAAGAACATACAAAGTATCCATCTGCTGGCAACAGTTCCAGTCTTCAACCCGCACTGTATAAACGCCTCCCTCTGTTGCCGTGTAGGATATATTTGTGCTTGCATCCTGCCAGAAATAGGAGTACATATTTTCATTGGCATAGAGTGTTATGCTTGAACCATCAACAATATATGCTGTGTCGTTTTGAAGGGTAAGATCAAAAGCTGGTATTGGTAACGGATTTATAGTCAATGTAGTAGAGAAGGTATAGCTACCGGTGGCGGTGTGTTCTGTCCAGGTAACTGTATAATCACCCGGTTTACTGAAAACATGGGTCGGATTAAAATCTCCTGTTACAATATTATCAGGAGAGTCAGGGTCTCCGAAATCCCAGTCAACGCTGATAGTGTTTGACGTGTTCAGTAAGGTGAAAATAGTTCCGTCACCTTCACACTTCGTATCATAGTTAACCGGTGGAATATCCAGGAATGAAGAGACAAAATTTGGTAGGCCCGTAAAACCTAGTGCACCATCTAAACCAAAAAAGGATTCATCATAATTGCAGGCGATTCCGGGCCTGTTAGGATTTTCAATGGCTCCAAGCACCATCTTATTTTGGCGAAGTACATATATTTTACCATCCCTGCCAAGTTGAAGACCAACAACATCATCCGAGAATGCCGGGGTAGGGTTTAATTGTGTTTCCAAAGCACCGTTCAGAAGATCATATTGGTACAATACATTTTGCTTACCATTATTTTGTCTTGCTACAACCGTAGCATAAAGTTTATTTCCGTCGGGTGAGAATTCAATCCAGAAAGGCCCGAATAATGAAGAAGGAACAGTTACATTGATTGTAGAAGGATTACTGACTTTTCCTGTTGCATTATCGAAAGAAAACACATGAATCATAGCCTGACCGAAAGAGGCGATCGCAATCTTATCACCTTTAGGTGAGAATTTCATCGTGCCAAGGTATTCACGGGCGGCAGCATCTGAACTGATTGACTGCCCCATGGAGCTTTTAACAGGGTTTGTGTTAACACCCGAGGCATTTACTTCATAGGCATAGAAATCATTATTATCTGCATCATGGGTCATGACCCAATAGCCGGTACCATCTGAATTTTTAACTCCACAAAGCATCGGAATAGCTGATGACAGCATAGGAACATCAACTTCCATGACATCACCGTTGCCTGCCCGGGCTGTCATATCAACCCTTGAATAGTTGAGCCCGTTAGAGGTACCCATCCTCCCGGTTGTAAATACATACAACATTTGTGAACTTACCGGGTTTTGAATGATCAGTGATGACTGCGGGGAACCGGGATCACCTTTGAGGTTTCCGGCATTTATCGTTGTATGGGCACTATTAAATATTTTATTGCCGGAAGAGTATAACAGCAAATTACCACTTGAGTCGGATAGCGCAGAACAGCCAACTCCCGCTGCCAGGTTCTGAATTCCCGCCGGCAAGTTATTGTTAGACACTCCTGCGTCGGTGAAGCGAATTCCCGCATTGAAATAGAACAGCCAGTTATCCGCTTGCCGGGGAACCACATAAGAACACCTGTTTTGGGCATAGGTGGTTATAGCTATCAGTCCTGTGAGAAAGGCAATGAGACAGATCTTCTTCATTAAATCACTGTGTTTGGTCATTAGTTTGTTATTCGAGCAAATTACCTGATGATTAGTTTCTTAACCAATGTAGCTTCAAGATTTTTAAGTTTCAGGAAATATACCCCTTTCGTTGCATTGCTTAAATTAAGCTCTTCTTTAAAAGTCGTATTATTGAAAAGCTTGTAACTGCCTTCGAATATCTTCATACCCGAAGAAGAATAAACTTCAACAGAAGTTGTTCCGCTTAAATCATCAATCACCAGATTAAAAATACCGGTAGCGGAGGGATTCGGATATATTTTAAGGCGGTTGTCAACAATATTTTCTTCAATGCCATAACTGCAATACTCAAAAGTAAAGTATGCTGTAATGGTACCCGTGTTTGAGCATTGTGTCAACGGATCAGTAACGAGCACGGTATACGTCTGCTCATCGTACGTAATCCCCGAAGTGGCAACGGTAACATTTTGTTCCACAGAACCATTGCTCCAAAGGTAGGATGCTCCCGGGTTGCCGGCACTTATTGCTATGGTATCAAAAACGCAGATACCTATTTCAGTACTGCTGATCTCGAGGATTCTCGGATCATTCGGAATAAGGTCAATTTCGGGTAACGGATTAACCGTGACCGTTACGGTCCCTGTCACAGTATTATAACCGTCAAAAACTTCAACAGTGTATGTGGTTGTCACTTCCGGTGATACGATAGGTTCAGCAACTGATGAATTATATCCTGCCGGGGCAGAAGTCCATTTATACGTCTGGTATTGATTGGATCCTCCTCCCGGTTGTGCTTTTAACTTTGTGCTTTCATGGTTGCAGATGACCGGGCTTTCAGCAATCGGGTTTACCGATAAAGCACCGCCTGAAATGATGATTGCTACTTCATCAGTCTGACGGCATTGGTGTGCGTCTTCAACCAAAAGGCTGAAGTTCATGGAACCATAAATATTTTGAGTTGTGGTTTGATTTGAATTAGGAGAATTTACCATATTGGTTGGTTCCCATTCATACTGATATGGTGGTGTAGCTCCGGAAACTGAAGAGATGAGCGTTGTACTGGTACCATGCGGAATGGTCTGGTCATCACCTGCATTTACAACAGGCAAAGGATAAACCGTGACAGTGACCTGGGCTGGTATATTGGTAAAGCCATCACCAATGGTAACAAAATAGGTTGTAGTCTGGGTCGGGGTAACCGTCGGATCTTCTATATAAGAGCTGAATCCCGGAGGATCGGAAGTCCAGTAAAATGTATAGTTCCCTGAGCCCCCTGAGGCTGCTGTATTTAAAATAGTACTTTCACCGATGCAAATAGCTGAAGGATAAGCAGTGACAAGAGCGTTCAGCGGGCCTCCAGTGACTGTTACTTTAACATCATCCGATTTCTGGCAACCGTTCTGGTCGTTTGCAGTAAGGGTAAAATCAACCGTACTTGTCATGCCCACTGTCATCGGATTCAATATGGTGGCATCAACAACCTTGTCGGCCGGAGTCCATTGATAGGTATGTGTCCCGGAGCCTCCCGAGGCAGTTCCGTTTAACTGGGTGGTAGTCCCGTACCCTGTTGAAACATCGGAACCTGCCGATACAGAAGGTGTTGGTTTTATTATTTCCTGAACGGTAATACTTTCAGAGCAACCGTTATTTGCAATGACAGACAGGACTATAGAGTAATTGCCTGCAGCAGCATAGGTATGAGCTGGATCCTGTAAGTTTGAATGAGGTGTTCCATCGCCGAAATCCCAATCCCATGAAGTGGGGCTTCCCCCCGACACAGTGGTTTCATCGGTAAATTGGGAAACCAGTGAAGCACATGGGTTTGTCATTGTATACAATGGATCGGGTTTGGGTTTTACGTTAATGGTTATTTCACCGGATGCTTCACCGCTGCATCCTGCGTTGCTCACACTCACCAGGTAAAAGGTAGTTGTATCAAGCGGATGAACCCATACTGAGTGAACATTCTCAGGGAAGTTAATAACCATAGGAATGATTGATCCTGAACCGAGTGCTACCCTGTATGGCCCTGAACCGGTTGTGGTTATAACCAATTCGGTTGAATCACCTTCGCATATCGTGGTAGGGCTGTTTGCCGTCATCACAGCTGTGGGTGGATCTAAGACTAAAACCTCTGTTGTTGAAGGATCACTTGTTATACCATTAACTGTAATGGTTAAACTATACATTCCTGCATGTATATGCTGAGCATTTGGAATGGTTGGATTTTGCATAGTGCTGATGAATCCATTCGGACCTGTCCAGTGATAAATTGCTCCTGGTGAATCGGCAGCATGGAGTTCTATTGTTTCGCTTACGCAAACGGGTGAATTATTTGTAGCAGGTGGCGGCAGAATTGTGCAGTCGGTAGTACCTGTACCTCCGCTTTGAGAGAATGTGATCTGGCAAGGCAAATTAGAAAAATTGGTAATAACCAGGATGTAAAATTGTCCGGTTTGGCCATTGGGTATGTTAGCTGTTTCAGTGGGAGCAGATGAATAGCTGCAGTCAACAACTTTATTAGGTGTGAGCCCGCCCTGGCTTGCATTCAACGGACAGGGGGCAATTGGATCGGTAAAGGGCCCCCAGAGGCAAAAATCAATATCAACCAATGGGGTACTATACATATAAATAGCAATTGGACCTGAATCCTCAATTTTAAGATAATACCATGCAGGATTAGGCTGAGTTGATAAGCACTGGTAAAAAGGCCCTACCTGAGCAGGGTTTCCCTGTCCGGGTCCCCCCGGACCTACTCCTGCTGGAAATGTATAAATGGTACCGGTACAAAAAGGGAATGCTTTATGGCATGAATCGTTAACATTATCCCTGCTGCCATCATAGGTATATCTGGTTAACCATTCGCCAAATGTGCTATTCAGGGTTCGTACTAAAGAATCTGTCTGTTTTTTATCAAGCCCCTTTGCAATCATATCAGCCTTACTGATAAGGCTATTGACTCGTTTTAAAACTTCATCACAATCATTATTTTTTGGATAAACATAAACTATTCTGTCTTCATCAGATAAAACTACCTTGGCATCTTTAAAATAATGTAAGTCAGCAACAATCAAGGACGATGTAATGAAATCATATTGGGTGAGGTCTAACTTTATGAAATTAACCCCGTCCCTCTCCTTAACTTCCTGAGCAAAAATTGCGGTTCCTGAAAAAAAGAACAAGCAGAAGTAAATCAATACTTTTGGTAAATATTTATTCATTATGGTGCATTTAAATGACAATTATGTGTTTCCCCATTTCCCGGCTAAGCAGATCATTAAAAGCGAATAGAGGTTCTTTTTTAATGCGACCCCAAAATTAAAAATTTAATGTTGCAGTCAATATTTTACTTATAAAATTAACCTGTCAATTCAGAAAATTAACAGGTAAAATCAATGACTAATTACAAGTTTACGCACAATGCTGCCCTTTTCAGACGAAATCCTGATGAGGCATGTGGCATTGGTGTAATCTGAGAGATCAATTGAATGATTCAGGATCCCTGTATTTGACTTTTTGACTTCCTCACGAAACATCAACCGGCCGCTCAGGTCAGTGAGTTCAACAATATAATTTCCCTTTCCACCGTCAATTGACAAAGTAACTGAATTTCCGGCAGGGTTCGGATATAACCTGATCAGATCGTTGTACGGAATTTCATCTATGCCATACGTGCATGCCGTAAAAGTAAAGGCAACAGGAATGGAATCGATACTGGTACACCCTGTGTTAATGTCTGTAACCCTCACTTTATGAATCTGATAGTCAAAGCTGATTCCTGATGTTGATGCGGTGTAGTTGAAGGTAGTCGCTCCATCGCCCCATAAATAGTCTGCATTAAGATATCCCGGATCAAGTACAATGGAGTCAAAAACGCAAACCTGTATTGCATTATTTTCAATATGATACTCAGGCTTAATAAAATTGATTACAGGAAGCGGATTAACAGTAACTGCAACATTCCGGGTAATCTGATTAGAGCCATCGTCAAGCAGCAACGTATAGGTTGTATTCTGGGTTGGGGTTACAAACGGTTGAGCAAGTGTTGAGAATTCCTCTCCATTTGACAACCAGCTGTATGTATAGGATAAAGTATCACCGCCGCTGGGAAGTGCAAATAATTGTGAGGTATCACCCCAACAGATCACTGCCGGATAGGCAGTAGGGGATGCTGAAAGCGGACCTCCTATGATGCCAATGGTAACATTATCAGGTTCGCTGACACATCCGTTACCGTCTGTAACAACCAATGAAAACAGGGTGCTTCCCCTTAATTGCCGTGTTACCGGGTTTTGATCTGTGTTTACCCACAGGGAATCTGATGGTTGCCAGTTCCATGTATAAGGTGGAGTTCCCGAATAAGTACCCCCTACCAATGTTGTAAAAGTGCCATGGAATATATTCTGGTCAGGACCGGCAAATGCTTGCGGAAGGGGATTCACATAGACAGTAATATTTACGGTAACAGGATTAAATCCGTCGTCAACAGTTACAGTGTATATTGTTGTTTGGGTTGGTGTAACAGTTGGGCTTTCCTGGGTTGAGGTCCAACCGTCAGGAGCACTCCATAAATAAGTATAAGGAACCTGTGTGTTGCCACCCATGGCGTTAACATCAAGCTGTGAGGATAGCCCAACGCAGATTTCTTCAGGAAAAGCACTTGCTGTCGCTGCCAATGCATCCCCAACAAATAAAGTTGCAGGATCAGACTGTGATGCCGGCGTACAGACTCCGCTTACTTTACATCTGAACTCTTTACCCCCAAGATCCATAGTGGCGGGACCAACGGACAAAGTGCTTGTTGCTGTTCCTGAATAGGGAGGCGTTTCTGTCAGGTTAGTCCAGAATCCTGTTTCAGACCTCTGCTGCCATGCATAGGTATTCGCACCTATGGTTTCAACATGGAAAGTACCGGTGCCACCAATAGGTACCTGCATATCATAAGGGCCATCAGTGACTTGTGGTAGCGGATCCATATTGGCATAAAACTGGGCTACCGGAGCCATGCCTTCGTTTTCACACAGGTCTGTAACATTACCTGTCATATTAATTGTATAATTCCCGGTTATGGTAATTGGAGGTGTGAAACCACTCAATGTAAAAAACTTTTCCTGTGTACCACCTGCTTCGCATCCTGCACCACTGACAACATCAACTAAATGAAGGCCATCGGGGCCCATAATCGTGAAATCGGATGCCTGTATTGATTCGCAGAGAATATTCTCATTAAAGTCAAAATCAACAGTTGCCGATCCGGAGCATCCTTTTACAGTATCAATAACAGTTATAAAAGGTTGAATTGTATCGAATATCTGAGCAGTTGATGAACCAAAGTCAAGTGTATAGCCACTTTGGGTGGAGGTCCAGTTGCTTACACATAATACATAAGTATCCCCGGTTAGAACCGGCAGGTCGGCACACCATTTATTTGTATTTCCTCCATTCTCACAGTTTGCGTCACCTCCGCATGATGAACAAATACCGGTTGTTCCCTGGTAACCAGTGCCACCTGCTGCATTACAGCTTGACATCATGAGTAATGCCCCATGCCTGATTTCGCTGCATTCATGGTCATTCATATTATAAACAGCCCAATCATAATCATCCACCGAGCTAACGGGGGTGATGGTGAATCTGAGTAAACCGCTTTGCTGAACGGAGATCACATACCACACTGAGTTCAATTCATGATCCATACAGTTACCGGGACAATACTCCTGAGGTCCGATTTCATCATGATAATTACCATCACCCTGATAAGATAATGGCTGATAATAAACATCAGTACATACAGGGATTGCACCAAGACAATCCTGATTGGTTGGAATTTGTGCAGATGACTTATTGTTATTGAGTACCAGGCAGGTTGCACAGACACAGACAGAGATCAAAGAGTAGATTTTTCTCAAATTCATTTGTTTAAGTGTTAATGAAATTGATTTACTTAGATATGTGGCAGTCTAACCTGAAAACTTAAAAAATGTTAACCAATTAGACAGGAACAAATGTAAAAAAAACTTTAAACCAGCAACATATAATTAAAAATTGGTGCAAAATGAAATGTGGTGTTTTGCGTTTTATATAACTTTACACCGCTTGAATGAATCAAGAAATAAGCATGATGAAAAAACTATTTTTATTTACTGTAATAGTAGCATTAGCAGCCTGTTCAAAAGAGAATACAAATACAGAGAACCATCTGCCCAAGGCCGCATTTTCTGTCATTCCTGAAAGGGCTGAACCGGGTGATACGATATTGTTTGATGCCAATATAGTGACCGACCGGGAAGATCCTTCTGAAAAATTACTGGTACAATGGTCTTGGAACGGTGACAAGGTTTATACCCCTTACACGCTTGAAAAGACCGCTATACATATCTATGACCAGGTTGGCGTTTATTTTCCTGAATTACAGGTAAAAGACACTTACGACCTGACAGATACACTGGATGGGATGGTTGTTATAGTGCAGGATATCAACAACCTGCCACCCACAATCCCTGTTCAGGTCAGCCCGCTCGAATGGCAGGACTGGGTTGAACCATCGCTTACCTTTAAATGGAAGGCAGGCACTGATCCTGAAGATGACCCCATGACGTTTGACCTTTGGTTGGGAAAAAGCAAAAACACCATGAGCATTGTGGCTTCTGACATCGATTTTTTTAATATGGTTGAGGGTGAAAGAGTTTATGAAACCAATATATCAGGATTATTACTTGGACAGGATTACTACTGGCAGGTAGCGGCCAAAGATTCAAACGGCAACTATACAAGAGGCTGGATATGGAAATTTGTGACAAAACCCGGTTGATTTCATACTTCATATCCTGAGGCAAGTACATCCAGGAGGTGAATTGTCTTTACCGGAAGATTCTTTTTGTTAATATGACTTTGAAGGAACATCAGGCATGCGGCCTCAGTGGAAACAATATATTCAGCCCCTGCTTCAATGGCATGAGTAATTGTTTCTGTTGCCATAGCATCAGAAATTGCCTGATGGCGCACTGAAAAGAATCCACCAAATCCACAGCACTGGTCTTTAACACTTTCCACAAATTTTATTTCCCTGACATGTTCCAGTAAAATACGGGGTTCATCTTTTAATCCGTATTCTTTTTGTGATGAACAATCATTATGAAGAAACACTTTATGGTTAAAAGTTGCCCCGATATCTTTGATATTCAAATTATTAACAAGGAAGTCGGAAATTTCATAAATGTTTTTTTTCAGTTGCCTGTATTCATTGTGAAGCGCTGAATTATAGAAAAGTTCATCATAATAATTCCTTACCATCGAAACACATGAAGCAGAGGGAGCAACAACAAACTGGCATCCAACAAAATCTTTAATAAATTTCTCGCCAATAGATTTAGCATGATCCCAGTAGCCGTCGTTAAATGATAATTGGCCGCAGCAGGTTTGGTTTTTATTATAATTTACATCGACACCAACTTTTTCAAGCACTTTAACCATACTGAACCCGGTTTCAGGAAAAATCTGGTCGATGTAACAAGGTATGAAGATATCAACACGCATCACGGCATAATTAGGCAGAACAAACCTACAATATTAATATGATTAATCAAACTATACCTGTAAAAAGAAGCTGACAAGCGTGTGTTAATCACTTTTTGTTACATGCCTCCTGAAATCTGTATACCTGAAAAGACTTTCACGCACAATTGCAGCATCACATTCCTGACCATCAACGCCCTTGCCGATTTCTTTTATGAGTGAAAGCACTATTTTGCCATCCCTGTTTTTTTTGTCATACATTATAATATCAACAAGTTCAGGTATTGCTGATGTCTGAAGGTTGTAATGATCAAAATTCATAAGGATATTCCTGATTATCTCATCCCTTTGGGCGTGGGGAAGGTCGAGCAACCTGTATGAAATATATGATTCGCATATGATACCCATGGCCACAGCTTCACCATGGCTCAATGGCGTTTCATCATGCCTGAGTGAATATGTTTCGAAGGCGTGTCCTATTGTATGTCCAAAGTTTAGCAACCTGCGGTAACCAGTTTCAAATGGATCACTATTAACTATCCTGCATTTTATTAATGCGGCATGGTAGATGAGGTCACTCCAGTCATTCACCAGCGCCATCGGAAATTTGTACAATTGCTTCCAGAAATCAGGATCTGCAATCAGTGCATGTTTCAGCATTTCAGCATAACCTGAAAGTATGAACCTGTGGGGCAGTGTTTTAATAAAATCAGGCCACACATAAACTGCCTGCGGATGAGAGAACAGTCCTACTATATTCTTTAAGGATAAAAGATCAACTCCTGTTTTTCCTCCCAATGCTGCATCAATCATTGACATCAGTGTGGTGGGAATATTTATAAATGTCATACCCCGATGGAAAGTTGATGCGACGAACCCGCCAATATCAGTGATCACGCCCCCGCCAAGATTGATGAGCGTTGAATTCCTGTTTGCACCTTGTTTAGCAAGTTCGGTCCATATTACTTCGCAGGTTTGGATGGTTTTATTTTCTTCTCCCGGATCTACAGTTATTACTTTGGCATTTGATAGTTCGGGAAGATGCCTGATCAATGGGGGCAGGCAATGCTCTTGTGTATTCGTGTCAACAAGTATAAAATATTCACATTTTTTACTCAGCTCGATCCTGATAAGTTCGCCAAGTTCTGAAAGTGCCTGATGTCCAAGATAAACAGGACTTCCGGCAATTTCTATTGTTCTTAGTTTTTTTGACATTTAACGTTACCTGATTTAGTTCTACTAATGTAAACAAATTAATCAATGCTTGATTAAAGTAACAACAATTGTTATTTTTGAAGTTAAATCGTTTAATGAATATGGATATCAATTTCTACGACACATATATAGCTTTCAGGGGAAAGACGAACAAAGAACTTCAGCGGGCTTATTTATTATTCCGCATTATGAAAAACAGAGGCCTCATAAGAGCAGGAACCGGGGTCTTGATGAAGGCAATGAAATTCCGCCTGCCTGTTTCATGGATTGTAGAAGCAACCATTTATAAACAATTTGTCGGAGGCAGGAGTATCAGCGAATGCCTTCCTATTGTTAAAAAAATGAGCCAGTTCAATGTGCATGCCATACTCGATTATTCTGTTGAGGGAAATACTACACCGGAAGGAATGGACAGGACCATGGAAGAAACGCTCAGGACCATTGACAATGCATCAGGAAATGACTTTATTCCGTTTGCTGTTTTTAAACCTACAGCCTTTGCATCAAAACATCTTTTTGACAATGCAGTTCCCGGAAAACCTTTAGATAATATTTCGCAAAGCTTATACAGCGACTTTCAGCAGCGGGTTGATATTTTATGTAAAAGGGCGTATGAATTAAATGTGCCTATACTCATTGATGCCGAAGAAACATGGTACCAGCACCTGGTAGATGAAACCGTGGAAAAGATGATGGAAAAATACAATACTGAGAAAGCAATTGTTTACAATACGCTCCAGATGTACCGTCACGACAGGGTACAGTTCCTCAAAGAAAGTATCGAAAAAGCCAGGTCAGGAAAGTATTTCCTCGGAGTAAAATTCGTCAGAGGAGCTTATATGGAACGGGAACGCTTCAGGGCTCTTCAAAAAGGATACCCATCCCCAATATGCAATACAAAAGAGGAAACTGATAATTGTTATAATGAAGCACTGGTGATTACCCTCAATAATATTGATACCGCAGAACTCTTTTCGGGTACGCATAATGAAGAAAGCAATCTGCTTTTAGTGCGGGAAATGAAGCAGCGGAACCTGGCTCCAAACGACAGGAGGATATGGATTTCACAGCTCTACGGTATGAGTGACCATATTTCATTTAATCTTGCATACCATAATTTCAATGTGGCAAAATATGTCCCCTATGGGCCTGTTAAATCAGTAATGCCTTACCTTGTAAGGCGTGCAGAAGAAAATACAGCCATTGCCGGGCAAACTACACGTGAACTTAGTTTAATTGAGAAAGAGAGACTAAGGCGAAAAGTAAAGTAATTAAGTCTACCTTCCTGATTGTCATTAATTTATCATTGAAAATATTCTGATCAGACGGAAAACATACCACTTACTTGTGTGTTAGTAATTAGTGATTTTACTCCATTGAGAGCTTATTACTACTAAAAAAAGCTGCTATGTTGGAATATACTAAAACCGTGCTCGAGAAAGTTAGCTTTAACAGGGATCTTTTTAAGAAGGAATTAGTTAAATCAAAGAAATTGCTTAAGGAAGATGAAGTTGAATTACTGCAAAACTGGTGCAGGATGAGCTTTACAGAAAAATACCCTGATATAATCGGAGAAGTTTTTGAAGCCTATTCAGCCTGATAGGTGGTTATGGATCCGCATAATTTGCGTACGGGTAAATTCATTACCACTGATACTTTTATACCAGCGATTTTCAAAGTCTGTTTTTACTGATTTACAGGATAATTTCATTTTTTAGAAATAATACTTGAATTGTCAAGTCGGCTTATCTATATTTGGGCTTTTGAAATTCAACAAAATGGAATTAACAGTATTAAACGCAATTTCTCCTGTGGATGGTCGATACAGGAAACAGGTAGAAGTCCTGGCTTATTATTTTTCAGAAGCAGCTCTTATCAATTACAGGGTTTTTGTTGAGGTAGAGTACTTTATTGCCTTATGTGAGCTCCCATTGCCACAGTTGAAAGATTTTGATAAATCAAAAACAGATGGGCTAAGGGCCCTTTGCCGCGATTTTACTTTCCAGGATGCACAGGAAGTAAAAGAAATTGAAGCTGTTACCAACCATGATGTAAAGGCAGTTGAATATTACCTTAAAAAGAAATTTGACAAACTTGGATTAGGCAAATACAAAGAGTTCCTTCATTTTGGCCTTACTTCACAGGATATTAACAATACTGCTTCACCGTATGCGATTAAACTTGCCTTAAATGAAATTATACTTCCGATAATTGAAGATGTAATCCAGCGACTTACCACAAAGGCCAAAACATGGAAGAATGTACCGATGCTTGCCCGTACTCACGGTCAGCCGGCAAGCCCTACGACGGTGGGCAAAGAACTGTATGTTTTTGTTGAACGGATCAGGCATCAGCTTAAGTTATTAAAATCTGTTCCCATTACTGCCAAATTCGGGGGAGCCACCGGTAACCTGAACGCCCATTATGCCGCCTATCCCAATATTGACTGGATTGCTTTTGCTGATGCTTTCACGAGGAATCACCTTGGACTTGAGCGCCAGAAAGTAACCACACAGATTGAGCATTACGACAACCTGGCTGCTATGTTTGACAACTTTAAGCGTATAAATAACATATTGATTGATCTTTGCCGTGACATGTGGTTGTATGTGGCAATGGATTATTTTAAACAAAAAATTGTTGCCGGTGAAGTCGGTTCTTCAGCAATGCCACATAAAGTAAATCCGATTGACTTTGAAAATGCTGAAGGTAACCTGGGCATTGCAAATGCCTTATACGAACACCTGTCAGCCAAACTTCCGATATCAAGGCTACAAAGGGATCTTACTGATTCAACCGTTACACGCAATATCGGAATGCCGATTGCCCATTCAATAATCTCAATGAAATCAATCATAAAAGGATTAAATAAGCTTATCCTCAATGAAGATAAGATTACATTTGACCTTGAGAATAACTGGGCGGTCATTGCTGAGGCTATACAGACTATTCTCAGACGTGAAGGATATTCCAAGCCATACGAAGCATTGAAGGAGTTGACACGGACCAATCAGCATATTACACCTGAAACGATCGGGGTATTTATTGATGGATTATCGATAAACGAGGCTGTTAAAGAAGAGTTGAGGAGCCTTAATCCCAAGACTTATACCGGGTCGTTCGTGCTATAAAGGCTTAATGAAAAGCTGCCAGTAGCAGTTCAATATCTTTATGTGGTAATTTAAAATGGTCACTGATATACCTGTTGGTGGAGATACCATTATAAAGATAAACTCCATTGCGTATCCCCGTATCGGTCCGAAGGATATTATTGATCCCTCCCTCCTCACCCACTTTAAGGATGATTGGAGCAAGCAGGTTGCTCAGGGCAAGGGAGGCTGTCCTTGGGACTTTTGAAGCTATATTGGGAACACAATAATGCGTAATTCCATGTTTTTCGAACACAGGGTTTTTATGATCAGTCATCAGCGATGTCTCAAAGCAACCGCCCTGGTCAATGCTGACATCAATGATCACTGCACCTTGTTTCATTTTCATTACCATTTCTTCGGTAACGCATACGGGTGAGAATCCTGCTTTTGACCGAACCGCCCCGATAGCGACGTCGGCAGAGGTCAGGGATTCCTTCAGTGCTGTTGGCTGGAGGACACTTGTATATACCCTCATGCCCAGGTTATTTTGCAAACGACGTAAACGATAAACTGAATTATCGAAGACTTTTACAAATGCTCCCATACCAATCGCGGCACGAGCAGCAAATTCCCCAACAGTTCCGGCACCAATGATGACTACCTCTGTAGGTGCAATACCGCTTAATCCTCCAAACATTAAACCGCGACCATATTCCGGATGGCACAAATAATCCGCAGCAATACTGATAGAGGTTGTTCCGGCAATTTCACTCATCGCCCTTACAATTGGGTAATTACCATCACGGTCCTTTATGTATTCGTATGCCAGTGCGGTTACCCGTTTAGCAGAAAGTTGCTTAAAATGAAAATCAGTAAGTCCGCCGATGTTAAGAGAAGAAAACAGCACCTGCTTCCCTTTCAGCATTGAAATCTCTGTTGTCGTAGGAGGGGCGACTTTAACAATGATGTCAGTCTGGTAAACAATGTTTGGCTCGTAGGCAATTTCCGCACCCAGATCACTATACTGGTGGTTATCGAAATGAGCGGCGTTACCGGCTTCGTTTTCAACAATTACACGATGGCCATCCCTTAACAGAAGCCTGACTGCTTCGGGTGCCAGTGAAACACGATTTTCGAGCCAGACAGTTTCCCTGGGAATCCCAATAGAGAGACGGCAAGCCTTATTGGGTATTTCGAGCCGCTCCTCCCTTGGCAATAATTCGGAAGTAGTGGATGGAAACAACTTGAAATCTTTACTTTGGTCTTCCATGTCAAAATCCATTTACCCATGCAAAGCTATATAAAAAAGCCAGTGCACTCAAAATATCAGCAAGTTAATCAAAAACTGCTAATTATATTCAAGATTAACAGTGAAGCTTCGCATTTCAGATAATTCTTCAACATCTATTTTTACCATAACAAATGAAGAAGGCATTAGCTTCGTTGTCAGTTCAGGCCATTCAATCAGGCAATACGAACCGCTGTAAATATATTCCTCATATCCTATGTCCAGCAATTCAGCCGGTGATTTGATCCTGTAAAGGTCGAAATGGTAAATACTTGATCCCTGCAGCGTGGTGTACTCATTAACGATTGAGAAGGTGGGACTGTTTACAACATCTACAACGTTAAGGGCCTGGCACATCGACTTGATCAATGTAGTTTTACCTGCCCCCATTTTACCTGAAATAAGAAAGATCTTCTCATCAGGGTATAACAAGAGGATTTGTTCTGCAATTGTTTCTAATTCTGATATTTTGTTACAATGAAATACGGTTTCAGTCATACAGGTTATCTCGCCTTTAAGGTAATGAATGGGACCAGGATCTCTTCCATTGAAATACCTCCATGTTGGAATGTATCCCTGTAATAGTTTACGTAATAATTATAATTGTTGGGATAAGCGAAGAAATCGTCATAACGGCAGAAAACATAATTAGAACTCACGTTGGTACGGGGCAGGAATGCATCAGATGGATTTTTAACTTCAAAAACTTCCTTTTTATTATAACTCAGGCTTTTCCCGGTTTTATAACGTAAATTCGTGTTGGTTGCCTTGTCCCCGATAATTTTTACAGGATTTTCCACCTTGACAGATCCATGGTCAGAAGTTATCACGACAGGCAGTTTCCTTTCTCCCAGAAATCTAACTATATCCAGCAAAGGTGAATGCTCAAACCAGGAAACCGTTATTGACCGGTAGGCGGCTTCATCATCGGCCAGTTCCCTTATGACTTCCATTTCGGTCCTTGCATGTGAAAGCATGTCAACGAAATTATAGACTATTACGTTAAACTTATTTGTAAGCAGGTTGGGCATTGATTCTACAAGCTTTCGTCCAGCCGTCAGGTTCAGGATTTTATGGTATGAGTATTTAATATCCTTACCAAACCGCTTTAATTGCTCTCCAAGAAGTTCTCCTTCATACTGGTTTTTCGTCCCTTCTTCATCTTCATCCACCCAATATTTAGGATATTTCTTTTCTATTTCTGTTGGTAATAATCCTGAAAACAGGGCATTCCTGGCATATTGAGTCGTTGTAGGCAGAATTGAATAATAAATCTCGTCAGCTTCAACATGGTAGAACTCTTCAAATATAGGTTGCAGCACCTTCCATTGGTCGTAACGCAGATTATCGATCAGTATCAAAAAAACACCGGGATTTTCTTCTACAATTGGAAGAAATTTGTCCCTTAATAAAGTATGTGACATAACAGGTCTGTCCTTTTCACGTGCATTGATCCAATCAAGGTAGTTATTCTCAATAAACCTGCTGAATAGTTGTCCGGCTTCGACCCGCTGCATTTTCAGGACATCAATGATACTGGCATCTTTTGATTTCTCCAGCTCGATATCCCAGTAAACAAGCTTTTTATAAACATCGGTCCATTCACTGTAATTTAACCTGTTACTTATCTCCATTCCTATATTGCGGAATTGTTGCTGATAGGTATAGGTGGTCTTTTCGCTGATCAGCTTTTTATTTTCAAGATTCTTTTTGATGCTTAGAAGGATCTGATTTGGATTTACAGGTTTGATAAGATAATCTGAAATATTGGAACCTATGGCATCTTCCATTATTGTCTCTTCCTCACTTTTAGTTATCATAACAACAGGAAGGTTGGGATAGGCATTCTTGATCTGCATCAGTGCCTCAACGCCCGATAAACCCGGCATTTGTTCATCAAGGAATACGATATCAAAGTCGAAGGGTTGCGATTTGATAATTTCAACTGCTTCCACACCGCTATTTGTTGTCACTACATTGTACCCCTTATCTTTCAGAAACATAATATGGGGTTTCAGGAGATCAATCTCATCATCAGCCCAAAGAATCGATATATTGTCCATAAACGCTAGCTAAGTAATTATTATATTTTAATGTTGTATTTTTGTTTTCAAGGGTTATCCTGCAAGTATAATGGTTAATTGCGCTATTTTATTATACCTGCTTTTTATTATAAACAATTTTTAACACAAAGATAGTCTGCGTGAATCAAATTTACCCCAACCAAAGAAAAATCGTTAACGATCCGGTTTACGGTTTTGTGACTATCCCCGGTGAATTCCTATTTAACCTGATTGAACACCCTTTGTTTCAAAGATTAAGAAGAATACGGCAATTGGGATTGACTTCGTTTGTTTATCCGGGTGCACTACATACACGCTTTCACCATGCACTTGGATCAATGCACCTTATGACAGAAGCAATTGAAACCCTCAGGTTAAAAGGATCAGAAATTACTGAAAAGGAAGCAGAAGCCTCAATGGCAGCTATTTTACTTCATGACATAGGACATGGTCCGTTTTCTCACTCATTAGAGCATAGCATTGTTACAGGGATGAACCATGAAGATCTTTCCATGATAATTATGGAAAGGCTTAATGAAGAATTCAATGGTAAACTCGATCTTGCAATAGAGATATTTTCGAACACATACCATAAGAAGTTCCTGCATCAATTGGTATCCAGCCAACTGGATATGGACCGGTTGGATTACCTGAAACGTGACAGTTTCTATACCGGTGTGTCAGAAGGTGTTATTAACACTGACAGACTGATTAAAATGCTTGTTGTTAATAATGATGAATTGATGGTTGAAGCTAAAGGAATTTATTCAATTGAGAAGTTTATTGTTGCAAGAAGGTTAATGTACTGGCAGGTTTATTATCATAAAACGGTTGTCGGAGCTGAAAATATCCTGATAAACTTACTCAGGAGGGCTAAATATCTTGCGAATTCAGGCAATAAACTGTTTGGAACACCATCTCTTCTGTTTTTCCTGGAAAACAATTTCAGTAAAGATGACTTTATACATAACAAAGAACTTATCGACCGTTTTGCACAACTGGACGATTATGATATTTTCAGCGCCCTTAAGGTTTGGCAAGTATCGGATGATAAAATACTTTCATACTTATCATCTTACCTTGTAGATCGAAAACTATTCAGGACTGAATTACGCAATGAGCCATTTAGTTCAACAGACATCAGGATGCTGAAGAAAATGATTGCTGAACACTTTAGAATTGATGATGAGGAAACCGCTTATTTGTTTAGCCATGGATCAATTACCAATAATGCATATATCCCTGAGTATGATAAGATTAACATTCTCAATAAAGATAGAACTGTTGTTGATATCTCAGTTTCTTCTGACCAGCTTAATGTGTCATTATTGACTAAAACAGTCACAAAACACTTCCTTTGCTATCCAAAGATCATTAATCGTTTAAATACAGTCAATTGATGGTTTTGTGTTTGCTTAATTTCGGTAAATTGCAGCGTTTTTTTTGGAAATATAAGCCGTGGCATAAATTATAAGATACAAACATACATAATCAATGAAGTTCACCGCCCAGAATATAGCTTCAATGATCAACGGAAAAGTTGACGGTGATCCTGAAGTACAGGTAAATAAATTATCAAAGATAGAGCAGGGTCAGCCTGGTACAATAAGTTTCCTTGGTAATCCTAAATACACTCATTATATATATGAGACAAATGCATCGGTAATAATAGTAAGCAACGATTTCATACCTGAGCAACCGTTAAAATGTACACTGATAAGGGTGGAGAATCCATATGAAGCTTTCGCCAAAATGCTTGAAACATACAATCAGCTGGTGCAGGATAAAAAAGGAATCTCCGGAAATGCAAGCATATCTGAATCAGCAACTTTAGGAAGAGATTGTTATATAGGTGACTTTACTTTTATAGGAGAAAATGCAATAATCGGTGATAATGTTAAAATTTATCCCGGGTGTTATATTGGTGACAATGCAACCATTGGCGATAATACTACTCTATATTCGGGAGTTAAGCTGTATATCGGTTCTGCCATAGGAAGTAATTGCACTATCCATGGAGGCTGTGTAATCGGTGCCGATGGTTTTGGTTTTGTGCCACAGGATAATAACCAGTATCAGAAAGTAGCTCAGATAGGCAATGTTGTTATTGAGGATTATGTAGAAATTGGATCAAATACCACTATCGACAGGGCAACACTTGGTTCAACAGTAATCAAAAAAGGCGTTAAACTTGATAACCTGATACAAATTGCCCATAATGTTGAAGTTGGTGAAAACACTGTAATTGCAGCACAAACAGGCATTGCAGGTTCAACGCGGATAGGAAAAAATTGCATGATAGGCGGACAAGTAGGGATAACCGGACACCTTGTTATTGGAAATGAGGTAAAAATTGCTGCCCAATCGGGCATTTCGACCAATGTTCCTGACGGATCAATTATAATGGGTAGTCCTGCATTTGATATTTCGAATTACAGGAAGGCCTATGTACATTTCAGGAACCTCAATAAACTTGTTGAAAGGATAAACTCATTAGAGAAACAAATTAAAAAACAGGGCGAATAAAAAATTCAGATATAAATAAATAGTGAAGTAGTTATGGATTTGGGAGTACCTGAAGTGCAAAAAGAAAAAATGGCTAATTTTGCCGACAATATGTCAGTAAAACAAAAGACTCTGAAAAAACCTGTAACTATCTCTGGTGCAGGACTACATACAGGAAAAGAAGTTAATATTACACTCAATCCGGCACCTGAAAACCACGGATTTAAGTTCAGAAGGGTCGACTTGCCTGAGATGCCTGTTATTGATGCTGATGCTGATCTTGTTGTTGATACCTCAAGAGGAACCAGCATTGAATACAAAGGAGCAAGGGTAAGTACTATTGAACATGTTTTGGCGGCACTTACCGGCATGGACCTGGATAATGTTCTCATTGACCTTAACTGCCCTGAAACTCCCATTCTTGACGGAAGTTCAAGATATTATGTGGAAGCAATTGAAAGTGTGGGTGTTGTTGAACAGGACGCTGAACGCGAATACTTTGTTGTTGAAGAGGTCATAAGGTATTACGATGAGAAAAAGAATGCTGAATTAATGCTGATACCGAATGATAAATTCAAGGTATCAGTCATGATCGATTATGAGACAAAGGTACTTGGAACCCAGAATGCACATCTTGATGATCTATCAGGTTTCAGGTCTGAAATCAGTATGTGCCGGACATTTGTCTTCCTGCATGAACTGGAATTCCTGATACAGCATAATTTGATTAAGGGAGGAGACCTGAGTAATGCAATTGTATTCGTTAACCGGTTAATTGAACCGGATGAACTAGACAGGCTGGCCACTTTTTTTAACAGGCCTCATGTTGAAGTACTTCAGGAAGGAATCATAAATAACCTTGAACTTCACTTTCATAATGAGCCGGCAAGGCACAAATTACTTGATGTAGTAGGTGACCTGTCACTTGCAGGGATGAGGATAAAAGGCCATGTTATTGCCTCGAGGCCCGGGCATAGCACCAATACCCACTTCGCCAAGATCATTAAACAGCATATCCATTCGAAGAAAAGTGAAGTTATTGCGCCGAAATATGATCCAAATGAACCGCCATTATATGATATCAATCAAATTAAGCGGTTATTGCCCCACAGGCCACCTTTCCTGCTGGTTGACAGAATCCTTAGAATGAATGAAAGGGAAGTTGTAGGTCTCAAGAATGTTTCAATGAACGAAGGTTTTTTTATTGGACATTTCCCTGATGAGCCCCTGATGCCGGGTGTGCTTATTCTTGAAGCTATGGCTCAAACCGGTGGGATTTTGGTACTCAGTTCAGTTGAGGATCCTGAAAATTATATCACTTATTTTCTTAAAATTGATAATGTGAAATTCCGTCATAAAGTCGTGCCAGGCGATACACTCATCTTCCATCTCGAATTGATTACCCCGGTCAGAAGAGGAATATGCCATATGAGAGGCACCTCCTATGTTGGTAATAAAATAACAACCGAAGCAGAGCTTATGGCTCAAATAGTCAGGAAACCAAACCAATAGTATGAATCAACCACTTGCTTACGTCCATCCTCAGGCTAAAATTGCAAAAAACACTGTAATCGAGCCATTTGTCAATATCGAGAAAAATGTTGAAATAGGTGAAGGTACTTGGATAGGGTCCAATGTTACCATCATGGAGGGTGCAAGAATCGGGAAGAATTGTAAGATATTCCCCGGAGCAGTTATAGCCGCAATTCCACAGGATCTTAAATTCAATAACGAAGAGACGATTGTGAGAATCGGTGATAATACCGTTATCCGGGAGTTCGTTACAGTTAACAGGGGTACCAAAGCCAATTACGAAACAGTTGTCGGAAACAACTGCCTCCTTATGGCTTACGTGCATGTTGCGCATGATTGTATAATTGGCAATAATGTGATACTGGCTAACAATGCCACACTTGCCGGACATATCACTGTTGATGACTGGGCTATAATAGGTGGACTTTCAGCAGTTCATCAGTTCTGTAATATCGGTGCACATGTGATGATCTCTGGCGGATCACTTGTCAGGAAAGATGTTCCTCCTTTTACCAAAGCAGCCCGTGAGCCCCTCTCTTATGTGGGTGTTAACTCAATTGGTTTGCGCAGAAGAGGCTTTACAAGTGAAAAGATCAATGAGATTCAGGATATTTACCGGTATATCTACCTTAAAGGCAAAAACGTATCCCAGGCTTGCGAATACATAGAAGCGAACCTTCCGGCAACTTCAGAAAGAGATGAAATACTAACCTTTATCTCAAAATCTAGTCGCGGTATAATGAAAGGTTATTCAAAGCAATTATAAACTAACTTTAAAAAATATGCGGCCATCAGTCCAATGGTGGCCGTTTTTTATACAAGAGACTGCACATGGTATCGATCAATCTGGATAAGGTAGGTAAACAGTATAATTCTGATTGGATATTCGCCGACATTTCTTGTAATTTATCACCGAAAAACCCAACAGTTATCATTGGAGCCAACGGATCAGGAAAATCAACATTGTTGCAGATAATACTTTCCTCATCAACTCCCACCCTGGGTAAGATTGAATATTTTAAGGATGAAAAGCCTGTTTTTGCAGAAAATGCATTCAAACTGATGGCCATAAGTGCACCTTATATTGAATTGATTGAAGAATTTACCCTATCTGAGATGATTTCATTCCATGGTAGTTTGAAACCATTTGTTAATAAACTTACCAATTCACAGATCATTGATATCTGCAGACTTCAGAAAAGCTCGGGTAAATTCATACGGAATTTCTCTTCAGGAATGAAACAGAGGGTTAAACTGGTACTTGCCATTCTAAGTGATGTTCCTGTAATTTTGCTTGATGAACCTACCTCAAATCTCGATCAGTCAGGTATTGACTGGTATAATGAACTGGTAGCCAATTATCGTTCAGACAGGACCATAGTTGTAAGTTCAAATTCTGTTGCCCATGAGTATAGTTTCTGTACGCAACAGATTAATCTGGAGGATTACAAACATATACCACAAACTGACCCTTCCCTTCTGTTATTTTAATTTCCTCTTAATCTTCAATTTAACAACATCAATCACTGTGTTTGATGATTAAGATAAATTATTAATTTTGCACCCTAAAAAATAATAGAAATATATGGCAACTACCGCTGATTTTAGGAACGGCCTTTGCATAGAGTTTAATGGTGATCTTTATTCTGTTGTTGAATTCCAGCATGTAAAGCCCGGTAAAGGTGCTGCTTTTGTCAGGACCAAACTCAGAAACCTTAAGACCGGAAAAGTTATCCCAAATACATTCAATGCAGGTGTTAAGATTGATGTTGCACGCGTTGAAAGGCGTCCATATCAATACCTGTATAAGGATGATAACGGATATAATTTCATGCACAGTGAAACATTTGACCAGGTATCAATTGAAGAAGCCCTTATCACAGCACCCCAATTCCTGAAAGAAGGACAGGCAGTGGAAATTATGTTCCATGCTGAAACAGAAACCCCGCTTACCTGCGACCTTCCTCCTTTCGTTGAGTTAACGGTCACTTATACTGAACCGGGATTGAGAGGTGATACTGCAACGAACACCCTGAAACAAGCTACTGTTGATACCGGCGCTATCGTGAATGTACCTTTATTTATAAATGAAGGTGAAAGAATCCGTGTTGATACACGCACTGGGGATTATTACGAAAGAGTAAAATAATGAGAAATATAACCGGGCAATCGTCCGGTTTTTTAATATTATCTGATCATGGATCTTATACCTTCCGTCAGCCTTAAGACAGTTACCGAAATTACCGGGGGAGTATCTAAAAATGATTCCAGCCTGCAAGTCTCTGGATTGAATGAAATTCATATGGTACGCAAGGGAGACCTGACCTTTGTGGATCACCCGAAATATTACGACAAAGCAATAAATTCAAAGGCCACTTTTATTATCATTAATAAACTGGTTGACACCCCTGAAGGTAAAGTTCTTATACTGCATGATGACCCTTTTGCTGCCTATGTAAAGTTGGTAAGGAAATTCAGGCCATTTGAACCGGCTCTGGCAATGATTTCGCCCAGTGCACAAATCGGAGAAGGAACAATTATCCAACCAAATGCTTTTATAGGCAATAATGTTGTAATTGGAAAGAACTGTATCATCCATGCCAATGTTTCTGTGTATGACCATACCATAATTGGCGATAATGTCATTATCCACTCAGGTTCGGTTATAGGGGCTGACGCCTATTATTTCCAGAAGAAACCCGAAGGTTACCGTAAATTTGAAAGTTGCGGCAGGGTTGTTATAAAGGATAATGTTGAGATCGGAGCCCTTTGCGCAATCGATAAGGGCGTCTCAGGGGATACTATAATTGATTTCGGGACAAAGATGGATAATCATGTCCAGGTTGGTCATGATACTTATATTGGAAAACATTGCCTCATTGGTTCTCATTGCGCAATTGCGGGTGTTACAAGGATAGAAGATGAAGTCCTGCTTTGGGGCAAAGTAGTTGTAAACAAGGATCTTGTTATAGGAAAAGGTGCCATTGTCCTGGCAACCTCGGGAGTTGATAAAAGCATTGCAGGAGGCAAGACTTATTTTGGGGTTCCTGTAGCTGAAGCCCGTAAAAAATGGAGGGAACTGGCTGCTTTGAGAATGCTCCCTTCATTGCTTGAAAAACTACGGGATAGTTAGAAAATACTACCATAAAAAAAACCATCCTTTACGGGATGGTTTTTTTTGTTAATTTCTTTTCATGAATTATTTATTTCCGGATTTCTCCCTTCAAATCCTCTTCATCCTCAGGGTGGTCTTCTTCAATGCGCAACTTGTTTTTATGGTAGATATCCATGGCGACAATCATTCCGAAAAAACCCCAGAAAGGTACAGACGCTTTATCGGTATCCAGAAAGTTATTTAAAAAGCCATGTACAAAATAAGTACATAATGAAAGCACTGCAACCAGGCTGTAAAGTTTTATTTCCTTATTTCTTGCCTGGTGATAAACCTTAATACCAGTATATATAATAACGGAACCCATCAGCACAACAATCAGCATTCCCGGCAAACCCTGCTCAGATAAAGGACCTATATATTCGCTATGTGCATTGCCTAAATCACCGGCATTCGTACTGATAATGGTTCTCTCCTGCGACCGTTGGAAAGGGGCGTAAATAAATTGGTATGTTCCCGGACCCCATCCAAAAAGGGGTCTTTCATGGTACATCCTGAAAGCTGATTGCCATCTGTTTATTCTTTCAAGATTGGATGCATCCGATGATATATTATAGATTGACTGTACGTGTTCAACAAAGTTCTCAGATGAATCCTGTTTGTTTTTCTCTAATACATACAGGATTTCATACTGGAAAATATAAAAAGATGCTATAAGAGCAGTTAAAGTGATCAGTATCCATCTTAACCTGATACGGAAAACTATTAATGCCGCTATAATCACTATTGCTGCCAGACTAACCCACGCCGCCCTGCTGTAAGAGAGATAGAGAGCTCCAATTAACAAAAAAGCAAAAATACCCGCATAAAGCCGGTAAGTTTTTGACCGGGTTGAATTAAATGCATAACCAACAAAGACAGGCACGAAAAATGCCAGGATGCCTCCGTATGCAGTATGGTCATTATAGAATGGTTTCATAACCCAATGCCCTTGTTCTTCTGCAAAGCCATAATGACTGTGATGGTATGTAGTATATACTATTACTGCTCCTAATGCTATTACATATAACCAGTTGAAATGGGTGATATTTTTAGCATTCTTAAAAAGCACGACACCTAAGAAATAAAAGGGGATTACAAACCATAGTCTTGCAAACAGGAATTTGAAAGAAACCCAGGGCATTTCGCTTGTAATGCTTGTTACGAGTATCCAAAGCAGACTAAGGTAAATTGTCCAGGAAACAGGATGATTTAAGATCCTCTTATCATAATTACCATTAAAAAGAGTCTTTATCATGAATATCACCAGGATTCCTACTAACAACGGTTCGGTAGGAATCGAGACACCGATTCCCATTTCCTGGTCGGCAATATTAACGGCAAGAGGTGTAAGGAAGACTATAAAAAGCAATAGTTTGTCGAGCCAGAAAATATACATCAGTCCTATTATTATCAGGACCGGTATAAAAATTCCAAGATACAATTCTTTGACAATAAGCAAGCTGTTCAGCAGGATGAACAATCCGCTGAGTAGGTAAAACCATTTGACCTTTACTTTTGTCAACTTAATTAAGCTTGATTATTTGATTATTCAACCTTTGTAAGATCTGCTATAGCTGTCTTTATTTTTCTGTTCTCCTTTATTGAGATAACAACAACAGAAAAGAAGACTGCAGCAGCAACCGAATAGAGGACGATCAACCAACGAACGGGATATGATTTTTTATCAGCAATTGTTGGTCGAGTGATTATATTGAGATAGGTAAATTGCTTTTCTGCATCATAGACAGCCATGTCATATTTAAGCTCAAATTCAGAATAGATACGAAGAATATCTTCTCGTCTCTGACTTAAAACTGCAAGTTGACCAGCTTTTTCTTCAAAATTTGCTTTCATTTGCATAACATCCTGACTTGGTCTGGAACTAGTTGAGCCATCATAAGTTTTGAGGTACCCTCTTGTGATTTCCTCTGCCTGGCTCTCGTAATCAAACAAACCATATTTTTCACGCAACTCCTTAAGTGCGGTTTCAACACTATCGAGTTCCCTCTTTTTCTCTTTAAGAGTCCAATCTAAACTTTCAACAACTTCAATATATTTACTCTTGTGGATGCTTCTGATCTTTAAATTACAGTAGTCCATTATTGAATTAACCATGTTATAAGCAACCATAGGATCTTTATCCGTGACTTCAATTTCGATTGATTCCCATTGGGTTTTATTGATCTTCACGTTTTCATTATACAAGTACATCATGGTTGAATAGTAGTACTTGTAATTGGTATCGATCTTATAATGCTCACTGAGATTGTATTTTTTAATTATGCTGTCTTTTATATCCTTTGACAGAAGCCACTGAAGCATTTGTTCAGATTCGCTTTCATCAGAATACGGTGCAATGTTTGAAGGATATACCAGCGCATAAGATTTATACTTCGGCGTAATAAAGAAAGAAGATGAAAATATTGCTCCCAGAAGCGCAGCTACAACTGCGATGACTAACAAGTGCCATTTCCATTTAAGGAATACTTTCATCAAGCTTAAGTTATTGAAGTAATTTTCCATTTTTGGCTCTCTTTTTATTCTGAATAAATATCTTGCTTTTCTAATGACAGGAAATTTTTTTTTACATTTCCCTTATTTGTTAATTTCTCAACAGTAATAATTACCAGGATGGATACCAAAAGTGTTGCTATTACCGATATAACCACTATGACCCATCTTACAGGGTATGATTTTTTCTCAGCTTTAAAAGCTGATTCAACAACAAACTTTTGGGGCAAATTTTCAGTAGCGTCAACTTTCGCCTCCTCATATCTTGCCTTTAGATAACTCAACTGCTTTTTTTCGTGCTCGAGCTGATCACGGATTGATACATATGCCCCACCGTATTGCGCAAGTATGTCAAGTTTCTTATTTAAAGCATCTATTCCCCTTTGGTTGCCTTTGGCTATTTCAATTGCCAACTGCTGATTCATCATCTCAGATTGTGTTTCATAATCAAACACTCCTTTTTCACGGATTTTCTTTAACGAATCCTCCATTGATGCTATTTCATGCTGAAGTTGGAGATACTCTTTTTCAACAATCCTGAAACCTTTCATTGCACGTTCTTTCTGCATAGAATTCTTTGTAGAATCAACAAGTTCAGAAATAGCATTGGCAATATCGGCAGCTACCTGCGGGTCACGGTCAAGTACAGTGATCTTTACAGCCATGAACTCTGTGCGCCTGAAAGTGATATTACTTTCGTATTCTTTATAAAGATTTGTGAATTTGTACTTTGACTTCGGATTAATACCGTAATGTTCCATCAGGTTAAATTTGCCGATTACTTTATCACGGATTAAACCTGAACTGAGAATCTGAAGCATTTGTTCAGTCTGCTCGTCCTCTCCAAATTCAAGTATATCTGATTTTGCAGTAGGCTGATCCGTAAGCAGTGCCTTTGAAACAGAATTACTTGAGACCGGGAACAATACCACTGATGATTTATATAAGGGTGTAATAAAGAGTGGTGAAGAGAACAAAACAGCGAGTGCACAAGCAATTGCACCAATAATGATCAGATGTTTTCTCCAGGCATAAAAAAATAATCCGAGACTGGTAGAGTCGAAATCCTTTAAACCCCGTAAGCTATTATCCGACATGACAGGATGGCTGAAGTAAATTTAATAAAGTTGTCAAAGATAAATATTTTTAATAAACTGAACAGCCGCGTGAAATTATTTAAAACCCTGACTTTATCAGGATAGGGAAGATTATCCGACCCTGCCCTTAAGCACATCTATGAAATGACCAAGATGTAATAATTTCAATATTGCAGCTAAGGAGAATGTTGCTGCAACCATCAGCGACATCTTAACCAACCAACCAATCTGCAGGAATGGAAGTAAGTATCCAAGTAATATTACCCCCGCAATAAAAGACAATAGTTTTGTCAGGTAAGAATAACTTATTTTTATTTTTAGGTATAGAATTGACAGGATGACTTGCAATGCCGATATCAGACTTTGTGTTATAAGACTGGCCCATGCAGATCCATAGGCTGCATATTTAGGTATAAGGATAATATTTAAGCTGATATTTAATGCCATACCTATTGCCGCAAGGTAATTTAATTGCTTGAGATTACCATTTGCCGTTAGCAAAGTGCCGAATACATATGAGGTCGACATAGCAATAAAACTTGACATTAAAACCGGAAAGAGATTAGCAGATTCTATAATATGATTGTTGCCATAGAGCAGTTGCATAATCGGATAATTAAATACAACGGAAACTGCTGAGACGGTAACCGACAGTACAAATAATATTGAAAAAGACAGTTTTAATATTTTTTCAACTCCTGATCCTATCTTAATAAGCCTTGCAAATAAAGGCAGCAAAAGCATCGAAAATAAAAAAGCAAAGCTGTTAACGGCATCGAGTAACCTGTAAGCATGGGCATAGATACCCGACTGGATTTTACCTGCAGGCCCCTCTATCAGTCGTGTGAGCATCACGGTATCAATCTTATTATAAAAGGTCATCAGCAATACCAGCAAAGCATATGGAAAACTTTGCTTCAGGATCATCAGGAAAAAAGGATAATTCCATTTAAATCTCTTAAATGATGCTTTCTTAATTACAACAGTATAGGCAACAAGAAAAGTAATTAAATACGCAATAGTCTGTGCATATACGAACCACTCAATCCTGAACGGAGTTTTTGTAACTCCACCCCACAGCAATACACTACAGATTGCAATCATCACAATCCTGTCGAGAACCGATAATATACTGTCGGTTTTGAAGAACAAAAGAGCTGATACATTTGATCTTAGATACAGGATGAAAGATATCAGGAATTGATTGATACCAAGGAATAATAGCATATAGAGCTCATTACCCCTATATCCCCATATGATTGCTGCAAGAAAGGTGATTATGAAATAAAGGATGCCGAGTAATATCTTAAGAATGACAATACTTGAAAAATGCTTGTTCAGCAATTGGGCGTTTTGGGCAATATTCCGGTTATTAAAATTGGTAATTCCAAAATCAAAGAGAATATTAAACAGGAAAGAAAAATTAAAAAGCGTAAAATAGAAACCATATATTTCAGCACCCACCATATTTTGAACCGTAAGGTCAATGCCAAATATCCAAACCGGCTTAATGATCAGGTTAAGCAACAATAAGAAACTCAGATTTGCCAGGAATTTTCGTTGCATAAAAACCAAAGCTACTGTCTGTAAAGAAACGCTGATCCCTTCAGTGCGTTCCCAAATAATATTAAATTTGCGCAAATTTAGAACATATTTAACACAAATAACCATTAACCGGAACTGTTCGAAGTTCAACTGAAATCTTGAAAATAGCAGTCAATACAAGATTATTGCTTAAAGGCAAACTTGAAGGAATTGGATGGTTTACTTATGAAAACCTGAAGCGGATCACAACATCACATCCTGAACATCAGTTCTATTTCCTTTTTGACCGGCCATATGATCTTGAATTTATTTTTGCCCCTAATATTATTCCAATTGTTATTTCACCTCAGGCCAGGCACCCCTTACTGTATCACATCTGGTTTCAATATTCTGTACCTGCGGCCCTGAAGAAAATCAATCCTGATATATTCCTCTCTCCCGATGGGTACATTTCATTGAGAACCAATGTGAAGACGCTCAATGTTTTCCATGACCTTAATTTTGAGCATTACCCTAAAGACGTTCCATTAATGGAAAGATGGTATTACAGGTGGTTCTTTCCAAGATTTGCACGCAAAGCCGACAGGATAGCAACAGTTTCAGAGTACTCAAAAACTGATCTGGTCAAACTTTATAAAGTCCCGTCTCATAAAATAGATGTGGTTTATAATGGTGCCAATGAAATCTATGAACCTTTAACTGAATCAGTTCAATTCAAAATCAGATCAGGACTCACGGCAGGATTACCTTACTTCTATTTCATTGGATCACTTCACCCAAGAAAGAATCTTCTCAATCTGTTCAAAGCCTATGATGCCTTCAGGCTAAAATCAAAACTGGATATAAAATTTGTTGTCACAGGTGCAAAGAAGTGGTGGACCAAGGAAATAGAAAGTGTGTACAGGAATTTAGAATTCAGGCAGGATATTATTTTTACAGGCCGTCAGCCGGTCGAACGAATAAGGGAAATAATGGGCTCAGCCCTTGCATTGACGTATGTGTCCTATTTTGAAGGATTTGGCATTCCTATAGTTGAAGCATTCAGGTGTGGGACTCCTGTAATCACTTCAAATGTCACATCTATGCCTGAAGTTGCCGGTGATGCCGCTTTAAAAGTTGATCCTTTTAATCATGAGGCAATTGCTGAGGCTATGCTTAAAATAGCGACTGATAATATGCTCAGGGAAGAATTGAAAATTAAGGGTTTGGAAAGGGCTGGGCTATTTACATGGGATAAGTCCGCAGAAAGGCTCTGGAAGTCAATTGAACAAGTAATAAAAGAATGAATTAAAGTATATTTACTTCCGGCTCAAGCATTACCCCAAATTTTAAGTTAACTGACTGAGCTATTTTGTCCGCAAGATTCTTGATTTCATTTCCGGTTGCACCGCCATAATTTACCAATACAAGCGCCTGGTTTTTATGGACACCTGCATTACCTTCCCTGTAGCCTTTCCAACCACAGGTTTCAATAAGCCATCCTGCTGCTAATTTATACCCTTCATCAACTTTATAATACCTTAGGTCAGGAAATTCTTGAATGAGATGCTTAAAGGCACCTGAAGTGATTACCGGGTTCCTGAAGAAGCTTCCTGCATTTCCTGTTTCCTGTGGATCAGGTAGTTTGCATCTCCTGATGTTAATAACCGCTTTGCTTATTGAATCTATTGAAAGCGGCAAATTGAGTCTTTTGATTTCTTCTTCAATAGCCCCGTACGAGAAATTGAGGGTATGTTTTTTATCCAATTTCAGCGTAACTGAAAGTATCAGGTACAGCCCTTTATAGACTCCTTTAAAGACACTGTATCTATAATCAAACTGACATTCATTGCGATAAAATTCCCTTATTTCGCCAGTTTTTAATGATACTGCTTCAAGCATAAAGAACACATCCTTTAATTCAACCCCGTATGCCCCAATATTTTGTACCGGGCTGCTTCCCACAGTTCCGGGTATGAGGCTGAGGTTCTCAATTCCGCCATATCCATTACTGACACAGAACTGTACAAGATCATTCCACTCCTCCCCTGCCTGTGCACGAACATAAACATGCTCATCATCCTCATCCAGCACTTCAATACCTTTGGTTTCAACCTTTATTATAAGGCCGTCCCAATCTTCTGTGAACAGGATATTACTCCCTCCACCTAAAAATAGCACCTTACCCGGGTAATCAGATGCAAACCGCAGTATAGCAGGCAATTCTGATTCTGATTCGAATCTGACTAAATGTTTTGCCTTTGCACTGATACCGAAAGTGTTGTAAATACCAAGGTCAATATCCTCTTGTATAGTAAGGATTGCATTCTTTTCCATAAGACAAAAATAGTACTTTTGCATTCTCCTGACGATTATTGGGATTTGAAAAAGGTCATCGTTTCTGTAACAAATGATTTAAGCACCGACCAAAGGGTTGACAGAGTATGCAATACTCTTACTTCTATGGGTTTCAGTGTGGTTCTTGTCGGCAGGTCTTTGCCTGATAGCCTGCCTTTGCACAGGGAATACAAGACCCGCAGAATGAAATTGATGTTCAGAAAAGGCCCTCTCTTTTATGCTGAATATAATATTCGTTTGCTGTTTTTTTTAGTCTTTCATCAGGCTGACCTCCTGGTATCCAATGATCTTGACACGCTCACCGCTAATTATGTTGCCCATAAATTAAAGTCAATACCAATAGTCTATGACAGTCATGAGTATTATACCGGAACGCCTGAGTTGATAAACCGTCCGCGGGTACAAGGAATATGGAAATTTATCGAGCGTTCAATTTTCCCGAAGCTCAGTGATATATTTACTGTAAATGAATCAATAGCAGCTCTTTATAACCAGGAATACCATAAACATTTGCATGTATTACGCAATATTCCGAAAAAACTTACCAAAAGACCAACGTTAAATAGTGGTGATTTAGGTTTTGATTCAAAAAAACATCTCATAATTTTGCAGGGAGCCGGGATAAATATTCAACGTGGAGCTGAAGAAGCTATCCTTGCAATGAAGTTTGTTGAGAACACAATCTTATTAATCATTGGAAGCGGGGATGTTATTGATTCCCTTAAAGAGATGGTAAAGACGAATAACCTGACAGAAAAAGTAGAATTTTTCCCAAAAAAACCTTATTCGGAGCTTATTAATTATACTTCAGCCGCAGAAATTGGTCTTACGCTTGACAAGGATACCAATATTAATTACCGTTTTAGCCTCCCAAACAAATTATTTGATTACATACATGCAGGAACACCTGTCCTTGCTTCTCCTTTGCCTGAGATCAGAAAAATCATTGATAAATATAAGGTTGGCATAACAATTGAAAGTCATAATCCTGAGCATATAGCTTCGAAAATCAACTATATGCTTGAAAATGATTTTAAAACTAAGTTAAAGGAGAATCTTGAGGTAGCTGCCAATGAACTTAACTGGGAAAACGAAGAGAAGATACTTAAACAGGTTTACCTGAAATATGTCTGAGCGTCATTTACATATTGTATCTTTCGATGTGCCTTATCCACCTAATTACGGAGGTGTAATTGATGTATTTTATAAAATAAAGGAACTACATGCAAAAGGAATAAAACTCCATTTGCATATCATTGAATATCCCGGCAGAGAGCGTGCCCCGCAATTAAATCGGTTCTGCGAATCGGTTGATTATTATCCCCGGTTAACCGGGATAAAGTCAGCATTCAGCTTGCAGCCATATATCGTCAACAGTCGCCGGTCGCCGGTAATGATTGAGAATTTATTGAAAGATGAATACCCCATTTTATTTGAAGGGCTGCATTCGTGTTACTATATTGATGACCCCCGTTTTAAGAACCGGATGCTTATATACAGGGAAAGCAACATTGAGCACCAATATTATTTCCACTTATTCAAAGCAGAACATCATTTGGGTAAGAAGGCCTATTTTCTGATGGAGAGTTTAAAGCTTCGACTTTACCAGAAGAAGTTAAAACATGCGAGTATCATGCTGGCAGTATCGCAGGAAGATGCTGATTACCTTAAAATGAAATTTCCAAAGCATGAAGTTTATTTCCTGCCAAGCTTTCATACAAATACGAAGGTTACCTCGAAAGAAGGGACAGGCGATTATTTCCTCTACCACGGGAATATTGAAGTACCTGAAAATGAAACCGCAGCTTCGTTTTTGATAAGGAAAGTCTTCTCGGGCTCAAAGCATAAGCTTATCATTGCCGGTATGAATCCGCCTAAATCAATTTATGATCTCGCCTCAAAACATCGTAACGTTGAGATTATTGCCAATCCTGATGATGAAGAGATCTTTAAATTAATGCGCGAAGCTCAGGCAAACATACTTGTTACCTTTCAGGCTTCAGGATTAAAACTGAAGCTGTTAAATACCCTTTACCAGGGCAGGTTTTGTGTGGTAAATTCAACTATGCTCAACGGGACGAACCTCGAAAACCTCTGTATAATTGCCGATAGGGCTATCGATTTGCGGAAAATTACAGATGAGGTTTCAGATAAGTTCTTCACTGCTGATATTATTACACAACGTGAAGAAACCCTTCAGCAAAATTTCTCAAACAGCGTCAATGCTGACAGGATGATCAATATTATCTTCAACCGCTAATACTCTACCCTGTTCACATTTGAGTGTCCGTGAAGGGAATTTTTCCATGATTGCATAATTATGTGTTGCCATCAACACAGCCCTTCCAGCCTTACTGATATCGAACAGCAGTGACATGATACCGGCCGAAGTTTCAGGGTCAAGGTTACCTGTAGGCTCATCGGCAAGTATTAGTTCCGGATCATTGACCAAAGCGCGTGCAATGGCAACCCTTTGCTGTTCCCCTCCCGATAATTGGTAAGGCATCTTGAATCCTTTCGTCTTAAGGCCTACCTTATCAAGCACATCCTCAAGCCTTTCCTTCATTTGGTCAGTATCTTTCCATCCCGTGGCTTTCATGACAAAAAGCAGATTTTCACTGACACTTCTATCATGAAGCAACTGGAAATCCTGAAATACGATTCCCATTTTTCTTCTGAGATAAGGAACTTCTTTTTTACGTAATTGTCCCAGATTAAATCCCGCTACTTCAGCCTCTCCTTCTGTAACAGGAAGTTCTGCATAAAGTGTTTTAAGCAGGCTGCTTTTGCCTGTGCCGGTTTTGCCAATCAGGTACACAAATTCACCCTTATCAATGGTAAGGTTGACATCTGACAATACGAGAATATTTCTCTGGTAAACATTAAGGTTTTTTAGCGATATTATGGTGTCGAGTGGCATAATCAAATAATTTGCAGCCAAAGATAATTCATTTACTGCTTTCTTATAATGTCACCGTATCAGCAATTGAATCTTCAGAATGGTCATGCTTTTCTTTCTTAACAAGATCCATCCCACATTTTGGACATTGGCCGGGAGCATCTGAAGTTACTTCAGGGTGCATCGGACAAGTGTAGATTACTTCAGTAAGACCGTAATTATCGGTCTGTGTGGTATCTCTGTCATTTCCGGTGGTATTTCTGTTCCCCGCGTTATTACATGAACTTAACGAAATAAAAAGAGCTAAAATCGCAGTCACTAACCAAGTATGTTTTCTCATAATGAATTAATTTAGATTTATCTTACAAACGAAATTAACAACGCAACTGTTCACTATTGAGTTATCATTAAGCCCGACAAACGGCTCAAATCAGGTACTTCAAAAATATAAACAGCTATTTAACAAATTCAAGACAGCAGATTTCTTATAGCTTATGCTTGGTATATTATATCACTGACAAGGGGGTAGAGTTGGTACGGACTTAGTACGGGATTGGCTGATAGTTAGTAGTTAATGTGTTCTCCTGAAAAACACTCCTGCAATTCTATTTGCAGCGCCCTTAAATCGGATAATCAAATATACGATAATTTTTAAAACAAAAAAAACTTACCTGATAAAATACTCTAATAATTAAGCGCAGTGATCACAAGAGCATTCTTTGCCTTTTGCCTTTTCAAATGCTTCCCTGCCTTCTGAAATTGAGAACCATGTTAATCCGGCTGCACCAATCGCATCAGCATAAGCAAAGCCGGTAAGTTCATAAATCAAGCTGGAAATAAGCAAAACTACTGACATATAGACACAAACTTTTGTACAATTAGAGTCAGATACGATTGGCTGGGAATCCAGTTTCTGGCCTGTACTTCTTTTTGAGTTCATCAACCAATACATAACCGCAATGGAAATCACCGAGATTATTACTCCCCAGAATGTGGTTTCCGGTTTATGACGAGTTATTATATTTATAACAATACCAGCCACCAATCCAACAGCAAGGATATAAAAAGCAGTACCTGTTACTTTGAGAGCACTGATTTCGAAAGGAGTTTTTTCACTCGATGGATTATTCCTGATACGTCCAATCATTACTGCTATCCCTATACCTGACATTACCTCAATAAAACTGTCAACACCAAAACCAAACAACGCAAGTGTTTCATCTGAGTAACCAATCGTAACCGAAACCAATCCTTCAATAATATTATAGACTATAGTGAATATACTCAAGTAAAAGGCCTTCTTGTATAAACTTACACTGTATTGTTCCATTAATCAAGCATTTAACTACAAAAATACAAACTAAATCCTTACAACTAAGTGAATTAAAATACCCCTGATCAGTTTTATTGGATCTGGTAAGGAATCGATGTGACTATTATAGTATGTATGGGAAGAAGATTCAATTGGCATAATTAAAAAAATATTTGAAATAAATATGTACTATTTCTTTTGATCATTATCTTTGCTCTCCATGAGGAAATCTCTGTTTTATTCAGTCATTTTTCTAATTATCCTGTCTTACCCAGGATATTCACAGACCATACCCATAACTCCGGAATTTCATGCAGTCAGAATAAGTGATCCACCATCAGTAGATGGATATCTGGATGAAAAAGTTTGGGAAGAATCAAACAAAATTACTGACTTCAGGCAAAGAGATCCTGATTATGACACACCGCCAAGATTTGATACCGAAGTAAGGATCATTTATGATAATAAGGCAATCTATATCGGAGCAATTATGTACGATCCTTATCCTGACAGCATCAAAAGGGAACTTGGAGTTCGGGACAATGATGATTTAAATGCTGATTTCTTTGGTATTGGGTTTGACACTTACAAAAATAAGCAGGATGCCTATCTGTTTGCCGTTACTGCCTCAGGTGTGCAGATAGACAGCCGGCAAGTGGATGAGACTTATGATGCTGTTTGGGCAAGTGCCGTTAAAATAACCGGTAATGGCTGGAATGTTGAGTTGAGAATACCTTATTCTGCATTGCGTTTTCCGGCCGTTGACACCCAGGAATGGGGGATGCAGATCATAAGAAGTATTAGAAGGAACAGGGAAGAAGATTATTGGACACTTGAGCCTAAAGATGCCGATAACAATCTAAATTACTGGGGTACTTTAAAAGATCTGAAAGGAATTGACCCACCGCTGAGGTTGTCAATCCTGCCATATTTATCAGCAGCTATCCAGCATAACAGTGCTAAAGGCTTAAAGAATAATGGGTTCAGCACCGATTACAATGGGGGAATGGATATCAAATGGGGACTAAATGAAAGTTTCACCCTCGATATGATTTTATTGCCTGATTTTAGCCAGGTGCAATCAGATGAGATCGAGAAAAACCTCTCACCTTTCGAGATAGTGTATGATGAAAACAGGCCCTTCTTTAATGAAGGAACCGACCTCTTTCAGAAAGGAAACCTCTTTTACTCAAGAAGAATTGGTCATGTTCCACTCGGTTATTACAGCGCATACGATTCTCTGAATATTGGGGAAGCGATGGTAAAAAATCCAACCTCTTCAACCCTACTGAATGCAGTGAAAATATCAGGCCGAACTTCATCAAGGTTGGGTATCGGTGTGTTTAATGCACTAACCGGAAATACCTATGCAGTGATTGGCGACACTCTTGGGAATGAAAGAGAAGTACTGACGGATCCACTTACAAATTATAATATAATAGTGCTTGACCAAAATTTGCCGAATAACTCATCAGTCTATTTAATAAATTCAAATGTGACCAGACCTGACGGATGGAAGAAATCAAATGTTGCGGGAGCCGGTTTCAAGTTGGGCGAAAAGTCAAACAGCTATCAGTTGAAATTTGATTTCAGTGTTTCAACCCTTAACAGACCATCATTAAATCAGGAAATTAAAAAAGAGCAGGCTAAATCTGGTATTTATTACAATATTGAGTTCACAAAGATCAGAGGCAATTTTCGCTTCAGTATCTACCAGTTGGCAATGGATAAACTTTATGATAAGAATGACCTGGGTGTCAATATGACAAATGACTGGTTGGATCGAGGGCTCACCATTGGGTATAATATTTTTCAACCATTTGGAAAATTCAGGTACCTCTATCAGAGCATCAACCTCTTTCGTGAAGAGAAAATCTCCTCTCATGAGAATGTAAACACCGTATTGACTTATCGTTTCAATACCACGCTTACAAACTATTTGTCTTTATGGGGATCACTTGCCTACTCACCGGAAGACAGATATGATTACTATGAGCCCCGAAGGGCAGGAAGATATTGGATAAATACTGGTTATAAACAGGTTTCCTTTGGATTCTCATCTGATTACCGCAAAGTGTTGGCTCTTGATGGTAATATTGAACTCAGCAGTGATATGGACATTACCAGGTGGAATTATTACAGCCTGCAGCCCATTATCAGATTCAGCGACCGTTTTAAGCTATATCCCCAGTTTGAACTCCAGCTTGGTAAAGATGATAAAGGATTTGTCAATATCCTGCACGACTCAATATATTTTGGAATAAGGGATATTCAGACGATCGTAAATTCTCTTTCAGGGGAATATAAATTCAGTAACAAGATATCACTATCAATGTGGGTTAGGCATTATTGGCAAAAAGCGGATTATGAGGACTTCCTGTACCTTGATGAAGGAGGTCAACTCAATCCAACTGAGTATTCCGGGAATTATAATTATAACTATAATTCATTCAATATTGACCTTGTATTTGGATGGGAATTTTCTCCGGGAAGTATGATGAATATTGTATGGAAAAATGCCATCCAGAATGAAAACCCGCTTAATACACTAAATTATTTCCGGAATTTCGACAGGATGATCAGCTCACCGCAGATTAATAATTTAAGCATCAAGCTTATTTATTATCTGGATTATCAAATGCTCCGTAAAAACAGGTAGGTTAAAATTCCTATTTTACCAAACCGGCAAAGCCCATAAATGCCATTGATAATAATCCAGCTATGATTAAAGTCAAAGGAAATCCTTTCATTCCTTTTGGCATACCGATCAACTCAAGCTGTTCTCTGATTCCTGCCATTAACACGAGTGCAAAAGTAAAACCAATTGCTGTTGCACTTGAATAAACAACACTTTCAACTAAAGTATAGTTTTTCTGAACTGCCAGGATGGCAATACCAAGCACAGCACAGTTCGTGGTAATCAAGGGAAGGTAGATACCGAGTGCCTGGTATAATGATGGGGCTGCTTTCTTGAGGATTATCTCTACAACCTGTACCAAAAACGCAATAATCAGAATAAAAGTGATGGTTTGCATGAACTCTACTCCCAAGGGTACGAGTATGAAGTTCTGAATAAGATAAGTAACCAGGTTTGCCAACGCCATAACAAATACGACTGCTGCACCCATACCAAGTGAGGTCGATATTTTCCCTGAAACTCCTAAGAACGGACAGATACCAAGAAATTGGGCCAATACCACATTATTGACCAGTAATGCTAAAATTATTATGCTGATGTATTCCATATATTGGTCAGTTAATGTTTAATAATTGTATTTTGCCCTTAAGCGGTTCATTATCGCAATTAAATAACCGTAAGTAATAAATGCACCAGGAGGAAGAATGAAAAGGAGAATAGTTGATATCTGATCTCCAATCAGTTTTACATTGAAGATCGAGCCACTACCCAGCAACTCTCTGATACTGGCTATTAGTGTTATTGCCAAGGTGAAACCGATACCCATTCCCAATCCGTCAAGAACTGAATGAAATATTTTATTGCTTTGGGCAAATGCTTCAGCACGTCCAAGAATGATACAATTGACAACAATGAGGGGAATGAAAATCCCTAAAGTTCTGTATAAGTCAGGTGTATAAGCTTTCATTACCAGATCGACGATGGTAACAAATGTCGCAATGATTAGGATAAAAGCAGCGATTCTGACCTTATCAGGAATAGCATTTTTTAAAGCAGCAATCAGCAGATTCGAGCAAACAAGAACGAAAGTTGTAGCAGCACCCATTCCAATGCCATTTATTGCTGCTGTGGTAACTGCTAATGTCGGACATGTTCCAAGGACCAGTACAAAAGTCGGATTACTCTTTACCAATCCTTCGGTTAGAAATTTCAAATTCTTCATTTTTTGCCTCCTTTCGTCACTGCAGTACTGTCGATTGTTAATTTCAGCATGGTGGTGTCAACTTTTTGTGCAAAATTTTGAGTAAAAATATCATATGCTTTCTGTAAACCATCGCAATAGGCCCTTGATGAAATTGTTGCAGCTGAAATTGCATCAATGGTACCGCCGTCTTTCTTCACTTTTAATAAACCATCCTTAAGTGACCCGATATTAATTTTAAGGAATTGGTCGTGGAACTTCGGATTGACCATATTACTGCCTAAACCAGGGGTCTCTTTTTGTTGCAGCACGACAACATTATTAATAGTTCCGTCAGGCAGGAATCCAACCATCAGGTCAAACCTGCCACTGTATCCTTTTTCGGTGAAGGTTTTGGCGGCATATCCAACTTCACTTCCGTTTTTAGTTGCAGTATAAAAGACAATGCCATTAAAATCCTTTGCTGTGGGAACGATATCATTGTCAAAAGGGGGTAGTACTTCTTTTATAGCGCTAATTTCCTTCTCTTTAGCTGCTTTTTCAATCGGTTCTTTAGTCACATTATAAACGAAGCCTAACGCTGCTGACATCACCAATGAGATTCCCAGCAGCGACAGTACCATGTTTTTGAGTGACGATTCAGCTTTTGCCATAATATTATGCTTTTTGAGTCATTTTAACATTGGATTTAATCTGTTCCGCACCAAACCTTCTGGGTTTTAATCCCCGATTTAAAAGAGGGGTTGCTGCATTCATAATAAGGATGGCAAATGAAACTCCTTCCGGATAAGCTCCCCAGTTTCGGATGAGAATAGTTAAGACTCCCGCTCCTACCCCGAATAGTAGCTGGCCGGTGCTTGTCATTGGAGTTGTGACCATATCTGTTGCCATAAAGAAGACTCCAAGTAAGAGTCCGCCGGAAAGCAGGGTGATCACAGGATCGAGATATCCTTCAGGTTTAATAAGCCAAAGAATGGTAGAAAAGATCAGTGCTGTCCCAAGATAGGCAACGGGGATATGCCAGGTTATGATCTTTTTAAAAAACATATAAATTGCACCAATTAAAAGTGCTATAGCTGAGACTTCGCCTAATGAACCTCCCTGAGAGCCCGACAGGTCATTAATATAACCGGGGAATCCGGCTGATGAAACAATTTGTGATACAGTTTTACCGGCCAGCATACCTTCCTTATACATTCCCAAGGTAGTTGGACCAGTTATAGCATCAACAACATCAGCGCCGAATAAAGGTGTTGGCACCGGCCATGTGGTCATTTGAACCGGAAATGATATTAACAGGAAAACCCTGCCTATCAATGCCGGATTGAATGGATTCTTTCCCAATCCTCCAAATGACATTTTGGCAATGGCGATTGCAACTAATGCACCACAAATGACCATATAAGCCGGTAGATTTGACGGAACATTAAACGCTAACAAAACGCCTGTAATAAGGGCTGATCCATCATCAATCGTCAATGGACCTTTTAAAAGGTACTTTTGAATAAACCATTCAAAGAAAATGCATGAAATGATTGAAATGAAAAGTACCCTTGCTGAGTCAAGTCCAAAGTAATAGATCGAGGCTAATATAGCAGGGATCATGGCGATTACAACGCCATACATAATGGATTTTACATCCTGTCGGGTATGTACATGAGGTGAACCCGATACGGTTAATAAGCTCATACTAGTTTTTTACCCTGTTTCTTATAATGTTTCCAACTCTGTTTTTGCCAAGCCTCATATAGTCGAGTACAGGCCTTCCTGAAGGACAGGTATACACGCAGCATCCACATTCCATACAATCCATGATATGCGCTTTTTCAGCATCGTCATAAAGATCATTGACAACGTATTGTACCATCTGAAATGGAAGCAGGCCCATCGGACAAACCCCAATACATCTGGAGCACCGGATGCATGAATGCATTTCAAGCCTGTGGCTGGCTTTCTCTGAAAAGATCAGAATACCTGAGGTGCCTTTTACCACCGGCACTTCAAGTGAAGTAAGCGCTTTGCCCATCATTGGTCCACCACTGACAACCTTTCCGGTATTCTCCGGAAGACCACCTGCATGCTCAACCAGGTAACTGACTGAAGTACCTATCCTTACCATGAAGTTCCCAGGTTTCAGAAGTGTTTTACCTGTAACAGTAACCACCCTTTCAATCAGTGGTTTGTTTTTTTGAACTGCCTCATACACAGCAAGGGCAGTGCCAACATTATTGACAATACACCCCGTTTCGATAGGAAGTTTACCGGAAGGCACTTCCCTTCCTGTCACAGCTTTAATAAGTTGTTTCTCACCACCCTGAGGGTATTTAACTTTTAATGGAACAACTTCGATCTCTTTAAATGGAACGGCATGCTTTCTGAGCAGCTGGACTGCATCCTTTTTATTATTCTCAATTCCGATAAAAGCTTTATGAACATCCAAAGCCAGCATAAGAACCCTGATGCCCGTAATAATTTCTTCAGCTTTTTCAAGCATGATCCTATGGTCGGCTGTTAGATAAGGTTCACACTCAACACCATTAATAATAAGGTATTGGGCTTTTTTATCAGCAGGAACCATAAGCTTAACGTGCGTAGGAAACGTTGCCCCACCTAATCCAACTACACCAAAATCCTTGATTTTGTCAACTATCTCCTGGCGACTAAGCTTTATATCTGTTATTACATCAACTGACCTGTCAATTGTTTCTTCCCACTCATCACCTTCTACATCAATGATAATGGCAGGTTTACGGTATCCTGAGGAGTCGATGGTCTCATCAATTTTTACCACTTTACCTGAGACTGATGAATGTACATTAGCTGAAATAAAAGCTTCACCTTTTGCTATGAGTTGACCTACCTTAACATAAGTACCCTTTTCAACGAGTACTTTTGACGGTGCGCCTAAACTTTGTGAAAGTGGTATACTTACTTTGGGAGGAACAGGCAAATACTCAATTGCTTTACCTGCAGTAAGCTTGTTTTCCTTAGGATGAACGCCGCCTATCTTAAATGTCTTCAATGAAAATCCTCCTGATATTTTGTTGTTAGGTTAATAATGAAGCTAAACCGTTTCTACAGGAACAGAAGCTTCATCTGTTTTTTGCTTTCTTGGAGGGAAATTTAACTCAAGTATGGATTCATTCGGGCATACTGCTACGCATTTCCGGCATAACCTGCATTTTGATGCGTCAATATAAGCCAGATTATCAGTCATAATAATTGCCTCATATTCACATTCTTTCACGCACTTACCACATCCAATGCAAGCAACCGTGCAATTTTTGCGTGCGATTGCCCCTTTTTCTTTATTTACACATGATACATAAATACGTCGCGACTTTTTGCCTTTGGGCCGAATTTCGATAATACTCCTTGGGCAAGCTCTGACACAGGCACCACATGCTGTACATTTCTCTTCATCAACAATGGGCAATCCTGTTTCTTTGTCGATTACGATTGCATCAAATTTGCAAACCATTACACAATCACCTTCACCCAGACAGCCATAAGGACAGCCTGATTCGCCGGCAGATAAATAATGGGCAAAAGCACAAGAAGTGGCACCTTCATACTTAACGCGTGCCGGAGCGTGTAATTTGCTTCCACTGCACCTTATCACAGCAACACTTGGTTCTATTTCAGCAGCCTGCAATCCAAGATAGGCAGCGATTTCCTTCATTGCTACATTTCCGCCCACAGGACACCTAAATTTTTCAAGGTCATGGGTCTTTACAATAGATTCAGCCAGTGCCCTGCATCCTGCATATCCACAACCGCCGCAATTGGCACCTGGAAGCATTCCGTTAACAACATCGATGGCAGGGTCTTCATATACTTTAAATTTCTGGGCTATGAAGTAAAGAATAACCGCAGAAGCTACACCCAGAATACTTAGAGTTAGTATCGCAAAGAGAATAGTCTGGTTCACCAGTATAGGATTTATGTCACTTAAAATATTTTAAGTGCCACAAAAGTATAATTATTTTCTCAATAGGTGAGGAAAAACTTGAATATTAATACATGTAACTAATTGAATATCAAACTTATATTTAATACATCTAATTTGATGATATACAACAAATTAACGAAAGGATAACTTTTAAAAATAGTTTAGAATGGTTATAAATTTCAAAAAAGTCAAAATATTTAGGAAGAAATCCCTGCACATCGGCAGGGATTGGGATTCATCGACCAAGTTAAACAAGTGTCTTAATCAGGAAAGTGTAAACCGGAAGTACTTTTTTATTTTTTTTCTTGCCGTATAGAGGACAAGATAATATGGTACTAAAACTAATAACGATAATATTGCAGAGGCCATTTCACCCATATAAGCACTCGATATTAACAGTGTCGTGATTAACAGGATAAATGGAATGACATAGCCTAAAATCACAGCCATACCGCCTGAAGAAGAGACCATCTGGATATCAACTGTATCACCGGGATTTATGAAATGTTTACCATCATTTTCCACATCTATTAATCTTTCACCTGAGCCAAGCGAAGTACATACTCCTCTTGAATAACACATAGAACAGGCGCTTTGATTATGTATCCTAACTTTAACATAATCATGGTCAATCTTTTCAACGATACCGCTCTTAATAATACAATCGACTTTTTCACTCATGATATATTCTCCATTTAAAAATGGCATTGATTTACGGTGTGGACAAGGCAACCTGTATTATTTTACCATTCATCCATTTGTTTGCATTTAAGGCAAACCATGCAATATATTCAGCCATCGAGCTGCTGCTAACTTTTGGTTTGTAACCAGGGAAAGCCTGAGCAAGCATTGGTGTCTCAACACTTCCTAATGCAAGGCTGTTGAATGAAACAGTTTTTCCGCTAAACTCAGCAGCAAGGCACTCTGTGAGTATATTCAAGGCCCCCTTGGAAGCGCTGTATAATGAAAGACCCGGGAACTTCACACTCCCCTGTACTCCTCCCATGCTCGTGATATTAACGATATGAGCATTGTTATTAAAAAGTGGCAACAGGTGTTGAATAAAAAAGAAAGGGGCCCGGAAATTGGTTTCCATCACATAATAATAATCTTCAGGTAAGATATTTTCAAATTGCTTATTCACCAGAGCACCCGCGTTGTTGATGAGAATATCAATTGATTCTGTTATGTTTTTTATCTCAGTTAAGAGTTTATTATAATCATCACTTATCAGATCGAATGGGATTAAAACAAACTTTGCTTCGCTCGATTCAATCTCCTTTGCCAGGTTTTTCAACAGGCTGTTATTCCGGGAAATCAGGAATAGCCTGTTATCCTTATCCTTCATGAGTTCAAGGGCAATTGCTTTCCCAATACCACCCGATGCGCCAGTTATTACTATATTTTTCAATGTCTATAATATTAAACCCGTATCATCACTTAATGTTGATTAAACAGGCTGATAGCTCTTTCATATATTCCATGGATCCAGGCAATGGTCATTCCATAGTTCGTAACCGGGATTCCGGCATCAACCGCAGCTTTAACACGGTTAACAACTTGTTTCTTAGTCAATACACAACCTCCGCATTGAATGACAATTGCATAACTTGTTATCTCCCTGGGCATTTGTCCTAATCCTGCTACTACATCAAATTCAAGGTCCTTTTGACTGTATTTCCTCAACCAGTTTGGTATTTTATGCCTTCCGATGTCATCACATGTTATATGATGGGTACAAGATTCAAGTATCAGCACTCTGTCACCATCCTTAAGATCAGCAAGGTGTGGTGTTCCTTTCAGATAATTCTTAAAATCTCCCCTTTGCCTTGCAAGTAAAATACTGAAACTGGTTAATGGTATATCCAGTGGAACCTGATTACCTATTTTTCCGAAAACCTGGCTATCAGTGATTGCCAGGACAGGTCTGGGGTTTGCTTTATTGATAAAATCAGCAACATCGTTTTCTTTACAAATCATCACCAATCCATCGTTGTCCAAAATATCCCTGATAGCTTGCACCTGAGGCAAGATCATTCGGCCTTCGGGAGCCTCATTGTCGATCGGAGTAATCAATAGAACAGCTTCTCCCGGTTTGAAGAGTCCGCCAACCATTGCCTGAGACGAATAAGCAGTTTCGGGCATTGTGTCAGCCATAAACTTCAGGAGCTGGTCATTATCCTTTGCATTTAAGGCGCTGAATTCAATTACCCTGCAAGCATATTTATTTTCAATTTCAGCTTTAAAATGAGGGTCCAATGGTGCTATATCACTCTTGTTATGTATTATGACAAAAGGTATATTGTAATGGTTGAAGCTCTGAATAAGGTTCTCTTCTTCAGCACTAAAGTTATTATCCACAATAACCAGTACAGCAAGGTCAATGATCTTTAATGCTTCCAAAGATTTGCCCATTCTTTTTTCACCCAGTTCACCATGGTCATCAATACCGGCTGTATCAATAAGCACTACAGGCCCGATACCCGGTATCTCCATCGATTTTTTTACCGGATCGGTAGTAGTTCCTGCCTGGGGAGAAACAATTGCTATTTCATGCCCTGCCATTACGTTAATGATAGAACTCTTACCATTATTTCTTCTTCCGAAGATTCCTATATGCGGTTTACTTTCCCTGCCTTTTGTCATCTTAGCGCTGAATATTAATTAACGTTGCCAACTGAAAATTAAATTATAAGATTTCTTTGTTATTTACTTAACAATTCGCAAAATTATAATAAATAGGGACTATCAGGGCAGATATGGCTATTTTTGTAATACATTTGAACCTGTATTAGAGCTTAAGGTTAGTCTTTAAAGAGTTTACTATGAGTGAAAAAATCTTTAGCATTGAATCATACAGTCCGCTTGACATATTTGGGGTAGGTGACAGAAACCTTAATACTATAAGGGAGTTGCTGCCTAAATTAAAGATTATTGCAAGGGGGGAGCATATCAAAGTTATTGGTGAACCAGGCGAAATTGATTCGTTTGAATCGCTTTTTAATCTTATGCTTATACATTACGATCACTTTGGGAAAATCACGGAAAATGACGTTAGGCAGTTAGCTGAACCCGGTGCCGCTGATATTACCAGTAAGACCTCGCCAGATGTTTTGGTTCATGGAAGGAACGGGCAAGTGATCAAGGCACGTTCTGCTAATCAGATAAAAATTGTTGAAAGTATTGATAAAAATGACCTTGTTTTTGCTATAGGACCGGCAGGTACGGGGAAAACTTATACGGCTGTTGCGTTGGCAGTAAGGGCATTGAAAGCCAAGGAAGTAAAAAGGATCATCCTTACCAGGCCTGCCGTTGAGGCGGGTGAGAATCTCGGTTTCCTTCCGGGAGACCTGAAAGATAAACTGGATCCTTATATGCAGCCTCTTTATGATGCACTTCGTGATATGCTTCCTCCGCAAAAGCTTCTGACTTATATTGAAGATGGCACAATTGAAATTGCTCCCTTAGCTTTTATGAGAGGGAGAACACTCGATAATGTCTTTGCCATTTTGGATGAAGCACAGAATGCCACCGGCAACCAACTAAAAATGTTCCTGACCAGGATGGGAAGATCTGCTAAGTTTTTTGTGACTGGTGATATTACACAAATTGATCTTCCTAAAAACCAGAACTCGGGATTAACTCATGCCACTAAAATCCTTGCCAACATTCCGGGAATTGATATTATTATTCTGGATGAATCAGATGTTATGCGGCATAAATTGGTTGGACAGATCATAAAGGCTTACGACAGAGATTAAACGAGGAAGTAATGCAGAAGTGTAACCTTAACAAGTATCACCTCCTCTAACTCTATTATATGGGGATTTCAAATAAAGGAGCAGGGATCGGGTGGAAATATCGATCCCTGCTCCTTTTAAGCGATAGTCTTTATTTTATTACAACCTTTGTTGTACCTGTTTCCGAAATTGTCCGGTATCTGATTAAATATAATCCAGGCTTATAATTTGAGATGTCACTTGTTATTACAAACGATTCAAGTGAAGGCACATCGTTGTATATTTCATGTGATTTTCCCTCAGGAGAAATAATTTCAATAATAAGTTTTTCGGCCAATCGTGACCTGATATCAATCCTTAGCCAATCATCTGCAGGATTAGGTGAACAGTAAATGTTTACTTTTCTTGGATGCGGTTGGTCGTTAGTTGGTGTTAATGTACTGTTATAAGAGATCTGCCATCCTGAACCATTAACCATGTTGTTGCTTAAAAATAAAACAAAAGCCTTTGGCGAAGGGATATAGATGTCATCGGGCAATTCTGAGCCTGAAACCTCTGTGATCAGTTGTTGAGAAACCATATCATAGATTTTGATCTTATCATTCAAAGGTTCAGTATCAAGCTGATCAAATGAAATAATGATTCCGGCTGCACTGTCAGGCGCTATGATATATTTACAGAAGCTATTGTTCCGGTAATCATAAGTACCACTGCCATCAGAAAATGTACCGGCAGGCTCATGGAAAGTTGTTGTTCCAGGACAAAAACTTGCCAGTGAACTGTTGTAAACAGCCCTGAAACCTGAACCCTGATTTCCTTCAGTAAGAAACTCAAGATATAGTTTTCCGTTTGTTGCATTGATTACTGATGGAATTGTGCTACCGGTAAAAGAACCAATCAAAGGACATGAAGAGTTTTCTCCGTCGAAAACATTGAGTACATCACCACTAGCGAGATTAAATTTCTGGAAAGAGAGTGTTAAGCCTGTAATTGAATCGTCAGGAGAAATTAACCATCCGCAGGATAAACCACTTGTATAATTATTTACCGGTCCACTGCCATCTTCTATAGTACCATTATGTCTGTTTAATGTAGTCACTCCTGAGCAGTAATAAGGATAACTATCTTGGGCAGGATAAAAATTTACGATTGCTCCCTGTCCCCAGGTAAAGTCATTTCCACCGGGATTAAGATTTGACAAGTAGTAATATCCATTATATGAACCACTCCATCCCCAGTTGAAATGGAAGTAATCCGTACCTTGATATCCGTCAACGTTAAATGCATGACCACCGCTTCCGAATCCATGGTAATACATTGGCCATCCGTTATCAAGATTATTTATAAGCAGATTCGCCCATTCAGATTCACTGTAATCTTGCTTTAATTCCAAACCCAGGTCCTGCGAATAACTAAAATAATCTTTCAGGGCATTGGCGGCATCCTCACTATAAGCTCCGGAACCATCAGGTGAATACATCATATCCACCGCAACTCCACAATGATATTGAATTTCAGCCATTTCATAATTCTCTTCCCCTCCGATGCTATTGTTCATTTGATTATAGTCGTAGTTTGAAGCACCAAAATCAACAGATAAGTAGCCATAATCAGAATAATAACCATGTGATCCAGTACCCTGTAAGGGATATCGCCAGTAATTAATGATCTGCGACATAGCGGTTGCAACACATCCTGACCATACATGGCCTCCCGGGCCCATTGGATCAGCAGGGCAAAGACTGTTATATCTTGCACCCTGGTCCCAGGTTGTATTTAGTAAGGGGGTCACTTCACTGTTGCTTCTTAGAACACTTTCACCTTTAATCAGGTTGTCCCATTCCTGAATAATTTCAGTGGTAGGTGGAATATTATTTTGCCTTACATCGCTGATCTTGTTATAATAGACCTGCATCCATGCAGCCACCTGGGGAGGGATCTGATCATTGGTAAAATTACCTTCAAAGGAATATCCCAGTACCGGAATTGAAGCATTATCGGCTGCAACAATAATAAACCCACCATCTGTAAAATTAATTGCATATGCCTTTACATCATCGGAAGGAAGGGCAAGTACTTCCTTTATTTCCGTATTGACAGCCTGAGCGGAAGCAAAATGATGTGACCTGATCATCATGAAATTCTTTGCAACCTTCCTGACAATATCAATATCAACAGGTGCAGATTGGGCATTTGAGAGAAAGCCGCAGAATAAAAGACATATAAGTAATCTCTTGGCCATAAATTAATTTTTGATAATTGTTTTTACAGTAAAAGAGGCTTCCCTTAGAAAGCCCCTTATTAATATGCTATTCTGAATAATTATTTTACAATAAGTTTCCTGGTAACAGATCCACTTTCGCTTGATATTTTCAATAAGTAAATACCTTTCGACAAGCCACCAAGCTGAATAGTTTTGCTTACGAAGCCTGAATGAACCAATGACGATTCAGTATAGACTTCCTCTCCTAAAAGATTATGCAATGAAATAGTGATGTTGGATGTTTCCTTCAGCACAAATTTCACGTCAGTGTATGAAACAGCAGGATTAGGATAAATTGAAAGATTTTGGGCAATATCTATATCAGTGGTATTCACATTTGAAATGTAATAGTTCGCTGAGAAACCCTGGTTGTTGTTAAATCCATTTGTCAGGAACATCAGCATCATCTGACCGGTGGATGAGACAATAGGATCAGGGATCTGGTCTCCTGTGAGTTCAGCCAACAACTGATTTGTCGGCAGGTCATAGACCCTCAGGAAGTCAACATCCTGTTCGAGATCGAATTCTGTAAAAGCAAGCGTCAGGTCCTGAGACCAGGGACCGGGGTTAATTCTCCATTTACATAGCGTTCCGTTATTATACTTGTGATCTCCGCTGCCATCTGAAAATTCTCCTGTTGGGGCAGTAAGTGTTGTTATACCACTGTTACAGTATACCGGATAAGTGGAACTGAATTCTGCCCTGAAGCCTGCACTCTCTTCTGAACCGTCGGTAATAAAAGTAATTAACATCGAACTGGTATCAGATGTCAGGGTGGCAGTAGATGAATTTTGGCCATAAGCAGCTAAAAGAGGGGCATTGTTATCTTTACCTGCATATATTTTTAAGGAATCACCTTCATTAATCTGGAAATCGGTGAAAGTAAGTGTAATAGAAGTAACTAAATCCTCAGGTGAGATCAACCATGAGCATCCGCTATTATCCAGATAATTTTCAAGAGGGCCACTCATATCTTCAATACTTCCCAATGGAACATTAATAACATGCTGGTCACACTGATACGGATAATTATTCGGATCAGGGAAGAAATTCTTGACAACTGCCTGTTGGCTGCTGAATCCGCCAACATCATATAAAGTAAAGAATCCATTTCCTGTGCCACTCCATCCGAAATTAAAGTGATACAGCTTTCCATTACCCGTAGTCTGATATCCATCACACACAAAAGCGTGTCCGCCGTCAGCATTGCGTCCCGCATAGTATATCGGCTTACCCGCATCAAGTTGTTCTACAAGCATATTTTCCCATACAGTACTTGTGTAGTTCTTTTTTTCAGCATAAGTTGCTGTACTGGAATATCCGAAATAATTCTTAATAGCCGGTGGTACGTCATCACTATATGCACCTGAACCATCAGCACCATACATCATATTAACAGCAACACCACAATGGTACTGCAATTCAGCTACGGCGTTCACAGCACTTCCCATACTTGATGTTATGTTGTTTTGCATTCCGTTCCAGTTGTAATAGGTTTCGCCGAAATTAGCACTCTGAACACCATACCCGCTGGCATAATATGAATGTGAACCGGAGCCAACTTCAGGGTACCGGTAATAGTACATGATCATTGACATAGCCGTGGCAACACAACCGGCATAAACATGACCGCCTGAACCAGCTGGATCGGCAGGGCAATATGCATTATATGGGTAATCCTGGTTCCAGGTCATTAATGCAATAAGGGGTTCAACATCACGTTCACCCTCAAGTAAATTCCTGCTTCCAGAAATACCATTGTAAAAATTCCATTTCTCAGTAATCGTATTATCAGCCTGTGCCAAGTTTACTCTGGCAAAGTCTATCTGATCAGCATATCCCTGTATGAATGATGAAAAATTCTGGTCAAGTTTGCCTTCCGGAAATCTGCCTTCAAATGAATACCCAATCACAGGAGCGTAAACATCATCGCCTGAGACCATAATCCACCCTTCATTTCCAACATTGAAAATATAGAAAACCGGTAAACCATTTGAAAATCGCGTTTCAATTAACTGCGGACTGACCTCATTAAGATTTGTAACAAGTCCCTTTTGGGCTAACCGTTCAAACATGAAGTTACGGGCAATATTACCGGCTGCATCAGGTTGAACAACAGCAGCTATTGAACTCCCACTAACTAATATTGCAATAATTACAAAGAGTAGATTTCTAAATTTCATACAGGTACTGATTAATTAATATTTTTAACGAAGGCATCAAAAGTATAAAAAAATACCAATGATTATACCTGCCCTAAAATTTACCGGTTATTTTTTCAACTAACCAGCACCTTATGATTCAAACCAATAAAATCAGGAATTACTTTTTTGTGATAAGTAGCTTACCGACTGAAACCGTTTGTTTATCAGTAATTTTTATGAAATAAAGTCCAGGTGTCAGCATATCACCACTCAATTTTAAATTATTGCTTTCATTTAAAATTGTCGTGTGATATACCATTTTTCCCTGGGCATTTGTGATTTCGAGTGCTGAGCCATCACTTACACCGGTGAGATCAATAGTAACATCTCCTGCTGAAGGATTGGGATAAACAAGGATTTCCTTTTCCTGTTTATTAATCTCTGTTACAGGTACATTAATAGTGATTTCGACATTGTCGATATAAACATTATCACCTTCACCCTGTCCTTTGTACGAAAACCTGTTACATGCCTGGAGTGTAATATCGAAAACCTGACCGGCAAAAGGTGTCAGGTCATACACGACTCTTTTCCATGGATCCTGGGTGGCTGTTGCCGGATTGTAATTGACTGTTCCGTCCCAGCTTGCAACAGGATTCCCATTCACAAGCACTCTGAACCAGGAAAACCTTGGGCCAACGCTGTATGTCTGGCGAAGATCAAATGCCAGCTTAAGATTCGTCAGGTTACGTGCATCTACTCCGCAAAGGTGTGCTTCAGACTGGAAGGCAAGGTTTTCATTCCAGGCCTGCTCAGGAGTACCACCTGATGCTGAGCCAGCCCATCCGGTTGGAACAGGGTCGCCATGGAAATGAATACCGTAAGTACTATTATTTGCTGCATGGTGATCAACAGCTGATTGTGATTTAACAGTGTCCCAAAGCACAAAATATTCTGATGTACCTTCTTCCATATTCAGAATATAATTGGGAGCAACTCCCTGGACATTCACGGCATTTTCATACAATTTACTGGTCATTCCATTACCATTGTATGCAGTGAGTGTGATATTGTATAAACCTTGTGCCAGAAACTGAACCTCAGGATTTTGTGAAGCAGATGTACTGCCGTTTAAATATTCATAAGTCTCCGGCTCAATTGCCCATTCCCAGGATGTCGGTGCGTACAACGAACTGTCAGTAAGCTGTACAGTTTCACCGATACACGGTGAATTATTTGAAACTGATACAAATACATACGGACTAGGATTCGTTACAACATTAATAAAATCATTATACGTAACCGAGCTTGTACCGAAATCATTCGTAACGGTCAGTGAAACATTATAAGTTCCGGGAGCATTATAAGTTATTCCCGAAGGCATTGTATCCGTAGATGTAGCAGGGCTGCCGCCTTCAAATGACCATTGCCAGGTTGAAGGTACTCCTGTTGAATGATCAACAAAATCAATACTTGTACCGGGTGTGATGATTTCAACCGGTGTACTAAACTGTGCAGTTGGCGTATACGGAGTATTGAGAACAGCATGATACGCATTAACCCTTCCTGCACCCAGTGTAGTTTGAAAATCAGGATTCAGGGCGCTGATATCATCTGAAGTGGATTTTAATATTTCCTCTACTTCAGCAGGTGTAAGTTCCGGATTTACAGAAAGTATCAATCCTGCAACTCCTGAAACAACAGGGCATGCCATTGAAGTTCCTTCATAAGCATCATAATAACCCAGGGTATTATTGCTGAAAGTAGTACTTAATAAACCCAGGGGACCGGGATTGCCAATCCCACCGGGAGCAGAAATATCAACAGTAGTACTGAAATTTGAAAAATCACTTTTCACATCGTTCCAATCAACAGAGGCAACTGAAATTACATTTTCATAAGCAGACGGGTAATGCGGTGATCCTGTATTTTCATTACCTGCAGCAGCTATAAGGACAATACCCTGTGAAGCAACTGAATTAATAAGGTTTTGGTTCGTTTGAGAAAATCCTGCCCCACCCCATGACATATTAATGATATCAGCGCCATTGGCTGCTGCCCACTGTACTCCTGAAAAAGCATAAGTTATTGATTCAGGATCACTGTATGCGGCTTTTACAGCTATGAGACTAACATTATAGCCAATGGATGCAACGCCGATATTGTTGTTACTTGATGCTCCAACCAGTCCGGCAACATGGGTTCCGTGTGACCATAAATCCGGATCACCGCTTTCGGGTGGATTGGCGTTGTTATTTCCTGTTGCCATATCTCTCTGGGCAACGACTTTTTCACTCAAATCAGGATGATCAACCCAAACGGCATTATCAACTATCGCAACATTAATATTAGGGTCTCCTGTAGTTAAATCCCATGCCTGTTCACCTTGTATCAATTCAAGATGCCAGTTCCAGTTTGAAGGGCCATTATAAAGATTATATAATGAGTCATTGGGAAGATAATCGACCTTATACAACGGCACCTTTTCAACGTATTCAAGCGTTGGATTTTGAGAAAGCCTGGAAATGAAATCCTCTATCCTGTTAAATTCAGCAATCTGGACTTCTATCGTTCTCAATAACTTCGGATCGTTGTTGAAGTCAAACGGGCGTTTTGTTGACAAAACGGTGAACTCGTTCAATAAAGCGCTTAATTCAGGAATTGATGATACCGGCACACTGCCATCACTGTTTACCTGAAATTTTATTGCTTCAGAATCATTGTATTTAAAATATATTTTCCCATCCTGGTAATCCGGATTGAATGATTGAGCAGAAATGGTCAATGTTAAACCTACTGCAAAAAGAAAGGATAACAGGTTTTTGAAAGTAAATATGAATCTCATGTTGCTATTTATTTATTAAACACCACTACAACAAACATTTGAGCACTATGACTCAGTCAACAAATATATATACGATTTTTAACAAACAGCCAAAAATTCAAAAAAAGTTAACCCATATCACTCACTCGTCCTGTTATGTTGGGAGCTTTTATAACTTTGCATTTTGGAATAATTAATAGTCGCTGATGCCTGATCACCTGATTCTCAAGAATATAGATACGCTTGCCGGAATTGTTAATAGTGAACAATTGCTCAAATCCGGGGGTGAAATGGCAGAATTTGAATCTATTCATAATGCCTGGCTCGAGATAAAAGATGGTTTAATCTCAGATTTTGGCATCGGAGAACCGCTTAAGGAATCATTAACAGCAGATTATTATTTGATCGATTGTAAGGGTGGGTCTGTGTTTCCTTCCTTTTGTGATTCGCACACACATTTAGTTTACGCAGGCAGCCGCGAAATTGAATATATTGATAAGATAAAAGGCTTGTCGTATGAGGAAATTGCCAAAAGAGGAGGTGGCATTCTTAATTCCGCTGCGCGGCTTCATAATTCCTCAGAAGATCAACTCTTTACTGATGCCCTTGAGCGAATAAACGAGATCCTTGAATGGGGTACCGGGGCAGTTGAGATAAAAAGCGGATATGGCCTCAATACTGAAGATGAACTTAAAATGCTAAGGGTGATTCGCCGGCTTAAAGAAACATCTTCATTAGTAATCAAGTCCACTTTTCTTGGTGCCCATGCGGTTCCATCAGAATATAAAGGGCGTCAGGGTGCTTATGTTGACCTTGTTGTTAATGAAATGATACCCAAAGTTGCTGAAGAGCGACTGGCTGATTTTATAGATGTATTTTGCGACAAAGGTTTTTTCACAGTTGATGAAACCGAAAGAATGCTTGAAGCCGGAATAAATTATGGCCTCAAACCGAAGATACATGCAAATGAACTCGACTATTCAGGTGGCATTCAGGCAGGTGTCAGATATCATGCCCTGTCAACAGACCACCTTGAATATACCGGAGATGAAGAAATTGAAGCCTTAAAAGGATCGGGAACAATGGCAACCGTATTACCGGGGGCCGCATTTTTCCTGAATATGGTGCATGCTCCTGTGCGTAAAATGATCAACTCAGGTTTACCCATTGCATTGGCAAGCGATTTTAATCCCGGTTCCTCTCCATCCGGCAACATGCAACTGATTTTATCAATGGGATGCATTATGTTCCGGATGACACCCCAGGAAGCTTTTAATGCATCAACGCTCAATGGTGCTTATGCAATGGGCATAAGTGACATGGCCGGCAGCATTACGCATGGAAAGATAGCTAACTTATATATTACAAAGCCGATTCCAAGTATAGAGTACATGCCTTACTATTATGGATTTAATAAGATTGAGCATGTGATTTTAAAAGGAAAACTGATTGAAAAAATTGCCCAATAATTAATAAAACTAACCAGATAACTTGATGAAACAGATTATTGAGTGTGTGCCTAATTTCAGCGAAGGACGCGACATGTCGGTAATAAAACAGATCACTGACCAGATGCAGGGTGTTGAAGGAGTAAAACTACTGGATGTCGATCCCGGAGCAGCTACCAACAGGACCGTAGTAACCATAGCCGGTGAGCCTGAACAGGTAATTGAAGCAGCTTTCAAGGCTATTCGCAAGGCCATGGAAGTGATTGATATGAGCAAACATAAAGGTGAGCACCCCCGTTTTGGAGCAACCGATGTTTGTCCGCTGGTCCCGGTTGCAAATATCTCTATGGAAGAGACTGTAGTTTATGCACGCCGTCTTGCTGAAAGGGTTGGAACTGAACTCGGTATTCCTGTTTATTGTTATGAAAATGCTGCCTTCTTTGAAAACCGACGTAACCTGGCCAACAATCGTGCCGGCGAATATGAGGGTTTGCCTAAGAAATTGAGTGATCCTGCCTGGAAACCTGATTTCGGTCCCGCAACCTTCCTTCCGCGCACAGGAGCCATTGCAATCGGTGCCCGTGACTTCCTTGTTGCTTATAATATTAATCTCAACACTACTTCGACCAGGAGGGCTAATGCCATTGCTTTTGACATCCGCGAAAAAGGAAGACCCTTAAGGGAAGGTAATCCAATCACCGGTAAAATCGTAAAGGATGAAAATGGCAATCCTGTCAACATACCCGGCTCGCTGAAAGCTTGTAAAGCAATCGGATGGTACATTAAGGAGTACGGTATTGCCCAGGTTTCAATAAATCTGACCAATATTAGTATCACACCTGTGCATGTTGCTTTCGAGGAATCATGCAATAAAGCAATAGAAAGAGGTTTGAGGGTAACCGGTTCAGAACTGGTGGGATTAGCACCTTTAAAAGTGTTTCTCGACGCTGGCAAGTATTTCCTTAAAAAACAACAGAGATCGGTTGGTGTTTCAGAGTCTGAGTTAATAAAGATCGCTGTTAAATCACTGGGATTAGATGACCTGAAACCTTTTAATCCTGCCGATAAGATCATAGAGTATGTTTTAAATAAGGATAGTGAATCACCGAAGCTCATGCAGATGACCTGTTCGGACTTTGCTGATGAAACAGCGTCCGAATCACCTGCTCCGGGAGGCGGGTCAATCTCTGCCTACATGGGAGCGCTGGGCGCTTCGCTTGCAACCATGGTGGCTAATCTCTCTTCTCATAAACCGGGCTGGGATGAACGATGGGAAGAATTCTCCGAATGGGCTGATAAAGGACAGGCGATCAAGAATGAACTGATCCACCTGGTTGATGAAGATACCAATGCCTTCAATAAAATCATGGATGCATTCGGAATGGCAAAAAATACCGATCAGGAAAAAGCAGACAGAACAGCAGCCATACAGAGTGCCACCCGTTATGCCATTGAAATTCCCTTCAGGGTCATGAAAAAATCATTTGAAGCATTTGAACTGATCTATGCCATGGCAGAAACCGGTAATCCTAATTCAGTTTCTGATGCCGGTGTGGGAGCTTTAGCTGCCCGCTCAGCTGTTATGGGGGCATTTCTCAATGTAAAGATCAATGCATCAGGACTTAAGGATAAAGCATTTGTTGATAAGGTACTTGCTGAAGGCGCTGAAATTGAAAGAAAAGCCCAGGAACAGGAAAGTATGATTCTTAGTATTGTGAATTCAAAGATTCAGTAAAATCATGCTGAGCAACATTAGTAACGGAAATTTGTTTAAGGATTATTTTAATCAAGGGAAAATCCCGGGGGGAAAAGAATGATATACGCAGTAATTACAGGTTCGGGAAATTATCTTCCTGAATTATCTGTTTCGAATGCCGACTTTGAAAGTCGTGTTTTTCATGAATCCACAGGCGCAAAAATTGAGAGGCCAATACAGGAGATAATCAGTAAGTTCCAACAAATCACAGGTATCAATGAAAGAAGATACATTGAAGACCATCTTGTATCTTCTGATATGGCGTTTATTGCTGCCGAAAAGGCTATTGTTTCTTCAGGTATCAATAAGGAAGACCTCGACTATATTGTTGTAGCTCATAATTTCGGCGATGTTAAAGCCGGCAGTACCCATGTTGATATGGTTCCTACCCTGGCTTCGAGGGTAAAGCATAAACTGGGAATCGTAAACCCATACTGTGTGGCATATGACCTCCCTTTTGGTTGTCCAGGCTGGTTACAGGGTGTCATACAGGCAAATTATTATATAAAATCGGGCGATGCTAAACATATTCTCGTGATTGGATCTGAAACTCTTTCCAGGATATCGGACCCTCATGACCGCGATAGCATGATCTATTCTGACGGCGCTGGTGCTGTGGTCCTCAGTGCTGTTGAAAGCGACACCCCGGTCGGAATCATTTCCCATATTACACGTTCTGATACCCGCGAAGAAGTATTCTACCTCAGAATGGATTGCTCATACAATACCCAGATTTCCGGTCAGCTATTCCTCAAAATGAATGGGCGGAAATTATACGAATATGCACTTAAAACAGTCCCGTCAGCCATTAAAGCCTGTATAGAAAAAGCCGGACTGGAAATTGGTCAAATTGAACGTATCCTGATCCATCAGGCAAACGAAAAAATGGATGATGCTATCGTTAATCGTCTTTATGACCTTTACGGTATTAAGCAGAGACCTGAATATTCTATGCCAATGACTATTGCTGACTTAGGAAATAATTCAGTAGCTACGCTACCGATACTTTACAACATGATCATCCATAAAAACATAGAAAACCATTTCCTGAATCCGGGCGATCATTTTGTATTTGCTTCAGTAGGCGCCGGCATGAACGTAAATGCCGTGGTTTACAGGATGCCTTCACAATTGTGAAGGGTATAGAAAGGGCATAGCCTTACTCTACCCTTATCTGGCAATCTCTGTTTTTACTACTTTATTTTTTATCCTCTCCCCTGTTACCAATTTGATCAGTTCTCTGGTTTTCGAACGATTTACAGCCGCAAGGGAAGCATGATCAAGGATATCAATCCGGCCAACATCATCAGGCGATAACTTCCCTTTTTGCATCAGGAAGCCGGCTACATCTCCCCTGCTTATTTTTTCTTTTTTCCCTACACTCAAATATATTGTTTGCCACCGGGTTAGTGGAGGTAGTGATAATTCACCGGGTAATTCAATAAATTCGATACTTTCACTTATAAATGCAGGTACAAAGTCTTTATCAGCCAGGATTAGCCATGCAGTGCCATGCTTTTCCATCCTGGCCGTTCTTCCGTTCCTGTGTGTCCAGGCGGAAGCTGTTGAAGGAAGTTGATAGTGAATTATATGTCTTATTTCAGGAATATCCAGTCCCCTTGAAGCAAGATCTGTTGTCAGCATTACTGTATGGCTGCCGTTCCTGAATTTTATCAATGACAATTCCCTTTTATCCTGTTCCATCCCTCCATGGTATAATCCATGCGGTATGCCCTTTTGGCCGAGAAGGTCACTGATACGTTCAACCGCTTCCCTGTGGTTACAGAAAATAATGCTTGATTCATCGCCGAGATGGCAAAGCACTTTAAAAAGTAATTCAAGTTTATCAGTTCCTTCAGCTTTTATTGCTTTAACATTCAAAATGCTCCCGGTTTTGCCTGATTCCCTGAAATCAAGGACGATAGGCTTTACAATACCAGTAAAGTCAGGAATTTCAGTCAAAGCGGTCGCAGAGGTCAATATTCTTGTCTCCAATGCTATAGTCGAGTTGATAATGAATTCCATTTCATCCCTGAATCCAAGTTCAAGTGATTTATCAAATTCATCAAGAATGAGCGTCCTGATTGTAACAGGGTCAATACTTTTCCGCCTGAGGTGATCGGCAATCCTGCCAGGTGTGCCTATCAGAAGTGCAGGAGGTGTCCTCAAATTATTAAGTTCAGTGGCAATTGGATGGCCACCGTAGCAGGTACTGACCTTAAATCCTGTCTGCATATCCCTGAAAACACGCTCGACCTGCAGGGCAAGTTCACGTGAAGGCGTAATGATCAGTGCCTGGATTCCTTTGATATCCTCTTTCATTAATTTAACCAAAGGCAACAGGAATGCTATTGTCTTTCCTGAACCGGTTGGTGACAGAAGAATTATATCACTGCCTTTTTTTATAACCTTTAAGGCTTCTTCCTGAAGTGGGCGCAGCGTATTTATTTTCAAACGTTGAAGAAAGCGTTCAGGCATTAGTAAAAGTATTAAGCATGGATCACACTATCAGGGAGGTTAAATGAAACAAATTCTCCTATAAAGATGGAACAATCATTTTAAATATCCAGTATACTAACATAGAAATGATCATTGCAGCGGGTATTGTAAGAAACCATGCTGTAACGATATTGGCAGCGACTTTCCATCTGACTGCAGAAAATCGGCGTGTTGCCCCAACTCCCATAATTGATCCTGTAATAGTGTGTGTAGTACTAACCGGTATGCCTGCCAGGGTATTTGCTATGACTGTAATTGCCCCGGCAGTTTCAGCATTAAAGCCATGAACCGGCCTAAGGTCAGTAAGTCCTGAACCTAAGGTTTTGATAACTTTCCATCCACCGGCATAAGTTCCCATGGCAATAGCTGAATACGAAGCAATTATGACCCAAAGTGGCACATGAAACTCTCCACCAAGATAACCTGTGCTGAAAAGCAACATCGTAATGATTCCCATCGTCTTTTGTGCATCATTTCCTCCATGGCCCAAACTGAATATAGCCGATGAAACCAACTGCATAACCCTGAAAAATGAGTCTACCTTATATGGAGATCTGTTCCTGAATAAAAACATGGTCAGTGACATCAGGAGAAATGCCACGATAAACCCAATCAGGGGGGATAAGAAAATAAATATTGCCACTTTAAAGATTCCTGAGGCAATCAAATATTTTGTACCTCCTACAACAATCGCAGGTCCGATCAGGCCACCAATCAGAGAATGGGAAACACTGATCGGTAAACCAAAATGTGTGCAAAAATAAACCCAGCTTATGCCACCGATCAATGAGGCAAGAATGAAATATTCATTGACGATCTCCGGATTGATGATTCCTTTACCAATGGTATTGGCTACATGTAATCCCAGGATGAAGGCAGCAGCAAAATTCCAGAAGGCGGCCCACAAAACGGCAACTTTCGGACTCAACACACGGGTTGAAACGATAGTGGCAATTGAGTTAGCCGCATCATTCATACCATTAAGAAAATCAAACGAAAGTGCTATTACGATACAGAGAATTACTATTATTTCCATTTGATGTTCCGGTGTTTCTGTCAGGCGTTCTTCACGATAATTGTCTGGAAAACATCCGATACATCCTCGCAACGATCCATGGCCTTTTCAAGTGAATTCAGGATATCCCGTTTTTTAATAAGGCTGATCGCATTCGTTTCATGGTCAAATATTTCTGAAAGGAAAGAGAAATTCAGGGTATCTGATTCATTCTCCATCTCACCTATTTTGATACAATTTTCCTTGTACTGCTTAAACTTGTGTATGTCATTCAATCCAAGAGTGACAGTATTGATCTCCACGGCCGATCTGTATAAAAGATCTGCCATTTGATGAAATACAGGCGGTATTTCATAAAGACGGTATAATTGGAGTCGTCTCGCACATGTATTGATAAGGTCAACAACCGTGTCTATTCTTGAAGTCAGTTTATGGATGTCTTCCCTGTCAAAAGGTGTAATAAAAGTTGAATTCAATTCATCAAATATGGTAGTGGTTATCTTATCACCTGCTTTCTCCAGCTTCTTTATTTCTTTTACCAGCTCATTTCTCTTTTCTTCTTCAGTAGTCTGTAACAATTCCTGGAATGTTCTGGTACATTCTACAAGATTAGCCGATGCCTGGCAAAATAAGGGATAGAACTTTTTGTCTTTTGGAACCAGCAACTGGAAAAATTTATCAAGTTTCATGAAATATTGTTTTATTATTCAATTCTTTAAAAGTTTTGCAAAATTAAAAGCCTGTAGATAAAGACTTTTGTTCCAATGTTAACTTAATGTTAAATATTTTACAAAGTAGAATAGTCTCCGGGTTAATAGTCAGTCGTTTACCACAATGTTCTCAAATATAGTTATTATTTTCTCTCAAAATTGGATATTTTCAGGAACACTTACCCGATTTCACTTTTAAATTTGCACTTAAACAGGGAGCTAAAATTATGCATGACATTCCAGGTAACCAGAATATAATATTTGTCATCCTGTCAGTACTTGGGTCCCTTACAATTTTCCTTTATGGAATGAAGACAATGGGTGAAGCACTCCAGAAACTAAGCGGGGGGCTTCTTAGCCGAACATTCTCATCACTGGCTTCCAACCGCTCAAAAGGTTTCTTCTCCGGACTCCTGGTAACCGGAACCATACAATCCTCCACTGCTGTCACAGTAATGCTGGTTAGCCTTGTCAATGCGGGCTTCTTTACCCTAAGTCAGGGTATGTCTTTAATGATTGGTGCCAATGTTGGTACCACAGCAACCGCATGGTTACTGTCATTGCTTGGATTTCATAAGGGACTCGAGGTGATCCTTATACCCTTGATGGCTTTTTCATTGCCGTTTCTTTTCAGGAAAAATAAGAAGTACAGAAGTATCTCAGAACTGATCACCGGTTTTGTACTGATCTTCACCGGATTTTACTTTTTGCTCGAATCTCTGCCAACGCAACAGGCATCCAGGTTCGTTAGTGCTGTCGCTGAATTAAGCGGCAGTTCTATTGGAACAAATCTTCTGTATACGTTCACAGGAATATTATTAGCTTCACTTATACGGTCATCCAGTGCTGCCTCAGCATTAACAATCGTAATGTGCTTTGATGGCTGGATGAGCTTTGAGAATGCTATCGCAATGATAATTGGCGAAAATATTGGGACAACGCTTACCGCCAACCTTGCAGCAAGAATCGCGACCAGAGCTTCAAAGCGTTTGGCAGCAGCACATACTTTATTCAATATAGCCGGAGCAGTCATTTTCTTTGTTATGTTCCATTTTGCCGTTAAAATGACTGATCAGTTCACTACCGGAATAATAGGATTATCTCCTTTGATAAATGTAAAAGCAACCCCTGTTGGCTTAGCAATCTTCCATTCGGGCTTCAATATTGTAATGGCATTAATTGCATTAATTGCCTTCATTCCATTTAAAAAACTTACTGAAGTAATTATCCCTGTCAACGAAAACGAAGATCAGAAAGCAAATCTCCGTTACATCGATACAGGTTATCTTTCCATGACTGATATCTCCCTAAGGCAGGTGCAGGATGAGATTAAAGATTTTGGCATTTATATCACAGAAATGTTTGCTTTAATTACCGATTATCTTGCCGAAAAGAAAGATGATAAGTTTATCAAGATACAGAAGAAACTGACAAAAATGGAAGAGAGAGCCGATGCGCGCGAAGTTATCATCTCAAACTATCTGACCAAACTGGCTGCTAACGGATTAACCGAAACCTCATCCAGAAAACTCAGTTCAATGCTAAAGATCATAGATGAAATTGAAAGTATCGGTGATCAGTGCATGCAGCTTGAAAGGGTCATTCGGCTTAAGAATGAGGCAAAAGCCTGGATGACCCCCGAGATGAGGGAACAGATCCTGAAAATGTTCTCACTCGTACGTGAAGCCCTTGAGAATATGAATACAAATCTTTCCAAAACATATAGTCCCGGAATATTGATCAGGGCCAGTGAACTTGAGATCAGGATCAATGATGCCCGGGATAATTTTATTGCAGTTAACAGGAAGAACATCGAAAATGGTCAGTATTCATACCAGCACGGATCTTATTTTGCTGATGTGGCAAATCACTGTGAAAAAATTGGTGACCACATAATAAATATTAATCAGGCTATAGCAACGAATATAAAATAATCTATTAAGCATAATGTTGAACATCTATCTCTTCTTTATCATTATCCTCTTCTTTCTCGCATTTAGTGATCTTTTTGTTGGTGTTGCCAATGATGCTGTTAATTTTCTTAACTCCGCAATTGGAGCCAGGGCAGCCTCATTTAAAGTTGTAATGGTGGTTGCTTCTGTAGGCCTCGTTGTTGGGGCCACCTTTTCAAGCGGACTAATGGAGGTTGCCAGAAAAGGGTTATTCTTCCCCGGACAGTTCACCTTTTCTGATGTTATGGTGATATTCGTCGCAGTAATGGTAGCTGATGTTATTCTGCTTGATATATATAATACGTTCGGATTACCAACTTCAACAACCGTTTCTATAGTTTTTGACTTACTTGGTGCTGCAGTAGGTGTTGCCATCATTAAACTGGCCGAGTCTGATCAATCCTCACAGGAGCTTGGCCAATATATAAATTCGGGCAGAGCGCTTGCTATCATTACAGGTATCCTTGTTTCCGTTGTACTTGCTTTTGTTTTCGGATCCCTTATCCAGTATCTTACCCGTTTAATATTTACCTTTAACATAAGGCATAACCTTAAGTATTTTGCAGCCGTCTGGGGCGCTGCAGCTATTACCGGAATTCTTTATTTCATTGTTATTAAAGGTGCCAAAGGAGCCTCCTTCGTCACGTTGCTTCATGTTGACTATATTGAACAACATACCGGTACTATTCTCCTGTACAGTTTTCTTTCTCTGGCAGTTCTCCTTCAGGTCTTGATTTCTTTATTTAAATTGAATGTTTTAAAATTAATTGTTCTTACTGGCACCTTCGCATTAGCGCTGGCATTTGCCGGAAACGACATGGTAAATTTCATTGGAGTACCACTGGCAGGGCTGTATGCTTTTCAACTGTTTTCTGCTGTACCTGGCGCTGATCCTGATACTTTTATGATGGGAGGTCTTGCTGATGATGTAGTTACTGAAACCTGGATCCTTATTATTGCAGGACTCTTTATGGTATTAACTATCTGGACATCGAAAAAAGCACGTACTGTTATTGAAACCTCTGTTGATCTTAGCCGGCAACAGGAAGGAAATGAACGATTTAATTCATCAATTTTATCACGTAATATAGTCCGTGGTGCTATCAGATTCTCTAGCGCAATCAGTCAGTTTCTTCCTGCAAAAATGGTCAACTGGCTTGAGAAAAGATTCGATGAACCTGATGAGATTACAAAAAAGGCAACTCCTGAGGGTGCGGCTTTTGACCTGCTCAGGGCAAGTGTGAACCTGGTTGTTGCAAGTGTACTCATCGCATTTGGTACTTCTCTTAAATTACCTCTTTCTACTACTTATGTTACTTTCATGGTTGCCATGGGTACCTCATTAAGCGACCGTGCATGGGGAAGGGAAAGTGCCGTTTACAGGATAACAGGGGTTCTTTCAGTAATCGGCGGCTGGTTTTTCACAGCCCTGGCAGCTTTTACCCTTGCCCTGCTGGCATCAGTAGTAATATATTATGGCGGACTGATTGCCCTTATTCTTCTTTTAAGCCTTGCAATATACTTGTTTTACAGGACACACCTTATCCATACCCGTCGCGCAGAAGACCGTAAAGCAGATCTTGCAATGGATACACTGCCTGAAGAATTGACTCCTGTAAAAATCATGAGCAAAAGCAGTAAAAATATGCAGGAAGTGCTGGAAACCATCCTTTCAATACTTAATGATACAATCACCGGATTGGTGGATGAAGACAGGAAGACACTTAAAAATGCCAAAACTGAAGTCAATAAGCTTAACAATACTACCAAGCGCTGGAAATCACACATGAGCACCGTACTCATGAACCTGAAAGAAGATCCGGCTGAAACAGGTCAGTATTATGTACAATCCGTCGATTATTTAAGAGAAATTACTCATTGTATCTCTTATATTGCTGGCCCCTCATACGAGCATATTGAAAACAACCATAAATCCCTGATCTCAAGTCAAATTGAAGAAATTTCACATATTCAGGGAGAGATAAGGATATTTATTGAGGAAATTACCGGAATGATCCGGAAGAATAATTTTGAGGATTTTGACCTTATCATTGCCCGGCAACAAACCATCATGAGGCTCTTGGATGAATCAAGAAAAAGGCAGATCAGAAGGATCAAGAACAACGAAACAGGAACCAGGAACAGTGTTCTCTACCTCAATATCCTTGCAGAATTAAAGAACCTCTCATTATATTGTGTCAATCTCCTTAAGACAGAAAGAGATTTTGTGGCGGCTTCGAAAGTAAAATAGTGGAGCACCGTGTCTCTATGACCGACCAGCGCTCCAATCTCAAATTTTCAAATCTCAAATTTTAAGGAAGTACGTACAATGAATCCTTAACAATTCTGTCGCCGGGTGACCATCCGATAAAAACGATCTTACCTGTATCAGCAGGTTTATAGCTGAACACTGAGTCAATATTCTGATAAATGTCCGCACATATCCCGTCGCGTGATTCGAAAAGTCCTATACCGGTCAGGAATACGAGCGAATCATTTTCTTTTGTTAACATAAGTTCCAGATTTGACCAGCATCCGTTGGGAGCTCCTCCCCTGACAGATATGTCAACCGTATCTCCAAGCCGGGCAGTATCCTGAACAAGCAATGTATCAATATTGATATTGCCTGTATATTTCACGTAGTTTGTGCCCTCTTTCAGACATGAGGTAGTAATAAGAAGCATTGTGGCAGATAATAATGCAAGTTTCTTCATAATGAGATTCTGAAAATTTCTTTATGCGTCAAGCCTAAGCACAAAAGGCTTGCCATAAATCACGGCCTATACCTTAAAATTATATAATTTTCAAATATAATGAATTCCGAAGCAGGATATATATGACCGGTTCCCTCAGTTTGTTAACTTTGCATATATAAATTATCGTTCATCAGATCAGGGTAATGTCGGCAATTATAACGCTAACGACCGATTGGGGACCGGTTGACCATTATGCCGGTGCAGTGAAAGCAGCCATTATAAGCCGCCTGCCTGATGCACGTATTGTTGATATCACACATAGTGTTCCTCCTTTCGACCTCAAAAAAGCAGCATTTATCCTGCGGAATTCCTGGCATTTATTTCCTGAAAAGACCATCCACATTATTGGCATCAATACTGAGGAATCAGACACGATCCCTCATGTAGTCGTCGAATATAAAAAACATTACTTCATCGGCGCCGATAATGGCATTTTCAGCCTGCTCTTCAATGAACTGCCCGATCATGTATATGAACTCCAGATACCACAGGATACCGGTTATTTTATCTTTTCCACCCGTGACCGTTTTGTCAAAACGGCAACACACCTTGCTTTGGGAAATGATATTGAGGAACTTGGGATTCCAAAGCAACAGGTTACAACTTTTCTAAGCATGCAACCAATACTTAACGGCAGCAGGCTGCAGGCTCGGGTCATTTATATTGACAATTATGAGAATGTATTCCTGAATGTCACCGCTGAAGAGTTCAGGCAAATGGGACAAGGACGAAAATTTTCACTGAATATCAAAGGCAAGCCAAATGATGTGTCTGTTATACATAATGCATACAGCGAAGTAGCTGAAGGTGAAATTGTGGTTCTTTTCAGCACCACCGGCTTTATAGAAATTGCCCTTAACAAGGGGAATGCAGCAAGTTTGCTTGGCTTAAAGCCAGATGATATGGTCGTAATTGAATTTCATGATTAAGCAAAAAGCCCCCACTCCAGCGAATGGGTCCCGAAATTTACACCCGATGCCGGTTCTTCATAATTGAACTGCTGCACATCCTCCCCATCATCAACCGTAATAGACATCAATTTTCCATCCACAGGATTAAGAAGTATTGTTATAAGATTTTGTGAGTTTACAAAGTAGTTCGAGATTAGTCCTGAAATAGTTCCGATAGAATCCATGTTGTTGTATATTAATCAGTTAGGAATTTAGTTGATTAGCACCTTATGATTATACAACAACGGACATTACATAATGTTAATAAAGTTTTACATAATCTGCACTTTTTTTTTAAAAAAAATTCTGACCCATAACTGATCAATCCATTCTTTTTAAACTTTCTTTCATTTCCTGCTGAATCTGCCCATGATCATGTCCTGTTGAAACTGAACCGCCTTCAGAATTCATCATGCTGGGTTTGCCTTCGAGTTGTGCTGCAGCATCAACGTTAAAAGTTCCGTTTGTAACGATCTCCTCTCCTTGCTCTAATCCGTCCAGTACAATATAACTATTACCCAGGGCTGGGCCAATCTCAATTTCCCGCATCTTAAATGCTGGTGTTTCACCCGGTAGCTTTACATAGACTATGGATCTTTTGCCTGTCCACAGAACTGCCGATCCCGGTATAACCATGTTATTTCCGTACTTTGCAAGATCCGCCTTCAGAATTCCAGTGATAAACATTTCGGGTTTCAGCTTATTATCAGTATTTCTGACCTGCAATCTTACTTTGGCAACACGCGTAACGGGATCAATCACCGGATCAATAAAATCAATTTTGCCTGAATATACTTTACCCGGAAGTGCCTGTGCAGTAAAGGAAATGTCATCACCAACATTCAAAAACGGGAGGTCGCTTTCATATGCATCAAACAATGCCCATACAGTTGAAAGGTCGGCAATATCATAAAGCACGGTTCCCTGACTCACATAATCACCATTGTTAACCCGGCGGGCTGTCACAATCCCACCTGATGTGGCCATGATGGGAAAGGTATTCCTGATCTTTCCGGATTCTTCAATAGAGTTTACCTGTTCTTCTGATAATTTCCATTGTAAAAGCCTTTCTCTTGATGCTTCATATATTACCGGTTGCGACTCTTTCATCTCAGCAGCCTGTATCAGTTCCTGCTGGGCAGTGATCAATTCAGGCGAATAGATCTCAGCTAAAGTCTGTCCCCGCCTGACCTGTTCACCTGTAAAATTAACCATCAGTCGTTCAATCCTGCCGGGTATGTGAGCGGTCTGACTTTGCAATAACCGTTCATCTGCCTGGATCTTTCCATACAGCCTGAGTTCCTTAACAGGTTTCTGCCTTGAAACGATTGATGTCATTACATTTGCCAGCTGAGCTGCTTCAGGCGTCAGGTGAACGGCCATCACATCAACTGATCCGGAATCACCGTCCAGTTGGTTTAACGGAATCAGGTCCATGCCACAAATCGGACATTTGCCCGGCTCGTCTTTTCTGATTTGTGGATGCATTGAGCAGGTCCATATGGTCTTTCCCCCATTTTCTTTCACTCCTGTTGCTGCATTAGTGGATGGCTGATCATTGTGAAAAAACAGCCAGCCTGCAAAGATACCTGCTGCAAGCAGCAACAAATAGGTTATATACTTCATTGAATTTGACTTTTTCATCAGTTGATATTTGTTCATTGTTCTTTGTTCATTGTTCTTTGTTATTGGCTCTTGGTTCTTAAGTTTGGTTCTTGGGTTTGGTTCTTGGGTCTTGGTTCTTTGAGTATTCTTAACAACCGAAGGGTCGATTATTTACCTAAGAAACACATTAGCCCTTAGCCTTTAGCCCTTAGCCTTTTGCCTTTTT
>DATGZB010000017.1:0-2029 GCA_035297395.1 Lentimicrobium sp. | reverse complement strand
AGCCTATGATGCTCTGAAAGCTCATGGGATTGCTCTTGCATCAAATCAGGTTCAATATTCTCTTCTTTACCGCAGGCCTGAGGTAGATGGTGTTCTCGACGCTTGCCGGGAGTTGGGTGTAACACTCATTGCTTATATGCCACTTGCCATGGGAGCCCTCACTGGCAAATACAAACCTGGGTCGATTCCATCAGATTGGATGCGAAGACGAATGGGCAATACCTTCCATGATCGGGAAATTAAAGCTTTCACTGAAATAAATAATAAGCTTACTGAAATAGGGAATCAATATGGTAAGACTCCAGCTCAAGTAGCGCTGCGCTGGGTGATTGATCGGGGAGCCTTACCAATAGTAGGCGCAAAAAATGCTTCTCAGGCAAGAGAAAACATTGGAGCATTATCTTTCTCACTGACAAATAAAGATATTACTACTCTTGAGGAATCTACTACTGGCTGGTTTCAAGGACCAAAATGGAAGTATAGTCCTACATACACAGCTACTGATTGAGTGAGCATTAGCTTTGCCGAAACGATTTTAGCTGTATAAATTTCTAATAATAACAAAATCGCTAAGGCTAACACGGACGGTAGCATTAATAAACTCGTCACGGTTTTTGCGCTTTGTTCCTGCACCGAATAAAAATCACATGCTCTTAAACCCTGATAACCGCCTAGTTCCGCTTTCAAAGTTCTGCACCGTGACATATCCGCAAGTCCGGCCTTGTTTGTACCGCGACACTGCCAGGTGGCTTCGACCCAGTTTTGCTATCGGGACATATAACTAACCCAATCATGTTTCTACCGTGACTACGCTCTTGCGCATTCAGATCTACCATGATGGCAAAAACCGCGCCGTTCTTCCATTTACCCTGCAGTCTGGCTCCTTGGCTGAAAACACCCACTGGGTGTTTTCTTAACGCTCGGCCCTGGCCTTACTGGCATGGTGACGAAAACGAAAGATCCTGCCAGTGGCCTCCCTGCCCGACTGATGCCGGTCAGGCGGGCGATCGACTCAGCACCGTTTACTAACACTCACCGCAGGGCCGTTACCGTTAATATTTAGCATTTTGCCTCATTCAATATCCCTTCATAAATTTGTACTAACATACTCTATAAGAACTGGAACAATTGCCGGCTTTTCAGAGTTTATTGGGAAATCATATCAGATCTCGGATAAAGCGTTGATGTGAATTCAGAAGTTCCTAAGTTGTGTTTTGGTATCCGGCATTAAAAATACAAATATGAAATTCTTGACCATTTTAGTGTTCCTCATTTCAACATCTGTTTGCAGTCAAACAGTCTATCAAAAAGACTTTTATGAGTTCTGGACAGATGTTAAGGATAACTATGCTTATCTTGATATTCAAGGAATTGATTGGGATAAAGTCAAAGAAATTTATCAACCAATGACAGATTCAATTACAAATCGGGAAGAATTCATCAGGTTTCTGGAATCCGTTATTAACGAGCTCCATAATGGACATATATCATTAAATACAAATTTAAATACATCAAATAGAATACTACCATCCGGCTCCGATATTTTTCTGAACAAGAATGGCAATGCTTATTTTATAGCTGATATTCGAAAAAATCATCCTTCAGAATTATGCGGATTAAAACCAGGGTTACAGGTGATTAAATTCAATGGTTCAAAGATTGATAGTCTTCTTACTAATTTTCTTCCCAGATATACTAAGGTCTACAATGATAAGATGTATGAATACGCATTAAATATGATGTTCGCCGGAACTTATGACAAAAAGAGAGTAATTACTGTATTGGAAAAGGGGCTTGAGAAAAATTACTTTCCTGATGAATTCAAAATGCCCAATCAATCGTCAAACCTGCTTGAATTCAAAATTATTAAAAGCAATATTGGATACATTAAAATTAATAATTCATTATTTGAGAATGATTTGATTCCAGCATTTGATGCTGCTCTTGATAGTCTATATAATACAGACAAATTAATCATAGATTTGACTGAAACTCCAAGTGGAGGAAATTCTGCAGTTGCCCGAGCTAT
>DATGZB010000016.1:0-142857 GCA_035297395.1 Lentimicrobium sp. | reverse complement strand
GGGAGGGCGAAAATGCCACCTATAAACAGGCTAAGAATGTTTATGGCATGATGATGGCTAAAAGTACCTTTGAAGGCACCAAAAAACTCCTTGGAAACAAACGGCCGCTTATCCTCACTCGTGCTGGTTTTTCGGGATTGCAAAGATACACAGCACTTTGGACAGGTGACAACCAGGCAACCGACGAGCATATGATGCTTGGAGCCCGTTTGGTTAACAGCATCGGTTTGAGTGGAGTTCCTTTTATTGGCGTCGATGTAGGTGGCTTCAGTAAGGATGCCACCCCTGCCCTCTTTGCGCGATGGATGAGTTTAGGAGCTTTCACACCTTTTTACAGAAGCCATAGCCATTATGATTATAAGCAAGCCGAACCATGGTCATTCGGCGAGACCGTTGAGAACATCTGCCGTAATTATGTACAGTTCAGGTATCAGATGCTCCCTTACCTCTATTCCGCTTTCCATCAGGCTTCTGTCGATGGAATGCCTGTAGCACGTACACTTGCCATCGATTATACCTTTGATGAAAAGGTCTACTGGTTCGCCTACCAGCATCAGTATCTTTTCGGTCCATCAATTATGGTGGCACCTGTTGAAAGCACAAAAGACTTTGTTAAAGTATATCTGCCTGATGGTGATTGGTACGATTTTCATACAGACAGTTATTTTAAAGGAAACTCTGAGATCCTGGCCGAGTGCCCAATCGGAAAATTGCCCTTATATATAAAGGCCGGCTCGCTAATTCCATTACAGAAAACGGTACAGGCAACTTCCGAACCAGCGGGTGACACCTTATTTCTTCATGTTTACAAGGGAAGTTCTCCTTTATTATTTAATTATTACGAGGATGATGGTGTAAGTTATGATTATGAGAACAAAGGTTACTACACAAGGGTATTTTCATTTGATCCGGTGAAGAAAGAGATTGTACTTGAGCCTGCGGAAGGAAACTATCCCGGTAAATTCAAGAGTATCGAGGTGATCCTTCATGGCTTTACAGGTGAAACATTCTCTTTAAATGGTAACCAGCTTAAAGTTTCAGAATCATCTGTCAATTTACTGAATGCCCTTAATGCCGATGATCCTTATTTCCTTGAGAATATCTATACTCCGGTTAAAGTAAGGAAATTCTCCTTGAAAAATGATCCCGAAAAAATAATAGTGAAGTGGAAATAACCGGTGGAATAAAGGAACATTTTTTCTACAGATGGTAATAAAAACAAAAAACCGGCCTTATGAGCCGGTTTTTCGCCCTACTGCTTTTTCCTTTTGCTAAGATAATTGCCCCATTTTATCAGCATTTCCTGCAGTAAATTAAAATTTACCGGTTTAGGCATATAGTCGACCATTCCACTTTTGATGCAATTTTCTTTATCTTCTGCCATTACATTAGCGGTAAGGGCAATGATGAGTGGTTGTCTGTCGACTGGTACTTCCTCTCTTATTTTAAGCGTAGCCTCTATGCCTGTCATTTCCGGCATTTGAATATCCATTAACACTATATCAAAATCCATTCTTTTTACCATCTCATAAGCCTGAAGTCCATTAATCACCGAGTCAACTTTTAAACCCATCTTTGTTAAGAGCGTGGTCACAAGCTTTCGGTTGATAAGATTATCCTCCGCAACAAGTATCTTCATGGGAAATTCCATACATAACCTTCCTTCTTTAGATAACGAAGTTCCTGAACTTAAATGTTCTTCTCCTGTTCTCCTGCTTGTCTTCTTTTCTTTCTGGTTCATACTGAGACGATTACGAATACGTACTACTCAATTATCCGGCCAATTTCATAAATCGCTGATAATTAACACTGTAAGTCAATGATGAATTAAATGGCGTGTCCTGTTTCAGGACATTTTTAACATAAAAGGGACAGATTTGATACCTGCTTTTTTTATACTTTAGCAGCTTGCTTTGCTATTTTATTAATACTAACATTTAAAATATTAACCGTGAAAAAGCAAGTATTTATAGCGATTTCATTATTGATCAGTGTGTATGGTCTTTCACAGGACCGCTTTACAGCTGAAACCTTATGGAAACTGGGCAGGGTAGACGACCTGCAGATCTCGCCGTCAGGAGAAACAATCATCTATGGCGTAACATGGTATGATGTTGCTGCCAACAAAGGCAACAGAGATATTTACCTTCTGGATAAAAATGCAGAATCTCCCCGGAAAATAACTGAAACAAAAGTTAGTGAGCAGAATGCCATATGGCGGCCTGACGGGACCAAAATAGGTTACCTGTCGGCCGAATCAGGTTATATGCAGATATGGGAAATGGGCAAAAACGGACAGGATAAAAAGCAGGTAAGCAATGTGGAAGAGGGAATCAATGGATTTTCATACGCTCCGGACCTTAAGTATGTTCTTTATACAAAAGACGTCAAACTTGAGCAATCAGCCCAGGACCTCTACCCTGACCTTCCCCTGGCCAATGCCCTGATCTATGATGACCTTATGTGCAGGCATTGGAACGACTGGCATGATTACAAGTACAGTCATATCTTCATTGCCCCATACAATGATGGTACAATTGGCGAGGGAAAGGATATTATGCCAGGTGAACCATTTGATACCCCAATGATGCCCTTTGGCGGTATGGAGCAAATTACCTGGTCGCCTGACGGTAAATCAATCGCATATGTTTGTAAGAAACTAAAAGGTAAAGAATATGCTGAAAGCACCAACAGTGACATTTACCTGTACAACCTTGAGAGCGGCAAAACTATTAACCTTACAGAAGATAATCAAGGTTATGACCAGGACCCGGTTTTCTCTCCGGATGGATCAAAAATAGTCTTCAGGAGCATGAAAACTCCCGGCTTTGAGGCTGATAAGGACAGGATTATCGTGCTGGATCTGAAAACAAATACAAAAAGAGACTTTTCTGAGAATTTTGACCAGAGCTCAACTAATTTTAAGTTTAGTAAAGATAGTAAAACCCTTTACTTTATAAGCGGAATACATGCGACATTCCAGGTTTACAAGCTTGACCTGCTGACCGGTAAGATCACCAAGTTAACAAATGGTGACCATGATATTACTGAGTTTGCTATAGCCGGGAATGATATTATCTATACGAAGATGAGAATGGACCTGCCGACTGAAATATTTAAATTTTCAAGTGATGGTTCAGAAGAGCAGCTTACTTTTACAAACAGGGAAATCCTGAAAGGAATAGAATTGGGAAAGACCACAAAAAGATGGATCACCACCACCGATGGAAAGAAAATGCTTGTATGGGTTATCCTGCCTCCTAAATTCGATCCCACTAAGAAATATCCAACCTTGCTCTATTGCCAGGGTGGCCCTCAGGACGCTGTAAGCCAGTTCTTTTCATACCGCTGGAATTTCCAGATGATGGCTGCACATGATTATGTAATTGTGGCACCAAACAGGAGAGGATTGCCGACTTTCGGACAGGAATGGAATGATCAGATAAGCCAGGATTACGGCGGTCAAAACATGAAAGATTACCTTGTGGCTATTGATTCAGTAGCTGAAGAACCCTGGGTAAATAAAGATAAACTGGGAGCCGTAGGTGCCAGTTATGGTGGGTATTCCGTATATTGGCTTGCAGGGAACCACAATCACAGGTTTAAAACATTTATTGCCCATTGCGGCATTTTTAATTTCGAAAGCATGTATGCTTCAACGGAAGAGATGTGGTTCGTTAACCATGATTATGGTGGTGCCTATTGGGATAATCCAAGGCCAAAGAGCTATGACTTCTCCCCTCACCTTTTTGTTGGCAACTGGGACACTCCTATCCTTGTGATACATGGTGGCTATGATTTCCGTATTCCTTACACAGAGGCAATGCAGGCATTTAATGTTGCTCAGTTGAAAGGAATACCCAGCAGATTTCTCTTTTTCCCTGAAGAAACTCATTTTGTTACTAAACCGCAGAATGCAATCCTGTGGCAAAGGGAATTCTTCAGATGGCTTGATCAGTGGTTAAAGTAAAGTGGCTAGGTCAACGGATTACCCAATGATTCTTCCAGAAAGGTTATAACAGTCTTACTTTGGGGAGGCATCCAGTTGTATTCTTTATCTTTCTTAAACCAGGTGATTTGCCTCCGGGCATATCTCCTGGTATTGGTTTTGATCTTTTCAACTGCTTCATCAAGTGGTATTTTCCCGTCGAAATAGTCGAACAGCTCTTTATATCCCACTGTTTTAAGTGAATTCAGATGCCTTAAATGGTAAAATGCCCGTGCTTCATCGATCAATCCTTGTTCAATCATCTGATCCACCCTGTGGCTTATCCTGAGATGCAACTCCTCACGGGGAAGGTTTAATGCTATTTTAATTATATTAAAATCCCTGCCGGCACCTGCACTTTTAAGGTGGGATGAATAGGGTTTGCCAGTTTGCATTGTTACCTCAAGAGCCCTGATGATGCGGGTAGGATTGGCCAGGTCTACTCTTCCGGCATATACTGGATCGAGTTCGAAAAGCATTTTTCTCAGTGAAGGCAATCCTTCTTTCTGATATATGCTTGTTAATTCATATCTCAATCCCTTGTCAATATCAGGCATTTCATCAATACCTTCACAAACAGCTTTAATGTAAAGGCCTGATCCCCCGGACATCACAACAACCCTGTGAGTTTTGAAGAGATCTTTAAGCAGGTCAATAACCTTATGCTCAAACTGGGAAACATTGAAATATTCATTCGGCTGCAGGTTACCGGTAAAATGATGCTTAACCTTACTTAGTTGTAACTCAGAAGGTGCGGCTGTGCCAATGGTAAGGCCTCTATAAAACTGTCTTGAATCGGCTGAAATAATTTCTGTCCCAAAATGGGCTGCCACATCAATCGATACCGATGTTTTTCCAACAGCAGTCGGACCGGCAATGATAATCAGTGTATTTTTAAAAGGTAAGCCCCCGGCTACCATTCTTTATCAAGGTCAGGAGGAGTATCAATAATGAGATCATCATTGTTATCGTCATCATTCATGGTAATCTCATCAAATTCTCCCGGAAGAGGGACATCGGTTTCTTCGTCAGGAATGAAAGGCAGGTTGGTAATGGCAACAGGCACCAGTTTGCCAACACTCTTTACACATTTCGGGTATTTTTCATTCTTGTCGGCATCAATGATCTTCATTAATTCAATGTAGAAAGTCTTTGGATTAAGGAAATCATACTCAAACAGAAGCCGCTGGTGGGGATCATCAATTACTTCCTTGATTTTCATTTTTGCCATTTCAAATGTCGGAAGGCGGTTTAATTTGGGCTTCTCTTCATCATCCTCATCTACGGGCGCCTGATCCTCTTCAGCCTGCATATCCAGAAGGGTAATCTCCTTTTTCTTTCTCCAATTCCGGTCACAAACAAAGAATGAAGCCAGTTCATTGCCCTTGAGTTCAACAGTCTCCTTAATGAGATCATGGAATTCAAGAAAAGTCTGGGATGCAAGTATATCATAATCACGAAGAAAATCTTCCTGCTCTTCCGCTAATAGCCTAAACCTGTACAAATGCATGGTGTCAAGTTTTTAATCAATAATCAATAGTAAAATTAACTGTTTTATTAAAAAAAACAAAGCTTTAAATTGTTCAATTGTCTTATACTAGCCTTAATTTATTCATTAACAGGGATTAATCCGATTTTTCTTCCCTCATTGATCATGAAGTTATAAGCAGCTGCATGGTCATTAGGCAAATTTCCTTCTAAAATAGCCTCCCTGATGGCTGTCTTGATCATCCCCACTTCCTTGCATGGCTTAAGATTAAAAGCCAGCATGATTTCATCGCCTGAGATGGGTGGCTGCCAGTTGCGTAAATTGTCTTTCTCTTCTATTTCCTTTAGTTTCAGCCTGACATTCTGAAAATTTCCAAGATACCTTTTTACTTTTTCCTGGTCTTTCGAAGTGATATCAGCTTCGCAAAGGGTCATCAGGTCTTCAATATCATCACCAGCCTCAAATAACAACCGTCTGACCGCCGAATCGGTCACTTCGTCCTCTGCCAGTGCGATTGGCCTGAGGTGAAGGGCAACCAGTTTCTGCACATAGCGCATCTTTTCATTAAGGGGAAGTTTCAGTTGCCTGAAAACCTGTGCTACCATCCTGGCACCTTTGGTTTCATGCCCATGAAAGGTCCATCCTGTTTCCTGGTTAAATTTCTTGGTAACAGGTTTAGCTATATCATGAAGTAAGGCCGCCCAGCGGAGCCAGAGATTGTCGGTTTTTCGTGAAATCCTGTCCAATACCTCCAAAGTATGGTAAAAATTGTCTTTATGGGCTTTGCCTTCGATACTTTCAATTCCTTTCAGAGCTATAAGCTGCGGGAATATTAATGCCAGCAGGCCGGTTTTCTCAAGAAGTTTTATTCCGGATGAAGGTTTGTTCGAAAGGATGATTTTATTAAGCTCTTCACTGATACGCTCAGCAGAAATGATCCTTATGCGCTCCTGGTTGTCCTTAATAGCCTGCAAGGTATGAGGCAAAACAGTGAAATTCAATTGAGAGGCAAACCTTATGGCGCGCATCATTCTCAACGGGTCATCCGAGAAAGTCATTTCAGGATCAAGCGGTGTGCGTATTACCTTTTTTTCCAGGTCCTGCAATCCTTCGAAGGGATCAATCAGCTCACCATAGTCTTTTTGATTGAGGCTGATGGCCATTGCATTAATGGTGAAGTCCCTCCTATTCTGGTCATCCGTCAGCGAACCAGACGCAACCACCGGTTTCCTTGAATCAAAATTGTATGATTCTTTACGGGCTCCTACAAATTCAATCTGCATATCGCCAAAGTGGATCATCGCAGTGCCAAAATTCCTGAAGACGCTCACTTTGTGCACACCGGCTACTTTAGATGCAACTGCCTCAGCTAGTGAAATCCCATCGCCGATAACAACAAAATCAATGTCTTTTGAATTTCTCCTAAGCAAAATATCCCTCACGAATCCACCAATGACATAAACCTCAGTATGTGTTTTGAAGGCAGTTTCGGTTACAATTCGAAAGATAGGATGCTCAAGTTTTTCCTTTAAATTCATTGAATGCTGTTAAGGGCGCAAAAATACAACAAATGTGGCATTGCAGAAAATAACATGTTTCCCTATTTAAAGCAAAAGGCAAATATTTTATTTTTGCTTTCCTTTACCACAGCTATATGGCCTTGTTGCATTTGTTATTTGATCTTGACGGAACGCTTACCGATTCAAAACGGGGCATATTTAATGCTGTCAATTATACTCTGGATCAGATGAATATACTACAGGATGAAAAGCCGGCCGATCTTTCTCCGTTCATAGGTCCTCCATTGAGGGATTCATTTAGGGAACTCTTTAATTTCTCTGAAGAAACGGCTGAGAAAGCCACAAGAATATACAGGGAATATTATGGCAGACAGAGACTGTTTGAATATGACATCATTCCGGGTATTGAAGGGGCAATTAATAACCTTGCAGAGACAGGTGTTTCAATGTATGTGGTGACTTCAAAAGCCGAGGAGTATGCAGTCCGTATTGTTGAATCGCTTCCTTTTGGCAACCTCTTCAAGACGGTAACCGGTTGTGAGATCGATGGCCGCAGAAGCAACAAACATGAGCTTATAATGCATACCCTTAATAAGTTCAGGCTAAATCCATCTTCGCAGATTATCATGATTGGCGACAGGTACCATGATATCAGGGGAGCAAAGGCCGCCGGTATTTCGTCTGCTGCCGTTTTATACGGTTATGGAAGCCTGGAAGAATTAATTCAAGAAGAGCCAACCATCTTGATAGAGCAGCCAATCCATCTGTTGGATTTGGCCCGGGTTTAGTTACGGTTCGTTTACCCTTCGCTTACCGTTAACTTACCCCATGGGTAAGCGAACCGTAAGCGAACGGAAAGCAAAGGGTAACAAAAGTCAGTGGTTAACCGGGGACACTTCATTACCAAACTTATAATTTTTCTCTTTTTTGTCAAAAAAGCTCCTCATATCATGTCGGACATAATATTATTATCCTAAATTTGCTACCCAATCCTTTAAAAAATTAAAAACAACCAATACCTCATTATTCACTAAAATCCAATTGATAATGAAAAAAATCATTACTCTTTTTCTTGCTGTATTAACCTTTGCAGTGATGGCAAATCCTGTTGACAGGCAGCTTGCTGAGCAAGTAGCAGTTAATCAGTATGCGCTGAATGCACCGTCAAACATTAACGACTTTTCAGTTGCTTCAATGTTTGAAACTTCTTATGAAGGCATTGTTACCTTCTACACTTTTACTTTCCGTTCAGGAGGATTTGTAATTATTGCTGCCGATGATGCATCAATTCCAGTTTTAGCATATTCTTACGAGGGAACACCCACGAACGGCACCCATAATCCGATTGCCGCTGCATGGATGGAATCATACAGTAAAGCAATTGTTGAAATACGGACAGGCGGATTCAGCAATGAAGAAACCCTTCCGATGTGGAATGAAATTATCAACAAACAGGCTGAACGTTCTGTACTTGATGTAACTCCTTTAGTAACAACCAACTGGGATCAAGGATGTTATTACAATGCACTGTGTCCTGCTGACCCGAATGCAGGTTATGGTTTATGCGATCATGCCCCGACAGGTTGTGTAGCAACAACTATGGCGGTGTTGATGAAATATCACCAATGGCCAACAACGGGTATCGGATCACATTCTTACACCGATCCGAATTACGGATTGCAAAGTGCTGATTTCAGCGCAACCACTTATAATTATGCTGCCATGCCTAACAGTGTAAATACAGCTAATCCCGCTGTTGCTACTCTTATGTATCATGCCGGAGTTTCAGTAAATATGCAGTATGATGCCAATAGTTCTGGTGCTTATAGTGAAGATGTACCTTTTGCACTTTGCAATTACTTCAACTATGCACCTTCAACACATCTCGAAAGCAAAGAAGATTACCCAAGTATGAGTGAATGGTGGGCACTTCTAAGAACTGAAATGGATGCTGGACGCCCGGTTTATTATGCTGGCCAGGGCACCGGTGGTGGTCACGCCTGGATTTGTGACGGTTACAGACTTAGCGATAATAAGTTCCATATGAACTGGGGATGGTCAGGATCGAGTAATGGATATTTTGCCATCGGATCACTCTCAGCAGGCGGATATTCATTTAACGATGAAAACCGTATAATCATTGGAATTCAACCCGGTAACAATTTAGCAACATGGAGTATCCAGAACACCCATTTTACTGCTGCATCAAGGGGTATAAATTTTATTGATGCTGTTGATGCTAATGTTGCATGGGCATCTGCTTATGATGGCGATGGTACCACTTCAACAATTAACGAATTTTGTAAAACCACAGATGGAGGCGTTACATGGGTTCCTGGTCAGGTTATAGGTGGAACTACTTATGGCATTGGAAATATCTGCGGATTAGATGAAAATATAGCCTATGTGGCTCTTTATAATGGTGTAGGAAACCAAAATAATACCTGCGGAATCTATAAAACATCAAACGGCGGATTAACCTGGACTCAACTTCCAGGTGCTCTTCAGGGTTCAGCATCTTTTGCCAACAACGTCTATTTCTGGAATGAGCAGGAAGGTATGTGCCATGGTGATGTCAGAGATGGTTATTTTGAGATTTACACCACGGTAAATGGTGGTATGACGTGGCAGAGAGTTCCACAGGCAAATATTACAGGAGGTGTACCTGCCAGCGGTGAAGGTGGATGGACTTCAGTAATAGCAACCACAGGTGAAAATACTGTAATGTTTGGAACAAATAAGGGCAAAGTTTACATTTCTGATGACCGTGGTTTTACATGGAGAGTTACCAACGCAGGTATTACTCCGGGAACCAATGGTGGTATCAATTCAATTGCTTTCACTGATCCGATGAACGGAATCGTAGCTCAAACCGTTGCTCCGGTATCCTACAGAAAAACCTCTGATGGCGGTGCTACATGGCAGACTATTACTCCAACCGGTTCAATATTTACAAACGATATAGCAGCAATTCCTAATAGCAATGGCGTTTATGTAAGCACAGGAGCCGAATATGAGACACCCGGACTGATGGGCGTATCTTATTCAACAGATGGTGGTTTAACCTGGAATTTATTTGCCGGAACAGGTACAAAACAATTCCTTGCAGCTGACTTTTTTGATGCTTCGACCGGTTATGCTGGTGGATTTAATACTGATGCTAATAATGACGGAATGTTCCGGATGTACGGTACATTGATAGTACCAGAAGGTGCACAGATCACTACTGCATCAAGTGTCCTTGATTCTGTTCCTTCAGGTGAACTCGATACAATTCCTTTCTCAATCGTTAACAATGGTACTTTGGATCTGGAATGGTCAATCGCGTTTGAAGGAGCTCCTGCCTGGTTATCAGCAAGTTCTTTAAGCGGAACAGTTGCCGCCGGTGAAACTAGCGATATTGAACTCTATTTCAACGCAACAGGTATTCTGCCTGATACACTTTATTCAGCAATGATTATTACAAATAATAGTATCAATGATCCTGAGCTGAATATTCCTGTTACCTTAATTATTACCAGTGGGGTTAGTGTACGTGATATCAGTTTCAATGACCATTTTATGGTTTATCCAAATCCTGCCGATAATGTACTCACAGTAAAAGGTGACCTTGAAATCATCAATTTAAGCTTGTTGAATACATCAGGACAGGTTATGCTTCAAACATCAGTAAATTCTAAGGAGTTTGCTTCAAATATTTCAAATCTGCCTGCCGGATTATATATCTTGAAACTTACAACCTCACAGGGTATTGTGACAAGTAAAGTGAATATCCGTTAGGGAAATTCATAAATCCAAAAATAGAGGCCACTTATTAAGGTGGCCTCTATTTTTTGATGGATAGGGATCTTCAATATTTTTTTTAAGAAAATTTAGGGTAAGATGGAAAAAAAGTGTCTTATATATGTGTGGGTATAAAAAACCCGCATTCAAATCCCTTTCTATCCTGATTAAATTGGCTGCTCCCTCCCCATGGAGCAGCCTGTTTTTTTTAACTACATCCGCTCAGGAACTTCTATTCCAAGCAGCTTCATGCCGTTTTTAAGTACTGATGCTGTTAATACTGATAGCGCCAACCGGTAGTCTTTCGAATTAGTGTTTTCTTCTTTAAGTATAGGGTGTTCATGATAAAACTGGTTATACTCTTTGGCCAGTTCGAACAGATAATTGGCAATAACTGAAGGAGAATACTCCGTAGCTGCATCATTAATGACCTGCGGAAACATGTAGTTAAGGATTGAAAGACTGATCTCTTTTGGATATAGGGTAACACTACCTTGCATTGTAAAATCCTGACCTTCTGCTTTTCTCAAAACTGATTTAATCCTTGCGTATGTATATTGAATAAACGGACCGGTATTGCCATTGAAATCAATACTTTCCGAAGGATTAAATACCATGTTCTTTTTTGGATCAACTTTAAGGATAAAGTATTTTAATGCCCCTAAGCCTACAGTATCATAAAGTCTGACTGCTTCTTCACTGTCGAAATCATCAATCTTTCCCAATTCTTCAGTCATTTGCCTGGCTGTAACTTTCATTTCTTCAATGAGGTCATCAGCGTCCACAACGGTCCCTTCACGCGATTTCATCTTTCCTTCAGGAAGCTCAACCATTCCATAAGACAAGTGGAAAATATGGTCCGCCCATTCTTTGTCCAATTTTTTGAGGACAAGCTTCAGTACATCAAAATGGTAATTCTGCTCGTTACCAACGACATAGATCATTTCAGACGGATTAAACTCATCATATCGCAATTGTGCCGTTCCAAGGTCCTGGGTCATGTAAACAGAGGTGCCGTCAGCCCTGAGGAGTAATTTTTCATCTAATCCTTCTGATGTCAGGTCAATCCATATGGAATTGTCATCTTTACGGAAAAGCACACCTTTTTTCAGCCCTTCATCAACTAGCTTTTTCCCCAACAAGTAAGTTTCCGATTCATAGTAAGTTTTATCAAACACAATGCCCAGTTGGCGGTAGGTTTCTTCAAATCCTTTATAAACCCACTGGTTCATCATGCTCCATAATGCACGGGTTTCAGGGTCCTGCTGTTCCCATTTCCTCAACATGTTCCTTGCCTCAGACATCAGGTTGGAGCGGTTGCCCGCCTCTTCCTCGGATAATCCTTTTGCCACAAGTGATCCGCATTCTTCTTTGAATTTTTTGTCGAAAAGTACGTAAAAGTCACCAACAAGTTTGTCACCCTTTTTGCCTGATGATTCAGGAGAGACATTATTGCCAAATAATTTCCAGGCAAGCATTGATTTGCAAATGTGGATGCCCCTGTCGTTTACCAAGTTAACACGTTTGACACTTTGTCCGTTTGCTTCAAGTATTTTTGAAACTGAAAAGCCGAGAAGGTTATTACGAATATGCCCTAAATGAAGGGGCTTATTGGTATTTGGAGAAGAAAATTCCACAACAACAGGTTTTCCTCCTTCCGGCTTCTTCAATCCGAAACTGGTATTAGTGTATTTCTTTGTAATAAAATCAACCCAGAATTGCTGTTTAATCCTAAGGTTAAGAAATCCTTTGATAACTGAGAAAGATTCAATTTCATCAGTGATCTCCTGCAATTTATTACCCATGAGCCTTGCTGTTTCCTCAGGTGACTTTTTCGACAATTTGAGCAGCGGAAAAACAACAAGGGAAAAATCACCCTGCTCCCTGAAATTTATAACAGTTCGCTGAATGGTAAAATCTGAAGGAGATAATACTGTACCAAATAATTGGTTAAAAGCTTCAGCAGCTCTACCGGCAAGCAGTTCCTGTATTGTCATTTGATAGTGGTCGAGAAATAATTAATGGAAAGCAAAGTTACTAAATCGTTGTATCAAAAGGCACCCTGTTCCTGATCGACTTTCCAAGGGTAACTTCGTCGGTATATTCGAGGTCATCGCCTATTGCAATGCCTCGCGAAATGGATGAAATTACAGGCACATTGGTGCTTATTTTCCTGTATATGTAATATGCTGTGGTATCACCTTCAGTAGTTGAAGGCAATGCCATGATCACTTCACTGAGATTACCATCCATTGCTTTTTGTACTAAGGATTCAAGGTTGATATCCTGTGGCCCTACTCCCTCAATTGGGGATATCACACCACCTAGTATGTGGTAAACTCCCCTGTACTGGTTAGTATTCTCAATAGCCATCACATCCCTCACATCCTCAACAATACATACAATCCGGCTATCCCTTTTTGTATCGGCACAGATATTGCAGACTTCCTGATCGGATATGTTGTGACAAATCTTGCAGTATGAAATATTGTCTCGCAGATTAATAATAGCGTTGCCAAGCAAATGTGTCCGTGAGGGATCCTGCTTCAGTAGCCAGAGTGCAAGCCGCAATGCTGTCCGCTTCCCGATTCCCGGGAGTTTGGTGAGTTCATTTACTGCTTCTTCAAGCAACCGGGACGGATAGGTATTCATAAATCACAGCTAATGGAATAACTTTTATTAATTTTGCAGGCAAATATACGAAACAGTTTAGAATCAGTTGCTTGCAACCCGCATTGTAAACTTAATATAACAGAATGAAAATCAATCTCTTCATAATTACACTGATCATCGGTCTGATCATTTCTTCCGGCCACAGTTCTTTTTCCCAGGCTACCCCAAACCAAACTGATTCACAGGGTAAAAAACAGGGAGAGTGGATTAAAATGGATAGCAATGGCAATATTGTTTACAAAGGATTATTTAAAGATAACATTCCGCAAGGGAAATTTATTTATTACGACACAACAGGTAAAGTAAAGGCAGTAAGTGAATTCTCGGATCATGGAAATAAAGCATTTACTACTCTTTATGAAAAAGGTAAAAAAGTTTCTGAGGGATTATACATAAATGAAAAAAAACAAGGCTCCTGGAAATATTATAATCAGGATTCAATTGTCATTGCTGAAGAATATTATGAGATGGGCATACCAAATGGCACCTGGAAAACCTTTTATGCAAGCGGAGAACTGCTTGAAGAAATCCCTTATGTAAATGGCGTAAAGGAAGGTACATGGCTTCAATACTTTTACGATGGTATGGTTAAAACCAGGGCTACTTACGAAAAAGGTTTGCTTGAAGGATTGGCAACGTTCTATCACCCTAATGGAAGGGTTTTTATATCAGGGCCTTACCTGCATAACCTGAAAGATGGGACATGGATGCATCTTAATGATAAGGGTGTAACAGAAAAGCGTGAAATATGGAAGGGCGGTATTCTGCTTGCCGAAGAATATTATGATAAGAAGATTGAAAAAATGGCCAAAGAAGAAAAATGATCTACTCTGAGGCATTTGATCTTTCAGTTGACCCCAATCGTTTATAAAGGCTTAGTTCGCCGGTATCCAGTAATAATTTATATCCTGAATATATTTTGTTGTTATCAAGGGAAGTCACTCCTAAATTCTCCCTGTAAACGCCTGAGAGTAAGATGTAATCAACGTCAAAATCGGAAGCTTTCCTGAAGAAGCCCTCGCCGTATATTGTTGAATCAGAATGCTGAAGGGTTGTGTACAGTCTCTCACCCTGGATACTTTTAAAATGGACTATTTCGTTAAAAATAAACTCCATGGGCGCAACGATCTTTAAGGATGAGACATCATTCCCAATATGGTTCATCACAAAATTTCTATTGTCTATGGGATTGAATTTTTTGCTTGACACTTTAATATTAAAAAGTGTTGATCCAATAAGAAAGACAGTAACTGTAAGGAACAAGACAATTCTACCAGTCAGTGAATATATCCAATCCTTTAAACCAGTCTCTCCTTTCAAGAACTTATCGAGCACCGTTGTAATAAAAATCACCAGGAAAGGCAAGTATATTAAAATATATTGCCTTGATTTCTGGGTAAAGAGGAAAGCGACTATCAACCAGAGGATTAATGAATATTGAAGCATTGTCCGCCGGGTTTTCAGTAAATATTTGTATCCGGCTAAAAGAACCAGGATCAGTAAAAGGCTGAAGCCTATAATACTAAGGTCATGGAAGAACCGCATATGCTCTTTAAGGAAACTGTTAGTCATATATCTTATAACGTCATTGGTTCCACCATTGGTTCCAAGAACAGATTGAAACAATTGTTGTTTCCAGAAAGGAAAACCATACTGCCGGGAAAAATCGTAAAAATAGAGACTGAAACCAAGAATGCTTCCAAAGACAAAAATAGGCAGCACCCTGGCTTTTTTATTTAATAGCAGGAGTGTACTTCCCGCCAAAGCGACCGCCAATCCATTTAAATGTGCTACACCACAAAGTCCGCTCAAAATACCTGCAATGAAAAAATAAATCCATTGCGATCGTCGGTTTGCAATTTTCCCCTTAACCTGATACATCTCCTGATGGTTCGGTTTCATTTCATTGCGTTCACCAACCGGGAGAGGAATCTTGGTTCCATCGTTTTCATTATTGTTATCATTGAGGCCTTTTTCCAGCAGGATGTAGCTGGTGAATGTAAAGAACATGATGATGATCTCGGGCCTGAAGATAAATGAGAACTTGAAAGTATAGTGAAAAAGAAAGAATATGAGCAACGATAGCATGAATTGGTCCCTGGTTAGTTTTCCGGGGTTTTTACGTCCGTAATAATAAAAGGTAAGGAGAAACAATCCAAAGAATAAAAGACTGACTGATTTAAGCCCGTAGAGTGAAAATCCAAGGGATTTAATTACAAGGAAACCTGTCAGTGTCATTAATTTATGATGAATCAGAATCCTTTCTTCCTGATGCTGCCATCCCCTCATCAGCTCAGATTTGGCATGTCCTGTTTCGGCCATCCAGTAAGCATGTTCTCCGATCCAGGCATCATCTATATCAGGCATACGGCCATACAAGCCGAAAAAATAAAAGATTACCTGGATCACCAAGAAGACAGGAACCAGTTTTTGGATTTTAATGTACTTGCTGATTTTGGCGGATACTTGTGTTTCCTCTGACATAGAATGCAAATGTATTTATTTTAAAAGAATTCACCATATGAGCTAATCAGGATAATAAGCTTTGTGAAAACTTGCTGTAGGTTAAAGCCGTTTGGTTTGTTATATTTGCATATTCCAAAAAAACAAGAATCATGATACAACGTATTCAATCAGTGTACCTGTTTCTGGCAGTTATGGCCCTGGTGGTATTATACTTTTTCCCTGTAGCCAGCTTTCTTTCAGAGATATCTTATTACAAATTCTATATAACCAACCTGAAGCCATTGACACCCGGAGCTGAAGCACCGGTAAGCAATTCACTTATCATGCCGCTGGGGATTTTCAATGGTATTATTGCAGCTATTGCTTTAATGTCAATATTTCTCTATAAGAAAAGAATTTTTCAATCAAGAATGGTAAAACTGGCTATCCTGATGACCATTATCCTGATTGCTCTTGTATTCTTCGTTTATACCCCTTTAATTAGTAAAGCCACAGGAGCAGAAGCAAAATATGATGATAGCTTTGGCATCTATATTTCACTCATAGCAATTGTTATGCTTGTTTTGGCAAACAGGGGCATAATGCACGACGAGAAACTGGTGCGGTCGGCCAACAGGTTGAGATAGGTTTCTGTTTATTTTTTATCTATTTCCAGTATTTCCAGGTCCCGGATGTTTTTTCCGTCAACAACGAATTTCATCGCTGTGATCAGATTATGGAAACCGCTTTTTCCTGCTGCACCCGGATTAAGATGAAGCAGGTTGTTTTTAGGATCGTTGATCACCTTCAGTATGTGTGAGTGACCTGAAATGAATAATCCTGGTTTCAACTCATTTATAAGTTCCTTCGCTTGTTTATTATACTTACCGGGATACCCTCCAATATGAAGGATGAGCACCCTGATATCCTCACAAAAAAAATCCTGGTATAGCGGATAGAAGCTTCTTACCACTCCATCATCTATATTCCCATAGACTGCTCTGAATGACTTCAGGGATGCAAGGGCTTTTGCCGTTTCTATATCACCGATATCACCGGCATGCCATATTTCATCGCATTTTGATAAATACTCCATGACCGATGGATGAAGGAATGAGTGCGTATCGGAAATAAGGCCAATGGTTTTCATTGCAGGTTATTTGCTTCTTCATTAAGTCTGAAATCGGGATTCAAGGTATAGAAAACACCTGACTCTGAATAATTTATTCTAAGAATATCCAGAACGATAAAGTCTGCCAGGATATGTTCGCAGCGTTTAACACTCAAGCCCGACAGTTTCTTAAATGTGCTCAGGCTTATTTTGCCTTTCTCTTCAAGGTAGTGTATAAGGGAGTGCTCAATATGTGTAAAAGTTATTTTAACACCAGTCTTGTTTTTCCTTTTGTTCCATACCTTCAGCAGAACGCTGTTAGCCATATAATTTTGGTCCCCTACCCTGATAAATATCTTATAAACACCATCTTTATCGGGTGCTGAATGGATCTGCTCACTTTTCTTTACAATCACCTCAAGTACATTCCTGCCGTTTTCTTCCCACTCATTGATTTCAAATGGCACAGGAGGTTTGCAATAAAGATGAGCACCAGCCTCCATCATGTAATATTCCTCATCTGACCGCACTCCGGCAATAGAACCGTTGTCCTTAACACCAAGTAAGAGCCTGCCGCCGTCAGTATTTGCAAAGGCAGCAAGTGTCCTTGCTATTTTCCTGGAATCATTTACACCGAATTTAAAGTCAAGCTGCTGGTGCTCGCCTTCATTGATCAAAGTTTGTATATAAGATGCCATTGGTAGCCCGGGTGGTCATAATTTAACAATTAAAACAGAATGCCTGTTTCAGAATGTTAAACAGTAAAAGTTAACTTCTACGCTTAAAGGATCTCGATATTGTTCTTACCGGTAATCTTTTCACAGTAGAGGCATTGAAGTTTAAGGTCATCTTTGTCGATCACCTTGAATTTTGTGATTATCTGCTGATGGTTAGTAATACAATTCGGGTTTACACATTTAACGAATTGCTCAATAGAATCAGGGATTTCAACCTGTTGCTTGTTGACAACCTCGTAATTCTTTATGGTAATGAGAGTGGCTGTTGGGGCAATGAGGGCAATTTTATCGGCATCGCGTTTGATGAAAAACTGATTACTTGCCTTAATAATTCCTTTCCTTCCGTACTTTTTGCTTTCGAGGTTAAAGCCTATGGTTACCTGACCCTCAGTCTGTTCAAGGTTGAGCATCTTAACGACCCTGAAAACACTTTTTGCCGGAATATGGTCAATAACAGTTCCATTTTCAATTGCTGATACAACCAGTTCTTTTCTTATGTTGCTTTCCATTTTCTTTCGCTTTATTGAATTATTTAACTCCAAGTATTGATGCAAGAAGTGCTTGTCTTACATAGACTCCATTAAGAGCCTGCTGGAAATAATATGCCTGGTTTGTAGCATCCACATCTTCCGTGATTTCATTTACCCTGGGCAGGGGATGCAGGACTCTCATATTTGGTTTGCAATTGGCCAGCATAGAGGCTGTAAGTATGTATGCATTCTTAACCTTTTCATACTCTATTGGATCGGAGAATCGTTCCTTCTGGATCCTGGTCATATAAACGATATCGGCAACTTCCATAACATCGCTGAGTTCAGTGTACTGGAAGTAGTTAAGGTTATTGTTTTTAATGTGCATCTTCACATAGCTCGGCAATTTCAACTCAATAGGTGACACCAAATGGAATGTCGTATTAAAATTACATAACGCCATCACCAGTGAATGTACTGTACGTCCATATTTAAGGTCACCCACAAACGCAATATTTAAATTATCAAGTTTGCCCTGAGTTTTTCTGATAGAATAGAGGTCAAGCAAGCATTGCGTCGGATGCTGGTTACCACCGTCACCGGCATTGATCACAGGAACTTTAGATACCTCACTTGCAAAGCGGGCACTGCCTTCGCGCGGGTGTCGCATAACGATTATGTCACTATAATTAGCCACTGTCATTATTGTATCTTTAAGTGATTCCCCTTTTGAAACACTTGAATTTGCAGCGTCAGAGAAGCCAATCACTCTTGCTCCCAACTGGTTTGCTGCACTCTCAAAACTAAGGCGTGTACGGGTGGAAGGTTCAAAGAAAAGGGTTGCCACAACAAATTTATCCAGAATGGATTGTTTGGGTTTCTTTTCAAACTCTTCAGCAAGGTCAAGTATTTTTAAATACTCTTGCTTTGAGAAATCAGTAATTGATACCAGACTTCGGTTTTTCATGTTTTCCTATGATTAAATAATTGATTGACTAATTACAAATTTAACCAAAAAAAAAGCTGCCGGTTAAGGCAGCTTTCTTTGTTTACTTCAAATTATGTTTTTTTACGAAATCGTTTATGACCATCGTCAGGTTTGGAGTTCCAATCTCCTGAAGGTCATAACCAATCTTGACTGTCGGTTTCTTAATTTTTACTACCCTATTGAGATCAATTGGTGTTGCGATCACAACTGTATCACAAACGGTATTCTCAATTGTTCTTTCAAGGTCTTTTACCTGTTCGTCACCATAACCCATAGCTGGAAGCAGAGTCCCTATATTCTTATAGATCTGGAATGTTTCAGCAAGCTTTCCAGTGACAAACGGACGTGGATCAACTAATTCGGCAGCACCGAATTTCTGAGCTGCAACAGTTCCTGCACCAATCTTCATTTCACCATGGGTAAGTGTTGGTCCGTCTTCAACAACCAGCACTTTCTTACCACGGATAAGTTCAGGCTTATCCACTGTCAATGGTGATGCTCCATCAATAATGATGGCTTTAGGATTGATCTTTTCAAGATTTGCACGGACTATGTTAATATTTTCGAGTGAAGCGCTGTCTATTTTATTGATCACAATAACATCTGAAATACGGGCTACGACTTCTCCGGGATAGTAACTTACTTCAGCACCCGGGCGCAGAGGATCAGCAACACCAATCATTAAATCAGGTTTATAGAACGGGAAGTCATTATTTCCACCATCCCATAAAATAACATCACAACCTGCAGGATCCTTTTCAGCAGCGCGGATAATTGCTTCATAATCAACACCAGCGTAAATGACATTACCACGAACAACGTGTGGTTCGTACTCTTCCATTTCTTCAATGGTGCACTTGTGTTTTTTAAGGTCTTCAACAGTAGCAAAACGTTGAACTTTCTGCTCATTCAGGTCACCGTATGGCATTGGGTGGCGAATAGCAACAACCTTGAGTCCGCGTTCCATGAGGATTTCAATAATGCGCCGGCTTGTCTGGCTCTTACCGCAACCAGTCCTGGTAGCGCCAACAGCGATCACCGGCTTAGTACTCTTAATCATTGTGTCGCGTGGACCGAGCAGCATAAAGTTTGCCCCGGCAGCGTTGACAAGTGCACTTATATTCATTACTCTTGGATAGGGAACATCGCTATAAGAGAAAACACAGTCATCAACATTGTAATCCTTAATTAATTTAGTAAGATCTTGTTCTGCATAAATGGGGATCCCATTTGGATACAGGTCTTCTCCAGCCAGTTCCTTAGGATATTTACGGCCATCGATGTCAGGAATTTGAGCTGCTGTAAAAGCTACTACATTGTAGTTCGCGTTTCCGCGGAAGTAAGTGTTGAAGTTGTGGAAATCCCTTCCGGCAGCTCCGATGATAATAACATTCTTTTTCATTGGTTTTTGAGAAATTTAAAAGTGGTGAAATAGAACTTTTTTCTTAAGCTCTTTCACGGGCCCGGGGAAATGGGAAATTCGCTATGAACCAATACCGGCAACCTGCCGCAAAAAAACCATTGCAAATATAGGAGGATTGATTTCAATAGCAAGTTACACATACCATTTTTTTTTAACATATCCCCTTATGCCATTTTCATTGGTATATTTACCAACTTGTTTCTGGTATTATAAATACAACTTGCAATTGAAACTTAATATCCATAAAAATAACGAAAGGGGTTTTCATGATTATGGCTGGCTTAAAACCAGGCATAGCTTCAGCTTTGGTGATTATTTCAATCCGTTGAGAGAAGATTTTGGTGTGGTACGCGTTCTGAACGATGAAACCTACGATATTGACAGTTACCTCGGGATGCATTATCAAAAGAACCTTGAAGTAATTCTGATTCCGCTTAAAGGAAAATTATCATACAATACTGCAAACGATTATTCTGTGAAGCTGAATCATGATGAAATACTGATCACCTCAACCGGGTCAGGAATAAAACACTCCTTTGGGAATCAATCAAAAGAAAGTACTCTTGAATTACTGCAGATATGGGTTTACTCTAAAATAAAGGATACTGAGCCAAGATCACAGGTTTTGTTATTTCCGGCAAGTGAACGAAAGAACCAGCTACAGGTAATTGCAGAGCCAGATATTATTTCAGATGTATTGTGGATTAACCAAAATGCCTGGATCTTCAGGATTGACCTCACTGCTGGCAACACATTTGAATATACCCTGAAAGATGAGAAAAATCTTCTCATGGTCTTTATAGTAGAAGGAAGTTTAAGAACAAACGCTTCTGGAGAAATAGCTCAAAAAAGAGATTCTTTTGAAATGTCTGAAACAGGGGGAAAGGTCGCTCTTGAAGCCATGGAGGATTCAGAGATATTGATCATTGAATCTGTGCCCGATTAATCACTCAGTGCCAACTACTTCTTCAGTGATCAGGTCAAAAATACTCATCTGGTTCACAGCCTGTTCGGCAATAGATTGATAATGTTCATTATACCCGTTTTGCGAAAGAAATTGCATAATTGCTTTTTTATAAAGTCTGACAGGTGTTGTGCCATGTCGGCGGCAGTAAGCATCAACTCTTCTTTTTTGCTGAACGGTAAATTTAAAATTAACGTTCCTGAATCTTACTTTTCTTCGTTTGGGCATAGACAAGTATTATAGTGTTCACTGTTTTCTGATCACATCGCGAATATCATCTATTATTTTTCGGGCAATTGATTCAGCCTTACTCTCGGAATCACTTTCTGAATAAATCCTGATTATTGGCTCAGTGTTTGATTTCCTCAGATGCACCCATTCATTTTGAAAATCTATCTTCACACCATCAACCCTGCTGACTTGCTGACGTTTATATTTTTCCGCAATAGAGTCAAGAATAGCATCAACATCCATTTCGGGCATTAGCTGGATTTTATTTTTCGAAATAAAATAATTAGGATAACCAGCCCTTAAGGAAGAACACCGTTTGCCTGATTTGGCCAGGTAAGAAAGAAACAAGGCAATTCCAACCAGTGCGTCGCGTCCGTAATGCAACTCAGGCAAAATGACACCACCGTTACCTTCACCTCCAATTACAGCATTTATTTCCTTCATTTTCTTCACAACGTTGACCTCTCCGACAGCAGAAGCCGCGTATTGTTGTCCGGCTTTTTCCGTTATGTCGCGAAGCGCGCGTGTAGAAGACATATTTGAAACAGTATTGCCTGGTTTCATTGATAAAATATAATCAGCAACAGCCACTAAAGTGTACTCTTCTCCGAACATTTCCCCGTCTTCGCATATAATGGCGAGCCGGTCAACATCAGGATCAACCACAAAGCCAACATGCGCATTGGTTTTCACAACATGCTTAGATATTTCGGTCAGATTTTCAGGAAGAGGCTCAGGATTGTGAGGGAAATATCCGGTGGGTTCACAATAAAGCTCTTGAATCTGATCCACACCAAGTGACTTGAGCAGCAAAGGAATGGCAATGCCTCCTGTTGAATTTACAGCATCAACGGCAACCTTCAATTTGGCAGATCGTATTGCATAAGCATCAATGTAAGGAAGGCTGATTATTTTTTCGATATGCTTCCTGATCTGACTATCATCTTTTGTAAGTGTTCCTAATTGCTCAATTTCAGCATAAGAAAAATTAGCTGTTTCGGCAATCTCAAGTAGACGCTTACCGGTGAGATCGTTAATAAATTCGCCACTTTTATCCAGTAATTTCAATGCGTTCCACTGCCATGGATTATGGCTGGCCGTAATGATTATTCCACCATGGGCATTTAAATCAACTACTGCCATCTCAACAGTTGGCGTAGTAGATAACCCTACATCAACTACATTAACCCCTGAGCCAACCAATGTTGAGCACACGAGGTCACTTACCATAGGTCCTGAAATCCGGGCATCCCTGCCAACCACTATTTTTATTCGTTCAGGATATTCTGATTTAAGCATTTGTGCATATGCACTGGCAAACTTTACAATATCAATGGGTGTAAGGCTTTCGCCTGGTTGACCTCCAATTGTTCCGCGTATGCCGGAGATACTCTTTATTAATGTCATACCTATATTCTCACTCTCTTAGCAGATACAAAAATATTGAATTTAGCGTACAAAAGAGGGATGCTTGTATGCTGATGCCAAAAAAGCTTATTTTTGCAATACGAAGGACACAGAGACGATGGACGATTTTTTTGATCACGAAGAAGAGAATAGCAACCTTGACGAACTGCTCGAACGCTTTGAGCAGATGTTAAATCAGGGGAAGTATTTCTTTTTCGATACAGAGGAATACGAAGACCTGATTGATTATTACATCCAGCATAACCAGGTAAAGCTTGCCGGTAAAGCTTTAACTATGGCTATGGAGCAATATCCCGGAAGTACCGGTTTGCTTATCCGGCAGGCACAACTCCTTGTCTCAAACAATAAAGCAGAGAAAGCTCTTAAAGTGCTGGCTAAAATTGAGAATATTGATCCTACAAACACCGATATATTTATCACTAAGGGAGCAATTTACAGCAAATTGCACAGGTATGATGAAGCCATAAGGGAGTATAACAAAGCTATCAATGAACATGAGGATATTGCAAATATCTATACCAACATAGCCTTTGAATATGAGAACCTTAATAATTATGACAAGGCTATAGAGTACCTCAAGAAAGTGCTTGAACTTGAACCAGAAAATGAAGCCATAAACAACGAGTTGGCTTTCTGTTTTGAAGTTTCACATAAACTTGATGAAAGTATTGAGTATTTTACCCAGTTCATTAATAAGTATCCATACTCCCATACTGCGTGGTTCAACCTGGGAATTGCATACAATGAAGTTGAACTGTATGAGAAAGCTGTCAATGCTTATGATTTCTGTATAGCTATAAACCCTCTTCTTCCGTGGGCGTATTTCAATAAGGCCACTTCTCTTAGTAATATGGGCCTCCATAAAATGGCTATTGAAACCTACAAGGAAACATTCCTTATTGAGAAACCTGAAGCCATTACTTATTATTTCATTGGTGAGTGTTATGAAAAGCTTGAAGATTATTACAACGCCATTGACTATTTCAGGAAAGCAACTCAATTGGATAAGAATATTGCCGATGCATGGATAGGTTTGGGTGTTGCACATGAGGAAATTGGTGACCTGAAAGCCGCGCTCCGTTATTTGAAAAAAGGCTTAGCACTTGATCCTCAGAATCCTGAATACCTTGCTACGCTTGCCCTTGTTGAGCAACACTGCGGATTATATGAAGATGCTGCTGATTCATTCAGCAAGGCAGCTTCGTTTGGTCCCGATGACCAGAATATTTGGCTTGATTTTTCAGCAATGTATGCTGAATTAGATGAATATAATACAGCTCTCGATGTCCTTGACCAGGGCTTAACTGCTCAACCCCATAACAATCAGTTACAGCTAAGGAAAGTGGCTTATCTCTACCTTCAGGGAAAACCAAAAGAAGCAATTTCCCATCTCCAGTTTGTACTCACGTTAGATGATATAAATCCTGAGAATCTTTTTGAATACGCCCCATTCCTGAGGGATGATGTGATAATATCAGAAATACTGAACGATCAGAAATAATTCATAATTGGTAAAATGAGCAGCAGGTACGGACTTGTCGGATTTCCATTAAGTCATTCCTTCTCAAAGAGATATTTTTCCGATAAATTCCTGAAGGAATCTATTGAAGGAGTTTACGAATTGTTTCCTATAACTTCCATTGACGGGATCTATGGTATCCTCAATTCTTATAATGACCTTAAAGGATTGAATGTTACCATACCCTACAAGCAACAGATCATTCCGCTTTTAAACTCCTTATCTCCGGAAGCAAATCAAATTGGTGCTGTTAACACAGTTAAAGTAGTGTACCACCATAATAAACCGGAACTTATAGGATATAATACCGATGCACCGGCATTTGAAGGGGAACTATTGAAGTTCATGAAGAATCTGCCTGACAAAGCGCTGGTACTTGGTACCGGAGGTGCTTCAGCAGCAGTAGTTTATGTCTTGAAAAAGCTGGGGATACAATTTAAATTCGTTAGCAGGAAACCCCGGCAACCTCAGGCGATCAGTTATGAAGAGGTTACAAAAGATGTAATTGTGGGTACCAGGCTTATAATAAATTGCACTCCTCTTGGAATGGCTCCCAACTTTAGTACATTTCCCGGAATACCCTATGAATATCTTTCATCCGAACATTATTTGTTTGATCTTGTATATAATCCGGAAGAAACAGAATTCCTGAAAAAAGGGAAACAACAGAAAGCCCATGTAATAAATGGCCTTGGTATGCTGCACAGCCAGGCTGAATTGTCATGGAATATCTGGCAAGATGATAAATAATTGCTATCTTAGTTTTATAAACCTAATGATATGGTAAATCAGGAAACAGATTTTAAAGCTGTTACCCCAGGACTTGCAAAGAGCAATATAATAGTCAGGGAATCAGAAAGTCAGTTAAAGATCAGCATCCCTCCAAAAGGAATAAAAGGAGCTGCTTTGGTTACACTAATTGTTATTGCTTTATGGATGTTTACGATATTAGTGTGGTCGGTTTTGCTGGCAATGGTGAAACCCGTAAATATGCTTTATTCCTTACCCTTCTGGGCTATTGGATTCTGGACTTTGTTAAAAGCCATTAAAATGATCAGATTAAAAGAGGAAATAATAATTGAGTCTGAATTCATAACACTAAGAAGAAGCACCGGCCAAAAAAGAGAGGAAAGAAAGTTTGAAAGAAAGGATGTAAAGATATCGCTTATCGAAGGATCCTATTACGATTACTCAGGACTGAATAAAAGAGGTCAGTTCCCGGCAGTTATTTATAATGAGGAAGCCTTTGGATTTGGGGAGAGAAGCTCAACTGATGAGAAAAACTGGCTCGTTAATTTTATAAATGAAAAACTTAACAACTATCAATATGCATGATCCGGTTAAAGTACTAGACCACAAATTGATTAAAGACATTTTACTCAAAAGTGATAACAGGGTAATTTTTGAGAAGACAAATGTTGTCCCCGATGAAAGTGAAATGCTTAAGGAACTGATAGCTTTGATGAGTCCTGATGATGTTTCAAATAAATCAGTTCTTGGCCTCGATATTTATCAGTACAGTTCATATGGTGAATTTGAGCAAATGCTAATACCCTTCCTTTTCAGGATGCTGTTTAATACAACCATTGACCTCTGCTTTGAAAACCATCCGTTTATTTTTCAGAAATACACGAAAGACAGTATAAAAAAATCATTTATCAGTACCGGGGACGGAGGTTTTGTCATTTTCGACAATCCGATGCATTCACTGTTATTTGCTTGTAATTATGCAATTGTTCTGCGAGTTTATAACGCTTTCCATTTCTTCCCAAGGTTAAGAAAGATCATTGGCGGCATCAGCACCCGCTATGCAATAACTTATGACAAAGTATACTCATACAATGAAAACTTCTATGGAAGAGCTATAATTAACAATAGCAGGATACTTTCAAGTGACAGTCTTAACAGATGTCTGATTGATGAACATGCCCACCGGTGGTTCACCGTTAATATTGATGGCATAGAGAATTTGCAGGTGCTTTCTATTGAAGATGTTGCCCATATCTTTGAATTCAGCAAAGGATATGATACTAAATTACTTACTACCAAAGAAGATAAAATATTCGGCCATGAAGCTAACAGGCATAAAGGCATCATCAATTCTGATATACTTAAAATCGGAAAGATAAAAGCAAAAGAATCTGACATAAGTGTCTATAACCTTCATCTTCAGGTGAGCATGAGCCTGGTTAACAATGATGATCCAAGACAGCAAAAAGTAGTAACAGTAAGTTTGGGTAACTTAAATACAGCAGGTATCTGAAACCAATGAGCCCAATAAAAATATTGCCGGTTGAAACGATAAGGGATCTGGACAGTTATACGATTGCCAAGGAACCCGTTAGATCCATTGATTTAATGGAACGAGCCGCACATAAGTGCTATGAATGGATCGTTAAAAGGATTACCGGAATCCGAACTTTCAGGATAATTTGCGGTATGGGTAATAATGGCGGGGACGGACTGGCCATTGCAAGAAAATTGAATAAAGACGGGCATAATGTGGAGGTTTATTATATCAGGCACTCCTCAGAAGCAAGCGAAGATAACCGCAAGAATTTTGAAAAAATATCAGATGTAGCCGGTTTGGTTGTCACTGAAATCTTTGAAGAGGACCCCACAATAGAAATTGATGATGATGATATAGTGATTGATGCACTTCTGGGTTCAGGTCTGAATAAACCTGTTAAAGGTTTCCTTACTGAAATTATCCGCCAGATTAATGAAAGCAATGCTTACATTATTTCAATTGATATGCCTTCAGGGTTAATGGCGGATGAACTTATTGCTGATCCGGCTAAATATTCAATTGTTAATGCTGATTATACACTTACCTTCCAGATGCCTAAACTTGCATTCTTTTTACCCGAAAATGAACGATTTGTTGGTGAATGGAAAGCGCTTGATATCGGTCTTCATAAGGATTTTATAAAAGGAGCAAAAAGTCATTTCCACTATACAAGGAAAAAAGACTGCATAGAGCTTTATAAATCAAGAAACAAATTCGCCCATAAAGGTAATTTCGGCCATGGTTTATTGATTGCCGGCAGTCTGGGTAAGATGGGTGCCGCAATATTAGCGGCAAAAGCTGCATTAAGGGCAGGCGCAGGATTAATTACGGCTCATATTCCATTAACAGGCATTGAACCGATGCTCATGACTATTCCTGAAGCAATGGTAAGCCCCGATGATTCAGAAACGCATTTCACTATATTGCCCGACCTTAATCCTTATAATGCTATTGCAATCGGCCCGGGTCTCGGAACCCATATTGAGTCACAGAATGCTATGAAGTTTCTGATTCAGGAAGTAAGAAAACCACTCATTATTGATGCCGATGGTTTGAATATACTTGCAGAAAACAAGACCTGGCTGAGCTTCCTTCCGCCTGATTCGATCCTTACACCTCATCCTAAAGAGTTTGAAAGGCTCACCAGTAAAGTTGACAATCACCTTAACCGCCTTGAAATCCTGAGAGCTTTTTCTGTCAGGTTTAAAGTAAACGTAATCCTTAAGGGGGCTTATTCAGCTGTTTCAACGCCTGAGGGAGATGTATTTTTCAACCCGACTGGCAATCCAGGAATGGCAACAGGCGGAACAGGTGATGTGCTGACAGGCATATTACTTGGTTTAAGAGCTTCGGGCTACTCACCAAAAGAAACCTGTATCCTGGGCACATGGCTTCATGGTAAGGCTGGTGATATTGCCGCCGGCAAATTGTCACAACCGGCTTTAATTGCCAGTGATATTACGGAAAATCTGGGTAAAGCATTCTTAAAGCTAATCAAATAATCCATAAGAAACCCATGCTACAATGCTAATGGGTTGAACGATAAAACCAATTAAGAGGTTTGACTTATTAGCCTTGTCTCAATGATTAAGATAGCTTTATACCGATAAAATCTCCTCTTCAATCATAGCTTCTTCGAGCCTAAGATTGTCAATTATAAATCCCTGTCTTTCAGGAGTATTCCTACCCATATAGAATGAAAGGACTTCGTTGATATCAGCTGACTTTTTTAATATAACCGGATCCAGTCGCATAGATCCTCCAATAAAATGCCTGAATTCATCAGGAGAAATTTCACCAAGCCCTTTAAACCGGGTGATTTCAGGATTGGGTCCCAATTCTTTTATTGCTTCTACCCTTTCTTCATCGGAATAGCAATAGGTGGTTTTTTTCTTATTCCTGACCCTGAACAAAGGGGTCTGGAGGATGTATAAATGACCCATTTTTACCACATCAGGATAAAATTGCAGGAAGAAGGTCAGCATCAACAGTCGTATGTGCATTCCATCCACATCTGCATCAGTGGCAATAACAATGTTGTTATACCTGAGGTTTTCTACTCCTTCTTCAATATTAAGTGCTGATTGCAGTAAATTGAACTCATCATTCTCGTAAACTACCTTTTTGCTTAATCCAAAACAATTCAGGGGCTTACCTTTAAGACTGAATACTGCTTGAGTATTCACATCCCTCGACTTTGTAATTGATCCACTGGCTGAATCTCCTTCGGTAATGAACAGCGTAGTTTCAAGCCGTCTTTCGTCATTACTGTTATAATGAATCCTGCAATCCCTTAACTTTTTATTATGCAAACCCACTTTCTTGACACTGTCTTTTGCCAGCTTCTTAATGTTGGCAAAGTCTTTCCGTTCCTTTTCACTCTGCAATATCTTTCTCAACAATGATTCTGCTGTATCACTGTTCATATGCAGGTAATTGTCAAGCTGTTTCTTAATAATATCCCCGATGTAGTTCCTGATACTCTGACCATCAGGTTCCATTAACTGTGACCCGAGTTTTGTTTTTGTTTGTGACTCAAAGACCGGTTCTTGTATTTTAATGCTGACAGCAGCGACGATGCTTTGTCTTACATCACTGGGATCGAAATCCTTTTTATAAAAGTCTCTGATGGTTTTCACAATTGCTTCGCGGAAAGCGCCCTGGTGAGTGCCACCCTGAGTAGTATGCTGACCATTAACAAATGTGTAATATTCTTCTCCATATTGACGGCTTGAATGGGTAAAGGCACACTCAAAATCTTCATCCTTGATCTGTACAATAGGATACATGATTGGATTCCCGTTGATATTTCGCTGAAGCAGGTCAATAAGACCATTCTTCGCCTGCATCTTGGTACCATTAAACCAAATCGTAAGACCGTTATTTAGGAAGACGTAATTCCAAAGCATCTGTTCAATATACTCAGCGATAAAATAGTAATGGCCAAACAATTCTTCATCAGGGATAAAGCTTATAATTGTCCCCGAACGTTGATTGGATGGTTCTTCAGGAAGATCGTTGATAATCTCTCCCCTCTGAAATTCTACTATCTTGGTTTTCCCTTCACGGATGCTTTGAGCACAGAAATAAGATGATAAAGCATTAACAGCTTTAGCACCAACTCCATTTAAACCAACTGCTTTCTTGAATATCTTGGAATCGTATTTAGCGCCGGTGTTGATCTTAGAGACGCAATCAATCACTTTGCCGAGTGGCATTCCACGACCATAATCCCTGACCGTAACTTTTTGATCTTTAATGGTCACTTCAATGGTTCTGCCGTTCCCCATGACAAACTCATCGATCGAGTTGTCAATTATTTCCTTAATCAGCACATAAACACCATCATCCTGTGATGATCCATCACCTAATTTGCCAATATACATTCCAGGGCGAAGCCTGATATGCTCTTTCCAGTCTAAAGTTCTTACTGATTCGTCTGAGTATTGCCCAGGATTACTAGGGGTATATTCGAGTTCTTCCATGCGTGCAAATATAGTTGAAAGAATTTTTGCACAGAGATTAAATCAGGATTGAAAGTGCTAATAATTTTTTATAGCTGTGGCTTGAGCAGCCAGGCACCCGGAAATTTTATCTTGATGTTTTCCAGTTCCTTATATGCGCTTATCTCATCTTTAAAGTGACTAATAGCAATTCTATAGAAAGCAGCATTCTGAAGGTAACTAGCATTCTTATATCCCAGGGAGATTAGTCTTTGGACTTCCTGTTTTGCCTGTGGTAAAGTTCCGGCACTTGAAGTTATTATAAAATAAAAGGATTTCAACTCATTATCTGACAAGGTATTATCAGCTGGTAAAGTATCAGTTTTACCCGAATCGTTACAATTTGAAAAACCGGTATTGTGATCTGCACCTTCGCCAAACCAAACACATGCATACTGTCCGTATATTCCAACTCCCATTGCTAACCAGGGCTTAGCCCATTTACCGGTATTCAGCAGAAGATCACTTGTCAGACTGATCTCTTTCCACAACGCAAAAGCATCGGTCGCTGTTGCATCTTCGGTTCCTGAATATACCGCTTCATATGCTTTAAATTTATAAGAAGTTAACTCTTTAGGTTTAAGCGTCATGCATGCCAGCCTGTTTTCGTCCTCAGCATAGCAGCATGCCTTCCAGTTTCCCTTATCCGACCAACTATGCGGGTTACAACCGCCAAAATCAGGACGATTCTGGGACAGATCAACAGCATGAACCCTTGCAACATAGGAGAGGGACTGTGAAAGTTGTATAGCGGGCAGTTGCTTGCTTATCCGGTATTCAGATATGAGGTTATAGAGCTTTTTTTCTTCCGGTGAAGGGCAATGGTCAGTTGCAGACCTGATATTAGTCTGTTGCCCAAACACTACGTTGGAGCATAATAACAATAAAATGATGGTTCTGAATGTCATTGCATCTTTAATACCCGCTAAGGTACTAAATATTCATTTTTGGATATTCAGGTTGTTTTAAACAGGGTCAATAATTCTTCTTTCATTCTCTTAAAATCCGACTGACAGGGAATAAAACTTCTCCAGGTTAATGAAGCAGTATTTTTAAAAACTATCAATTGAAATATCATACTGGAGAGGTAAGAGGCAGAAGCGGTTAATGCTGCTCCTGTTAATCCGTATAATGGAATCAGCAGGAAACCAAGCACTACCGTAAAAATTAATCCAATCCCTGAAGAAATTGCATTGTAGTATGGTTTGCCGGTTCCTGAGAAATAATGGCTCAACATCAGGGATATTGCTATTGCGATAATCCCGGGTGACAGTCCTCCTATTACCGATGTAATCTTTCCAAATTCACTCCTGAAAATGAAAGTAAAGAGATTCTCGGGTAAGCTTATAATGATCAGCATTAATACAACAGTAAGGATCGTTACAACTTTAATAAAATTATTTGTCAACATGGCAGAATATTGAGGATCACGGCTGTTTGAAAGTCTTGAATAGAGCAGGACTGCCATACTTTTTGCTATTATCCAGACACTTTCGGCAATTTGAACACCCAAAGAATAAACACCTAAAGTTGCCCTGTCGAAAAATTTCTCTATAAGGTAATAGCTCAACCTGTAATTGAGCAGTTGCATTATGCTGGCAGTCTGCAGGTAACCTCCGAAGCTGAATGCTTCAGTGATGGTTTGCCAACGCGGGAACCGGAATTCCTTCAACGGTGGCATAATGTTTATCATCCCCGTAATAAAGCAAATTATCATGCTGATATACTGTGCGGTTACATAGGCACTTACTTCATACCATTTAAACGCGAACATAAATACCAGAAGACAGGCAACCATCAAAAAAGACTGAAGAATGGCGATTCCATTGAAGTAACTGATCTTTTCCTTTCCCAGAAAGAGATTTTGGTTTATGGTAACAAGACTACCTAACAGAGATAATAAAAAAACATCTATAACATATCCATCCGGAATAAGTTTCAGTATTAGCAAACAAGCCCAGACAGGGAGTCCGCTCAATGGTATCCAAATCCATCCTGCAACAAGCAGTTCTGCAACAGATTTTCTGGATGCCTGGTAAACCAGGGAGCTTCCTGCTAAAATGGCTGTAAACATCTGAATTATGCTCATGCCAAGGATTATCAGGGATACAGTCCCCAGTACAGTAGCTCCCATAAAACGGGCTATCAGCCATACACTGCATAGGTTAATAAGAGCAATTATTAACCTTGAAGCGGTTGTGGAGAATAAATTCCTGATCATGGGTTAATTTGGTATTCGCAATTTCCGTTTAAGTTGGTTAAGGAAATTTGCTGATGAGAATTTCATCTTTTTACAATCAAAAAGCATCGAATCACCCGCGAAAGAAATATTATGTATCCCCTCGAATCCGTGTGGGGGTTCAAGGACATTGACAGTCACTTCAAGGAATGATTCTTCCGTAAGTACCTTTATCTCATTAATGATAACCCTTCCACCATATGACCTGGAACAATCCTGTGATGGTCTGTACAGTTTGCCGTCAAGGTAAAAAAGTGAGCCTGCAGGCCTTGAATTGCTCACATTTGACTTAACTGGATTGAGTACATGAGGCACAAATTCATCCTCAAGGTTCTCAGCATGCCATATATGTAACTCTGTATTTGTTGCATATCCGGCAGTAAAAAACAGATACCAGTGATTCTGATGGTAAATGAGAGAGGGATCAACAGCTTCAAGGTCTTTAATCAGGGTCCTTAAGTGAACCAACTTCATTGAAACTGTGTCAAGCTTGTAAAGTTCTACATTTTTACGGTCCTTACATTCAGGAATACAATATGTTACACCTTTATATTTAAAAACAAAGGGATAGGATAAGTGCCAGGGTTCGCGCAGTATATCAACCGGCTCAGTAAAAGTATAATCACGTTCGTTAAACCACACAGATGACAAGTGCCCTAATCTCTCTTTATAGCTGTAATTTTCAAATAAAAGGAGCAGCCGTTCTCCATCTTTTACTGCAAAACCGTCGGCAAAGTAATAATTTGTGTTTCTTGCTTCCAGAAAATCGACTTCTTCAAGGTCAATTTCATACTGAAGAGTACCCAGGATATCTGCGGTACGGGCTTTAATAACACCAAGCTGCCAATTTTCGCATCTGAAAAGTTCATTATAATGGAACTTGATCTTATTGAAAAACAGCTTAAACATAAAAAGAAAGAAAGTAGTGTTTCCTGGTACCTTATAAAGCGGGGCATTTGTGCTGACACCATCTGTCTGATCAGGGAAAGTGCCCTGATTGATTATTTCTTTACATACATGGGCAGGCCAATGCTTTGAGAAATGTATTGATTGTTCTAAGTTTCCTTTCCACGAGTGTTCAACAGTCTTAAAAATTCCTTTCCTGAGTATAACCCCACTGTCAAGCTTTTCGGTCAGGCGCTGAAGGATGGTGCCTGTTCTGTGGTCATTATAATAGATTTCCCAGAATCCGGGTGGCACCCCACGGTATTTCTGCTCATCGCCATGATGGAACGACCACACACCCAATGGCGTACAGTTGAGAATCTCTCCTCTTATAATTCCAAATCCAAATTTAATTATAAAATCAGGCTCGTATTTTGTTATCAGTGAAAGATCCTCATCGGCAAAAAATTCACTTACCCTACTTTTCAGGGTCTTGCACTTTATTACCGGTATATTTGAAAATAGGTCCTGAACCTGCATTGCCTTAAAAACTGAAGGCCTGAAAAAATACCGGTAATATTGTTTGAAGAAGAAATTCTGCCATTTATACCCGGTTATTTTGTTCCAGAATCTTTTAGCAGGCGCCTGCTTTGAATCATTCATTATAACCAGGACAGGATTTACCTTAGGCTCCTCCAGGAGTGATTTAAGTGATTCGTACTGCCATTGCTGAACTGTCATTGAGTTAAGCATTACAGCGAATTTCAATCCTCCAGAGTACTCTTTAAATCCCATAACCTCTTTTAACAATTCATCATTATTAAATCTCTTACCTAAAACGTTTCTTCAACCAAACTTCCGGAAACCAAAAATAGGTAATACCATCATCATTCCCAATTTTTCAGTAAACCGCTATCTCTTAATGCTTTTATGGCATTTTGCAGCCTTTCATCGCCGGTTCCTTTAATAATGGCGTAACTAATATTCCTTGTATTAAGTTCATGAAGGTATAGATTATAGAGCAATTCCCTGTCATTGGGATTTTCCCTTAAGGGATCATACTCCCATGGAAGGTCAGTGTTACAAAGTAAAGTGTAGTCGTATGGCAAAGCGGATAAATTATCCCTGATCCATTTATGTGTCTTGCCGAACCTGACCTTTTCCCATATAAAAGTAACAAGGAAGTCAGTGTCACAAAATAATATTCTCCTGCAAGTCTTTAAGGCAGCAAGTTCTTTTTTGTACTGCCCTTTTGCGATTGCTAAAATATCTTTATATTCGTATTTACCATCTGTAAGAGCTAGATATTCACGGGAAAATTCAGGAACCCAACTCTCCGAATATGTTTCGGCAAGTTGTTTTGCCAACTGGGATTTACCAGTTGATTCAGGTCCTGTTATCGCTATGCGGAGAGGTGTCTTTCTGCCCATCGTTTTTTCCATTCCATATAACCGAGCACTGCAATGATCAGAAATATTACGTATTGCAAACTGGTAAAAACAAGTCCCTTTGCAAAATATAAGGGAATCGCAATAAAATCGCCCACTATCCAGTAGATCCAGTTTTCAACGCGTTTTAAGGCCATAAGCCACATTCCGATAAGAAAGATCGCGGTAATAAATGAATCAACAAATGGTACGTATGAGGTAATATAATCAGTATCTTGTCGGTAGAATACCCAGATAAGTCCATAGATTAAAACAAACGAAACCATCGTTAACACTACTCCAAGTATCTGTTCCCTTGCGGTGTTAACTGAAATTTCCCTCATCTCTGTATGTCCATTTTTGTGCGTCCAATGATACCAGCCATAAACACTCATGGCAAAATAAAAAAGATTGATGCCAGCATCTGCATAAAGACGGGCATTAAAACATATAAAAACATAGATCAGTACGCTCACAATGCCAACCGGGTATACCAAAATGCTTTCCCTCCTGGCATACCAAACACTTCCAATCCCGGTTATTACAGCAATAAATTCCCAAACACTCGTATCAAGCAGATTTTGGTAAAACTGATTCAAGAAATCCATTTTCTATTCTCTCAAATCAGCATTGATAATTTTCATCACAAAAACAGAATGAGGCAGGTCAAAGGATTTTTTGATGCACTGCTGGATAGTGCCCATTACAACATCAAATTCACCAAATACCTGTGTTGACATAGTGTTGGTTTTAACGAGCAGGCTTGTGTTTTCTTTAAGGCTTCCAATAAATCTCAGGATTGGCTCCTTATAGTTTTCGTTCAGCGGGTAATAGGATATTTCAACAGATATGCGCATAGTGAAATTTTTAAGGCAAAGTTAACCTTAAACTGCAGTCTATGCAAGAAAACTAATTTTTACGCATCATCATGCATCATTATCACACCAGCAAATCACAATGTGTTACCGTAAATTACTATGTTTTAATTCTTAATATTGTATCCCGAAATCACATTAAGCTTCATCATTATCATGACATCAAATTCAACCTTCAACAGCAAGATCCGCAATCTGGTTATTTTATTAATGGCAGTAGGATTAACCTCATGCCTCACCGTTGAAAAAAAGCAATACACCTATCAGTTGACAGGAAATAATTCTGGTAAATTGACCATTAAGTACATTAACATCTATTCTATCATGGATGATGGCAAAGATGTTTCGCAAAGCGATTTCCAGGAACTGGTTGATAAATATCTTAATGGAACCCAGATCATGGAAGATTTTCCTGCAGCCAGCAATATTAAAACAAGATTATTCGAAGAAAACGACCAGCTTTGTGGTGAGATCACCCTTGATTTCAATGACCTGAATTCAGCACGGTTGTATCAATACAGCAAAGGCTGCCCCATCATGATGAACATCAGTACTGCATTTGATTCAGAAACTTATATAAGTTCAAATGGTGAATACGGCAATGACCATATGCCCGTCGTTTTCTGGCCCACCGATGCTAAGAAAATGGTTGTAACAACACTAGTTTCCACACCCGATGAAACTAGTACCAGCATGCTGGATGATTACAAAGAATGGGCAGATTCCAAATAAAAAAAGGGGGATCCACATGGAACCACCCCTTTCTCCCTTCTTCCTTATACATACGTTAATGTACTTTTGGCAGAAAAGTAACTGCCCGGAAAACAATTTTTTTATTTTAATTTAGAACTTATTAGGAGTCAGCTTTTTACAATGATTCCACCCATATTGCTGCGATTCAACAAATCATAAAATTAACATAATTTAACCGGTAAGAACAATCCCATCCCTTACATTTGCAGTATAATATGGCATATGCATAGATCCGCTCTCAAAATTTTGTCTTTTCTCCTCTTGTCTGCTGCCTCATCTTCCTTTGCCCAGCAATATATTATGATAAAAGGACAAGTTTGGGATCTCACTGGTGAGAAACTGGTTGGTGCTCATGCATACAATGGAACAAGGCATTACGGTACTTTTACCGACATCAACGGGATATTCTTCCTTGTAATGTCTCCGGGTGATTCGCTCAGAGTAACAATGGTCGGCTATAAACCTTACAGAATGCGAATACCTGCAAGACTTGAGGCTACTTCCTATAAACTTGATATTACGCTTGCAGGTGACACAATCCTTCTAAAAACAGCTGAGATAAAGCCATATCCTGAAACCTATGCTGAATTGAAACGTCAATTTGTAAAATTAAAAGTTGATGATGAGAAATGGTTAGACAGAACAAGGATGCCTGATGTGGTTTATCGCAGCAAATATGCCAATCCTGACGGGTCAGGTTTAATCTTACCCGGTCCTTTCAGCCTTCTTTACAATACTTTCAGCAAAGAAGCCAAGGAATTGAAGAAAATGAATGCAATTCTTGCCACAAACCGTGTCAGGGAAAAACTCCTTACCATAATCACAAAAAGTTCATTTGAAAAGGAACTAGGCATCAAAACCGATGATCAGATAGACATCCTTATCAAGCGATGCGGTATAACGATTGAATTTCTGAACTCTACACCTGAATACAGGGTTATAGAATATATAATGGATTGTTCAAGAAGGATGTAATTATTAAGGCTAAAGGCTAAGGGCTAAAGGCAAAAGGTTTCTCTTCAGGATAAAATTCATAAAATGTTATCGTTTAAATAGAAAGACAAGTAACTGTGTGTAAGTGAAATGTTAAGTGTTCTGTTAATTGTAAAAATTAACCAAAGCTCTAACGAAAATAAAACATACCTTAAAGGACTTTGAGCTTTAGCCTTTAGCCTTTAGCCAATAGCCTTGTTGATGAACCAATAATGATCATATTTGTTATGATGAACCAATTAATTGAATTGCTATGACCACAAAGGAGGCCAAGGGAACAAAAATCGTTAATACCACTGGATTGACCGGAAAGGAGATATTGAATGATTACCGGATTGCTGTTGAGAGCAGGCAGGCAAGTATATTAGGTCGTAAAGAAGTCCTTACCGGGAAGGGCAAATTCGGAATATTCGGTGATGGTAAAGAAATCCCTCAACTTGCCATGGCACGTGTGTTCAGGAAAGGTGACTGGCGTTCAGGTTACTACCGTGACCAGACCTTCATGCTTGCCTCCGGGTTGATGACACTTGAAGAGTTTTTCGCACAGATATATGGGGATACCGATCTGTCATTTAATCCCGGAACAGGCGGCAGGGTGATGAACAACCATTTCGCAACAAGAACGGTCGATGATAACGGCAATTGGAAAGACCTTACAAAAGAGAAAAACGTTTCAGCCGACATCTCCCCCACTGCCGGTCAGATGCCAAGGTTACTTGGCCTGGCGCTGGCCTCTAAGTTATTTAAGCAGATCAATGATCCGCAAGTCTCAAAAGGCTTCTCATCTGATGGGAATGAAGTCGCGTATGGAACCATTGGCGATGCATCGACCTCTGAAGGCCATTTCTTTGAAACCATTAATGCAGCAGGAGTGCTGCAGGTCCCATTGGTTATGTCTGTATGGGATGACGGATGGGGAATCTCGGTGCCCAATAAATTACAAACTACAAAGGAAAGTATCTCTGAGATCCTTAAAGGATTCCAGATGGATGAGGAAGGCCGTGGAATATTGATCTATAAGGTAAAAGGCTGGGACTATGAACATTTGCTAGAAGTTTACCGTGAAGGTGTTGAAATATGCCGCACTAAACAGGTGCCTGTACTGTTTCATGTAACTGAATTAACACAGCCTCAGGGCCATTCAACTAGCGGATCGCATGAAAGATATAAATCAGCCGAACGCCTTGAGTGGGAAAAGGAATACGATGGTATTGCTAAAATGCGTGAATGGATCCTTAATTCCGGCATTGCGGAAGAAAGCACTTTATCAGCTATTGAAAAAGAAGCTTCCCAGCATGTCAGGAAGGCACGCAATAATGCCTGGAATAATTACCAGCAGCCAATCTTAAAGATGCGTGAGGAGTTCTTGCATATGGCTGATGTTAGTTCATGTAATTGCGCTAAGACAGGTAAAATTGAAAAAATAAAGGAAGAACTCAGGCAGGTTCCCGAACCCATCCGTAAAGATATCATCTCATCAGGACGAAAAATCCTCAGACTCATTTGCAACTCATGCAGTAATCCTGAAAGTTCTCTTAAAGCAAATGTTACCCGGTGGCTTAATGAAGTTTCAATTGATAGCGCTGAGCGATATAATTCTTGTTTGTACAGCCGCTCCGAATATAAAGTGTCCAATATACAAGAGATCAAACCCGTATATGGCGATGAAAACAATCTGGTACCGGGAAGAGAAATTTTGAGAGACAACTTCGATGCCCTGTTCGCAAAGTACCCGCAATTACTCCTTTTTGGAGAGGATGTTGGTAAAATAGGCGGGGTAAACCAAAGCTACGAAGGACTTCAAGCTAAATATGGCGAAAACAGGATATTTGATACAGGCATCCGTGAGGCGACCATAGTTGGCCAGGGAATAGGACTTGCCATGAGAGGGTTCAGGCCAATTGCTGAAATTCAATATTTCGACTATCTTCTCTATGGGTTACAGGTAATTAGTGATGACCTGGCTACACTTCAGTACAGGACACGTGGTGGCCAGAAAGCACCACTGATAATCACAACCCGTGGCCACCGGCTTGAAGGTATCTGGCATTCCGGATCGCCACTCAGCATGGTAATCAATTCAGTAAGAGGTGTTCATGTGCTTGTTCCAAGGGATATGACGCATGCCGCCGGATTTTACAATACAATGTTGGCTTCTGATGAGCCGGCCATCATCATTGAACCATTGAACGGATACCGCCTGAGGGAACCCCGACCTGAAAATATGGGCGAGTTCAGGATCTTACCAGGAATACCTGAAGTTATTAGGGAAGGAACCGATGTGACCATCGTGACTTACGGTTCATGTGTCAGGATCGCACAGGATGCGGTTTCACAACTTGAAGCATTTGATATCTCCTGCGAACTTATTGATGTGCAGTCACTGGTTCCCTTTGATGTTGATTGCACTATTATAAACTCCTTAAGGAAAACTAACAAGATACTCTTTTTTGATGAAGATGTCCCCGGAGGTGCCACTGCTTATATGATGCAGAAAGTACTGGAAAAACAGGGTGGCTTCAGATACCTTGATTCCCAGCCCCGCACAGTAACTGCAAAACCCCACAGGGCAGCTTACAGTACTGATGGCGATTATTTCTCGAATCCCAATGCAGAGGATGTATTTGATGCGGTTTACAACATCATGCATGAATACAATCCGGAGAAGTATCCGAAGATATTTTAATCTCCCTGCTGCTCATAATTGCACAGTCACCCCTGTTGCCTTTACAGAATTCGAGATATGAACCGGCTTCCTAATTTTGGTTATATCAGCTTTTATGAGGAATGCATAAACACTTGCTTTTTCAGCCTTCCAATATTTATCCAGTTTAATTGTTGCTGATTCATCTCCCCTTTTCCCTGCCAGCATAAAAGTTTGTGAACTGGCTGTTCCTTCATCAAAAACTGCAACGATCAAATTATCGCTTCCCGAAGCTTTAGTGTCCATGAAACTGTTGTTTTGCCATGAGAGTGTTAACTCGCGGATTGCATCTGAACTTGCCGTAAACTCATCCAATGGCAATAGTTTGCCGGAACTTGGATTAAGCTGCGTTACATCAATGTACTGATTAGGATAAGTTCCTGCAACTACCGTTTTATGATTAAACTTGTAAGCAGCATTTGCCGTATGCATTTGCTTGCTGAAAAGTGTGTAACCCAAATTGAAGAGGTCATGGTTTTCTGAAATAAATTTTGTCATAATGCTGAATTTTGTCCTTTCCCTTTTCTGGGCAGGCGAATTAGGATTATGGATATGCGCAGCCACAGTGCGACTAATTTGTTTTCCTTTCCAAATTGAAAAGATAATGGTCCCAATTTTTCCGATAAATAAACCGAAGAGCCCGGTTTTGCTTCTTGCCATGTTTAGTTGTTTTAAGTTGCCGCGGCATTATTGCCGGACGTATTGCTAAAAGCAATTACTATGCGATAAATGATAAAATCATTAATTTGATACGCAATGATACCTCAATGGCAGATTTTGGCAGTCTCGACTGCCAAACAAACTGCCATTTGGGTATCATTGGCGTTGGCATGGGATAGCATTTCGGGACATTTACCGGAAATTCTGTCAGTCGGGTAAAATGTGCTAACCGAAAAGTGGCTGAAACGTAGATGGCGCCTGAATTACGCTTGATTTTTCGGTAGTATGTCGGTAGCGGGTCGGTAGAATATCGGTAGGATATCGGTTGCCTATCGGTTGCTTATAAGGGTAAAATCAGTCGGATAAAAGTCAATCTCAGGTAGCATATAAGCTGATCACAGGTCATCATATACAATCAATCACCGTAAAGTCTGAGCAATAACAAACACATCTTTTTTTAATATCTTTACAGCTTAAAATCTGAATGCAACCGGATGAAGCTTTCAATCGTTATTGTCAATTACAACGTCAGGTATTTCCTTGAGCAATGCCTGCATTCGGTTGAAGAGGCAATTTCAGGCATCGAAGCCGAAGTATTTGTTGTTGACAATAATTCTGTTGATGGATCAAATGAGATGGTTTCATCCAAATTCCCCTGGGTCAAACTTATCGCCAACAAAGAAAATCTCGGATTTTCAAAGGCAAATAACCAGGCGATCAGTCTGGCAAATGGCGAATACATCCTGGTACTGAATCCTGATACCGTGCTTGAGCATGATACCCTTCATCAATGCATTAGATTTATGGATAATCATCCCGACGCCGGAGGACTGGGTATTAAAATGGTTGATGGAAAAGGCAAATTCCTGCCTGAGAGCAAACGTGGATTGCCTACTCCGCTTGTCGCATTTTATAAGATATTCGGGTTATCAGCCCTGTTTCCGAAATCAAGGACTTTCGGTAAATATCATCTTGGTTATCTGGATAATAATAAAACGCATGTAGTTGAAATCCTTGCCGGTGCATTCATGATGCTTCGCAAGGTGGCACTTGACAAGGTTGGCCTGCTTGATGAAACATTTTTCATGTACGGTGAGGATATTGACCTGAGTTACCGGCTTATAAAAGGAGGCTATAAAAACTATTACTATCCTGAAGCCAGGATAATCCATTATAAAGGTGAGAGTACCAAAAAATCGAGCATCAATTATGTATTTGTTTTTTATAACGCAATGGTCATCTTTGCGAAAAAACACTTCAGCCAGAAAAATGCCCGTATTTTTTCCCTGCTGATTCATACAGCCATTTATTTAAGAGCCGGGCTGGCTATCATGACAAGACTTTTCAGAACGCTTATCATGCCGCTCATTGACGCATTGGTGATCTATTTGGGTTCACTGCTTATCGTTGATTATTGGGAGAGCAATGTAATTTATAAAATCGGTGGCCACTACCCGCAAACATTTCTTACCATTGTTTTACCTGTCTATGTTTTAATCTGGTTATTTTCTGTCTATGTTGTCGGGGGATATGACAAACCGGTCAAGATTCGCAAGATCATCGCCGGTATTTTCAGCGGGACAGTTGCGATACTTGTATTTTATGCCCTTCTGCCGTCAGAACTACGTTTTTCACGTGCAATCATTATCCTCTCGGGGATATGGGCACTTGTTTCAACAATTGGAATCAGGCTAATTCTCCATTTTGCCGGATTCAGGGATTACAAATTAGGATATAACATCAATAAACGGTTCGCAATTATCGGGGATACCGAAGAAGCCAAACGTGTAGCCGACCTGCTTCATAAGACGTTGATCAATCCATCGTTCATTGGTTTGGTGTCAACAGGTAATAAAAACACAGGCGGGGATGGGTTTATAGGAACGCTGAATCAATTAGCTGAGATCATTGGTATTTATAAAATTGATGAAATCATTTTTTGTGCAAGAGACATCCCTGCACAGAATATCATTGATACGATGACCCGCCTGCAGGGCAGTGAAGTTGACTTTAAGATTGCGCCACCCGAAAGCTTATCAATCATTGGCTCTAATTCAATCAATACAACCGGCGACTTATACGTCATAGATATCAATTCAGTTGGAAAAGCCAATAACCGTCGGAACAAACGACTGTTTGACATAATGGTTTCACTCATGTTTTTACCGGTTAGTCCTCTGGCTATGTGGATCGCAAGAAATCCTTTGGGCTTTATATTTAATATTTTCCGTGTGCTGACAGGATTCCGTACATGGGTTGGTTATAAAGAAGGGAACAACGGATCCCTGCCGTATATAAAAAAGGGCATTTTGGATCCCACCGATGGTTTTCCCGGAAAAGCCCTGAATGAAGAAACGGCCACGCGCCTTAACATGCTCTATGCCAGAGATTATAAGATGGGTTCCGACCTCAATATAATATGGAGAGGGTTCAGGAATTTAGGGCGTTTGCTGTGATTTGATCAACGGTTCTCCGGGTCCTCAGACGAACATTTTTTATGTAAGTTTGTTAAATACGGCGTCTAAAAACGTTTATTACAGGCTTTCTTTTTAAAGCCATCATTCATGCACCATGGCAAATTTTGAATTAGTGATGCCCAAACTGGGCGAAAGTATTATTGAAGCAACCATAACCCGCTGGCTAAAGCAACCCGGCGAAATGATAGAAGAAGATGATGCTATTGTTGAGATTGCTACCGATAAAGTAGATTCAGAGATACCCTCACCCGTAGAGGGCAAATTATTGGAAGTCAAATACAAAGAAGGCGATGTAGTTGAGGTAGGCAAAGTTATCGCGGTTATTGACACTGAAGCCTCAGGTGATACCGGAACTCCAGCCCCTGAACGTAAAACAGCCGAAAGTAGTACTCATGCAAATAAAGAAACCGGGACAAAAGCCCCTGATAGCAAACCTGCTGAGAGTAAACCATCTGAAGTAAAACAAATACCGTATGGTGAAACGCAGGAAATGCCAACCCCTGAAGAAGTTGCGGGTTCGCAAAAATCAGTAACGCAACCTGACAGGCAACCTTCGGTTAAAGCAGAAAAAGATTCATCAAGGCAAGATACTGCAACACAGGAACTGCCAACATCAAAAGAAGAGGAAGGAGGAGATTCCGACAGGTTTTATTCTCCTCTTGTGAAGAATATTGCAAAAACTGAAGGGATTGCCATCAAGGAACTGGATAAAGTAACCGGGACAGGCAAAGACGGCAGAATAACAAAAAATGATCTTCTTTCTTATCTGGAACAGAGGAAAAAACAGCCGCAAGAGGAAAAAGTGCTTTCAGAGTCACCTGCAGCCAGGGAGACCAAAACATCTGCCGGTGAGCCAACAAAGTCTGTTGCAGCCCAAAAAACTGCTCCTCAGGTCACTGCCTCGGAAGGAGATGAAATCGTTGAAATGGACCGTATGCGCCGACTGATAGCTGACCATATGGTAATGTCGAAAGATGTTTCACCCCATGTTACTTCTTACATTGAGGTTGATGTCACCAATATGGTTTTATGGCGTGAGAAAATAAAGGATGAGTTCCTGAAACGGGAAAAGGAAAAACTGACGTTCACACCACTATTTGTAGAAGCTACCGCTCAGGCAATTAAGGAACTGCCCGGTGTAAATGCATCAGTTGACGGTTATAAGGTCATTCTTAGAAAGAAAGTAAATATCGGAATAGCAGCAGCATTGCCTACAGGCAATCTGATCGTTCCGGTTATTAAAAATGCAGACCAAAAGAATATAATTGGATTGGCAAAGGATGTGAACAGCCTGGCTGACAAGGCCCGTCGCAACAAACTTGACCCTGATGATATCCAGGGGGGTACGTTTACCATCACTAACCTTGGAACATTCGGCAGTATAACAGGTTCTCCCATCATCAACCAGCCTCAGGTTGCTATTCTTGGACTTGGAGTCATAAAAAAGAAGCCGGTAGTCCTTGAAACTGAGACAGGTGATGTTATTGCCATAAGGCATATGGTAATTCTTTCCTTATCTTATGACCACCGAGTAGTTGATGGAGCATTAGGAGGACAGTTCCTGCAAAAAATGCAACAGATACTTGAGAAGTTTGATATAAACAGGACAATTTAAACGCTTTTTATATAATTTAGCAGCATCAGCAACACTAAAGTTCTGATGCTGTTTTTTTTATAATGGAGCTGAATCTGGTAAAGCCGCTGGCTGTCTTTGACCTCGAGACAACAGGCACAAATGTTGGAACTGACAGGATCGTTGAGATCAGTATAATAAAAATAAACCCTGATGGCAAAGAGCAGGTCCTAACTCAAAAGATAAATCCTGTAATACCTATTCCGCCTGAAGCAACAGCCGTCCACGGTATTTCCAATGCTGATGTGGCAAATGAACCTACATTCACTGAGATTGGGCCTCGAATAGCTGAATTCCTTAATAATTGCGATTTTGCAGGATATAATTCCAATAAATTTGATGTACCTATGCTTGTTGAAGAATTCCTTCGGTCAGGTATTCCATTTGAATTTAAAGGAAGAAAGCTCGTTGATGTGCAGAACATCTTTCACAAGATGGAACCACGTACACTTAAAGCTGCCTACAAATTTTATTGTAAAAAGGAACTGGTCAATGCTCATTCGGCTGAGGCAGATGCACGGGCAACCCTTGATATACTGAAAGCCCAGCTTGATCGTTACCAGGATACAGAATACACCAGTCAGGAAGGAACATCATCAAAGCCTGTTATAAATGATGTCAAAGCGCTGCATGATTTCTCATTCCAAAACAGGAATGCTGACCTTGCAGGACATATTATATATAATGGGAAGGATCGGGAAGTTTTTAACTTCGGAAAGTATAAAGGCAAGACCGTTGAAGAGGTTTTTAGCATTGAGCCCTCGTACTACGACTGGATGATGAAAGCTGATTTTCCATTGTATACCAAAAAAGTCATCACAGCAATTAAATTGAGAGGGTTCAATAAGAATTCGGTAACTATTTCGTAACTGCGTTAATTTCAGGGCCTCTATTTTTTCATGCCTGGCTCTTAACGTATTTTGCTTTAAAAAACATAATCTTTTCAGTATGAAGATCATTTGCATCGGCAGGAACTATGTTGAACATGCTAAAGAGTTAAACCATCCGCTACCAGCTACTCCTGTATTCTTTATGAAACCGGAATCAGCATTAGTCAGGGGAAATCTTCCTTTTTTCTATCCCTCTTTCTCAAATGAAATCCACTATGAGGTTGAAATTGTATTTTACATTAATAAGGTGGGTCGAAATATCAGTGTCAAACATGCCAACACTTATTATAGTGGAATAGGCTTAGGATTAGATTTTACAGCGCGTGATCTGCAACAGGAAGCAAAACAAAAAGGACTGCCATGGGAAATTGCTAAAGCGTTTGATTCATCAGCACCGGTAAGTGAATTTATACCGGTAGAAGAATTTGATGATATTAACAACATAACCTTCAGCCTATTCAAAAATGAGGTTAAAGTGCAGGAAGGCAACACTTCACAGATGATATTCAATATCGACAGGATCATTTCATATGTATCACGTTTTGTTACACTGAAAATGGGTGACATGATATTTACCGGCACTCCTGCCGGCGTAGGCCCGATTACAATTGGTGATAAACTGGAAGGCTATATCGGGGAGAGGAAAATGTTGTTGTGTAATGTGAGGTAGCTATCAAAGGCAAAAGGCGAAAGGCAATCCCGAAGTTTCGGGATTGCCTTTTGCCTTTTTAGGTAAAAATAATTTCCGTTACCACCTCCGCTCCTGCTTCTTTATTAATTGATTTTACGAGTTTTCTTTTGGCATATTCCAGTTCATGCTTCAAGGCTTCAGAGCGTAGTTTAACGAAAAGTACTTTTTTACTGATGAAGAGGTTTTCGGTTTCCTTTGAGATTATTGGTCCCACAATGCCATCCCATGCAGCAATTGCTTTGCCATTTAAGAATTGCTCACGATGACGGTACCGTTTCATCCATTCCTCGAGAGCTTCCTTTATTGACTGGTCATTGTCGGTCATTGCAATGTTGCTTTACCTTCTGTTACATTGAAAATCAGATGGTCCTGGATGGAACCGCTAAAGAGCATATCAATGCGTTCGGGCTGTGTATCGGTGATAAATACCTGCCCAAAATTATGATCTCCCACCATTTCAATAATTTGTGATACTCGTTTATAGTCGAGTTTATCAAAGATATCATCTAAAAGAAGTATTGGTTTAAATCCCCTGGTGCTTTTTGTATATTCAAACTGGGCAAGTTTCAGGGCTATTAAAAATGACTTCTGCTGTCCTTGGGAGCCGAACTTTTTAACAGGCAGGTCACCGATCAGAAAATCAAGGTCATCTTTATGGATACCGCCTGTTGTATACTTCATTGTGAGATCCCTTTCTGAATTCAAAGTAAGTATTTCACCCAGTGTGTTATCGGCAAGACCCGAAAGATAGATGATGTCAACTATTTCCTTTCGATTGCTAATGAATTCGAAATAATTCCTGAAAACAGGTATAAATCCATTAAGGAATTCAACTCTCTTTTCATAAATCCTTCCGGCAGGAGCTTCCATCTGCTTATCGTAGATTTCAATGGATGCTTTATCGAAGTAATGTTTCTCACTGAAGTGGCGCAGAAGTGCATTACGCTGGAAGAGTGCCTTATTGTATATTACAAGGTCATTCAGATAGTGTTTGTCAAATTGTGAAATCACGCTGTCGATGTACTTCCTGCGGATATCGCTGCCTTCATTTATAAGATCCCTGTCGTATGGAGAAACCAGAACTAAAGGGAATTCACCAATATGTTCAACCATCCTTTCATAATCCTTCCCATTAATCCTAAATTGCTTTTTCATGTTCTTCCGCTGGATGCAGCTTACTTCATCAGGATGGTTGTTTCTGACAAATTTTCCGTGAATGGCGAAGAAATCTTCTCCATGTTTTATATTCTGGTTATCAAGGAGGTTGAAATAGCTTTTTGTAAATGACAGGTAATAAATAGCATCCAGAATATTTGTTTTCCCGGCACCATTGTCACCGATAAAACAATTGATGTTCTCGGAAAAATCAAAGTTATTCTCGGAATAGTTTTTAAAGTTGTATAACTGAAGGCTTTTGAGGTACATGGTTTGAGTGTGTTACTGATTAACCATGTTTTCAATGGCAGTTGCAACCTTTTCCAGTAACCATACCGGGGTCGATGCGGCACCTGTAATTCCGATCTTTGCTGCATCTGTAAACCATTGCTTTTCTAATTCAGCTTCACTTGAAATTTTGTAGGTTCGCACATTTTCTTTGTTCAAAATAGATGTTAGATATATTCCGTTAGAGCTTTGCGCACCTGATACCATTATAACCACATCATTTTCCTTGGCAAATTGCTTAAGCCTTGGAACCCTGACTTTTATGCTCCCACAAATTGTGTTATAGATCTGAAAAGATTCTTTATTAACTCCAAGTTCATCCAGCTTTGCAGTGATATTTAAAATAAAAGCGTCATAATCACTTACATTGGAAGTAGTTTGGGCAAAGACTGACATAGGTCTGTTAAAGTCAATCCCTGTAAGATCGTCAGCTTTTTCAACTACTATGGCCTTACCATCTGAGTAACCCAGTAACCCCTCCACTTCCGGATGTTTCCTTTTACCGAATATTATCACCTGCCCGCCAACTTCCTTCATTTCATGGCTACAGGTCTTTACTTTCTGTTGCAAACGATGGACAATTGAACAAGTTGCATCGACAACGGTATTATCAGAAATTTCAAGCCGAAATTGGGTACGTGGGGTAATACCATGTGCTCTTATTAGGATCACCGAATTACTGACTTTATCAATTTCCTCGCTTGTCATTATCTTAAGCCCCTGTGATTCAAGCCTGTCAGTTTCTTCCGGGCAGTGAACCAATTCGCCGAAACTGTAAACAGAAGGGTACCCCTCAAGCAAGTGATCAGCTGTTGTGATTGCCTTTGTCACACCCGGACAGAAACCGGCAAAAGGATCAATAGTAACAGTAATCATTGGAGGCTGGCTTTTTTACAAAAATAGCAAAAAAGCTTTAAACTATATTGAACGCGGAAGCTTTGAACTACATTAGAGGCTGATTCCTAAACTGAAAATGTTTGGTGATCCTGAAATATGGTAGGCTGATCGAGCATAACTGATGTTAAATCTCGAGACCCTGAAGCCGAATCCCCATGAGAATCCCACGGTGGCTTTTTTGCTTTCAAGCTTCATTTCCTGACGGCGTTGGTAGTTATAGCCAACCCTTACGCTGAAGTTCTTTGAAGGGATAAGTTCACCGCCAATTACAATATGACGCAAAGCCTGATCTGCGATTTTTGCAGCATCTGACTTTTTCTCAACCTCTCCGGTAAAAGGATCTATATTATCATCCGCAGGATCAGTATAGGTAAGATCCCACTTCTGAAGGTTGGTAAGTAATATGGAATACCTGAACGGCATATGCTCGAGTTTCTTTGATAAGCCAAACTGTATTTCAAGAGGCATCGGCTCTGTTTTACCCGGAGTGAATTGTGTTAACTGGGTGCCTATATTACGTGCGATCAATGACATGACAAAACCTCTTTCCATAACATGGTAAGAACCGGCAACATCAACGGCAAGTCCAAAAGAATTAAAAGTTTCAAATGTTGAATAGACTGCTTTAAGATTGGCTCCGATACTAAAAGAAGAGTCCAGCCTTCTGCCCCACCCTATTACAGGGGCAAATTCATTACCTGAAAACTCTCCTGTTTCCTGCCCTGTCTCATCACGCCTGACGAATTTTCCATAATCAATATATTGCACTGTAGCAGCAAAACTGCCAATTTTTTCGAATGTCCTTGAGTAGCTAACAAAACCATAATTAATATCGGCGTAATTATCAACAAAGTTCAACGATATATCATTATGCATCTCACTGGTAATAAGCGATGGATTATTAAGTCCAATACTCAGGTCAGCTTCATCGATTGCAACGAAGTTATATCCCAGTGCAGCCACTCGTGCCGAGTTTGGCAGGTTTAAAAAAGTGAAGGCTTTAGTGCCGCCGGTTTGTGAGTAGGTTTCAGTGACTGAAAATGAAATTAGCAGAAGTAGAATTGCTTTGAGTAAAGATTTCACGTTGGCCGGACTTAATTATTGTTTGGATACAAAAGTACTATTCCTTTTTGTTTTCCTGACAAACGCATGCAATTGTAATATATTGCACAGATCGCGACCAAAAAGGTGAAATTAGAAAAATATTACTGTGAAAATCCAGAACTATAAAGCGCCCGTCATTTCTCTCCTGATAAGATTTAATGCGCTACCTGCTTTAAACCACTCTATTTGCGGCTCATTGTATGAATGATTTACCTTGAAACTATCGTGTGAACCATCGGCGTGGTCTAGGTCAATTGTAAGCTGTTTACCCGGAGAGAACTCGTCTAAACCATGAATCGAGACCAGGTCATCTTCCCGGATTTTATCATAATCGGCCTTATCAGCAAAAGTCAGCGCAAGCATTCCCTGTTTTTTAAGGTTAGTTTCATGGATACGGGCGAATGATTTAACCAGAACCGCTTTTACGCCAAGGAATCGTGGCTCCATAGCAGCATGTTCACGTGAGGAACCTTCACCATAATTTTCATCTCCTACCACTATTGAGTTTATGCCCTTTGCCTTATAAGCGCGTGCAACATTTGGAACAGTATCGTACGTGCCGGTTTGTTGATTTTTGACGAGGTTGGTCTGGTTGTTAAATGAATTTACTGCTCCAATCAGGAGGTTGTTTGAAATATTGTCAAGATGACCGCGAAACCTAAGCCATGGGCCAGCCATTGAGATGTGGTCAGTTGTGCATTTACCTTTTGCTTTGATAAGCAAACGCATTCCCATTAGATCAATTCCATCCCATGGATCAAATGGAGCGAGCAACTGTAATCTTTCGGAATCTTCTTTTACAATGATCGGTGCATCATTCCCTTCCGGTAATGGGGCCAGATAACCTGCGTCCTTTACTTCAAAGCCCGATTCAGGTAACTCGAGGCCTTCAGGCAAGTTAAGGCTCACCCACTCACCTTTAGCATTTTGCAATTTATCAGTAATCGGATTAAAAGTAAGGTCACCAGCTATTGTGAGTGCAGTTACAATTTCAGGAGATGCCACAAAACCGTGTGTATTTGGATTCCCGTCATTTCGTTTAGCAAAATTCCTGTTAAATGAGGTAAGTATGGAGTTTTTACGGTTTGGATCATCTGTGTGTCTTTTCCATTGGCCTATACATGGTCCGCAAGCATTAGCCATGACCACACCGCCGATATCTTTAAAATTATCAAGTAATCCATCCCTTTGGGTGGTGTACCTGATTAATTCAGATCCTGGTGTTACAATAAATTCGGACTGAACTTTTAATTCTTTTTCTTTTGCTTGCCGTGCCACTGAAGCAGCCCTGGTAAGGTCTTCATAAGATGAATTTGTGCATGATCCTATAAGACCAACTTCCAACTTTGTGGGGTATTCCTTTTCTTTCACTATCCTGACAAATTCAGATATAGGATAAGCGGCATCGGGAGTGTAAGGACCATTGATATATGGCTCCAGTTCTGTAAGGTTTATTTCAATTAACTGATCATAGTATGCCCCGGGATTTTCATAAACCTCCTTGTCTGATCGCAGATGTTCAGCAACTTTATCTGCAAGAATGGCAACATCGGCCCTTCCGGTTGCCCTAAGGTAATTGCCCATCTTTTCATCGTAACCAAATACTGAAGTGGTCGCACCTATTTCAGCACCCATATTGCAAATTGTGGCCTTTCCTGTAGCTGATAAACTATCCGCACCATCACCAAAATACTCAATAATAGCCCCGGTTCCTCCTTTAACTGTAAGGATTCCTGCAACTTTAAGTATGACATCTTTAGCAGCAGTCCAACCATTGAGGCTTCCGGTTAACTTCACACCAATTAATTTCGGCATATTAAGTTCCCATGCCATACCTGCCATAACATCGACAGCATCGGCGCCACCTACTCCAATAGCTATCATTCCTAAGCCACCCGCATTCACTGTGTGCGAATCGGTTCCTATCATCATTCCACCGGGAAATGCATAATTTTCAAGAAGCACCTGGTGAATGATTCCGGCACCAGGTCTCCAGAAACCAATTCCGTATTTGTTTGATACTGACTGAAGGAAATCAAATACTTCCTTATTTTGCATTAATGCAATATTAAGATCTGACTCTGCTCCTGATTCTGCCAGAATGAGATGATCACAATGAACCGTGGTTGGTACTGCAGTTTTGAGCCGTCCTGCATTCATAAATTGCAACAAAGCCATTTGCGCTGTTGCATCCTGCATAGCTACCCTATCAGGAGCAAAATTTACATAAGAGCTTCCTCTCTTAAAATTCATCAGCGGCTGATCATCGAAGAGATGGCTGTATAAAATTTTTTCACTTAATGTTAGTGCACGACCCAACTGCCTTCTGGTTGCTTCGATTTTAACAGGCAGTTCATTATATACCTTACTGATTAATTCAATATCAAATAGCATGGAGAAATTTCTAAAATTTAGGACTCAATAACAAATAATAATTACTTTTCGCTCTTATCGCCAATGAAATAGTCGTTTTTTTCTTTAAAGAGGACGTTAAATGTGGTAAGACTTCCATAAATACGGGTAATGTATTGCTGAATGTTAAACTTATCTTCGTCTGAAAGAGCGCTTGAATTGACTCTTTGCTCGAGCACGCGCAAACGGTCTCGTACCATTACTATTTTATGGAAAAATGCCTCTATGGGAATTTCTTTTTCTTTGAGTGATGGATCACCCGGGTAGAGAACGACTTTACCGCCTGTCCATCTGGACCCCATTGGTACAGTTTCCTGAAGATCGGTAAATTTCCTGAGAACCCTTATCAGGCTTTTCTCTATTTTCTCATAGGTCATTAATTCGTCAGGACTCTCAACTGCTTCAATTACTTTGAGGTCTTCAAAATTTCTATTAATAATTTTTGTTCCGCTTTCAATAAATGTAATCTCCCAGGCATCACTACGTACCTGAACGACAACTCCTTTACCAAATTGAGGATGCTGTACCCTTGAACCAACACCTAAACTCATATTATTCATTGCTTACTTTTTACTAGCTACTTTAGATTTCATATTCAGCGACAAACTTATGAAATTTTCATGTAACTTAACAATCTGAGGTAATGCAAGAGAAAAATCATCGTTTACAATTACAAAATCGGATTTTTCTACTTTTTTCTCTTCCGGCCACTGATGTTTCATCCTGTCAAAGAGTTCCTTTCTTGTCATTTTATCGCGGTTAAGTACCCTGTTGATCCTTTGTTCAAGGGGGCATGTAACTACAAGAATTTTATCGAAATAGGAGCTGAAACCAGTTTCAAGCATTATTGCAGATTCCTGGATTATATATGGAAAATGAGAATGGTTATCTACCCACCTCAGGAAATGCCATCTGACTTTTGGGTGGATGACTGAGTTAAGCCACTTTAATGCATCCCCATCGTTAAAGACATGAGAGGCAAGTTTTTTCCTGTCAATTTTATTTTCGGTTAGAATTATATCTCCAAATCTTTCAACAATCTGGTCAACCAGGGCAGCGTCCTGCATTATTTTTTTCGCTTCAAGATCAGATAGATAAACCGGCACTCCAAGAAGTGAAAATACTTTGGCAATAGTTGATTTACCGCTTCCAATACTTCCGGTAAGCCCGACTTTCAACATAATGGATTTCTTTATAGTAAAATTAAGGAAATATTCCCATATACGTAATAGCCGGCTATGTATGTCAGAGTTAAAGGACGGAAGGTTGTATGGAATCTTGCGATCTTATGTCTAACTGTTCAAAAATTGCTGGCGTTTCTTTCTGAGAAGTTCGGGTTTCATGAGATACCATTCCATTAGGGCTCTAAGAAAACGACCTTTATTTTCAAATGCGTTTCCACTGAATTTTAATCGATTGCTCATTTCATTTACTTTTAGAAAATGACAATCTTAGTGGCTGTTTTGTTTTAACGAGAAAAAATAAAAAAAAGGAAATTATCTCTCCTTTTGAATAATATTCATGAATAGCTTATGAAAGCAATCAGTTATTTTAAAATCAGGAACTCTACTTTTGGCGGTTCAATACTAATTACCTTTGCAAATGCAGGTTGCCTTACAACTTTTACTTCAGCAAGCTTACTTCCCGATGCTGTTGCTTCTATATAGTCAATTGAAACGGCAAAAAGTGAAGCATCAAGCCTGTCGTATTCACGCATTGCCACACGACAGGTTAGTGTTACTTTTTCGGGAAAGGTTCTGTAATTAACTTTTCCATTTATACCTGAACCGACTGTTACTTCCACTTTTGCCTCGGTAAAGCGCTCAACAGTGATTTTAGCAGTAACCGTATCAGTCGAGAGTTTCACTTGTGGCACAGTTGCAGGCTGCTCAAGTTTCAGCATCAGGAGTCTGCTTTCTTTCAGATCTTTGAGCTCCTTTCGCTCTGTGCTGATACTATAAATTGTGTCAATCACAGAATTGATCCCAAAAATTGTAACAGAATCGGGCTGCAGGAGTATACTATCATACAATTGGTGCTGGGGAGAAAAAGAGAGCTGAAGGTTGGCTTTCACCGGAATTTTCCTGTGGTACTCGGGTTCAAAAATGAATCTAAGTGTATCGGGTTCAACCCCGACAACACTGTTTTCCTGCGGTAATTGTGAAGAAATATCTTTAATAAACCTGCTTGTCCTTATAAATCCATGATAATTTTTTCCTTCGCTGTATAATTTCAAACCTGAAAGGTCAATATCAATAACATTTTTTGAGGGATTTAGCATTTTTGAATACAATTCAAGCCCTCTAGCCCTTACAAACAACGTGAGCAAGGTGTCATGAGCGTTAACAAGTACTTTGTCAGCAGGTAAATTGGTATAATTTATGCGAAATTTTAAAGGGGCTTCATAAACCCTTGAGAGTTTTATCAAGCCCCACATAAAGAATGAAATAGTCACGCAGATCAGGAAAACTGAAAATCTACTTCTGTAATTTTTAGTACTCGGAACAAATATTCTCCTTAATAGACCTGAGGATCTGTTCATTCATTCAAAATCTTTCCCTTACTTATTCTGAGTTATCTGATCTTCAACGCCTTGTGCAATTGCTGATTTCTCAAAGCGCATTCTTGAACCATCTTCAACTTCTATAGTAAAAGTACTTTCCTGTACTTCAACAATTTTACCGTGCAGACCACCGATGGTAATAATTTTATCGCCCTTCTTCAAAGATTCGCGGTATTTACGGAGATCCTTTGCTTTCTTAGCCTGAGGTCTGATAAAGAAGAAGTAGAATACAACCATAATAAGGGCAAGAAAAATCAGTGAACTGTAACCACCACCTGAACCTCCCTGGGGTTGTGACATTAATAGGATGTTTGTCAGCATTGTTTTAAATTTATTTTATAATTGATTAATTGATTTCTTCGGGCAAAACAACCTGAGCTTTTATTCTTAACAGGTTGGTACTTGGCTGCGCATTACTCAGCACAGTTATTGTTTTATTCTGGAATCCGCGTCTGTTTTCACTGTCAAATTTCACTTCTACATTTCCTGATGCTCCCGGCTTTATCGGTGTCCTTGGATAATCACCAACTGTGCATCCACATGAGGTAGTGACTTTTGAAATAATGAGATCAGATTTCCCTTTGTTCTCAAATTTGAAGCTATAGGAAACTTTTTCACCCTGGATTATCTTTCCAAAGTCATAAAAATCTTTTTCAAACTCTAAAACGGGCAGGTCATTCTCAATATTTCCTGATGCCGAGTTTGGATTTTTTACTATATCAGAGGGCAATCCCTCTTTTTCTCTATTAGTTTGATTGCATGAAGAAAAAGTGAAGGTTAAAAGAAAAACCAGAATGAATGAGAAATGAGTTAGTCTTTTCATTTAATTTAGTATATAAAGTGCAAAGATAAACTTTTCAGATCTAAGATATGGAATTAATATCCCTCATTATGAGAACTTCATATTTACCAAGTTCTCCAAAGCCATACTTATTATAAAGTGCTAAAGCTGCTTCATTATCCCTGTGCACTTCAAGCTTTATTTGGAACCCGTCATGGCGCGCCAGTTCAAGGCTTTTTTCAAGCAGTATCCGTGCCAAACCTTGCCGTCGGCAGTCAGCCCTGATTCCAAAATGATGAAGATATGTTCTTCTTTTATCGTTTGTAAGCCATGAAGAGCCAATAATTTCATCATTATTATCGATCATTAACAGCATGTGACCACCAGCACTTACGGTATCTATGATAGTTTGGGCTGTATCGCCCCTATGGCTTCCACCCAAACCTGTATCCTGCCAGAAACTATTCAGCTTATCAAAGTATCTGCTTTCATAATTTATGATACTGTAATGATTCATCCAGCCAATCTTTTATATTAAACCATTACTCTACTTATTCTCTTTTATCACAATCGGGAAAACTTTTGTCTTTCTCCTTTAGCCAATAGCCTTTGGCCTTTTATTCAATAAGCCCCCGTCCCATCTTATTAATCTTGCCTTCCTTCTTAAGATCAATTGACATTTTATCAAGCAATCCGTTAATAAATTGTCTGCTTTTGGGAGTACTGTATTCTTTTGATATTTCAATATATTCATTGATAGTAACTTTAACCGGAATTGATGTGAATTCGGTGAATTCACATAATGCCATTTTTATTAGAATCACATCCAATACTGCAATACGTTCAAACTCCCAATTATCAGCATAAGTGGTAATAAGTTCAGAATATTCTTTGCTATTAACAATGACTTTACGGAAAAGCTTGAGTACAAAGTCATCTATCAAGTTATCTCCTTCTTCATCGGGAGATACAAAAAGAGGCGGCAGTGTTTGGAATTCATCTGAGGCCCTGTTCCATTTCTTAACAGTTTTAAGAACCATCATTGCAGCTGTATCCAGGTCATCAGCCCAATAAATATTCTTTTCTTCAAACAGACTGATAAATGGATCACTTGCTAAAAGGAAATTGGTTAAAAGCAGAACAATGATCTCCTTATCTTCTTTATAGTTTGAAGAGTTGAGGTTCATATATTCTTTAAAGCCATGCGATTCCCTGAAATTGATAAATGTTTTCCTGAAGACCTCCTTTTCATCAGCCCAATTGATTTTTAGGCGGTTAATATTTCTCTGAAGGTCTCTGTTATTCCGAAGCTGTTCGACAAAATGATTATCTATAAATTTTGTATTGGGATTGATTTCGTCTTCTGTTGGAAGAAACTTCTGGCGTGCCTCCTCCATTATGTTCCTGGCCACATCGACAGTTTCGATAAGTGCAGAGAGCAGATAAATGTAGAGATCGTAAATGCTTTCAATATTGGCAAGTAACTTCTTTTCCCCTGCCATAACAGATGTCTCTTCTGTTTGGTAGTAAGCATAAAGCGACTGCATTACCTTGATTCTAAAATGCCTTCTGCTTAGCATAGATTATGTAAATGAACTGGTTTTAACAAGGGCACAAATGTACAACATTCACTATTATTACAGACCAACACCCGGATAAATTAATATGTTGAACTGTCTTTTGCGCAAAGGTTAATTTTCTTTAAAAATTATTCTGATTATGTTACAATTAAGCATTTTCCATGTTAACAACTTTGCACAATGCTTGAGTTGAATGCGTTAAATAAATTGTATTTTTGTGCTTCAAACGTTAGAGAATTTTAACCATAATACATGGTTCCAGAATGGGGAAAGTAATAGCGATTGCCAATCAAAAAGGAGGCGTAGGAAAAACCACAACAGCGATTAACCTGGCTGCTGCATTTGCAGTCCTCGAATACAGGTCACTGATTATAGATGCGGATCCTCAGGCCAACAGCACCTCAGGTGTAGGGTTTGATCCTAAAAATATCAAAACTAGCATTTATGAATGCTTAATGGATGAAGTTGAACCGGGGAATATCATACTCAATACATCAACTCCTAACCTCGATTTGTTGCCTGCTCATATTGATCTGGTTGGCGCAGAAATTGAAATCATCAACCAGCCTAACCGGGAAAAATTGATGAGACGGGTAATTAATAAGATTAAGCAAGATTATGATTTCGTTATTATCGACTGCAGCCCTTCATTAGGTTTGATCACCGTGAATGCCCTTGTTGCAGCTGATTCTGTTATTGTACCGGTACAGTGCGAGTATTTCGCCCTGGAAGGCCTTGGTAAGCTTCTTAATACCATAAAAATTGTTCAGTCAAGGTTGAACCCTTCATTGGATATCGAGGGTATTCTGCTCACCATGTATGATTCACGGTTACGCTTATCAAACCAGGTTGTCGATGAGGTTAAAGCACATTTCCAAAATATGGTATTTGAAACCCTTATTAACAGAAATACGAAGTTAGGCGAAGCACCCAGTTTTGGTGAAACGATAATTATGCATGATGTTAATTCAAGCGGAGCCATAAATTATCTGAACCTGGCAAGGGAAATTCTCCAAAAAAATGAACTGACCCGAATAAAATCATCTGATAAACAAATTAATATTGACGATGAATTCTAAAAAGAAAGCTCTTGGCCGGGGACTTAGCGCTATACTTGAAAGCCCGGAAACTGATATTACATCAAAAGATATATCAGGAAATTTTGTTGCCGGCGCTGTTGCATCGATATCTATAGCCAATATTGAAACCAATCCTTTTCAGCCAAGGGTTGACTTTGAAGAAGAAGCCCTGAATGAGCTTGCGAATTCAATCCGAGAACAAGGGATCATTCAACCCCTCACGGTCAGGAAAATGGGATATGACAGGTATCAACTCATCTCGGGCGAGAGAAGGTTGAGGGCATCACAGTTAGCCGGTTTAACTGATGTCCCATGTTACATCAGGATCGCTAATGATGTTCAGGTTCTGGAAATGGCCCTGGTGGAAAATATTCAGCGTGAAAACCTTAATGCACTGGAAATTTCTATTAGTTACCAGCGACTCATCGAGGAATGTGAGTTAACACAAGAGGAACTAAGCCAACGGGTTGGTAAAAACAGGAGCACAATCACCAACTACCTTAGATTATTGAAATTACCAGCAATAATACAGGCAGCAATCCGTGATAACAGGATTTCGATGGGTCATGCAAGAACCCTGCTGGGCATTGATGAAGAAACATTTCAGGTTTCACTAATGGAAGAGATCATAAAAAATGATCTATCAGTCAGGGAAGCTGAGGATAAAGTCAGGAATCATAATAAGCCCGCACCTTTAAAACACCCCGCAGTTAAGGCTGAAATTCCAAAAGAAATTGAGCTGATGAGCAAAAATATTGATGATAAATACAAAGTTAAGACCAGTGTCCATTTAAATAATAAAGGTAAAGGAAGCATCGTTATAAGTTTTCAATCAACGAAAGAATTGGAGCGCTTGCTTAAAAATTTGGATGCTCCTGAGTTCTGAAATGAAGCATAATAGGTCCTTCTTTTCTAATTCATTATTAGTGCTGCTCGCACTGACTATTATTTCTGTCCTATTTCCCTTACAGTCAAGATCACAGGATACAATTCCCGCTGTTACTAATGTTACTGATACGGTAATTAATGATACGGTAATAAAAGAAAAGCATTCAGCCAGGAAAGCTTCGTTGTATTCAATGGCATTGCCCGGTTTAGGACAAGCATATAATCGCAAATATTGGAAGATCCCAGTTATTTATGCAGGTTTCGGTGTACTTGGATACAATATCCATATCAATAATAAGGAAATGAAGGAATTCACCGAAGCCTACCGGTATAAGGTCAGGAATGATACTACCCTCACCGGTAATAAATACTTCAACAAATATGGGGCTGATGACCTTCTACGCGGCAGAGAGTTTTACCGCCGGCGATTGGAATTATCAGTCATCCTAACCGCTGCCTGGTATATTCTCAATATAGTTGACGCAACGGTTGACGCTCATTTTTTTGATTACGATATCTCGGAAGACCTGAGCCTGAACATTAAACCGGTTTATATTGAACAACCCGGTCATTTGGTCGGGTCACCGGGTGTTCGGCTTTGTATGAAATTCTAAGACAAAATATTGTGAAGGTAATTATCTCTGGATATGGCCGTATGGGTCATGAAATTGAAAATATTGCGCTTTCAAGAGGCCATGAAATTGTTGCCAAAATTGATTTAGGGCAAAGCTGGGATAGTGTGCCTGATTGTGATGTAATAATCGATTTTACCACTGCTGAAGCGGCTCCTGTAATTGCACAGATCGCATTTAATAAACGCATTGCCTTTGTGTCAGGCACTACCGGCTGGAATTCCAGATTAAATGAAATAAAGGAAATAGCCAGGAGCGAGGGAAGAACTTTCTTTTACGCATCAAATTTTAGTATTGGTGCAAATATCTTTTTCAGCCTGAATAAAAAGTTGGCTTCATTTTTGAAGAATAATAAAGAATATTCGGCCCATATTCATGAAATTCATCATATTCATAAGAAGGATGCCCCCAGCGGAACAGCAATTACCCTTGCGGAAGATATTATTTCGGAGAGTAACCAATATTCCCGATGGACGTCTCATGATAACGACAGCGGACTTAAAATTAGCAGCGAAAGGATTGGCGAGATACCGGGAACTCACATAGTTAACTGGCAATCTGAAGTCGATGAAATAGAGATAAAACATACAGCTCATAGCAGGAAGGGATTGGCACTCGGAGCAGTTATTGCAGCCGAATGGGTTTTAGGGAAAAAGGGTGTATTTGGCATGAAGGACTTGCTGTCAATAGATTGAAAAGATTTTAAACTACATTTGCATCAGATACTTTAGAACGTATTTTATAACAACATAAGATGTCAGTTTCAATTACCCTCATTATCCTCTTTCTTTTTTTTCCTGTTTTCCTCTGGAAGACATTTGAAACCGCTGGTATCCAGGGATGGAAGTCCGTTGTACCCTTTCTGAATTATTACCTCTGGCTGAGGATAATCAGGAAGCCTCTCTGGTGGTATATTTTCTTGTTAGTTCCTTTCATCAACGCATTCATGGTGATGCTAATGATTGTTGAAACATTAAAATGTTATAATAAATTCTCACTGGGCGATCAGGCTTTAGCTGTTTTATTTCCTTATATCTACCTCCCCTGGTTAAGCATTAACAAAAAAAATGAATACATAGAACCTGCTAACAGGAAACCTCATAAAAAAACTGCATCAAGGGAGTGGGTTGATGCTATTATTTTCGCTGTGATCGCTGCCACTATCATAAGAATGTTTATGGTTGAGGCCTATACTATTCCAACTCCTTCAATGGAAAAATCCTTACTGGTTGGTGACTTCCTGTTTGTTAGTAAGCTTAGTTATGGCCCCAAAATTCCAAATACTCCACTCGCATTCCCGTTTGTTCATCATACTTTGCCACTTACGAAAGACACAAAATCATACCTTGAATGGATAAAACTGCCTTATTACAGGTTCCCGGGAATTACAAGTATCAAGAATAATGATGTGGTTGTTTTCAATTACCCCGATGGCGATACGGTGGCACTGAAACTTCAAAGCAATGTGAGTTATTACAGCCTTGTGAGGGATTACGGAAGACAGCGCGTATGGAATGATAAAATCAATTTCGGAGATATTATAGCCCGGCCTGTTGATAAAAGAGAGAATTATATCAAGAGATGTATTGGCATACCCGGCGATACACTTGAAATTATAAATCAAGTGGTATATATTAATGGTAAAGCATCTGAACTGCCCGAACAGGCTCAATTCAAATATCTCGTAAAAACCGATGGTTCACGGTTAAACCCAAAAGTACTTGAGCGTTTGGGCATAACCGACAAAATAGCAATGGCACAACAGGATGAATATGAAATAACCCTTACCAGGGAAGCTGCTGAAAAAATTAAAGGTTTTGTCAATGTTAAAGAAGTCAAAAAGATTATCCAACCTAAAGGATTCTGGCAATTTTATATTTTTCCTTTCGATTCTGCATACCCCTGGAATGTCGACAATTACGGTCCAATTGTAATACCTAAGAAAGGTCAGACAATCGAGTTGAATAAGAAAAATATTGTCCTTTATGAAAGGATTATTAAAGCCTATGAATTAAATAAACTTGATATCAGGGGTGACCAGATCTTTATTAATGACAAACCAGCCACACAATATACATTCAGGATGGACTACTTCTGGATGATGGGTGACAACAGGCATAATTCAGCAGATTCAAGATTCTGGGGATTTGTGCCTGCTGACCACATTGTTGGGAAAGCTATCTTTGTCTGGCTGTCATTGGATAATACAAAATCACTTTTCCAGGGAAAGATCAGGTTTAACAAAATGATGAGAACAATACATTAAAATTCAAAAAATGCAAATAGCTGAAATACATACCACTAAAGGACTGATGAAAGTTAAGTTCTATGAAGAAGATGCGCCTAACACAGTCGCTAATTTTGTAAAATTATCAAAGAGCGGTTTCTATGACGGATTGACCTTCCATAGGGTAATCCCTGATTTTGTAATTCAGGGAGGCTGCCCTCTTGGAACAGGTACCGGAGGACCGGGATATACTATTAAATGTGAATTAAAAGGAAATAACCAGTATCATGACAGGGGCGTTCTGTCAATGGCTCATGCCGGAAGGGACACCGGAGGCTCACAATTTTTTATTTGCCATAACCGCACCAATACACAGCACCTTGACAGGAACCACACTTGTTTTGGTAAGGTTTTCGAAGGACTGGATGTAATTGACCAGATAAGGAAAGGTGATGTAATTGATAAAATCGAAATAAAAGAAGTCTAAAACTCACAAATGATCATACTCATGAAACTAATTAAAACAACCGTACTCCTTGTAGTTGCTGTAATTTTCAGTATGGCTGCAAATGCTCAAACAAAGGGTAATGCTTTCAAAGGGAAAATTACATATCAGATTTCTTATCCTGAATCAAATCTTGATGCTTCACAATTGAGTGCGATGCCTCAATTTATGGTTTTGACCCTAAGTGGAAATAAGTCAAAAGCTGAGATGAGCATGGCAGGAATGGATCAAACCCTGCTAATGGATTCAGACGCTAAATCAACTTCCATCTTGCTTACGATCAATGGTCAAAAAGTAGCCATTAAGCCAAATAAAGATGGCGATCGTCCTTTAGGTAAAGAACCTATTGTAGAACCCGCTGGTGAAACTAAGGAAATTGCCGGATACATGTGTAAAAAAGCCAACATTCATTTTGGAGATGAAAAATCTAAAGCATCACCTATAAGTATCTACTACAGCGATGAATTAGGCAACAATAAGATCTTTTTTGACAATGAGTACCGCAATTTAACCGGCATTCCTCTTGAATTTAAATACAAAATGCAGGGAATGAGCATGTTGTTAACTGCAACTAAGATTGAACCGGGAAAAGTAAAAGACAGAGAATTTGAAATTCCTTCTGATTATAAAGTGACCACACCTGAGGAACTTCGCAAGATGTTCGGCGGAGGAATGTAATAACTAAAACTCCTTATGGCAGCTAAGGGTAATACTCTAAAGAAAAACAGGCCTAATAAGGACCCTGAAGAAAAGCCTCAGAAACAAAAAAAAGGCAAGACGAAACTTCCCGCCTGGATGACTGATGGAAGAATAGGCAAAATAGCAGGGGTATTTTTTATTCTGCTGTCAATTTACTTGCTCTTTGCCTTTTCATCTTACTTGTTCCTATACTTCAAATGGGATGCTGATGATATCTTTTCTCATTTCTCATTTAACGAAATCCTTTTCGATGATTCAATTGAGGCTGATAATTGGGCTGGCCGTTTAGGTGCCGCAATTTCAATACTTTTTATAAAAAAAGGTTTCGGTATTGCTTCATACTTTTTCATTCTGATACTGTTCGTTGCAGGAATTAAGTTATCCCTCAGGGTCACAATTCTGCCTTTGTGGAAAACTATAATTAATTCGCTGGCTGGTATAATTTGGTTTACAGTTGCACTTGGATTCATCTTCCGTAATAGTGCGCTTGCTATCCTTGGTGGTGTGACAGGTTATCAGAGTGCATACTGGCTGGAAGGCCTTCTTGGAAAAACCGGCACAATGATCCTGCTTTTTTTTACGCTGGTATCTTTTCTTGTATTTGCTTTCAATATGCCCCTTGCTATACCTAAACCACCTAAACCAGACGAAGATGGAGTTGATGGCGATAATAATGACGAACTACTAATTGCTGCAGAAATCGAAAGACAGCATAATATCAGGCTAAGCAACGGAATCCCTGAGGACAGGTACAATACTGTTGAATTTGCGGTCAAAGATGAGCATGAAGAACAAGTTGATTTTACAGCTGTAAATCAGAATGAAATTATTGAGGATTCAATACTTACAGAAAACCAGAATACTGAAATTGAGTTTACAATTGAAGATAATACGCTTCCTGAAAATAATGAATCGACTGAAGAAACCGGTGAGGAAGATGAAGGGGTTAAACATTATACTATTGATACTGAATACGATCCGACTTTAGAACTGCCTGATTACCGAAAACCCACCCTTGACTTACTTGATGATTATACTCCTCCAAGCATCTCTTTTGCTGCCCAGAAAGAAGAACTTGAAGCAAACAAGGACAGGATAGTTGAGACTTTAGGTAATTATGGAATTGTTATAGATAAAATTAAAGCTACCATCGGGCCAACCGTTACTCTATATGAAATTATACCTGCAAAAGGCGTCAGGATATCAAAGATCCGCAACCTGGAAGATGATATAGCACTGAGTTTAGCTGCAATGGGTATTCGAATTATAGCCCCTATACCCGGAAAAGGCACTATTGGAATTGAAGTACCCAACCTCAAACCTGAAACGGTTCCTATTAAATCGATCCTCGGTTCTGAAAAGTTCACTTCATCAAAATATGATCTTCCGTTTGGCATTGGAAAGACAATCCAGAATGAACCTTATATCGTTGACCTGGCAAAGCTTCCTCATATCCTCATGGCAGGTGCTACCGGACAAGGAAAATCAGTTGGCTTAAATGCCATCATTACTTCTTTGTTATACTGCAAACATCCTTCTGAAGTTAAATTCATCATGATCGACCCGAAAAAGGTTGAATTGACATTATTTTCAAAAATTGAAAGGCACTTCCTTGCTAAGTTGCCTGACTCAGAAGAAGCTATCATTACTGATACGAGGAAAGTCGTCCGTACCCTCAATTCCCTCAACATCGAAATGGAAAACAGGTACGACCTTCTTAAAGATGCCCAGGTCAGAAATATTAAAGAGTACAATATACGGTTTCTTGCAAGGAAACTGAATCCAATGCACGGGCACAGGTTCCTCCCCTACCTTATTGTTGTAATTGATGAATATGCCGATTTGATCATGACAGCCGGTAAAGAAATTGAAATACCGCTGACACTGCTGGCACAAAAGGCACGAGCTATAGGTATTCATTTGGTAATAGCAACCCAGCGTCCTTCGGTAAATATCATCACTGGTACGATTAAAGCTAATTTCCCTGCCCGAATTGCATTCAGAGTTATTTCAAAGATTGACTCTAGAACCATTCTCGATAGTGGCGGAGCAGATCAACTGGTTGGCCGGGGTGATATGTTATTATCAACCGGAAGTGACCTGCTGCGTTTACAATGTGCATTTGTTGATACGCATGAAGTTGAGAGAGTGACTGAGTTTATTGGTTCCCAGCGGGCATATCCTGATGCTTTCCACCTGCCCGAGTATGCGGATGAACAGGATGAAAAGGAAGTGGACTTTGATCCAGGTCAGCGTGATGAATTATTTGAAGAAGCTGCCAGGATCATTGTTGCTACTCAACAAGGCAGCACTTCACTTCTCCAAAGAAAACTAAAACTTGGATACAACAGAGCCGGCCGGATCATTGACCAGCTTGAAGCAGCCGGTATTGTAGGCCCATTTGAAGGAAGTAAAGCGAGGGAAGTTAAAGTAGCCAACGAATTTGCTTTGGAACAGTTTTTGAAGGACATCAACATGAATCAGAAACAAAACGAGTTTTAATTACTAATCATTCAACTTAATGAAAACTACTTTAATCAGCTGTTTGCTAATACTTTTTACATTCACCCTTACTGCGCAATCTGATCCCAAAGCCCAGAAGATACTCGATGAAGTATCTACAAAGACCAAAAGCTACAATTCCATCCGTATAGAGTTTACTTATAAAATGGAAAATACTGCTCAAAAGATCAGTGATAGTTATAAAGGCGTATTGATCTCAAAAGGAAATAAATACAAACTTACTGTTTCAGGTCAGGACGTAATAAGTGATGGTAAGACTGTTTGGACTTATCTTAAAGATGCTAATGAAGTTCAGGTAAATTCAGTTGATGAGGAAGAAGGATCAATTACTCCAACCAACCTTTTAAATACCTATTCTAAAAACTATAAGGCAAAGTTTGTTAAAGAAACCCCTGAACAACAAATTATTGAGCTTACACCTGTGCAAAAGAAGAACTTCAATAAGGTAAAAGTTATAGTTAACAAGGGCAAAAAGATGATTGAGACCCTTTCAATCTTTGATAAGAATGGTTCTGTCTATAGCTATATCGTAAATAAAATGGATGTAAACCAGAATTTTTACGACAACCTATTTACATTTAAACCGGCTGACCATCCGGGTGTAGAAGTAATAGATATGCGTTGAAAATTTTTCAACAGCATTAACAGTGCTTTAATATTAAACAAGATATACCTTTTAGCCGGTGAACCTTTTAGCCGGCTTTTCTTTATATGGTAATCCATTTTTTTAACCTGACAAATCAAACCATATGCAAACTTTTTATTCCTTATTCCTCTTTCTTCATTCATGGAACCGGTGGCTAATCTTACTGAGCGGTTTACTATTGATTATCCTGTTGATCTCGTACTTATTATCCAACAAGGCATATAATTCAGTCATTAAAGCAAATGTCATTACTTACCTCAGTTCTCTCCATCTGCAACTCATCATCGGATTAATACTTTATTTCGTTCTCAGCCCTTTTACACAACTGGCTCTTAATGACTTTGGGGCAGCTATGAAGAATCCCGACCTTCGCTATTGGGCGGTTGAGCATTCATTTTTAACTCTTATAGGGATCGTACTTGCTCAAACAGGATATAGCAAGAGTAAGAAGAAACCTGATGATAAGAGCAAACTTAAATCCATGCTTATCTGGAATAGTATCGCTTTTTTTATCATCCTTTTAGCAGTTCCGATTGGATTAATGGGTGTTGAACGTCCCTGGTTCCGTTTTTAACCTCAATTTAGAATTTTCTCTTCTTATCTCCTTGATATTCAATATTATTTAGAATATTTTTGTAGCCGATTTTCAGAAAGCATTCTGTAAAATTCGTCGTTTAAATATTAAATAATTTATGGCACTTTATGCATGATATAGAGCCGTTTTATGCCTGGGAAGATCTGTACAATGCATCTCTTGATGAACGTTCTCCATTTTTTGGACGTAAATACAGTGATATGATTTGTACCAATGTGATCTACAATTACTATATTCACCCAAAATGGGATGAGATTGGTTCAGCTACGCTTTATACCAAAGTACTTTTCGTAGATTATTTTGAGGGCTATGCCATCATTGAATTGCTTGGGGAATGGAATGATTGCCTTTATAACGACATAATGTACCTGAAACGCAACTTAATAGAACCAATCATGCGTGAAGGTGTGAATAAATTTATTCTCATTGGCGAAAATGTCCTGAATTTTCATGCTGACGATGATTCATACTATCAGGAGTGGTCAGAAGATATTGAAGATGGGTGGATTAGCCTGGTGAATTTCAGGGACCATGTGCTGGATGAATTCCATTATGGTCACTTAGATTACTACCTGAATATGGGGGGATTATTTTCAACCATTAATTGGAGAACTTTAAGTCCGAAAAATCTATATACGGTCATCAGCCATCTAATACATCACAGGTTGGAAGGCAGTAATCTTCGCTGAGTTTGCTGTTATTTAATCTTTGACGCCCTCAACATTTCATGCTTGCCCGGAGGACCGGGTAATCTTTCGGTTACAAAACCTTCCTGTTGCATACTCCTCCTAACCGATCCTTTACTGCAATAAGTTACCAGTACTCCACCCGGATTCATTATAGAATATAATTTCCGAAAGATTGATCCATCCCATAATTCAGGCTGTGTTGCCGGAGAAAAAGCATCAAAATAGACCAGGTCGAACAACTGATTATTGGCGGAATATTGCTGCAAACCTATTGGTTCCACTGTAAAACTAAATTTTTCGGATAAATTTAACCTTGTTGATGGTGATGCACTATGCATTTCAAGAAATGCTTTTTGAAGAAACATAATATTGAGCAAATAGCAGTAATTTAACTGCCCTGCGACATCAAATCCAATAGGATTTGGTTCTAAACCCACATAATTTACGACTAAAGGATCGTCATTCAATATAATATCTTTAAAAGTCAGCAAAGCGTTTAATCCTGTTCCAAATCCAACTTCAAGGATATTTAAACTGTGCTCTGTTATCAGTCTTTCATTGAGAATAAATCTGTAACCTTTATTTATAAATACATGCATTGATTCCTGAACTGCTCCATGGATAGAATGAAAATGTTCATTTTTTGCATGGTTGAAGATTGTTGTTGAACCATCTTCCGTTATGATAATGCTGTTCTCTTCCATCTCTATTTATTGTACAGCAAAGATATCTCCTTAATTTCTTCAGGAAAAGCTATGCTGGATGAAGGTGTGGTTAAAGGAAGTGAATAGGAATATAAAATGTTACCTCGGCCTACAAATAAAGTACTTCCTACCGCATCATAAGCGATAGAATTAACTGAATCAATTTGAAGGTAATCAACTGTGCTTCCGATATTTGCCCGATACCATTTAACACCACCCTCGCTGATAAAAAAGATATCATTTCCTAAACCTGTTGATCTGTATAAAGGATCACTGGTAACCTCGTGCAGATAATTAAACTGTTTCTGGACAAAATTATATGTGTAGGCTTCATTGTTCCCGGATTCATCCACTATCACGAGCATTTGCTTAAGATCAAGCGGAATAAGCTTAGCGGATTTTCCAGGTAGATTCATTATATCGTACAGATTACCAGCCGGATTATTGAATATATAAAGTTTAGCATTAGTACCATCAAAAGGATTGAAAACTCCAACTACCCATTTGTCAAAAATTCTGATTGTACTAAATCTGCCTCCCGGTTGTTTGACTGTTTTCATCAGGATAATACCATTTTGATCATAACATTCAACTGACCCGTCATATATTCCAACCGCCACTTTTCCTTCATAACCATCAAAAGTTGTAAAGTATGGAATTGAGCCTGCTGATTGAGCAGGAACATTCCATCTTGTAATATTCTGTTCAATGTCAAATCCTGAAATACCACTTTCAATAGACCCTGAGGAATAAAAAAGTCTGAATTTTGAATCAGTATAACCTCCAATAAATTCTGAAGTCCATTCATTTATCTTACTGTAAGTACCTGAACTTGAAATCTTATATAATCTATTGAGATTACCAGTCATATCAGCTGTAAAATGTGACTGATGAATAATTCCAGGATTATCAGGTGCTCCGGTTATGACCAGTATATTTTGAAGCTCTTTATCAAGCGGAACAATGCGCAAATTGTACCAGAAGTTAAATGCCTCATTATCATCCTCAATTTCAATAAGGAGGTAATTTTCTGTTTCCTGGACATATCTGTTACTCAAGATGATATATGTGTCAATAGTGAATACCGTTGTATCTGGAAAAAGTGTCGGGCCGCCTTCTATTCTTTTCAGGTCAGTATCGGTAATTGAAAGGGTTGCCTTTAAAATATTTCTGCTATGTTGTACCCTGGCTTTGATAAACACAGTATCATAGATTTTAAAAACCTCGCCTTCCGACGGAGATAATATTTTTACTTCTGGTTCATCAAATTGATTTTTTTCTTTTTTGCAAGCTTCGAAGATCAATATTATTAAAAGACTAGTAATCAGATAAATTAATATGCTCTGGCTATGTTTGTTACTCAAGAATTTCATTATCCGTTGATACTTTGGTATTATAAAAGTAAACAATGTGAATCAATTAAAATTGCAGCAAATGTGAGGTTTTTCTATCTTTAATCTCAAATTTAAGAGTGATGCTTGAAAATATAAAATCAGAAGACGTTTTATTCCTCGATATTGAAACTGTTTCACAGTACGCAAATTACCATGAACTGCCTGAAACTCTGATGAAATTATGGGAACATAAAGCAGGATTTATCCGACGCGATGAAATGGATACACCTGAATCATTATACTCAAGGGCAGGCATATACTCAGAGTTTGGAAAAATAATTTGTATTTCTGTGGGATTCCTTAGGGATAATCACCTCAGAATCAAATCGTTTGCCGGTGATGATGAATTTGTTATTCTAAGCCAATTTGCAGAATTATTAAACAGGAGTTACAATAAACCGACTTCCCTCCTCTGTGCGCATAACGGCAAAGAATTTGATTACCCTTATATATCCCGAAGAATGCTTGTCAATGGCCTAAAACTTCCTGCAATACTTGATATATGCGGCTGTAAACCCTGGGAGATCAGGCATATGGACACACTTGAATTTTGGAAATTTGGTGACCATAAAAACTATACCTCATTAGCATTGTTGACAACTATATTCGGAATTGAGTCACCTAAAGATGACATTGACGGAAGCCAGGTTGGCAATATTTACTGGAATGAGAAGAATTTAGACAGAATTAAGGAATATTGCCAGAAAGATGTGATTGCTCTTGTACAACTCTTTCTGAGATTCCGCGGATATTCAATATTGGAAAAAGAAGAGATAATAATTGTACAGGATTAAATACTTACCTTTACCGCCTAATTTGAAAAATCATTTATGAAAAACATCTTATCACTTATGATACTGGTTACCATGCTTTTGACCGGTATTAACGCTTCAGCCCAGAAAAAGAAAAAAGACAAATCACCTCAGCCGGCTGAATCAGCAATTTTATTAAAAACCAAGCTTGATTCAATCAGCTATATTATTGGACATGATATTGGTAAAAACCTCAAAACCAATGAAATTGCAATTAATAAAGATATTTTTAACGCAGGGCTTACAAATGGATTATCAGGAAATGATTCCCTTTTAAGTGAGGAAGCTACCGGTAAAGTAATGATGCAATTTCAGCAGGAAATGATGGCCAAACGTGAGCAGGCTACCGCAGCTGTTGCTTCGGAAGAAAAAGCAAAAGGAAAGGCATTTCTTGAAGAAAATAAAAAACAGGAAGGGGTTATAGAAACACCAAGCGGATTGCAGTATAAAGTTATCACTGAAGGAACAGGTGAAAATCCCGCACCAACCGACGTCGTTGAAGTGCATTATACCGGAAAATTAATTGATGGAACTGTATTTGATTCCTCAGTTGAAAGAGGCGAAACTGTAAAATTTCCATTAAATGGCGTTATACCTGGTTGGACTGAAGGACTCCAATTAATGAAACCCGGTGCTAAATACATGCTTTATATTCCTTCTGACCTTGCATATGGTGATAGAGGCACAGGTCCAATACCCGGCGGGGCTACGCTGATTTTTGAAGTTGAATTAATTTCAATCGAGAAGAAATAGGAATTTTAAAGAAACCATAAAATATCATGAAAATAGGCAGTCTTTTCCAAGGCTGTCTTTTTTTTTTGAAATTGTGGTATAAGCTTTGCTTTTAATTTTGTTTTGGCTATATTTACACTAAATTACCTTGATGAAGTTTTAGTGAATAATGCAATAAGTATATTTATCCTCTGACCACTGACCAACTCCTGACCAACTCCTGACCAAGTCCTGACCATCTCTACCCCCTTCTGGTAGCAATTCAATAGTTGGCCAAGGGCAGTCCATTGTTCGTAACTTTAATTTCACTTGTGTATTTTTTCTAATGATTGCTTCACTATTTTTGTCTAAGTATGGAAGAAATCAAACCAAAATTTAAAGTAACTGCAAATACGAAGGTCAGAAAGACTGATCTTTTTGAACATGGTAAAATACCTCCCCAGGCAGTTGAACTTGAAGAAGCAGTTTTAGGCGCTATTATGATTGAAAAAGATGCATTGGCTTCAATCATTGATATTATCAGGCCGGATGCATTTTACAAAGAGGCTCATCAGGTCATCTTTTCAGCAATAACCCGCCTGTTTGCTAAAACTGAACCAATTGATATACTTACTGTAACAAATGAGCTTAAATCATCTGATGAACTTGAGTCCGTCGGTGGCCCTTTCTATATAGCACAGCTTACAAACAGAGTAGCCTCTGCAGCTAATACTGAGTATCATACACGTATTATTATTCAGAAATTTATCCAACGTGAGTTGATCAGGATATCTTCTGATATAATCAAAGATGCTTACGAGGACACTACCGATGTTTTCAAATTACTTGATAAAGCTGAAAATGAACTTTTTTCCGTTGCAGAAAATAATCTTAGACGGAATTACATTGATATGGAGTCGCTGGTCAGGAATGCTGTTAAACAAATCGAGTCAGCAAAGAATCACCAGGGTGCATTCACCGGAGTCGGTTCAGGTTTTACCGAACTTGACAGGATTACATCAGGATGGCAACCCTCAGACCTGATCATCATAGCTGCCAGGCCAGGTATGGGTAAAACCGCTTTTGTACTGACCATTGCAAGAAATGCAGCAATTGATTTTAAGAAACCGGTAGCAATCTTTTCTCTTGAAATGGCTTCAGTGCAACTTGTTACACGTTTACTTTCGGCTGAGGCCCAGATCCCGGGTGATAAATTACGTAAAGGTGATCTTGATCAGGCAGAATGGGAGCAAATAAATAAAAAGTTGGCTTACCTTCAGACTGCCCCTTTATATATTGACGACACTCCTTCGCTTTCAGTCTTTGAATTAAGAGCTAAAGCCCGACGTTTAAAAGCACAACATGACATTCAGCTGATCATTATTGACTATATACAACTCATGTCTGGGGGAATTGAACGTAGTCAGGGCAACAGGGAGCAAGAGATCAGCAACATATCCCGTTCATTGAAAAGCCTTGCCAAAGAGCTTAATGTACCAGTCATTGCACTTTCGCAGTTAAACAGGTCAGTTGAAGCACGACCCAGCAAAAAGCCTTTACTTTCAGACCTAAGGGAATCGGGAGCTATTGAACAAGATGCCGATATGGTAATTTTTATTTACCGTCCGGAGTATTACAAGCAGGAGGTTGCAGCCGATGGACAAAACATACAGGGCTTAGCTGAGATTAATATCGCAAAACACAGAAACGGTGCCTTACATGATGTAAGCCTCAGGTTCATAAGCAAATACGCTAAGTTTGTAGATCTTGATACAACTGAAGGAATTTCATTGACCCCTCTGGCGCCAAATACAAACTTTGTAATGACTGTACCTTCAAGAATGAATGATGATGACGAAATCAGGATGCTTCCGGATGAAAATATTCCCTTTTAATTCCAGCTATAACAAACTTTACCTTTTTTCGTTTATTTAGGTCAAAAAGGTGCGGCAATGAAGAAATTCATCATAACATTATTTCTGATCTCAGTATTTAATTTTCTTCATGCAGCTTATGTGCTGGTTCCAATGGATAGATCGCAAAAGAACCATCTTAAAGCTTATGGATTAACCTATTGGGTTTTGCAGCAACAAATTGAAGTCAGCTGGCTTCTGAATTACCGGGGTGGAAGTTTTATGTTCCAACATCAGCCTGAGTTGGAGAATGAGTGCATAATCAGGGGTATTTCCTATGAAATCATCGCTGATGTTCAACGTGCAGCTATTCTTGAGGAAATTGCCGATCCCCAATCCAATATGGATGAAATGAAACTTCAGAAAGCTCCCAAAATTGCGGTGTACACTCCAAAAAACAGATTGCCCTGGGATGATGCAGTAACGCTTGTTTTAACTTATGCTGAAGTACCATATGATGTTATCTATGATGAAGAAGTTATCCAGGGATCTCTTCCTCTGTATGACTGGCTTCACTTGCACCATGAAGATTTTACCGGACAGTATGGCAAATTCTGGTCAGCTTACCGTACAGCACAATGGTATATCGATGATGTGAGAGCTACAGAAGCTATGGCAGCCAAACTCGGTTTTGCCAAAGTATCACAATTAAAATTAGCTGTTGCTGAAAAAATCAGGGAATTTACTGCTGGTGGTGGTTACCTTTTTGCCATGTGTTCAGCACCCGACAGCTATGATGTTGCCTTAGCAGCACATGATCTTGACATCTGTGACATCATGTTTGATGGTGATGGAGCACAGTCGGATGCAAATGAACACCTTGATTATGAAAATTGCTTCGCCTTTACCGGTTTTCGTGTGGTGCTCAATCCTTATGAATATGAGATTTCAGATATTGATGTCACTACAACAAGAAGGGTCTCAATAACCGATGACTTTTTTACTCTCTTTGAATTTTCTGCAAAGTGGGATCCTGTGCCAACTATGCTTACACAGGATCATGAGCAAATTATTAAAGGGTTCATGGGCCAAACGACTGCTTTTAATAAAAAATTCGTTAAACCCAATGTAATAGTGATGGGTGAAAATAAAGCAGCCAACGAAGTAAGATATATCCATGGCGATTATGGTAAAGGAACCTGGACTTTTTATGGAGGCCATGATCCCGAAGATTACCAGCATTTAGTTGGTGACCCACCTACAGACCTTAGCTTATACCCAAATTCTCCCGGATACAGACTTATACTTAACAATATATTGTTTCCCGCAGCTAAAAAGAAAAAGCAGAAAACCTGATGTACGAAACCTCGCACCAATCTAAACCACAACTAAAGAGCAGCTTAAGACTGCGTACTACAGAAAAAAGTACAAATCAAGAACTTAACTTTAAAACCTTATTCCCCTTACTTTTATTCACTCTAATTATCTCATATGGATCTTTTGCCCAGAAGAGATTTGCAATAAGTGGATATGTCAGGGAGAAAGTAAGCCGTGAATTATTACCTGGTGTCAACATTTATGTTCCATCCCTGAAAACCGGTGCAATTACAAATAACTACGGCTTTTATTCACTTTCATTGCCCGAAGGTGAGTACGAGATCAGATACTCTTATGTCGGTTATAACCAGGTAATCAGGAATGTCAAACTTTCAGGACACCAGACAATTGACATAGACCTCGAGGGCACCACCCTTGAAGAGGTTGTGATAACAGGTAATAAAAGCGAGAGAATCAGCGAAAGCGAAAGGATGAGCGTTATTACAATGCCTGTTAACCAAATAAAAAACATTCCCGCTTTACTTGGTGAGAAAGATGTGTTTAAGGCACTGCAACTTATGCCTGGTGTACAAAAGGGAAGTGAAGGCAGCAGTGGGCTTTATGTAAGGGGCGGCGGGCCTGATCAGAACCTCATAATCCTAGATGATGCTCCGGTTTATAACGCAAACCATCTATTTGGATTCTTTTCGATATTTAATGGTGATGCCCTTAAAAGCGTTGAGTTGATCAAGGGAGGCTTTCCGGCAAGGTTTGGCGGCAGATTGTCTTCGGTGGTAGAAATGACCATGAAAGATGGAAACAAACAGAAACTCGCTGGTGAAGCAGGAATTGGATTGGTTTCTTCAAGGTTATTGCTCGAAGGGCCAATTGTAAAAGATAAGTCGTCATTTATTGTATCGGGAAGGAGAACTTATATTGATGCGCTGATAAGGCCATTAATGAGCTCAGATGAAAAAGCAGGTTATTATTTCTACGATCTGAATGCCAAAGCTAATTATGAGTTTGGTCCTGCAAATAGAATATATCTCAGTGGCTACTTTGGAAGGGATAAATTCAATGTTGTAACAAGATATAATGGAGAAAAAGATGAAGGGGGTTTATATTGGCAGAATTCAACAGGTACACTCAGGTGGAACCACCTGTTCAGTCCAAAGGTATTTACGAATACTTCATTGATATATAGTGCTTATAAACTGAATATCTATGAATCCTACCATGAGAATTTTGGCCAATTTTCACTCAATTACTCGTCAGGGATCAGGGATGTTGCGTTGAAATATGATGTTGAATATCATGCAACTCCTTATTACTATCTCAGAGCCGGATTACATCTCACGAATCACCTTTTCACTCCCTCCGCTATAGTTCTAAAGGATGAATCAATAGAATTATACAGCAATAAAAAAACAAGGTATGAGTCCTTTGAGGGAGGATTGTATGTTGAGAATAACATAACATTAGGTGAACATTTTAAGGCCAATGGAGGATTGCGACTAAGCAATTTCTTCACAAAAGAGAAGGGTTATGCCGCATTGGAACCCAGGGTTGTAATGAATTACAGGTTGGCAGATGATTTATCCTTAAAAGCAGGTTATGCCGAAATGAACCAGTATATACACCTGCTGAGCAACACAGGAATAGGCTTACCAACCGATTTGTGGGTTCCATCAACTGATACAGTCGAGCCGCAACATTCCAAACAGATTTCTTTTGGGCTTGCAAGGGATATCAGCAAATATGATCTTACACTAACAATTGAAGGATATTATAAGAAAAGCGAGAAGATACTTGGTTACAAACCAGGCAGCAGTTTCCTTGCGTTAGACGACCCAACCGATGCACAGGAATTCACATGGGAGGATAATGTTACGGCAGGTTCAGGAAAATCCTACGGATTAGAATTTTTGATCCATAAAAAGACCGGAAAACTGAACGGATGGATTGGCTACACTTTATCATGGACAAAACTGAAGTTTGATGAAATAAATTATGGTAAGGAATTCTGGGCAAGATATGACCGGAGACATGACCTCTCAGTTGTTGCTATGTACGAGATCAAGAAGAACGTAAACTTTTCAGCTACATGGGTTTACGGAACCGGGAATTCCATAACGCTTCCACTTGGTCAATATGCAGCTGTAGAACATGATCCGTTTGAAACTGTGCGACCAGTGGTAGATGATATGCCCGGTTTCATTTATAGTACAGTCACCGACTATGGCGATGTAAATTCATTGCGAATGAAAGCCTATCACCGGCTTGACTTAGCCTTTCAATTCGTCAAACAGAAAAGAAACCATGTAAGAACATGGGAAATAGGATTATACAATGCATATAACCGCAAAAATCCATTCTTTTATTTCCTTGAAGATGACTATAATGAAAACATCACAGAGGTTACAACTAAGCTTAAACAAGTTTCAATCTTTCCAGTAATACCGTCTGTAACATACTCTGTAAAATTTTGAAAAATGAAAAGAAATTCTTTTATAGTAATTTTTACCCTGCTTATTTTAGCTCTATTTACTGCTTGTGAAGAGATGATATCAGAAGTTGACGCACCTGCTTCATCTGCTTCTAAAATAGTAGTAAACGGATTTATTTCACCTGGTACTGATCAAATAACTGTGGTTGTGTCTATGACCAGAGGTATTTATGTACCAAGGCCGGCCGATGAAGGTCAGCTCGAGATCGTTAAAGATGCGACTGTCCTGATTTCTGATGGTTCAGACACGGTTCAGTTAATATATAATCCTCAATTTGAAACATATAGGATTTCCCAGGATATAATGCCGGTCAAGGAAGGTGTGACTTACTATCTTAAGGTTACAGCCCCTGGTGGGTACGAAGCAACTTCCTCATGCACTGTTCCTAATAAGTTACCACCTGATCTTGAAATTGAAAGTATTGATTCCTCAGGAAGTCAACATAATCAATCCTATATTTTATATTTTAAATTCAGGGACTTGGAGGGCGAAGGTGATTACTATAGCGTTTCAGCAGGGAGATATTATAAGTATACTTACTTTCCTGGATTTGAAAGTGATTCCGGCATATACAATGAAAGCTTTGACCGGGGTGAGCCTTTTATCTCAGATAAGAATGTGGATGGGCAGTATTTTTCATACAAAACTTACGATTTATATTTTGACAAGGATGAAGAATCAAAAATCTATCTTGCAATTTGCATTACCGATGAAGATTATTACAAGTATCATAAAGCTTTGTATAACAGGGATGAAGAAAATCCGTTTGCAGAGCCCTATCCTTTATACTCGAATATAAATGGAGGGTTAGGAATCTTTTCCGCATTTACCAGTAAAATAATTGAACTCGAATTATGAGATACTAATCCTTTATGCTGAATCGTCGTTGAATAACGCCGCGTAAACCCACCTATCGTATTGGTTTTCAGAACAGCTCCTAATGCATTAATTACGAATATAAGTGATATATGAGTAATCGAATCCTAAATCTCCTGTATCTGTAATATCCTCACGCTCTGTTTCTTTCCAGTTACTAAAATCAATTTCAGGAAAGAATGTATCAGCATAGAAATCCTTGTGAACTATGGTAAGTATCAATCTGGTTGCATAAGGCAGGAAAGCTTCAAAGATTTGGGCACCGCCGATAATAAAGTTTTCCTTATCTCCATCCAGCATACTCATGGCTTCATTTAATGAGTGCGCGATTTCACAACCAGGCAATTCAATATTCCGATGAGTCATTATTATATTTCTTCGTCCGGGTAGTGGCTTGAAAGGCAGTGACTCCCATGTGTTCATTCCCATCACAACAGTATGGTCCATTGTCAGTCTCTTAAACCTTTTTAAGTCATTTGGAATATGCCATAATAACTTGTTTTCACACCCGATTGCGTTGTTTTGGGCAATAGCTACTATAAATGAAATTTCTTTGTTCAGGTGTTTCAAATACATTGTTTACTTGTCTTATGAGGAATAGCTTAAAATTTATTGAAACATCAAACTGCAACTGAAGCTCTGATTGCAGGGTGAGGATCATATCCTGTCAAAGTGAAATCTTCATATTTGAAGTTATTGATCTCTTTTACTCCGGGATTTAAATTCATATGGGGAAGTGCCCTGGGATCTCGACTCAATTGCAGGTTGACCTGATCAAGGTGGTTCAGGTATATATGTGCATCTCCAAATGTATGGATGAACTCGCCGGGTTGCAGACCTGTTACCTGGGCTACCATGAGGGTAAGCAATGAATAACTGGCAATATTAAAAGGAACGCCAAGAAAGATATCAGCGCTTCTTTGATAAAGCTGGCAGGATAACTTATTGTTTGCTACATAAAACTGGAAGAGTATATGGCATGGTGGAAGGGCCATTTTTTGAAGTTCACCCGGATTCCATGCTGATACAAGAAGTCTTCGTGAATCAGGGTTATTCTTAATTGTTTTGATCAGTTCATCAATCTGGTCAATGACAATACCGTCAACTGCTGTCCAAGAACGCCACTGGTGCCCATAGACAGGGCCAAGGTTACCATCCTGATCAGCCCATTCATCCCAAATTGATACATTATGCTCATGAAGGTATGCAATATTGGTTTCACCCCTGAGAAACCATAGAAGCTCATAGATGATCGATTTTAGATGCACTTTTTTGGTTGTAAGTAAAGGAAAGCCTTCATTAAGATCAAATCTCATCTGATAGCCAAAGACACTTTTTGTACCTGTACCTGTCCTGTCCTTCTTCTCTGTACCATTTGCCAGCACATGTTTCAAAAGATCATGATATTGTTTCATAAGCACTGTTAATTTTTGATACGCGGTCTATTTTTAAAATGTGTGGAATCGCCCCACTCACCATATCCTATATTGTTACCGGTCATAGCAATCCTGGCTTCGAGGCAGTTAGAGCAATCGGCTGCTTCTTCACTAGTACATGGTTTATTGTTATAGAGCTTATAATTATTCCTGTATAATCCGGGAGTAATGTTTGGCATAATTATGTTGGCCCCGATCTTTATTGCCTTCTCTCTGCCAATTGGATCAATTGCCTGAAGTGCCGTTGCTGCCGCAATGTTGATATCTTTCATGAGAATCCGCAGTACAGATATCATTTTTAATGCCAGTTGAAAACGTTCCTCAAGAGGTAATAACTGATCGCGGAATTCGTATAATGGGGTATCCGGATGCTCAATATAAGGACCCATACCACACATATCAATATCAAACTCCTTCATAAATAAAAGATCGTCTGCAAGATCATCAACTGTTTGCCAGGGCAGACCTATCATGACACCTGTACCAACCTGGTACCCCGCAGTTCTCAAATCATACAATGATTGAAGTCTCTTCTCAAACCTATGCTGCTTATCTTTTGGATGTATTTTATAATATAACTGTTCTCCGGATGATTCAATCCTTAACAAGTAGCGGTGTGCCCCTGCCTGGAACCACCTTTTGTAAGTATCAAGTGATTGCTCGCCAACGGATAATGTAATACCTAAGCGATCATCTGACATATTTTTAATGGCTTTCACCAATCTTTCTATCCGGGTCGTAAAAGCTTTATTTGCGAGTTCACCACTTTGCAACACTACTGACCCATAGTTATTTATGTGAGCAAATTCAACAGCTTTAAGTATTTCTTCATCAGTTAGGTTATATCGCTCAACATTTTTGTTGCCTTTCCTTATACCACAATAAAAGCAATTCTTAGAACAGATGTTGGAGAATTCAATCAAACCACGGAAATAAACTGAATTTCCAACATATTTCTCTTTTATTCCGGCTGAATAAGCAAATAATTCCTTTGCTTCTTCCCCTGAAACATTTAGCAAAGTGGATATGTCAGCGTGCAGTAATGTGCTCTTATTCAGTATAGTTGATAAATTTTCCATAGTAGCTTGGAGTACTGCAAAATTACAACTTTGACCGATGGGAATTACTAAAGGTGTATAATTACTCTATTCTAAGCCTGGTTCCGATCCTAAGAACCTTTTTTGGTGAGATGCCATTCATACGGCAAATTTTATCAACACTGGTCTTATGCTTACGGGCCAAAGCATATAATGTATCACCCGGCTTGATCTTCACGTAAGCAGAAGTTTCAGTACCAGCTCCAGCAGATACTATAGAAGTTGCTTTTGTGCCAAAGCCAAGGTTATCTTTATCCATAACCAAACAATCGCTTTTTAAACAATAAGATTCAAAATCAATTATTTTGGAAGGATCAAAATGTTCGCCTAAGATACGGGTTTCAAAATGCAGATGATCAGTACTGGCTCGTCCGGTCCTGCCACCCAGGCCAATTGGTTCTCCGGCTTTTACAAAATCGTTTACTTTAACCAGGAACTTTGAAAGATGTCCATAAACAGTCTCTAATCCATTATCGTGCCTAACAACTATTAATTTGCCATATCCGCTTATGCTCCTTGCTATGCGTACTTTTCCATCAAATGCGCTTACAACAGTATCACCTCTGTTAAGCTTTATGTCCATACCGGCATGGATTCTTCCATCTCTCCGGCCGTACTTTGAAATCAATTTACCTTTATAAGGAAACACAAATTTACTTTCGGAAATATCGTTATAAATCAGTAAAGCAGAATCGGATATCTTTGACCAATCAGTTCGTCCCATTCTAATATTTAACGTATCCCATTTACTGTTATATAGCACCATAGATGGGACAAAAAGCATTTCACCTGAAATTGCATCCTCAGGAATATCAGGCTCATCAATGTAATCTTCGGAATTGTATTCAATGCCAGGGCTTTCTGTTTCAGAATTAACTTGTTTAATGGCAGATGGTCCGTTTTGGACTTTTGCTGAATTTACTTGCGGATTAATTACTGAGGATTTGCTTTGGGAATTGTTGTCTTCATTCAGGAATGAGGCTGTGTCAATTGAAAATGTCTGCCCTTGTACATTAAAGCAGACTAATAGAAAAATCAGGATTATAAACGGGGATGTCTTTGTCCAATGTTGCATTCCTCAACCATTAAATTCATATTCAGGTTACAAAAATAAAATTTTACCAATAAGAATTACTTTTAAAACAGAAGATAAGTGCTAAAAGGGGAAGTATTAGCTGTTAAAAAATGTTAATGCAGTTTACAGGTTACATGAAAAAAGGGGCATTGAGCCCCTTTTGAATAGCATTTTCCTGATTGATTAAGAATTTTCCTATGGAAACTCAATTCCCGGATATTCGGTAATATCAACCAAAGGTATCTTTGAACCATAAGTTGAATTAATTGCTTCAATGAATAAATTTGCTACAACAGCATTACCTTTCGGAGTTAAGTGTATTCCATCGATTGAATTTAATCCACCGGAAATATATGTAGTTTGGAGCTTAACGCCATCAAATACAATCCCGTTTTGCTTAACATCCAGGAAAAACTCGTTTGCATCTACTACAGCCAATCCTTTAGATTGAGCCATCGTCTTTATGGTCTGATTATATGCTGTTGTCGCTGTTCTTATTTCATTAATCTCTGATTCATCAAGAACATACTTTGCCGGTATTGGTTTTACCGAGCCCCATCCGGCACATTTAAGTGAGTCCTGAGGTAATTCAAGCAGAAGAAGTTCAGTTGATTTTATTTGCCTCAATCCTCCAGGAGCATCAGCATCTTGAATAATAAATGGATTTTGACCAATATTAAATTGAATACCCAATGCCATATATGCGAAGCTAAGACTGTCAGCTTGTCCCTGACGGCTTAAAACCAATGCATTATAAGGAATAGTTGTGAAATAAGCAATCTTATCTACATCGGGCACAGTGGCAACCGCACCTTTGGCACCTGCTGAAGTAAGTGTATTAATTAGCGCACCATAATAAAGGGGGAAGCTATTTACAGAAGTAACTGAATCAGCTTCGCCACCGGCCAGAGCATAAGTAAGCACATCATTATTACCTATCCATAAGGTAAAGAACGTAGGTTGAAGGGACATTGCCTGCCCGAGAATGGAAGCGTTTGGAGCGTTTGCAAACCTTCCATAATAAGGATTTAAACTGCCATAACCTGGCGCTAATAAATGAGAAGCTTTAGCACCGGGAACTCCAAGATTATTAACAGTATAATACTCAGGTTTATTAACTAAATTTTCCAAATCAATGATCCCTTCCATATTTATTGGGCTTAATGATGGAGCCGCACCAATAATTGGATTTCCTGCGCAGTCGGTTGCGAGCTTAATGCCAAGAATCTTTCTTCCGCCAAATCCGAATTCACCTTTCATCAATGGTTGGGTAAATTCACCTCCACCCACTAATTTAAGCTGCTCTGCAAGGATGTTAGGATATGAATATTGTTGACCGGATTCAAAAAGTGCACCGTCTTTGTATCCGGCTGTTAGTGAATTACCAAGTGCAACATATTTACTGAAATCAGCATTGCCAGCTGATGGCTGAAAATCGTCGATTTCTGGTTTACAAGCCGAAATAGCAACAATTGCCAGAACGAATAACAGGAAATTATATTTATTTTTCATGACTTACTGTTGTTAGGTTAAAGATCGAGTGAAATTCCAATACCTGGGATATAAGTCCTGGTTTTAAAAGTACCACCAAAGTTATCCGGTGTATACTGCCGGTCGCCTTCCATTCCCATTATATATAGGAAAGAGAGATCAATAGAGAGCTTTTCAGTTGGATAAACGGATATTCCAGCAGTTAAACCAATACTGTTCAAACTTGGCGTTTCGGGTGAAAAGTACTCTGTATTTACCGGAGAAGGATCATAATAACCACCAGCACGAACAAAGAAGAAATCATTTAATTTATATTCTCCACCAGCACGCACAATCAACCTGTCACTATATAGCCTTGGATTTCTTGAATCAGCAAGAGATGAAGTATTTTCTTTGAAATCAAAGATCAATGAATCATAAGTGCTCCAGAAAACATAATTGAGTGTTAACGCCAATAGAAGATCTTCATTCACTTGGTATGATACACCTACATCAAGGTTTGCCGGCAGGGGAAGCTTAGTTGAAACACTTGTATTAGGGAAATTTCCGGCCAATGATACTGGTACATCGAATGTAGCTGTTGCATCGTCTATTTCCATATTTATTGCTGATCTGTAATCAATTCCAATGTTCAAACCTTCAACTGGTTGTAAAAGGATCCCGGCATTAAACCCAATACTGCTAGTTGATCCTTCAAGTTTGATACTTCCTTCACCCTGTTCATCAAATACAGGCAGGGCTTTGTTCATTTCAAAATCCCCGGTGGCATAAACCAGTCCGGCGCCAATCCCTATCTGGTCAGTTAATTTATAAGAAATTGTTGGCTGATAAAAAATAGCTTTTAAAGAGAGATCCTGAATAAGATACCTTCCAATCCAGTCCTTACCCCAGGAAAGACTATTTCCGTAAGGGGTATTTACTGCTAATCCTACACCCAGTTTGTCAGTGATCTTTACACCAGCATAAGCATAAAATGGTGTACCCCATGGGTTGTCAGTCATTTCCTCACGCATCGAAGGTTCTGTTTTTTGGTAGGCAGTGAAAGACCTGATACCACTTACTCCGACTGCAAAACTGTATTTAGCTTTCATAAACGGCAGTCCGCCGGGGTTATAGAACAGAGTACTGGCATCACGGGCTAACGAAGTGCCCACCAGTCCCATACCAATTTGTTTCGCACCATGCAGGCCTACCTGATATCCACCGGCAAATATGACGGTTGAAAAGATCATGGTGCTTGAAAATAACAGGATAATTTTTCTCATACATTTGGATGTTAAGTTTCACAATTTAAGAATGAAATCTTGCAATATATTGGTTAAAAACCAGCAATTTATTTTCTACTAATCTGATAAATTCCAGTCAATCTCCTCAATCCCGGCGTTTTTAAGAAGGTTATTTGTTTTTGAAAAAGCACTACATCCCATAAACCCCCGGTAAGCACTTAACGGAGAAGGATGAGGAGCCTCAACAATGAAATGTTTTGATGTATCAATCAAAGGTCTCTTATTTTGAGCGTATTTTCCCCATAATAAAAATACAAGATTTTTTCTCTTTTCTGACAACTTCCTTATAACATCATCAGTAAATGTTTCCCATCCCCTACCTTGATGTGAACCAGCATTATTGGCTCTTACTGTCAAGGTTGCATTCAGTAATAACACACCGCGTTCTGCCCACTTTGAAAGATTTCCCGTTAGGGGAATACTATGTCCCAGGTCATTTTTCAATTCGGTAAGGATATTTTGAAGTGAGGGTGGAAACTCAATTCCATCGGGTACCGAAAAACATAATCCATGGGCTTGTCCATGACCGTGATAAGGATCTTGTCCCAGAAGGACAACCTTCACTTTATCGAATGGAGTACGGTTAAAAGCTTCAAAAATAAACTGCCCGGGAGGATATATGAGGTATTTTTGCTTCTCAGTGATCAGAAATTGCTTTAGTTCACCAAAATAGGGTTTGTCAAATTCTTCTCGCATCATGATTTTCCAACTTTCCTCAATCTGCGGTTGAATATTCGTCATTTGAAGTTACTTTTGACAGATTTTGAGATAAAACAATAAATAACCTACACGAAAGTTATTTGTTATAGCATCATTGATAATTGTAACCTTGTATCCTGTAAAAATATGAAAAAATCAATTCAGATTATTATAATCGTGTGTACGCTTTCAATGTTGGCCGTTTCATGCAAATCGGCTCAAAAATGTGCCGCATACGGCGAAGTTCACCGTTATAAAGTAGAGAGAAATTTCTAAAATTACCCTCTTAAGAGATTTTGAGCCTGTGATTTTTCATAGGCTTTTTCTATTTATCCTCGTTCCATTTATATACATTTGTGTAAAATCTTTGTTATAATTACATGAAGTCAAACCTAACTTATTTGATAATTTTTATTGCAGTCTTAACTGTATCACCCGTTATTGCTCAGGTCGATTCAGATTACGACGCTTCATTTGATTCAATAGGTGACAATGTACTATTCAGAAAAGAAATGAATGGTGCGTTCATTCTGCACACAAATGGTTGGGGACTAGAATATCGCGTCGGCAGGAATAAAACGATTTTCAATAAACGAACACTTGAGTTTGACCTTCTTGAATACAAACATTCAAAAGAGATCAAAAGCATCAATCCATTCTATACTAATACTAAAAGTTACATCTATGGTAAATTGAACACAGTTTATTTAGTAAGGGCTGGATTTGGAGAACAGAGGTTATTAAACAGGAAACCTTATACTGGCGGGGTTGAATTAAGATTGTTCTATATTGGTGGATTGTCCGTTGCATTGGCTAAACCTGTATATCTTAACATTATGCAATGGGATTCTACAGAAACCAGGCTTGTTATCAAAACAGAAAAATACAATCCTGAGAATCATTTTCCTGATAACATATATGGGAGAGCCTCCTTCTTAAAAGGATTCAATGAAATTAAGCCTTATCCTGGTCTATATGCAAAATTAGGGTTAGGTATTGACTTCGGAAATATTAATCAAAGCACAAAGTTGGTTGAAGTCGGAGCTGTAATTGACTATTTCCTGAAGCCTGTTCCAATAATGGCAAACCAAAAAGCTGACCAGTTCTTTCTTACTCTTTACCTGAGTTTTGGGCTTGGTAAAAGATATGACTAACAGATTATTAAGCTTAGATATTAAAAAAAGGCCGCTCCAAATTGAGCGGCCTTTTTTATTTACTGCTATGACAGCTTATTTTTGAATGATGAGTTTTGAAGTATGCCGTTGACCGTTGAATATTATACTCATCATATAGATTCCATTTGGTAATTCACTTAAAGTGAAATCTTTATATACACCAGAATTAAATTGTGCATTTGTAGTAATTCTTCTGGTTCCAAGCAAATCATAAACCTCAACAGTTGCCAGTCCATTAAATGTATCCCTTAACTTAATGTTAACTTTATTATTTGCTGGAGACGGATAAATTTTAATCCCTGTTTTCAAAGATATGGCTTCTTCATTACCCAGGGTAACACTTCTGAAAGTCCAGGTATCACTAAACATACTTGTATCACGACTGCTGATTGCCCTGACTCTCCAATAATAGACTGATGCACTGTCAAGAACATGGATAGGTACTTTAAATTCAGTTCCACCACCATCATTTACATAATATGTAAAATGATCGTTGAATTCAGCGTTGTCTGCAATGTCAAGTTGAAATGCCACAAGTCCTGTGATTCCTTCCCATGTAAGGGTCGGTTGCAATTCTACGTTGGTGGAATTGTTAGATGGGGTTAAAAGTGTCGGTTTATCAATTGTAGTAAATGAACTGGTACCGGAAATTAATGTATCAGTCTCATGAATAGCTGCCATTCTCCAATAATATTGTTTATTGAACATTAATGTATCGGGAGAATATTTTCCCAGTGTTTTTAATACATTATATGAATCGTATTGTCCAAAATCAGGATCTATAGAGATATGGATCTGGTATTTAGTCAGACCATCAATTTTAGTCCATTCAAATGTTGCATCAGGAACGATACCGGTACTTGAATTAGCAGGCTTCTTAAGGCTCATAGAATTGATTACATTGAATGTCCTTGATTCTGACCAAACTGAAGTATCAAGATCATGAAGAGCCCGCATTCTGATTTTGTAAGCGTAACCAAAATAAAGGTTTGCTGCATTAACCTCATTTGTATTATTTAGAATTGATGTTGTAGTCAGCAGAGGACTATTAAAGTTTTCTGTGGTATCTAACTGGTATTCTATGTAAGAAGCACCAGGAAGGTCTGTCCATTGGATTTCAACATTTGGGGCTACATTAATAGCATCATTCAATGGACGCTTGATAATTACTGTATTTATAACAGTAAAAGCTCTTGAAACTGACCAATCAGAAGTTCCGCTACCATCGATTGCTCTAACCCGCCAATGATATTGCTGGTTAAAAAGCAGTTTCGACATTGCTTTACTTGTAAGTTCGGTTGTAAAAGTGACAGGATTAGTGAATGAAGCTGATGTATCCAGTTGAACTTCATAATACAATCCAAGGAGGCCGGTTACTGGATTCCAGTCAAGTGTTACATTCGGAAATACACCAACAGCATTGTTTGCCGGTGCTGCAAGAGTTGGAGTGTAAATATCTGGAGATGCTTTAAGAGCTATTACTGCAAAAAAAGCAAGTAGTGTTAAGTATATTTTTCTCATGATTCTATTATTTTCAGTTAAGAGTTAATGACTCCTGTATTATTTTATAACTACAAATTTAGCTTTCTGAACTTCGTTGCCTGAAAAGGTCTGGAGCAGATAACTACCTGCTGGAAGAATTTCAGCATCGATTGAGATTTTATTAAGTCCTTTCTGGATAGCTCCCAAATTCTTCGCAAGAACCATATTTCCCTTTAGATCATAAATTTTAATAATCACATTTTCTGTGCGACTCAGGGAGATATTAAAATTGATAAGATCGCTAACAGGATTTGGATAGATATTTAATGATATCTCTTTTTCCGGATTACCGGTAGCCGGGCCATCAAATCCAACATATAATTTATTTTCGAAAATTCCATTTCCAAGTGAGGCAAGGTATATAGCACCCCTATTTGCAACTTCAGTAAAACCTTCAATATAAGGTCTGGTTACTGTTTGTTGACGGATAGAGAGGATAGGTAATGCTCCCATTCCATTATTTTCAGCAGTCCAAACTGTATTTGCACCTAAAGCTTTGGTTGTATAAATTCCGAAATCAGTTCCAATAAGGACATTTGACGTGTTCATCTCAAATAAGCTTGAATAAACAGGCATTTTAGGAAGATTTCCTTGAACAGATATGAATGTAGGAGTTTGATCAAGAGCATTTGAAGTAAAGAACACAAACTCATCATTGCCATATCCGCCTAAAGTTACCAGAACTCTTGCATCATTTTTTTGGTCAACTGATACAGAGGTCACTTTTCTTCCTGCAAATTGTTGAATCATGGTTGTAGAAATAATACATGAGTTACTACTGATATCTGCTTTTATAGAATCATTAGCAAATGCAATGTTCGCAACCCTGTAGACATTTCCGTTGTCACATCCGACATAAACGTAATTTGCATCTTTAGAAATGCCGATTGAAGTAGGTACTCCACCAATGTTTGCAATCTTAAACCATTGAGGTTCTGCACCAAAATCAAGTACTTCTTTCGTCATATAAAGTCCACCTGTAACACCTAAGAAGAAACGAGAAGATATTATATCCTGGACTATGATTGAATCTCCATTTGCTAATGGCTCATCCAGTGTATAGTTAAAAGGAAATCCGCTGGTTTTACTCTTTATTTGCACTGTTTCACCAGAAGCATAATCTTCTTTTGCGATAAAAGTAACACTGTCCCTTGAATTAGCATTATTGAAATTTTCCCACATCCTGAAAGGGGTGAGCAGAACATTGGCATTTAAATTTGAAATGTCTTCAGGAACAAAAGCATTGGCAGCTGATACTCCAAGATCTGCTGAACGGATCATATTGCCTCCTGCTGATGAGTAGAACATACCATGAGGATTGATCATCGACATTTCAACTGAGCCACCCTGAAAAGCTGAATAAATTGTATTACCCGCTTCTGGAGTATTACCATTACCGTCTATATAAAGAACACCGTTTCCTTGTGTTCCACCCAGAACCCGGCCTTTATCATCATAAGCTACTGTATAGAACATTGAGGTCCTGTAATTGCGGTTCAATCCTGAAACGGTTGAAAAATCATTAGTTGCATTATAAATACCCTGATCGGTTGAAATGTAAATTATTTGTTCAGAAGGATCAATCACCATGTTATGAATCAGGAATACAGATGTGCCAGTCTTAAGCTGCCATTGATAAAATCCTTCCTCTTGCAGTTTTGTACCTTCCCATATATTCATCCCTCCTATGTATAATTTATCGGGATTGGTAGGGCTCACAGCAATTGAAGCGGCATAATCTCCATAATGGTTAGTGCCTGAGCCAAAAACGCTGAATTGCTGACTGCCACCGGGAGCTATTAATCTCCATGACTGTCCTTTATCTTTTGATACATATATACCTGTAAGCATTCCCCTGTAGTAGGCAGGATCAGAGCCATCACCAATGAGCATTGCATATATTGTAGAGGCATCGTTGGAAAAACCAAGTACAATTCTTGATAAAGCGTTATGTGGAAGATCCCCTGTCCCGGTTCCTCCTGAGACAAGTGCGAAATTATCGGCTGAACCATCATTAGAAATGTATACCTTGTTACCAACAGAAGCCGCAACTGTACCATCACTTGCAACGACTACTTCTGTGCTGATATCAGTTAAACTGAGATCCCCTGATTTTGCAATTACCCAAGTTTGACCACCATCAGTCGATACTCTAAGACCATTGTTCAATGCAGCATATACTCTATTGTTATCTCCTGCTGCTATCTTATTAATAAATGCCCATTCAGCATCAGGATTATTAAAAGTGCCAGGATTGGTTGATGAAAGTCTTGTAAATGTTGCACCATCAGAAGATTTATAAATACCTTGTCCAATAAAACCACTGTATAAATTAAATCTTTCACTGGCAAAAGTTTCACCGGTACCAACATAAATATCACCGTTTGGGGCTTGAGCCATGCAACTTACATTTAATACGACATTGTCGGTGTTAATTTGGTTCCAGGTTAGTCCATTAGTGGTAGATTTCCACAATCCACCAGAAACGCTGCCTGCAAATAAGGTTTTATTTTGCGAATCCTTATTCCATAAAAGTAAGGCCCTTGTCCTCCCGGCATAGTTATCCGGTCCTAATGATGTCCAGTTTAACCCTAAAGCCTGTCCGACCGAAACAGAGGAGCTCAGCATAAACACTCCAACTGTAAACACAACTGTCAGAAAGCCAATGAGTAGTTTTTTACTTTTCATATAATTTCAGTTTATAAAAATTTGTTGTTAGGCTTGTTAAAATAGCGGCACAAGTTACGTTAAAATACAACATATACAAGCCACTCATGTAATTTTTTAATGCATGAATTAATCACATTTCGAATCCTTTTTACACAGTCTCCTCCTGAACGGCAAAGGTATAAAAATGCTAATCAATTTACAGTCAAATATAACTGTATTTTTTTTTGAAAAATCAATAACTTTTAGGAATTAAAATGTAAAATTATAAAGCGCTTTTTCACTTGTAACACGATGGATTCCCGAGTATAAATTATTTTTTGCCAGATAATTTACATGAACTTTTGATAATTCTGTTACCGGCATATTGGCAATTAAATATTCTTCATATATCGACCTTTAACAATTTTTAACAGCGTGATTCCTGTTATCGCATGCATCTCGTGGTATTTTTGCAAAAAATACTTCTATGATTGAGACTGATATTAAGGAATTGAATGAACGCATACAGAAAGAGAGCGCTTTCATCGACCTCATTGATTTGGAAATGCACAAAGTAATCGTTGGGCAGAAACATATGGTTGAACGATTGCTGATTGGCCTGCTATCCAATGGGCATATACTTCTGGAAGGTGTACCAGGTTTAGCTAAAACCCTCGCGATCAAATCACTTGCGAATATCATTGACAGCCGTTTTAGTCGTATACAATTTACACCCGACCTTCTCCCGGCTGACCTCACAGGTACTATGATCTATAGCCCAAAAAGTGAGGAATTTACGGTTAAAAAGGGTCCGATATTTGCAAACTTTATACTGGCTGACGAGATAAACCGTTCACCAGCTAAGGTTCAAAGTGCTTTGCTTGAAGCAATGCAGGAGAGGCAAGTAACTATTGGTGAACATACCTATCCGCTTGCAGAGCCTTTTCTTGTACTGGCAACCCAGAATCCGATTGAACAGGAGGGAACCTATCCCCTACCTGAAGCACAAGTCGACCGTTTCATGCTCAAGGTGCTTATCGGATATCCAACACGGGAAGAAGAAAAGCTGATTATGAGGCAAAATATGAATGAAGAAATGCCAATAACTAAAACCATCATAAAACCTGAGCAGATAATAAGAGCCAGAAACCTCACGAGAGAGGTTTATCTTGATGAAAAAATTGAAAACTATATAACTGATATTGTATTCACAACCCGCTTCCCTGCTGACAATAAACTTAAGAAGTTTGAACCACTGATTTCCTACGGAGCTTCACCAAGGGCGAGCATTAACCTTGCTCTGGCATCAAAAGCTTACGCATTTATCAAACGAAGGGGATATGTTATACCGGAAGATGTCAGGGCAGTTGCACATGACGTTTTGCGTCACAGAATCGGTCTGACCTATGAAGCTGAGGCTGAAAATATTACTACCAATGAGATCATAAATGAGATCCTGAATACAGTTGAGGTTCCTTAAAAACAACCATAGCTGCATATAATTATTCAACCCTCTATCGCTTTAAATATAGCCTTGATCTGGTTGTACCAAATTGAAATTTTAAAATGGAAACTTCTGATATCCTGAAGAAAGTACGAAAAATTGAAATAAAATCACGGGGATTATCCAACCAAATATTCTCGGGAGAATATCATAGTGCTTTCAAAGGCCGGGGAATGGCATTCAGTGAAGTAAGGGAATATCAATACGGTGATGATATCAGAAGTATAGATTGGAATGTTACTGCCCGCTTCAATCATCCATACATTAAAATATTCGATGAAGAGCGCGAGCTTACTGTCATGTTACTTATTGATGTGAGCGGCTCCAATGAATACGGGACAAGGAAACTTCTAAAAGAAGATCTTATGACTGAGATCTCTGCATTACTGGCTTTTTCTGCTATTCATAATAATGATAAGGTTGGAGTCATTTTCTTTAGTGATGTTATAGAGAAATTTATTCCTCCTCAAAAAGGGCTTACTCATATACTCAGGATAATAAGGGAATTAATTGATTTTAAGCCACATAGTCAGAAAACAAATATCTCAGAAGCATTGCGATTTCTGACAAATGGCATGAAAAAAAGGTGTACTGCTTTCCTGCTATCTGATTTTATAGACACAAATTTTGAAGATGCCATGAAAATTGCAGGTAACAAGCATGATTTGGTTGCTTTACAGATCGTTGATCCTACTGAACTTAGACTTTCTAATATTGGATTAGTTCAAGTGTATAGCAAGGAACTTAATAAAAGTGTGTGGATAGATACTTCGGATAAAGTAATAAGAGACGAATTTGGTCGTAAAGCAAAAGCCAGGATGGCGTATCTCGAATCAACATTCAAAAGAAGTGGGGTCGATTTTACAAGAATGTATACAGGTCAGGATTATGTTAAGCCATTATTGAATCTATTCAGGGCAAGGGAGGCAAGGAAATAGTAAAAGGTCATGAAAAACTATCGAATTCTCATAAATAACCTTCTGTCAGGATCTTTTGCTTTGATACTTCTTTTTGTTTCAATTGGAGTTAGGGCACAAACAATTAAAGCTGATTCTGTCAAATTTCCGATCGGCAGCCAGATCAAGATCACTCTTGAAGTTCCCTATACAGTAAATGAGAAAATTACCTGGCCAACTATTGGTGATACAATTACAAAATCAATTGAAGTATTATCAAAATCTTCCATTGATACAGTAAAAGAAGAAAAGTCAGCGAATGGCAAACTAAGGCAAACTATTCAGATTACTTCTTTTGATACAGGATTTATTGTCGTTCCGCCAATTTCTTTTATTGTTGAGGACAATAGCCAAAAAACAACCGTCAAGACAGAACCTTTACTACTCGAAGTATTCAAGATTAAAATTGATCCAAAGGCAGATATAAAAGATATTAAACCAATTATTAAGGCTCCAATAACTTTCAGGGAATTATTACCTTGGTTGGCTGGCTTAATGATTATAGGATCATTGATCTACGGTTTAATATATTATCTAAAAAAGAGGAAACAAGCACCTATTGAAAAACCTCAGCCAAAAATAAGAATACCCTCCTGGGAAATCGCCCTTGAAAAATTACATAACTTAAAAAACGAACAACTCTGGCAAAAGGGTGATATTAAAGAGTATTATACAAAATTGACAGATATACTACGTGAGTATTTTGAATTAAGATACAATGTCAATGCAGCTGAGATGACTTCTTCTGAAATCATTCATGCAATGACACCTCACATTATAGATGAAAAACCATTGTCATCTTTACGTAATGTTTTGTTCTTATCTGACATGGCCAAGTTTGCCAAAGCACAACCCGGAGCCTATGAAAATGAGCAAAGCATTCTTTATAGCATTGAATTAATTCAAAATACTATTCCTCAACAGAAGGTCTCCAATCTTATAAGTGAAAAGCAAACAGAAGTAAATAATGGGAGGGCTACTGAATGAGTATGTTTGACCATATAAAATTTGCGAATCCTGAGGCATTCTGGTTGTTGCTGTTAATACCGGCTGCGATTGCCTGGTATTGGTTCAGGGGGTCAAAAAGCTACCCTACTTTTCAGATATCCGACCTGTCTATCTTTCCAAAAAGAAGAAGGCGGTTGAAAGAATTTCTGTTATATAGCACCTGGGCAGCCAGAATCTTTGCCTTCGCATTGCTCATTATTGCCATTGCTCGCCCCCAATCAACAACATCGCGTCAGGATGTTAATGTAGAAGGAATCGACATAATAATGGCGTTGGATATTTCAACAAGTATGCTTGCTGAAGATTTCAGGCCAAATCGGCTTGAAGCAGCAAAAGAGGTTGCTCAGGATTTTATTAAAGGTCGGTTGAATGACCGCATTGGCCTTGTGGTGTTTGCTGGCGAAAGTTTTACTCAATGTCCATTGACCACTGATCATGGAGTCCTTCTTACCCTGATAGATGAAATAAAAAGTGGAATGATAGAGGATGGCACAGCTATTGGCGACGGTTTAGGAACTGCCGTTAACAGGCTGAAAGAAAGCCAGGCAATCAGTAAAGTCATTATCTTACTTACGGATGGAGAAAATAACAGAGGATTTATAGATCCATTATCTGCAGCAGAAATTGCAAAAGTTTATGGTTTACGGGTATATACTATTGGGGTAGGAACTATTGGAACAGCGCCCCATCCTATAGAAACGCCTTTTGGAATTCAATACCAGCAGGTACCAGTCAGGATAGATGAGCCTTTATTGAGACAAATAGCTGATATGACTGATGGAAAGTACTTCAGGGCTACTAATAAAAAGAAACTTCAGGATATCTATAGTGAGATTGATAAATTAGAAAAATCGAAAATAGACGTAACAGAATTCAGGAAGAAGAAGGAGGAATTCCATCCCTTTGCATTCGGTGCGCTAACGCTGTTACTAATTGATATTTTAATTACATTAATTGTATTGAGACGTTTTCCATAAAGAGAGGCAATAGAGTATGTTTAGGTTTGAACATCCGGAATATCTTAATTTAATGTGGTTACTGCCAGTATTGGTAGTGATTTACATTTTCTACTACAGATGGAAGATGAAAGTCATTAAAAAATTAGGCGATCAAAATGTTGTTTCACTTTTGATGCCATACCGTTCAGCATGGCGAAACCATTTTAAGTTCCTACTTACATTACTCACGCTGGCGTCAATATTTGTAGCAATTGCAAATCCTCAAATGGGATCACAACTTGAGAAGGTTAAAAGGAAAGGTATTGATATTGTTATTGCACTTGACGTTTCCAACAGTATGCTTGCCCAGGATATTAAACCCAGCCGGCTTGAGAGAGCTAAGCAAGCTATCAATCGTTTGATTGATGATCTTGAAAATGATCGAATCGGGTTGGTGGTCTTCGCCGGAAAAGCTTATACCCAGCTTCCAATTACCACAGATTACGCTGCAGCAAAACTTATGCTTTCAACAGTGTCAACAGATCTCGTGCCAGTTCAGGGAACTTCAATTGGTAAGGCCGTTGAGATGTCAGCTTCTCAATTTAATGTTGAGAAATCAGGGAAAGCCATAATTATCATTACGGATGGTGAAACTCATGATGAAGAAGCACTTGAAAGAGTATCGGAGGCCTCAGAACAAGGTATAAGAATTTATACTATAGGATTGGGACTAGCTGAAGGTGCCCCCATTCCAATATACAATAATGGTGTTATGACTGGTTTTAAGAAAGACAAATCAGGTTCAACGATTATTACCCGGCTTGATGAAACTATGTTGCAACAAATCGCTGAAAGTGGTAAGGGAATTTATGTGCGCGCAAGTAATTCACAACTTGGATTATCCAGGATTTTTGATGAGATAAAAAGATTAGAGCAAAACACTTACGATGTTAAGAGCTATTCTGACTATGATGACAAGTTTCAATACTTTGTTGGAATTGCACTTATCTTGATTTTTATCAATTATATAATTAATGAACGCAAAAGCCGTTTAGCAGATAAGTTTAATATCTTTAACCCTAATGCAGTAAGAAAATGAGAGTCATATTATTAATGTTATTTGTTATGACAACTGCCTTATGCTCATTTTCACAAGCTGAGAATAAAGTAGTTCGAAAAGGTAATCTTTATTTTGAAGATGGGAAATATAAGGAAGCTGAAATAAGCTACAGAAAAGCCCTTGAAAAAGAGCCACGTTCACTGAAAGGTTCATATAATCTTGGTAACTCTCTTTATAAACAGGATAACTTTGAAGAAGCCGCCAATAGCTATCTAAGTGCAATAAATAAATTAAATCCTGACCAGAAACAACAGAAAGCTGCTTCGTTCCATAATCTTGGTAATTCATTGCTTAAGGGTGAGAAGTATCAGGAAGCTATTGATGCCTACAAGCAAGCATTGCGTTTGAATCCGACTGATGAAGATACCAGATACAATTTGGTATACGCTCTGAATAAACTTCAGCAGCAGCAGAATCAACAAAGCGGACAAAACAATAAGGATGACAAGAAGGATGATAAAAATAAGCAGCAGCAACAATCCCAACCGAACGACAAACAACAGCAATCAGATAATAAGCAGCAACAACAGAAAGCACAGTTATCGAAAAAAGATGCTGAAAGAATGTTGCAGGCATTAAACAATGACGAACAAAAGACTCTTGATAAAGTAAATAAGCAAAAAATCAAGGCAGTCCCGGTTCAGGTTGAAAAAGACTGGTAATTTTATAAAATAACACATGAATATGAGTATAAAATCAGTGAATATCAAGTTCCTTATTCCTGTACTCTTTTTGTTATTAACAACTAACCTTGCATTCAACCAGGATGTACAATTCAGGGCTTCCGCTCCAGACCAGGTAGCTGTTGGTGATCAGTTCAGATTAATTTTCAGTGTGAATGCAGAGGGGGATGGTTTTAAAGCACCTCCTGTACGCGATTTCTCATTGCTTTCGGGCCCTAACAGGGGCTCAAGCAGCAGCATGAAAATCATCAACAACAAAGTTTCACGCACAATAGAAAATACATATACTTATCTGCTTCAAGCAGTTAAAGAAGGTACTTTTACCATTGGATCCGCATCTATTGTTGTGGATGGAAAAACATATCAAACATCACCAATAACTATTAAGGTAGTAAAAGGAAGCGGTGGCCAGCAGAGTCAACCTCAGCAGGAAAACGTCCAACCTGGGGCTGATATAAGTTCAAAAAATTTATTTCTCAGGACATCTGTGAGTAAGAATAATCCCTACCAGGGGGAACAGGTTATTGTAACATATAAATTATATACCAGGGTGCCCATCGCCGATATGGCCATTAAAAAGGTGCCTGCATTAACTGGTTTCTGGAAAGAAAACCTTCTTGAAAATAATGTGAACTATAAGCAATATAAAGAGGTAGTGAATGGGTTAGAATATAATGTTGCTGAGATAAAAAAAGACGCTCTATTCGCACAGAAATCAGGAAATTTAATCATTGATCCACTTGAACTTGATGTAATAGCTCAAGTCGAGGTAAAACGCAGACGTTCTAATGATCCCTTTGACGATTTTTTTAATGACAGCTTTTTTGGAAGGAATTATCAAAATATTCAAAAAACATTGTCATCAAACCCAATTACGTTAAATATAAGGCCATTGCCTGAAACAACCAATAAAGATTTCACAGGAGCCGTTGGATCTTATAACATTAATTCCTCTGTTGATAAAACTACCCTTAATGCAAACGATGCACTCACTCTGAAATTCACCGTTACAGGCAGGGGGAATATCAAAATGATTGATAAGCCTAATTTTATTTTCCCACCTGATTTTGAAGTCTATGATCCAAAAATCAATGACAATGTGCATACAACAGATGCAGGCATGTCAGGGAGCCGAACATTTGAATTCCTCATCGTACCAAGGAACCATGGAAAATATACAATTAAATCAGTGCCATTTGTTTATTTCAATCTCGCAAACGGATCATTTAAAACACTCAAAACTCCTGATTTCAATATAATTGTTGAAAAAGGCACTGGTAATGAAGCATATGTCAGAACAGGCCCTGATAAACAAGATCTTCAATATATAGGCACTGATATCAGATTTATCAGAACGGGCATTTTCAAATTAAAACCTATTAACCACTTCTTTTATGGTTCGCCGTTATTCTGGGTATTGTTAGTATTACCTCTCCTGTTATTCATTCTTTTCATAATTATATGGCAAAAAGAATTAAAGAAACGAGGCAATGTTGCTCTTATGCGCAATAAAAAAGCTACTGGTATTGCCCGGAAAAGGCTGAGAGCAGCAGAACAATATTTAAAACAGGATAATCAGGCTTTATTTTGTACTGAGATTTCAAACGCTTTATGGGGGTATTTAAGCGATAAATTCAATATTCCGAGGTCAACCCTGTCTATTGACTCTGTAAATGAGGCTCTCCAGAAAAAGCAAGTCAATGAGGAGATAATAAATAAATTCATCTCTACCCTTAATAATTGCGAATATGCGCGTTTTGCTCCTGGTGTTAAGACTGAGATCATGGGCAATCTTTATTCTGAAGCGCTTAATGTTATTACTCAAACTGAACAAGAACTTAAATAAGATAAAGTTTATGAAAAAAGTAGTTTTCTTATTGTTCCTGTTTACAAAGGTATTAGCAATTTCAGCTGCCGATCCGATGGCAGATATTTCAAAAGCTAACCAACTCTATAAGTCCGGAGAATATTCGGGCGCAATAGACCTTTATAAAAAGGTAATTGATTTAGGCTATACATCTCCTGAACTATATTACAATCTGGGAAACGCATATTTTAAAGCTAATCAGATACCTGCTGCAATATTATACTACGAAAGGGCACTCAAACTCGATCCTGGAAATGAGGACCTTAACTATAACCTGAAAGTTGCTAATAATCAAATCATTGATAAAATAGACCTGCTCCCAAAATTATTTTACGAAAGATGGTGGGATCAGCTTAAACAAATTTTTCCACCAGATATTTGGGCTATTACCACTGTGGTCATTTTTATACTTTTTTTTGTTATTCTTACCCTTTTTCTCTTATCCACTTCGATTAGAATCAGAAAGACTTTGATAACAACCAGCATGTTTCTCTTACTTTTTGCAGGGATTACTTTGATTATCTCAATTGAAACTTATAAAAAAGCTATTAACCGACGTGAAGCAATTGTTTTTGTAGCTTCATTACCGGTAAAGAGTTCACCGGAGGAATCGGGTATTGATCTCTTTGTTATTCATGAAGGATTAAAAGTTGAAATTTTAGACCAGCTTTCGGGTTGGAAAGAAATCAGGATTGCCAATGGGAGCAAAGGTTGGGTACAATCTGAAACGATTGCTCCCATTTAATGATAGTTGTTTAAATAATTTCGGAAAGCATTGCATTTTGTTTATTTGTGATGCTTTTCTTTTTTATGAGGGATGGAGAATGGACTTTTCTTTTTATATTTACTTATTAAATCAGGGAAGATGAAATATATTGCCTCCAGCTTGATTTTCTTCTTTCTGTATTTTGCCTCATCTGCCCAGGATCATACAGGTGCTCAACCTGTTGGCGGCAAACAACAACTGATATACTTTATAGAACAAGAGATTGTTTATCCCGAGCAGATGTATAATGATAAAATTGAGGGCACCGTCTCATTTCTGTTTGATATCAATGAAACTGGACATATCACTGCGATAAAGGATATCAAGACTCCTGATAGTGCTGCCCTCGCAGAAGCTTTAAGGATATTTCGTCTGATTGAATGGATTCCGGCGAATAATGGAGGTATAAAAGTACCCGACACCAAACTTTTCGAGATTGAGTTTGATATCAGCAAATATAACAGAATATGCAGGACAAGAGGCTATAAAAATAAAGTAAACCCTTTTGAACCGGTTGATACAAGTTTAAAGATTTACTGGTATAGAAACCTTGATTCTGCTCCCAAACCTGTATTTATAGACCAGAAAGAAAATCTTGCCGTGTTTATTGCTAATAACTTGCAATATCCCGAGCTTGCCATCAGACAAAATGTGACCGGAGTGGTCAAAATCAATTTTATTGTTGAAACTAACGGAAGAGCATCAAATGTCACTATTGAAAATTCCGTTGGTGCTGGATGTAATGAGGAAGCTATCCGCATTCTGAGAATGCTAAAATGGATGCCGGGTATATATGAAGACAAGGCAGTTCGTACCCGGACAAGTTTATCAATAAATTTCAGTCTGGACCGTGGTAAAGATGGCATCTTCAATCCTGTAGTCAAGTCATCTTATGGTGGTTGATTGTAACTGAAAAAAATATCAAAGACCTTAACAACCAAAACCAGGATACAATGAAAAACCTGTTCACTCTTTTAGCGACGTTAGCACTAACATCATTGGGCACTTTTGCCCAGACAACCGACAGAACAAGTCCTGACACCACATATGTGGATACAACATGGAAAAAAGGAGCAAAATTTGCACTTACTTTTTCACAAGTATCATTTTCAAACTGGACTGCCGGTGGTGAAAACAGCTTTGGCGGAAATAGCATAGTTAATCTATTTGCAAACTATAAAGAAGGCAAACGAATTTGGGATAACCATCTTGATATGGCATTCGGAATAATAAAACTTGATGGTGAAAACGCAAGGAAAAGTGATGACAAGATCGACGGCTTATCGAAATTTGGGGTTGAGATATCAAATAAGCTTTATTTCAGTACAAACCTGAACTTTAAAACACAATTTACAAGGGGATATAATTATCCAAATGACTCTGTTAAAGTTTCTGATTTCCTGTCTCCTGCCTACATTCAGCTTGGGCTTGGTATTGATTATAAACCTGCTTCCTATTTTTCACTATCATTTCTTCCACTAACTGGCAGGATTACTATTGTCACTGATCAGGATTTGGCTGACATCGGGGCATATGGTGTAGACCCGGCTGAATTTGATACAAGTGGTACTATCTTATTAAAGCATGGGAAAAATACACGTTTCGAGCTCGGTACTTCAGTTATTGCAATGTTTCAGAAAGAAATTGTGAAAAACATAGAATTCAAGAGTAAATTACAATTATTCAGTAATTATCTGGCAAATCCTGAAAATATAGACATTAATTGGGATTCAATGCTAGCACTTAAAGTCAATAAATATATCTCCACTTATCTCGGGTTAATTATCGTTTATGATGAAGATATTCCAATCATTGATTCAAACGGAATTGACATTGGCCCGCGTACACAATTAAAACAAACTTTTGGCATTGGGCTTACTTTTGAACTATGATATTTAAATACGCATTTATGTCATAACCTTAAAACACACAATTATGAAATTATTAGATGAATTCAAAGCATTTGCCATGCGTGGCAATGTAATCGACCTCGCTGTTGCAGTAGTCATTGGAGCTGCTTTTGGTAAAATTGTCACTTCATTTGTTAATGACATACTGATGCCACCTATTGGTGTCCTACTTGGAGGATTGGACTTTAAGGATTATGCTGCAACATTGATAGCTGCAACGGCTGATAAGCCGGCGGTTACTTTGAATTATGGAATGTTCGTTCAAAACATCATCGACTTTCTTATAGTTGCAGCCGCCATCTTCCTTATGGTGAAGGCTCTGGCCTCAATGAAGAAAAAGGAAAAGGAACAAGTTGCAGAAGCCGCTCCGGTTCCTCCTTCAAAAGAAGAATTATTATTAACCGATATCAGAGATATTCTGAAACAAAATTCAAAATAATAAATGCTTATACTCCTCTCACCTTCAAAAACACTGGATTTTGAAACGCCTGTTAAAATGAAATATGGTTCTGAACCTGCACTCATTAAGCAGTCCGTACAGCTTGTCAGGATCATGAAAAAAATACCAGTGACCGGATTTATGGAGATGATGGGTATCAGTCGTAAACTTGCTGAACTGAACCATGAAAGATATCAGCGATGGTACTTTCCTTATGATAAAAAAATAGCAAGGCCTGCTTTTGCAGCTTTTATGGGCGATGTTTACGAAGGCCTGAAAGCCTGGGAGCTTGATTCGACACAAATTGAGTTTGCCGACCAGCATGTGAGAATCCTCTCAGGCCTTTATGGCCTGCTTAAACCAACTGACCTCATACTTCCCTACCGTCTTGAAATGGGTATTAAGATAAAAGGAAAAGTATTTGATGATCTTTATGAATTCTGGAGTGATAAAATCACCAGAAAAGTTATTACTGATTTAAAAACCAGTAATAAGGTTCTTGTAAATTTAGCCTCCGCTGAGTATGCCAAAGCGGTAAATTTTGAAAAGATAAAAGCCACCATTATTACACCCTTTTTCGTAGAATTTAGAAATGGACAATATAAATTTATAACACTAAGCGGAAAAAAGGCAAGAGGTACAATGGCAAGATATATTATTGATAAAAAGTTAACTGATCCTCAAGAAATAAAGTTATTCGATTATGATGGTTACTCGTTTGATGAGAAACAATCAAATGACGAGCGCTGGATTTTTACAAGATAAATTTTTTGTATTACGAAATACTGAGTTTAGAATGAGGTTTGTTAAGTCAAACATGCCCCTGTTAAAGAGACAAAATGTGTAAAAAAATCATCATTCAGATTTTATTTTAAATTTTAATTTTTCCTGTTAAAATGCTGATTTTCAAATTGCAGCAATAATTGCACTATATTTGTAAACTAATATGGCAAAAACAAATGTTTCAACTTTATTGTTTTTGTTAAGCTTAAGATAAGCAACTATGAAACTATATATCAAGTACGATATCCATCAGGCTGTAAATGTAATAATTAAAGAGAATCTAAATGAATTAGGACTTGAGTATGAGTCAGGAAGTCTTGGTGAAATTGATATACAAAGTGAAGTTACTGAAACGCAATTACATGATCTTACAGCACGATTAAACAAATACGGTATTGATATAGTCGATAATCTGAAAAGCACCCTGGTCCAAAAAACAAAGGATGTTATCAGGGAAATGATTTATAAAGAAGAAGGTCTTCCAACATCCAAAATCTCATCCTATATTTCCGAAAAAGTGAACAGAAGTTACGGCTATCTTCATAACTTGTTTGCTGAGAACACCTATACATCCATAGGTAATTATATTATCATGCAGAAAATCGAACGTGCTAAGCAGCTTATCATGGAGGGTGAACTTACCCTAACTGAGATTTCATATAAACTAAGTTACAGCAGCGTAGCACACCTCTCCTATCAATTTAAGAAAACCACCGGATTAACGCCCTCCGCTTTTCAGAGAATAATAAAAAGACGCCGTGGAGAACTTGATATTGTCCCTGAAAAAGAAATTTCTGCTAACTTTACATCATCATCCATTAAAGATAAATAAAATCCTATGCCTAATAAACCACTTAGTATTCTTCTTGCTGAAGACGACGAGGACGATCGTTTCTTTTTTAAGGAAGCAATTGACCAGGTTAAGATAAAGACCGATCTTAAGATGGTAACTGATGGCGTTGAGTTAATGGACTACCTTCTAAATCCTGAGAACCCTAGGCCTCACGTTGTATTTCTGGACCTTAACATGCCCAGGAAAGGCGGTATAGAGTGTCTTGAAGAAATCAGGGCTAACAAGGATTTTAATGATCTCACCATTGCTATTTATTCAACTTCAGCTTCAGATAATGATATTGAGGAAACATTCGTTAAAGGCGCCAATGTTTATATAAGGAAACCCAGTGATTTTAAAATCCTTCAAAAAATAATAGCTGAAGTGCTCTCAATTAATTGGCAATATCATACTTCCGGATTAAATAAGGACCATTTCTTATTAAGTATCTAAGGCTCCAAATACCATGTCTGGCATATATCGGGCAGCTTTAGTCTGTAACAGGGCTATTGTATAAGTTTGCCCGGTTACATGCAGTTAAATCAAGGAAGACTCCTTCTGATGATTTGCCTGTTGTTAGTAGTCTTCACATCATTGCAAGTAGTAATAATTTTAGTTTAAGACAGGTCAAGTCAATACCATTGGGTATTTTAAAGCAAGAAGATTCTTTTTTACAATAAACTGTTCCTTTGGATTCTGAAACATATTCTGAAAATTATGTAAGAATATAAAAAAGAGAAAACGCTGAAAATTTTGTTGTTAACATTAAGTAAATCAACCTTTTATATGATTTGCCCACAATAACATGAAGAAAGGCGAAAAAAAGGAAATAAGAAAACCACAGAAACAACCTCGCCCGGGTCTTGAGTCAGAGATGGTTCCAGAACCTGTTTATGATTACCCAGACCAAAAAGGCTCAAACAGACTTCTGAATAAAATTGCCTTAGTCACAGGAGGTGACAGTGGCATAGGAAGAGCTGTTTCAATTTTATTCGCTAAGGAAGGCGCTGATATTGCAATTGGGTATCTTAATGAGCATAGCGATGCCGATAAGACCCGGAAAGAAATTGAAAAGTATGGAAGGAGATGTGTGGCTATTTCAGGAGACATCAGTCGAGAAACCGATTGTCTGGCGCTTGTAAAAAAAGTAATAGATACATATGGCAGGATTGATATTCTTGTAAATAATGCAGCTGTCCATTGGCAAGCCGGAAAGCTTGAGGATATAACAACTGATCAGCTAAAAAAAACCTTTGAAACCAATTTCTATTCCTATTTCTGGGTAACCAAAGCTGTACTTCCTTATTTAAAGGAGGGTGACACTATAATTAACAGTACATCAGTTACAGCATACCGGGGAAGCAAAGATTTGATTGACTATTCAGCAACTAAAGGGGCTATTACGTCTTTTACAAGAAGTTTAGCATTAAATCTTATCGATCGGAAAATCAGAGTCAATGCTGTAGCTCCGGGACCAATTTGGACTCCCCTTATTCCTTCAAGCTTCGATAAGGAAAAAGTTGCACAGCATGGAAGTGATGCGCCATTGAAACGAGCCGGCGAACCAGTAGAAGTTGCCCCAAGTTATCTTTTCTTGGCCAGCAGGGATTCTTCTTATATAACCGGGCAAGTTTTGCATCCAAACGGTGGTGAGATTATTAACGGATAATCCTATGCCAGGACTCAATCATTCAAAAGATGAAAAGATAAGACAGAATTATATAACATAATGACATTGACCTGATAACATCTTTGTAACCAAGGAATTGAAAAGGTCGTTCAGTTCAATAAGCAAGCAATACTAAAAAATAACTAAAAACAGACTAAATATGAAAGATTCAGGAAAAAACAATCAGAAGAGAGCTATAACAGGGGCTGCCAAGGGATTACATGACCTTTTCACTGAGCAGTTAAAAGATATATACGGTGCTGAGAAAGCTTTGTATCAAACAATGCCGACTATGCTTGAAAATGCAACATCAGAGGATTTGATTGCTGCAATCGAAAAACATCGCACTCAAACAGAAAATCAAATAAAGCGTTTGGAACAAGTCTTTGAGTCAGTTGGAATGAAGGTTGAATCAAAGAAATGTGAAGCAATGGAGGGTTTGATAAGAGAAGCAGAAAACATTATTAAGGAAACCGAAAGTGGGATGGTTCGCGATGCTGCTATCATTGCTTCAGCTCAAAAAATTGAGCACTACGAAATTGCGACCTATGGAACATTGAGCTCATTTGCACATACATTAGATGAAATGGATGCTTATGACCTGCTTGAAGAAACTCTGGATGAAGAAAAGGAAACAGATCTTTTACTTACTGAAATTGCAGAGGCCAGGATTAATATCGAAGCAATTGAAGGTGGTGAAGATGAATAATCGTCTTTTATATCCCAATTCACTAAATTAATAACTCTAAAAACTGAAAACAAATGAAAACTAATCAGAATCCGACTAATGCCAATGAGAAAAAAGGTGGCAGCACACGCAAATCAGATAGTGGTGGTGGCAAGTCATCAGGTGGTAACAAAGGCGGAAGTCGCTCAAGGAGCACTGAATAAATATATCAGTTAACATTCTTTAATCCATCAAACGAGAAGAAATGAAAGGAAACCCCCTGAACCGTGTTATATCAGTAAATCCTGATGGCCGGTTATGTATCGACAATCAGGAGGTAGATTCTGACATGATCTTATTTGAAGAGGAAGCTAAAAACCTTCTTGAAGAAGAACTTTTAGAAGGTCCACTTAGTAACTATCCCGAATACGGCACTGACGAAGAATTGCTGTTTGAAGAAGATGATAATGATTCAGAAGCATTCGGTGATTTTTCTGACGATGAGGATATAACATTCGGGGATAGTGGTTATGACATCAATAATGATGATTATCAATTCAATTAATAGTTAAGGAGGTGCTTTGTCTACTTGACAAAGCCCTCTTTAATTATTAACTTTAATGTAAAAAGAGATGGGTAGTATTTTATATATCATAGCAGTAATATTGATTATTGGATGGGTGATTGGCTTTTTTGCCTATAGCGCCGGTTCACTAATCCATATCCTGCTTGTTTTGGCAGTAATAGCAATATTATTGCAGATTATCGCGGGTCGACGAACCCTATAATTGTTTATTAATCAACTAAAAAAAAAGCCATGAACGCAGGAAAAATGATTTTAAGTATTGCAGCAGGTGTAGCTGCCGGCGCTGTTTTAGGTATTTTACTCGCTCCCGATAAGGGTTCGGAAACCCGGAGAAAAATATCAGAGCGTAGTAACGAATATGCCGATAATTTAAAAACTAAGTTTAATGATTTTATTGAGAGTATGCTTGATAAATTCGACAGTGTGAAATCTGAAGCTGAAAATCTTGCACAAAGAGGAATGAACAAAGCTGAAGAAGTTAAGAGCGAAATTAAACAACCAACAAATCAACCTCCCAGAGGTTAATTATCAATAATACAAAAGAACATGGAAGAAAATACAACGTTTTTCGGGGCGTTGCTGGAGCGGATTGAAAGTTACGGCAAGACCACGATAGACCTGGTAAAATTAAAAGCAGTTGATAAACTTGCCAAAATATCTTCAGGATTAGTTTTTGGTCTATTATTAGCTCTTTTTGTATTTTTTTTCCTAATGATCTTAAATATAGCCGTTGCTTTCTGGCTTGGCAAATTATTAGGTGAAATCTATTCAGGATTCCTTATTGTAGCTGGCTTCTATGTTCTTTTGATTATTATTCTGATTCTTTTTAGGAAGCAATTAATAAAAACCCCTCTTACAAATTCTATTATCTCAAAATTCCTAAAATAAAAAATCTTATAAATGGCAAAGATAGATTCGGCATCTGAATTACAGGAAGCTATTCTTGTACTTGAGGCGAAACAGAAGGAAGAAATGAAACGCCTTAAAAAAGAATTTGATGATGTCAGGGAAAGGATGAAACCTTCAAATTTACTACACGAAGGACTCAATAAAATAAAACATTCCGCTTCTTTAAGAAAAACCTTGATTATTGCTGGCGTTGGTATAGCATCTGCGTTTGCAATCAAGAAATTTTCAAAAAGAAGGAGACGCCATCATGCCATGAAGATGAAATATAATTATCAAAATCCTGCAACCAATCAGGTAAAACGAGTATCCGGATCCCTTATCCAATACATCTTAGCTGCCATCATTTCCCGTAACGCTGAAAAAATTAAATCGGTAATTTACAGATTACTCAGCAATTTGAAAACAACAAAAACAACGACCGATACTCAAGTTTCAAGCTAAAATATTTAAAGGACTATTTTTTTAGATTTTTATTCTGGGCTTCCCTTTTTTCTCTTATTTGTTTAACGCAATCAGCCATTTCATCTTTTGATGCATAAGACGAAGGTTCAGTCTTGCCATACTTTATATCAGAATATGCTTTTGTGAATTCTGCACCAAAGAAAACAATCATCGAGGAGTAAGACGTCCATAAAAGAATAAGAATAATATATCCTGCAGCACCATACCCTGATCCTGGATTTGCTTGTCCGAAATAATACCCCAAACCAGTTTTTCCCAAAACAAACAGTAATGCCGTCAAAACTGCGCCAATCCAAACCGTACTCCATCTGACTTTTGCGTCGGGCATGAACCTGAACATTAATGCAAAAAGCACACTGATGATACCTAATGAAAAAATAAAGTTCAAAGTACTAAACAGGAACATAATGTAATCGGGCCAGTGGTTCTTTATAAAATTTGACAAAGCTGATAACAGCGTAGAAATAACCAATGAGATTAATAAAAGAAAAGCAATGGTTATAATTAAACCCAGCGAAAAAAGCCTTGCTTTCAAAAATTCAATAATACCAGATTTTTTAGGATCAGGTTTTACTTCCCAAATGAAATTAAGTGATTTCTGAAATTGAATAAAAACACCGGTGGCACCTAATAATATTGTTCCTATTCCAATGATAGTGGCTATTGTTGACTGTTTTTCATCATAAGCTTTAGCTATTACTGTCTGTATTTGTCTGGCGGTATCTTCACTCATTGCATTAGCAATTTGATCATTCAGGTAGCCGCTGACTTCAGATTTCCCGAAAAAGTAGCCGGCAAGTGTTATGATGACAACTAAAAGTCCGGGAAGTGAGAAAATGGCATAATACGCAATTATAGCACTTTCTCTGAAAGGGTCTTTTTCATACCAGCTTTTAAAAGCAGTTTTTATGATTTTCCAGTATTTGCTCATCATTTTTTTCATAATTCTCAGCTTCTTCTACTTTTTATCCTTGATTTCTCCATCTTTTTTATTGTCCTTTCCACCAAAAATCTTTTCAAGGAATCCTTTTTTCTCCTCTTCTTTGGCAGCTTCTACGGATCCAATTGAGATTTGATAATCAAGCGCCGGATATAGGGCTTGTATAAAGGCATTTTTCAGCACCGTTGAAATTGCATACCAGACATTAACAGTTGTCTTATCAAAACTGCCTTCTATTGGCACCTTTGCAGCAATTTGTTCTTTTTTCTGGTTTTCAACCACTTGCCCAAGTGCACCTGCAACTCCTTCCCAGATTTTTCTCAACAGATCATCTTTACGGTCTTCTGGACCAACAACATCAATATCATTAATAACCGGTTTAACATAACCTGTAAACTTCCTGTCTTTTGCAGCAATCTCGGTATATAAACCGAAAGTCCCTTTATTCACATCCAATTTACCGTATGCTTTAAAAAAGTCATTGAATTCAGGCAAACTTGTATTTTTAAGTTCAGCATTAAGATCAAAAGTAGGATCATCAGCAAGGGGATCAAGCTTTATGCTGAAGTTAAAGTTACCTTTGTAAACGTTGGCATTGCCTTCGATGGTTGCAGGCAAAAGAGCTGTATCTTTCACACTTGATAAGTTCAATGCAATGACATGAAGTGCATCCATTTTTACATCTACTTTGGGTTTTATGGTTTCGTCTTTATAGTGGACTGACCCGTTAATGATCTCAAACCGGTTAACTTTTAAAGGCATAAGGTCATTAAGTACATTTTTGAAATCTGTTGTATCTTGCTGTACTTCTTTAGGTTCAGCTTTATCTTTTGTAAAAATTAATGTTGGATTTTGGAATACCAGTTCGCCAACTATTCTTCCGTCGAACAGCGCACTCCATTCAACTGACAAGTCAATCAAATCAGCGTCAAAAAATGGAATTCTCTCGTTTGAAATTGTATCCACTTTATTGATATATATGTGATCAATCTGATAAGCGCCCCGATAAAGCGAGAGATCAATGTCAGTAATGTGCCCATAATACCCATCAAGTTTTGAAAGACTTTTATTCGCGAAATGAAGGATTACCCTGGGTAGGATAAGTCGTATAATAATGAGGGTAATAATGAAAATCAGTATGAAAATCCATTTCTTGCCAATGAATCTTTTCTTATGTGATCGGTTTCTGGCCATACATCAGCTAATGAAAATCACTTTTTATAAGGAAGTAAAATTAAGGCTGATCACTAATCATCATATTATAGTAATCAATCATTTAATTACATTATTCCTATATATATCAATAAGTTAGCTGCCTATCAGGATGTTTATTTAAATTAATTTTAATTAAGAGATGTTACAGGTACGACAAAATCGTAATTTTGTATAGACACTTTATCAATAATATACCAATACAAGACAGGCTTTTCAGGAATGGGAAACATAAGCGGGCAGATAGACCAGAGTTGGGACTTACTTAATGAAATATTTAAACAAGCCGAGATCAATACAAATGTTGGTACATTTTCATGGAATCTTGAAACCCTTGAATTATGGTATTCTGATAATTTTTACAGGCTTCTGGGCTGTGAACCAGGAGAGTTTAAGCCCGATATAGATTATTTTAACAACAACTTTATTCATCCGGAGGATAGGGTAAGGATTGAAAAAATCCGAAAAAATACAATTGAACGTAAAGAAGCCGGTACGTGGGAGTATCGCATCATAGCAAAAACAGGCGAAATAAAGCATGTAAAAGCTATAAGCAACACAATTGAGGTAAGTGGTACAAAAATATTAGTTGGCAGCCTCCAGGATATAACCAGAGAAGTCAGCAAATTGCATCAACTTGAAAAACGACAGGAGGAACTTCGCATTGCTAACCTTGAACTAAAAACCTCACTAAAAATCATTGAACATGCTGAATTAAGTGCTGGATTGGGTCATTGGTTAATAAACCTTGATACTAATGAATTTACTTTCTCAGAAAACCTGCAGAAAATGACAGCCTACCCCCTTAATGAAGAATTTAATTTTGAGCGTGTTCTGAACCTCATTCATCCTGACGACAGGCAAAACCTTATCGAAACAAGCCTTAAGGATTATCAGATGAACCGCACCAGTGTAAGTGTGTTTCGTTTGCTAAGGCAAGATGGTAATATTAGATATATTAAAGGAACATCGGACAGGATGAAGATCAATAAGGTTAATCTTATTGTAGGTATAGCACAGGATATTACTTCACTGATTGATAAAGAGATAATGCTTGAAGAGAAAAATATCCTACTTGAGCGTCAAAATGAAGAACTGGCTTCATTTAATCATATGGCATCCCATGATCTTCAGGAACCTATTCGTAAAATTATGGTTCTGTCTAAAATGATTCTGGATAAAGAAGAACAAAAATTATCAAAAGATTCATTGAATTATTTTAACCGGATGCTTCATGCCGCCAACCGAATGCAATCATTGATTAATGATCTTCTTGATTATTCAAGGGCAAATAATCCGAATAGTATAAAGGTTAAAAGTGATTTGAATAAAATTTTGAAAGAATCACTTCATAATCTTAAAGAGGATATTGCAATTAAAGAAGCAGTAGTGAATGCAGCCCGATTACCTGTCTTAACAGTGATTCCTTCTCAAATACAGCAGCTTTTTATTAATTTACTTGATAACTCATTGAAGTATTGTAAAGATCACGCTGCTCCTGTAATAAACATCACTTCCAAAACGGTTCCGGGTGATCTAATAACTGGCTTTGGTTTAAAGAAAATAGCATATTACCACTGTATTACCTTTTCAGATAATGGAATTGGATTCGAGCCAAAGTATGCAAATAAGATCTTTGAAATTTTTCAGCGATTACATGGCAAAAATGAATATTCAGGCACTGGTATAGGATTGACTATTTGTAAAAAAATTATACAAAATCACAACGGATACATTACAGCTACCGGGACTCCGGGAGAAGGAGCAATTTTCAATATATTCCTACCATACGAAAATTCTTAAAATGTAAGGAAAATATAAAAGTTTGTGCATCATGTGTAAGAAGAAACTACTTCATTATGCAGAAATTTGCTTTATTATAAACATATAAAGGAAACGGAAATGGAAAGACTGGAATTGAGAGGTAATTGGAATGAATTAAAGGGCAAATTGAAGCAACGCTACGCTGAACTTACAGATGATGATTTAATATATGAAGAAGGTCGTGAAGATGAACTTATCGGCCGCCTACAAAAAAAACTAGGAAAGACTGATCGCGAAGTACGTGAAACGCTTCGGAATCTTTAATACTATTTCAAATATTTCTCACTAAAGGGGTTGTCATCATTGACAATCCCTTTTTTTTTACGATTTGTTCTGTTATCAAATCGCACCCTTATACGTTACTTAGTCGTTATTTAGTCGTTATTTAGTCGTTTCCTATTCGTCTTTTTATCGTGTTTATATTGTTTTTTTAATGCGTATTTAACGTTTAATTGTGCGAGAGATTATTAGTTATACAAATGAAAGAACACTTCATCTGGAAATTAGTGTTTAGTTATTAAAAACAGTATTTTTGCATCCCTTTAATGGAGAGGTGCCAGAGTGGTCGAATGGGGCGGTCTCGAAAACCGTTGTACTCTTACGGGTACCAAGGGTTCGAATCCCTTCCTCTCCGCCAGATAAAAAGATGTCCTGCAATCGCAGGACATCTTTTTTATTATTAAGGATAAACTGAGTATTATCTGCAAAAGCGTTTAATCCATTGTTTTTCATCCGAAAAGGGTTGAAATATGTGCATGACTTATAAGTTACTTATTTAGATTCAGTATAAAATAGCGAATTGGGTAGCCTATTTTCTATTTTAGATTGTTATTTGGGCATTTTAATCCTTAAATTCGCCTTATAAACTTTCTTAAGGAATTAATAAAGTACCACGTATGATTAGTGAATTTACTTTACTTCAAAAAATCTTTATTAATATTAAGTCTGTTCAAAATCCTCATCAGCTTAAAACATCCCTTAACAATCAGCTTTATATGGATATTAAAGCAAAAATAACAATGCACGGGATTATCACTTTTATGATAAGCCATATTATTCTGCTTTTGGTTTTAGTTCCTGACCAATCAATGGCACAGGAAGGAAAAGATCTATTTCAAAAGAATTGTACGGTTTGTCATACCATTGGACAAGGTAAACTGGTAGGTCCTGATTTACAAGGAGTAACGAAGAGGAGAGAACATGCATGGCTTTTGAAATTTATCAAAAACTCCCAGGCGGTTATTCAATCAGGTGATCCGGTCGCCGTTCAACTGTTTCAGGAGCATAGTAAAGCCATAATGCCTTCTTTTACCCAGTTCTCAGATGAAGAAATAACAAGTATACTTGATTATATTGATAAATGGGAACCTGAAAAGGTAGAAGCACTGACCGTTGATGTTAATAAAAAGACAGGATTTTCCCATGAAGAATATTTGAGGGGTGAGCGGCTATTTTATGGTCTTATCCCCCATTCTAACGGACTAAGTTTCAACTGCTCCGATTGCCATAATACTGTTACAAGTGATACATTAAATTGGAATCCTTCAGCAATGGATCTTGCAAATTCATTTATGGATCCAAAGGGAATGAATATTTATCAATCGATGAACCAGCCTGTTTCATCAAAGATGGAGCAAGCTCATTCGGGCATAAAAATGACTGAACAAGAAATTTATTATATATCTGCATTTCTGTCACATTTTAATTCAACACAGATGGCAGAGCATAAGATTTTTCCTCTAAAGCTTATTCTTTTCATTGTTTTTGCTGTACTAATGACATGGGCGATCATTGATCTCTTATTTTTAAAAAGGGTAAAATTTAAAATTATACATGCCATTATTTTACTTGCAGGCATATCTGTTCATACATGGCTTGCTTATGTTGAAGCTGTCAACTTAAGCCGCACTCAGAATTATGCTCCTGATCAACCTATAAAGTTTTCACATAAGATACATGCTGGCCAGAATAAAACAGACTGCAGGTATTGCCATCATACTGCGGAATTGGGAAAATCAGCCGGTATACCATCTCTTAATGTATGCCTCAATTGCCATAATGTTGTTAAAACAGGCACTAATTCAGGAAATTTCGAAATAAACAAAATCACTCGTGCCGAAGCTTCAGGCAGGCCCGTTCAATGGATAAGGGTTCACAATTTACCCGATCATGTATATTTTAATCATGCACAGCATGTTAAGGCAGGCAGGGTTGCATGTGAAAAATGTCATGGGAAAGTGCAGGAAATGGATATATTGACACAATTCAGTGATCTTTCAATGGGATGGTGTGTCAATTGTCATAGAACCACCTTAATTGATACTGAAAACAATTATTATTCGATATTCAAGGATGAAGGTTCATCTGATTTTAATTCTCCAACAGTAGATAACGTTGGTGGTATTGACTGTATGAAGTGTCATTATTAAGATTAGCCTACTAATAAAATATTGTAAGAAAAAATACAAGAATCAGAAGAAACAACTGTCTTACATGGAAAAAAAATACTGGAGCAATATTGAGGTATTAAACGGTGTAGCCGGTAATCAGGTAAAAGAAGATGAAGTACATGATGACCTCAATCTATTGGAGGTAATTGATAAGGAAATTTCTTCCCGACCAACATCAAGACGTAATTTTCTTAAATTTTGCGGATTCAGTTTTGCGGGAGCTGCCATTGCTTCAAGTTGCGAAAACCCTGTCAAAAAGGCTATTCCTTACCTCAATAAACCCGAGGAAGTTATGCCTGGCACTGCCAGCCATTATGCTTCAACTTATTACGATGGATTTGAATACAACAGTATTGTGGTTAAGGTACGGGATGGCCGTCCTATTAAAATAGAGGGCAATCCATTATCATCTGTAAGCAGGGGAAGAACCACCGCTAAAGTCCAGGCGTCAATTTTAAGCTTATATGATGGAACCGGCAGAATAAAAAAACCAACAAGAGATAAAAAGGAAGTCAATTTTGAAGATGTTGATCCTGAGATTATTTCAAGATTGAAGAATGTTTCCGAAGCAGGTCAACAGACCGTTATACTGACTTCAAATATTATTGGTCCTGCAACCAAAGCGTTGATAAACGAATTCCTCACAGTTTATCCCGGTAAGCATGTAATGTATGAGCCGGTTTCTGCTTCGGCAATGTTATTGGCAAATAAACAAAGTTTAGGTATCAACGGTATTCCTGACCACCTTTTTGAAAAAGCTGAGTATATAGTATCCTTTGATGCTGATTTTCTTGGCACATGGATTTCACCGGTTGAATTTGCTTTTAGGTATGGGCAATCCCGGGACCTTCTGCATGGTAAGCAGAAGTTAACAAAGCACTATCAATTTGAAACTTCACTATCAATTACTGGAAGTAAAGCTGATGAAAGGTTTCCTGTGAAACCTTCTGATATACCAATCTTAGTTTCGGGATTATATAACGAATTAGCAGGTAATAAATCACAAATAGAAGATCACCCGGCTAAAAGAGGTTTAAAAAAAATTGCAAATGAGTTAAAGGATGCTCCGGGGAGGTCTATAGTTATTTCAGGAAGCAATGATCCGAATGTGCAAATTGTGATCAATGCTATTAATAATCTCCTGAATAATTTTGGAAACACACTCGATCTCAATAGATTAATTTTAACCCAGCAAGCCATTGACAGTGATATGGACTTACTGGTTGATGAAATGAATTCCGATTCGGTTGGAGGAATTATATTATGGAATTGTAATCCTATTTATGACTACCACAACGCTCAAAATTTGATTGCCGGTCTTAAGAAAATGAAGATCACGGTCTCGATGAACCCAACAAATAATGAGACCAATGAACACTTCAGATATATACTTCCCGGAAACCATTATCTTGAATCATGGGATGACGCTCAACCTAAGACAGGAATTTACAGTCTTGCCCAACCAACAATCAGGAATCTTTTTATAACGAGGCAACCACAAGACAGTCTTCTTGTTTGGCTTGGACAGGAATCTGATTTTTATCAGTACTTGAAAAATTTCTGGATCACGAATATTATCAAAGGAAGTGAAGCGGATTGGAATAACGTACTGCAAAAAGGAGTATTCGAAAATCCATCACCCATTTTATCAATAAATAATTCCGGTTCATCTGATTTTAACAATGCCTTGCTTCAGGATGCACTACTGGCTATATCGGAGGAAAGTCCGAAATCAGGTATTGAATTATCGCTTTACACAACTATCAAAACCGGCAAGGGAAATCATGCAAATAATCCCTGGTTACTTGAACTACCTGATCCGATATCTAAAATTTCATGGGATAATTTCGCATCCATTTCAGAAAAGACTGCAGCAGATCTTAAACTCAATAGCGGAAGATTAATACTTGTTAACAAGATCAGTTTTCCCGTTTATATTCAGCCCGGTCAGGCTGATAATACTGTTTCAATTCCTTTAGGATACGGACAGGTAAATATTGGTAAAGTCGGATCAGGTTTAGGTGAAAATGCCTTTAAACTGATTAAAGTAAAAAACAATAATCGTCAACTTTACGATACCAATATAGAGATTTCACCAGTTGAGGGAGAATTCCAGTTTGCCATTTCGCAAAAACACGGTAGCCTGGAAGGTCGTCCAATTGTTCGTGAAACCATACTTTCAAAGTATAAAGAAAGTCCTGATGCAGGAAATGAACTACATGAGGAATTTGAGAAAAAACATGTAACCCTGTATAAAGAGACCATCTTTTCGGGCCATCATTGGGGAATGGGTGTTGATCTTAACAAGTGCATTGGTTGCAATACTTGTGTAATCGCATGCCAGGCTGAAAATAACATACCGGTTGTTGGCAGAGATGAAGTAAGAAAAACAAGAATCATGCACTGGATCAGAATTGATCGCTATTTTGCAGGGCCGGTTGAGAATCCGGAAGTTGTTTTTCAACCTCTCCCCTGCCAGCATTGTGACAATGCCCCTTGTGAAAATGTATGTCCGGTTTCAGCAACAAACCATAGCAATGAGGGATTAAACCAAATGGCCTATAATAGATGTATTGGTACAAAATATTGTATTAATAATTGCCCTTATAAAGTCAGAAGGTTTAATTGGTTCAGATATGCAACCAATGAGAAATTTGATTATCACATGAATTCCGATCTTGGAAGAATGGTACTTAATCCGGATGTTACTGTACGCGAACGTGGGGTGGTTGAAAAATGCACTTTCTGTGTCCAGAGGATTCAAGCTAAGAAGTTAGAAGCTAAACTTGAAAACAGGACTATTGAAGACGGCGAAATATTACCAGCATGTGTACAATCATGTCCGGCAGATGCTTTAGTTTTTGGAGACCTGAACGATCCTGACAGCAAGGTTTCAAAACTCTTCAGGGAACCAAGGAATTATCACTTACTTGAAGAATTGCACACATTGCCTTCGGTAGGTTATCTGACTCTTGTCAGGAATAAAGATAGTGAGTCAGTATAGTAATGGATAATTGATTAATCAGAGAGGCAAATTCAGTATAATAAACAATGTAAAATATATGTATAAAACTGAAGTCAGAGGTTCATTGATACAGGGGGATAAAAATTATCGCCAGATCAGCACTGACATTATTAAACCTATTGATGAACCTATTCCCTTATGGTGGAAAGCAGCGTTTGGAATTAGTCTGTTGGCATTGCTTTATGGGGTGATTGCTGTCTATTTAACAATTTCGATAGGTATTGGTACATGGGGTGTCAATAACTCTGTAGGATGGGGTTGGGAGATAATCAATTTTGTATGGTGGATTGGAATTGGGCATGCAGGAACCGCATTCTCAATATTCCTGTTGATCCTCAGACAACGATGGAGAACATCCATCAACAGGGCAGCAGAGGCAATGACCGTTGCAGCAGTTGCCTGTGCAGCACTTTTCCCTGCCATACACATGGGAAGGGTATGGCTGGCTTTTTATATTTTCCCCTATCCGAATACAAGGGGGCCAGTATGGGTAAATTATAATTCTCCCCTGTTTTGGGATTTTATAGCTATTACAGCCTATCTTATTATTTCTGCTTCATTTTGGTACTTCGGTATGGTACCAGATTTTGCCACCATTCGTGACCGTGCTAAATCGAAAATAAAAAAAGCTGTTTACGGGCTTTTCGCTTTCGGCTGGACTGGATCTACAAAAGAATGGTTAAGATATGAAGGGTTGAGTTACGTTCTGGGTGGAATTGCAGCAGTGCTTGTAGTTTCGGTTCATTCAATTGTATCAACTGATTTTGCCTCATCGGTAATTCCCGGGTGGCATACAACCATTTTTCCTCCATATTTCGTAGTGGGTGCCATTTTTTCAGGTTTTGCGATGGTGATGACCCTTATGATCATCATTAGAAAACTCTACCGTCTTGAAGACTATGTAACTAATTCACATCTGGATGCTATTGCAAGGATACTTGTCTTTATATCCCTTATTATGGGAACTGCCTATGCAACAGAAATCTTTACAGCCTGGTATTCAGGCTCTGAATATGAGTCATACACATTCTTTCATCAACGAATTACCGGTCAATATGCCTTTGAATTCTGGGCTATGGTAATTTGTAATGCATTTATACCACAACTGTTCTGGTCAAAAAAGTTCAGGAATAACCTTACAGCCGCATTCATCATTTCAATCTTTATCAACATCGGAATGTGGTATGAGCGGTTTAATATCATTGTAACATCATTGACCAGGGATTATTTGCCCTCGAGTTGGACAACTTACCATCCTACATGGGTAGAAATTGGATTTTATGTAGGTACTCTTGGACTATTTGCCTGTGCAGTCCTCTTATTCTTCAAATACATTCCAATGATTGCAATACATGAAGTTAAGGGAATACTTAAAGTTACATCGCAGAATACAAATGACCATAAAATAACCGTGCATGAAAAGTAATTATCTCGTTGGTATTTTTAATGATGAGGAATCCCTTTTATCTGCGATTCAGAGAATCAAAGATTCCGCATATAAGATAACTGAGATTTATACTCCCTACCCTGTCATTGAAGCAATTGAAGCGATGGGTAAAAAATCAAGATTTGCATTTGCTGCATTTATCTTTGGTTTCCTTGGGGCAGTTGGAGTACTCTTATTTTTGCAATATACTGCAGTATGGGATTGGCCAATAAACTACGGGGGTAAACCAACCAATTCATTCCCTTCATTTATTGTTGTGACTTTGGTCCTTACAATACTTACTATAACACTTGCCAGTCTTTTCACTTTTTCAGTTAGAGCAAAAGTATATCCCGGTAAAGCATTTATTATGCCCGATGACAGGGCAATGGATGATAAGTTCGTGATAGTATTTGACATGAATAATATAAAGGAATCCCCTGATTCACTAATTCAAGTGCTTAAAGAAGAAGGTGCTGAAGAAGTTTATCAAAAAGAGCTTAATCCGATAAGTTAATATAGTTATGGTAAAAAGATATCTTTTATTTATAAGCGCTGTATCTCTGTTGACACTAATGTCCTCATGTGACAGAAGAAGAACTGACAAGGGTTATGAGTATTTCCCTGATATGGCGCATTCCCTTGCCTATGAAACGTATGCTCCTAATCCTAACGTAGCAGGCAGCGAATCAATGCTTTTACCTCCACCTCATACGATTCCAATTGAGATGCAACCTTATACTTATGATAAGTCAATTGATAGCCGGGAGAAGGCAGCACGTGAACTTATTAATCCATTGGAATTCACTGAGGAAAGATTAGTAAGAGGGAAGGAACAATACAACATTTTCTGTGCACACTGCCATGGTGAATCAGGTAATGGCAAAGGATATCTGGTTACAAGCGGAAAGTATAAATTCCAACCCGCCTCGCTGGTTTCAGAAAAAATGAAGGCTTCGAATGAAGCTGATATTTTTCATGTAATAACAGTTGGCTTCCAGGTTATGGGGGCTCATGGACACATGATACAACCTGAGGATAGATGGATGATAGCAATGTATGTTAAGAAAGAATTACAAAAACAATAAAGAAAGCTGAGATGGAAAATAAATTTACTTTCAAGCGAAATCTGAAGTTAGTTTCTTTTGTGCTTATTGTTCTTGGTGCAATAGTTATTGTTTATTCATTTATTACTCAACCTGAAAGAGCATGGGCAAACCTCTTGCTAAATAATTTCTATTTCCTCTCACTGTCTATAGGAGCAAGTTTTTTCTTTGCTATTCAATATATAACCCAATCAGGCTGGTCATCTATGTTTAAAAGAGTACCTGAAGCATTGATGTCATATATCCCATACGCTGGCATCATTATGCTCTTGCTTTATTTTGGCATGAATGAACTTTATCATTGGTCACATCATGATTTGGTTACTGATGATCCACTGGTAGCGTATAAATCACCATACCTTAATGTTCCCTTTTTCTTCATCAGGTTAGTTATAATTTTCATTGTCTGGACCATTATGACCCAACTACTGAGAAGGATTTCGCTCAAAGAAGACAGGAATGGGGGAAGATTATATTTTGAAAAAAGTGAGTTTTGGTCAAAAGTCCATATTTTCATTCTTGCTTTAACATTCAGCATTGCCAGCTTTGACTGGATTATGTCAATTGATGTTCATTGGTTTAGTTCAATCTTTTCCGTGAAAAATTTTGTAGCAGCATTTTATCATGGTTCAGTTGTAATTGCCCTAATAGTGATTTTAATGCATAACAGGGGATATTTCGAGAAACTTAATAAGAGCCATCTCCTCGACTTTTCAAGATATATATTTATCCTGGCGATCATTTGGGGATATGTAACCTTTGCACAGTTTATGCTCATTTGGTATGGTAATATTCCGGAAGAGACAGAATATTATGCACATCGTTGGGAAAATGGTTTCGAAGGCATTTTTTATGCGAATTTCATCATTAATTGGTTTATTCCATTTATACTTCTGCTTTCACAGTCAATTAATAAAAATATCAAAGTTTTACAAGCAGTCTGTATACTCTTGATTATAGGACATTATATAGATCTCTATGACCAGATATTTCCGGGAGTATTGCACTATGCAGTATTTGGAATTCCGGAAATAGGTTTCTTCCTTGGTTTTGCAGGGTTGTTTACATTCATTTGTGCTAAAGCTTTATCAGCAGCTCCGCTTATTCCTCTAAACCACCCTTATCTTGAAGAAAGTATATACCATCATGTACATTAAATTATAAATGAGAGTCATGAAAAAGTTTTTGTTGGTACTAATAGTGTTTTCTTTTGCCCTGGTAGTTAATGCCCAGAAGGTAAAAGCGATTGAAGAAATCTCAACACCTGAACCTGAAATAGGAATTGTTGAGCATCTTAATGAATATATCCCGGATGGGATCATGGTTATGAATACTGATGGACAGCTTCAGGATTTGAAGCAATTAATCGTTAAACCAACAGTACTGAACCTTGTATATTTCAGGTGTCCTGGTATCTGCAGCCCTTTGATGACCAGTATAGCCGAAACTATACAAGAAACTGACCTTGTTTTAAATAAAGATTACCAGATTTTAACCATAAGTTTCGATCCTCGTGAGGGAACTGAACTGGCTGTAAAGAAAAGAGCAAACTATCTCAATCTTATTAAAAAAGAGGTAGATCCAGAAGGGTGGAAATTTTTTACTGCCGATAGTGTTAATATAAGTAAACTTACAAATACCATTGGGTTTAAATACAAGAAAACCGGTAATGACTATATGCATCCCGGATTGCTAACAATGCTTAGTACCGATGGTAAGATTACCCGTTATTTGCAAGGCACATATTTTCTGCCCTTTGAGTTTAAAATGGCGATCATAGAAGCTTCAAAGGGTATCAGTGGCCCAACGATAAATAAAGTTTTACAATTTTGCTATTCTTATGACCCCGCCGGACAGGAATATGTATTAAATGTCACTAAACTTGCAGGGAGTGTAATCCTTGTAATTGCGATTATCCTCTTCCTTATTCTTGCCTTTAAACCAAAAAGAAAAATAACTGCATAATAATTACATATAGAGATGGAAAGTACTTTACAACCAAATTATCTTGAGTACAAGGGAAAATATAAAGGCCTACTCGGGTGGCTGACGACAACAGACCATAAACGAATAGGGCTTCTGTATTTTTATTCCATGTTCACTTTTTTCCTTACAGGGGCAGTAATAGGAGTCTTAATGCGTCTCGAACTTATTGCACCAGGAAAACAACTATTTGAAGCACAAACCTATAATGCATTCTTTACTTTACATGGTTTGGCAATGATATTTCTTTTTGTAATACCAGGAGTCGGGGCAGTCTTCGGAAATTTCTGCTTACCGATTATGCTTGGTGCAAAAGACGTTGCATTTCCTAGAGTGAACTTATTAAGTTGGTATTTGTATGTGACCGGAGCAATCATTGTGCTTACTTCGCAATTTATAGGGGATGGACCACCTGATACAGGCTGGACTTTTTATGCCCCATATAGCCTTAAGACACAGACTAATGTTGTAGCCGCAGTGCTTGGAGCATTTGTACTTGGATTTTCATCAGTATTAACAGGACTTAATTTTATTACTACCATGCACAGGTTACGGGCGCCTGGTATGACCTGGACCCGAATGCCAATGTTTGCCTGGACTCTGTATGCAACAGGATGGATACAGTTGTTGGCAACGCCTATTATTGGGATCACCCTGCTGATGATAGCAGCTGAGAGGTTGCTCGGTATCGGATTCTTTGATCCGGCGCTTGGAGGAGACCCTATTTTGTACCAGCATCTCTTTTGGACTTACTCCCACCCTGCCGTTTATATTATGATCTTACCGGCGATGGGCGTAATTTCTGAAATAATACCAACTTTCTCAAGAAAACCTATTTTCGGTTATACTGCATTGGTAATCTCTTCAATGGCAATTGCTTTTGTCGGATACTTCGTATGGGGGCATCACATGTTTACTTCAGGAATGAGCACAGGATCAAGATGGATTTTTTCATTTCTATCATTTATAGTTGCTATTCCTTCAGCCATTAAAGTGTTTAACTGGACAGCTACACTGTATAAGGGCTCTTTAAGATTGCAGACTCCATTCTGGTGGGCCATGGGATTCATTTTTGTCTTCATGATCGGCGGCTTTTCGGGATTAGTGGTTGGATCTCTGGCTACCGATATTCATGTGCATGATACTTACTTTGTTGTGGGTCACTTTCACTATATAGTATTTGGCGGAACAGGATTCGCCTTCTTCGCAGCAATGCATTACTGGTGGCCTAAGATATATGGCAGAGTTTATAACATAAGGAGAGCAAACATAGGATTAGCCATATTCTTTATTGGTTTCAATACTTTATATTTCCCAATGTTCATCCAGGGGCTGTTAGGAATGCCACGCCGGTATTATGATTATCTGCCGCAATTCACTACCACACATGTAATTTCAACAATCGGCTCATGGATCATGATTACAGGACTGATCATTATTCTTGTTAATTTATTCAAAGCAAAGAAAGCTACGGGCAAAATAGTCGATGATCCCTGGGATGGACCAACATTGGAATGGAAAGTACAATCGCCTCCTACTGTTGAAAACTTTGAAGAAATACCCATAGTGACAACCGGTCCTTATGACTTTAAATAATAGCGAAAATGGAAACAGTTATAAACGGTCATATTGAGATGCATAGGGATGACACCGCTTCCAAACTGGGTATGTGGTTATTTATATTCACGGAGATCCTGTTATTTGGCGGGCTATTTATAGTATATACTATTTATCGTTATCTCAATCCTATTGCTTTCCATTTGGCACATGAGGAGTTGAGTGTAACAATGGGATTTATAAATACGGTTATACTACTTGTTAGCAGTGCTACCGTCGCAATGTCTATCACCGCTATCCAAAAAGGTGACAAAAAATTATCAATGATTTTTGTGGGTGTAACCATCATGCTTGCGCTTGCATTTCTTGTTAACAAATATTTTGAATGGGGAAGTAAATTTGAACATGGTATGTATCCGGGGTCTGAATTGATGGACATGCTTAGTAAAGGAGATATTTTGTTTTTCAGTCTCTATTTTTTTATGACAGGATTGCATGGGTTACACATCATTGTGGGCATGATATTATTAACAGTTTCGTTTTTCAGGATCAAACAAGACAAAGTCAGACAAGATAAATATGCATTGCTTGAAAACAGTGGGTTATATTGGCATCTTGTTGACCTGATCTGGATTTTTCTGTTTCCATTATTTTATCTCATACATTAAAAGGAAATCACATGAGCAACACAAATCCACATATTACACATATTTCGTCGTACAAAGACCATTTGATGGTGCTGGTTTTTCTTATCACACTTACTATTATTACTGTTGCAATAACCAGTATTGAACTTAGCGCTTACAATGTGGTTGCCGCTTTGATTATTGCGTCAATTAAAGCAACAATTGTTCTGCTTTATTTTATGCATTTAAAATTCGACCAGAAGATATATCTTTTGATGACTGTGCTGGTATTGGCATTAATAGCATCAGTAATCGGAATTACTTTATTTGATTATATAGACAGATAAAAGCATATTATGTACTCAGGAGCTTCAAATTTAGTTGTTACGACCGATAACGCATTCTTGCTTATCATTGGAATTTCGATGTTTTTTCTTATTGGCATTTCTGCAACAATAATATGGTTTATTGTAAAGTATAATAATAAAAAGCATCCGGTAGCCGAACAGATCCATGGCAGTAATACACTTGAGATTGTTTGGACTGTTATTCCATTAATCCTTGTTATGATTATGTTTTTTTACGGGTGGGCTGGATACTCACCTGTAAGTAAGGCGCCAAAAGATGCCATGAAAATAACGGCAGTTGCGAGAATGTGGTCTTGGTCGTTTGAATATAACAATGGAGTCAAAACTGACACATTGTACATTCCTCAGGATAAACCTGTTATCCTTGATTTAATTTCAAAAGATGTTGTTCATAGTCTTTATATTCCTGCATTCAGGATTAAGGAGGATATGGTTCCAGGCCGAACCAACCGCATGTGGTTTATTGGACAAAAACCAGGCAGTTACGAATTATTTTGTGCTGAATATTGCGGTCTCTCACATTCGTATATGTATACAGAGGTGAAAGTACTCACACCTGAAAAGTATGATGATTGGATGGCCAGTCGTTCAGATACAACAGCACTGGCAAGTGCTGCTGCAGTACCGGGAGCGTTAGGCAAGAGACTCGTTGAACTGAATGGATGCCTTGCTTGCCATTCTTTAGATGGCACCAAATTGGTAGGTCCGTCTTTTAAAGGTGTATACGGACATGAGCAACCTGTTTTGACCGATGGAAAGAAACGAAGTATAGTGGCTGATGATGAATATATCAAGAGATCCATACTAGAGCCTGATGCCGATGTAGTGGAAGGATTCAGAAAAGGACAAATGACTTCATATAAGAATCAATTAAAAGATGAGGAGATACAGCAAATAATTGATTTTCTAAAGACTCTCCAGTAATCGTGCATTCTTCATCAGTGATTTCATCGGTATACCATTTAACCAAATTTGGAATCTCATTTAGTGTTGCCCTCACAACTGCAACGGGTTACTTTTTGAGTACAGGAAAAGTTGACTTAACTGTTGTAAATCCATTTCTTGGCGTACTCTTTTTGGCTATGTCGGCTTCCACTATTAACCAGGTAGAAGAAAAAGAGACGGATAAGTTAATGCCAAGGACACAGAAACGTCCTCTCGCTAATGGTTCAGTATCTGTAAAAGTTGCTGTTCTATTAGCCGGTATATTAGCTATTTTAGGATTCCTTGTATTATTTTCCGATGGAGTTTTCGTTGCGTTATTAGGTTTATTTAACCTTGTGTGGTATAATCTGGTCTATACACCACTAAAATACAGAACTGCTTTTGCCTCAATTCCAGGAGGAATAGTCGGAGCAATACCTCCGGTGATTGGCTGGGTGGCCGGTGGAGGGCATATCATGCATCTGTCGGCTCTGTCATTGGCACTTTTTTTCTTTATAGGACAGATCCCACACTTTTGGCTTATTTTATTCAAATATGCACATGAATACCAATTAGCCGGGATTAAGCTTGTCACTGATAAATTCAGCAGAGAGCAGTTAAAAAGGGTTATATTCAGTTGGATTATGGCAACATCTTTAAGCGGGAGCTTACTTGCTTTCTACATTATCATTAATCACAATGTTGTTTTTTACCTTATCCATATTCTTTCAGTCAGCCTTGTAATCTATTTCGTAAAATGGCTTGGAAATAAACCTGACCATGAATCTAGCCGTGCATTCATCACAATAAACGCTTACTATTTAGCGATTATGCTACTTATCGTTATAGATTATGCATTTGGTTAAGGCAATTTTACTCTAATTAATGTTGAGATTTTGCATATCATTTATTGTTTTCCGCAAATTGCCCTAAAGTACTTTGGAACAAAAAAAAGGAGCCGAAGCTCCTTCCTTAATAATACAACCCCCCGGCCATATTAGTATCATTCATTCGGAGTATAAACGATGGCTAACAGTTCACCTGATTTACCAGGTTTAACACCACAGTTTCCGACTAAATCATCTTGTGGATTAAGATTACTTATAATGGTAACTCTTACTTTTCCACAGTTGCATCCTGCTATTTCAGCAACTTTATCATCTGAAATCCAGACAGCCTGGTTATCTGAAATCACACCTTCAAAATGGTATAAATTTTTCCTATTAACTGACAAATTGTTAAAATGATCAACAGCATATTTAATTTTTTCCTGTGTTGAAATGGTTGTGTACTTGTAATTTAAACCCTTTTCATTGAAATCATAAATATGGGCTACATTCTGTTTATTCTTGTCCTTTGAATTCTGACATAAAAAGATAATTCTTCCTGGAATTGAAATCTTTTCCCAGGTTTCATCAAGTCGTTGATTATTAAAGTTTGAGTATTCCCTGATTACTATGGCACTGTCAAGTCCAAGCATTATACCAGGCGTTTTAGGTTGACTTTGCCCGAATGATGAACTCATCACACAAATCAGGCAAATAAAAAGTAATAATTTTCTCATGGCTGCTTTTTCGGGGGTTGATATGCAACAAAATTATATCGCAGAAAGAGGCAGCACAATTCGTCAAATTACTTATTTTTCATTGCTAAAATGGAAATCTTTAATACGTATTTCTACGTATAAATTATCTTAAAAATTTTGGAAAGATCTGAATAACAATCTTTTAAACTTGATTAATCTGCAGGCAAGCGTTGATTAACTGTAAATCACGTATACTGTTAGTCAATACCAATAAGTTATCCCCCGGACGAATTATTGTACTTCCATTCGGAGTTATGTATTGCTTGTTTCTTTCAATCATAACAATTAAAGCATTTCTGGGGAAACCAATATCTACGATCGGTTTATTTGCCATCGGACAATCATCCGGAATTGAAACCTCAACCAACTGTTTCCTGAATCCATCTGTCAATTCAAGTTCAAGAGGATAATGCCGCGCTGCTGAAATATTTTTATCCAAATGAAGCCATCTGGCGACAATCATTAGAGTGGTTCCCTGTAAGGCAACTGAAGTAATCACTATAAAGAAGACAATGTTGAAAATAAGTGTAGATTTCTCAATGCCAGCAGTAACAGCAAAGGTAGCGAATATAATAGGCACTGCGCCACGCAAACCCACCCAGGAGATAAAGAGCATTTCACGAAATTTCATTCCAAAAAAGACCAAACTTGCAAAGACACCCAAAGGGCGCGCAATGATTATCAAAAACATTGATACCAATAATCCAACTCCAATAATCGGTATTATTTCATGAGGATTAACAAGCAATCCGAGTGCAATAAACATTATTATCTGCATCAGCCAGGCTTGTCCGTCGTAAAATTTCATTAAACTCTTTTTATGAATAAAACTACTGTTTCCAAGAACTACTGCCATTACATAAACCGCAAGAAAACCATTCCCGAAACCATAGGCTGTCATTGCATAAGTAAATAATACCAACGCCAATACCATAACCGGGTATAATCCCTCATAATCCAGTTTAATACGGTTTATGATCCATACAGATGCTTTGCCCATTATAAAACCATAGATCAATCCAAGAGACATTTGGATAATGAATTGAAGCAATATATTCCAAAAACCAAATGCCTCTAATGTAATCAATTGGATAAAGGAGACAGTAAGAAAATAAGCCATGGGATCATTGCTTCCTGATTCTAACTCAAGTAAAGGCCGTAAACGGCCACGTAAGCCTATATTCTTTGATCTCAAAATTGAAAAAACTGCTGCAGCATCTGTTGATGAAATTATAGATCCTAATAGCAAACCTTCAAATAGTGAAAAATCAGTAAATTTCCATACAAAGATGCCGGTAATGCCCGCAGTAACAATGACTCCAAGAGTTGCAAGAGTGACTCCTTTCCACATGACTGGGCCAACACTCTCCATTTTAGTGTCAACACCTCCTGAAAACAGAATAAAAATCAGAGCTAATGTTCCAAGTTTCTGAATAGCTTCAAAATCATTGAACGGAATCTTACCAATACCATCAATACCGGCAAGCATCCCTATTGCCATGAATATTATTAATGAAGGCACACCCAGCCTACCGCTCGTCTTACTGGCTATAATGCTAAGGAATAATAAAACTGCACCAAGCAGGATTAAATTTTCAGTTGTGAGAGCGGTCATAGCTGAATATCTGACTTTAAGAGTTAAGTTGTAAATTTACAACAAACAAATTTAACGTTCAGATGTCTCTTATTCATTCAACAATTGTAAAGGTTATGAAAGTAGTATACTTATTCATCATTTTAGCAGGTATGACAACTGCATGCAGTCAATCAGGGCAAGAAAAATCAACTGTACAAAAACCAAATGCAGAGGTAGCTGCTTTAAAAACAATCCAGTTTCACGTAAAAGGAATGTCATGCGAAGGTTGTGAAAATACCATTGAAGGGGCCTTAACCGAATTAGATGGAATTTCTTCTGTTGAAGCTTTGTATAAAGAAGGAATCGCAACAGTTTCCTATGATACGTTAAAAGTCACAACAGATAAAATCAGTGAAACTATTAATAATCTGGGGTACGAAGTAATTAATTGATATTTGGAAATCATCTTTGCTTCAAAAGGTATTTAAGGTTTAATATGAAGATCAATAAGTTTTATAAGGTATCATACTAGTACTGAAACCTGTTTAATTTAGAGTGATTTTTTGATTGCTTATATTAATCATTTTAGAAAGCTTTCTTATTATCTTTCAGTTCAATTTTTTACACCATTTATTTAATTAGCTCATTATGTGTATTTTAACGAATATAGCTATTTGATTTCTGTTGAAGTTTCTTTTGGTTAAATTAAACACTCCTTAAACAGTTTGTATTCCTTATAAATTACAAAAACAGGAGATTTTCCTCTATTATATCCATATATTTGAAGTGAGTAAAAGAAAATGTAATGAGCCTTTTAACCAGGATTTTTAAATTTTATTACGACGGGTTCACAAATATGACTATTGGCAAAACGCTTTGGATAATAGTGCTTATTAAACTCTTTATCATGTTTGCCTTTCTTAAATTGTTTTTCTTTCCGGACTTTCTGAACACCAGATTTAAGACAGACAGTGAACGGAGCGATTACGTGATTGAACGTTTAACTTCACCAAAATAAGAGAATATGATAGAAAATTTCGACTATTCACTGATTGACTGGTCAAGAGGGCAGTTTGCCCTTACTGCCATGTATCATTGGATATTTGTTCCCCTGACACTGGGACTTGGTTTCCTGGTGGCAATAATGGAAAGTATCTATGTAAAAACCGGTGATCCTGAATGGAAACGCATCACCAAATTCTGGATGACCATCTTTGGAATCAACTTTGCCATTGGTGTAGCCACTGGTATAATCTTAGAATTTGAATTTGGAACCAATTGGTCAAATTATTCCTGGTTTGTGGGTGACATTTTTGGCGCTCCGTTGGCAATTGAAGGTATTATGGCTTTTTTCCTGGAGTCAACTTTCATCGCCATCATGTTTTTCGGATGGACTAAGGTCAGCAAGAAAATGCATTTATTATCCACCTGGCTTACTGCATTCGGGGCAAGCCTGTCGGCATTATGGATACTTGTTGCGAATGCTTGGATGCAACTTCCTACAGGTATGAAATTCAATCCGGAGACGGCAAGAAATGAAATGGAGAATTTTTGGGATGTACTGCTTTCGCCAATGGCTGTCAGCAAATTCACACACACAATCTCTTCGTCTTATATGCTCGCCGCATTGACTGTAATTGGTATCAGCGCCTGGTTTCTGTTAAAGAAACGACATTACGTATTTGCCAAGAGAAGTATTATTGTTGCTGCAGTTTTCGGTCTTGTTACTTCATTATTCACTCTTGGTACCGGTGATTACAGCGCTAAAGTGATTGCCAAGCATCAACCAATGAAATTTGCAGCATTTGAAGGGTTGAAAGTTGGTCAGAGAGGAGCTGGCCTGGTAGCTATCGGATTGGTTTCTACCACCCCTGAAGATCCTGGTTATGAGAACTATAAAGATTTTGCATTTAAAATTGAAATTCCCAACTTCCTTTCTTATATGGCATTTTCAGATTTTAATGCTTTTATACCAGGTATTAAGGATCTCATGGAAGGTAACGAGGAGCATGGAATCATGTCAGCAGCCGAGAAAATCAGCAGGGGAAAACTCGCTATTGATGCACTTGCCGAATATAAACTTGCAAAAGAATCTGGTGACCAAATAAAACTGACTGAAGCTAAAGCCATTCTTGATGAGAACTTTCAATATTTCGGATATGGATATTTTGTTGATAATCCGGAAAAATTGGTACCCAGTATGCCACTTACCTTTTACAGTTTCCACCTGATGGTTGCCCTGGGAGTTTGGTTTATTATGTTCTTTGCTATTGTGTTATTATTGGTGTATAAAAATAAAATTTCCGGGTCAAAATTCTGGCTGCGCTTTGCAATTTTAAATATACCTCTGGCTTATCTTGCCAGCCAATCTGGTTGGATTACGGCTGAAATGGGACGTCAACCATGGGTAATACAAGATCTTATGCCAACAATGACTGCTGTATCAAAACTTGATGCAAATGCTGTAATTACAACATTTATTCTTTTTGCTATCATCTTTACTTCATTGCTTATTGCTGAATTGAGTATCATGTTCAAGACAATCAGGACCGGCCCAAAGTTGATCACAGAACATCAGGCTGTTAGCAAAGTAGTTGAAGAATTTGCAAGTATTAATGAAACGGAAAATTCTAAATAATGGAGGACAATAGTAATGTTTGAAACTTTATCTTTATTAGCCCTCCAGCAATATTGGTGGGTGATCATTTCCTTATTGGCTAGCGCACTTGTTTTTCTGATGTTTGTTCAGGGAGGTGAAACTCTGATATACACTCTGGGAAAATCTGAAACTGAACGAAGTCTTATAGTTAATAGCCTGGGGCATAAATGGGAATTAACCTTCACAACTTTAGTCACTTTTGGCGGTGCTTTTTTTGCATCTTTCCCACTCTTTTACTCTACAAGTTTCGGTGGGGCTTATTGGGTCTGGATGGCTATCCTTATATCCTTTGTGATTCAGGCAGTCTCTTATGAATATAGGAGCAAACCTGCTAACATATTTGGACATCAGACTTTTGAAATAATGCTTTTCCTTAATGGTTTTTTAGGTACAATTCTGATCGGCACTGCTGTTGGTACTTTTTTTAATGGAAGTATGTTCTCGGTTGAAAAGCAAAACCTTGCTATGATATATGATTCTACCATCTCAAGATGGCAGACTCCGTATCATGGCCTTGAAGCGGTCCTTAATTGGCATAACGTTGCACTTGGACTCGCAGTTTTCTTCCTCTCCAGGGTATTGGGTTTGCTTTATATTGCAAACAGCATAAATAACAAACCAATATTCGAAAGGGCCATCAGACAGATGTGGTTTAATGCAGTGCCTTTTCTATTTTTCTTTCTTGCATTCCTTGGTTGGCTCCTTCTAAAGGATGGATTTGGCTATAACAGCGTTACGGGAGTTGTCAGTATAGAGTCTTTTAAATACCTTAATAATTTAATTGCTATGCCATTGGTGCTTGTTTTCTTACTAGCAGGAGTAATATTGGTGCTGTTGGGCATTATCCGTTTCTTGTTCAGTAAAGACAAGAAGGCAATTTGGTTCACCGGCCCGGGTGTTGTGTTAACAGTTTTTTCGCTATTTCTGACAGCCGGATTTAATAACACAGCTTATTATCCCTCAACATTTAACCTTCAGCACTCATTAACCATCCAAAACAGCTCATCAAGCCACTATACGTTGACTGCAATGAGCTATGTTTCGTTATTTGTACCTGTAGTGATTGTTTATATTTATTGGGTTTGGGCATCCTTAAACAAGAAGCAGCTCAGTGAAGATGATTTGAATGAAGAAAACACTCATGTTTATTAATAATTAATCCAATTAACCATGTACATCAAAGAAATATTATGGTTTATTGCCTGGCCAGCTATGATAATATTGTCGTATTATCTGAGTATATTAATCTTAAAGAAATTTGATACTCAAATAAAGAACGATCCTCAAGGGCAAGATTTAAATCCATAAAAATAAAGGATATAATATCAAAAAAGAGGCGGTGTTGCTCACCGCCTCTTTTTGATATTATCTTACTTTGTGTAAGTTATATTGTTGATTACTTAAATTCTTGAATTAAAAATTTTATTTTTGCGCAACAAAAGAAAATTAACATCACACAATGAAACATATTTTCAGACTAACCCTTATTTGCACGCTATTCTTTTTAATAAACACGGCAGAAAGTCAGAATTCAGGCAAAGACTATAAAAATTATCCCTATTGGATTGAAATGATGCAAGATCCTGAAGCCAATTTCTTCGAAACACAGAAAGCTTTCTATGACTACTGGGAAGGTAAGGAAATTACAAGAGGCAGCGGGTACAAAATATTTAAGAGATGGGAATATTGGATGGAGAAAGAGGTATCGCCCGATGGAACCAAACCAGATCCTCAAAGAAATGTCAACGCATTAAAAAGTCTTAAATCAGGCAGGCAAATTTCTACTTACGGCAACTGGTCGCCATTGGGGCCATTTACTGTCCCTTCCGGATATAACGGTTACAGAGGATTAGGCAGGGTTAATGCAATTGGATTCCATCCAACTGATGCCAATACAATTTATATCGGAGCCCCGGCAGGTGGTTTATGGATAACACATGATGGTGGTAATACATGGTCAACAACAACCGATGCCATGCCAACACTTGGAGTATCAGCGGTTATCGTTGATTATAACAATCCAGATATAGTATACATAGGGACAGGAGACCGGGATGCAGGTGATGCTGCTGGTGCTGGGATATGGAAAAGCTTGGATGGAGGTGTCACCTTCGAGCCTGCCAGCTCAAACTTTGAAAGTGCTACTGTTAGTCGTCTGCTCATGCATCCGACAAATAGTGACATCATACTGGCAGCAACAAATAGTGGAATTTACCGAACTACAAATGCTGGTACCAGTTGGACAAAAACCGCGGCAGGAAACTTTAAAGATATAGTTTTCAAACCGGGCGATCCCAATATTGTATATGCTGCCTATGCTGGTGATTTTTATCGCTCCACCGATAATGGTATGACTTTTACTGAAATTTCCAGTGGATTGCCCGGTGGATCAAGGGGAGCTATCGCTGTATCACCTGCCGATCCAACTATAGTTTATTTCTTTATCACTAATAGTGAGTCTTTTAAAGGGCTTTACCGTTCAAGTGATAGCGGATTATCATTTTCAATGAAATCTACTTCGCCGAATATTATGAGTTGGGATTGCAATGGAGGTTCGGGTGGACAAGCATGGTACGATCTGGATGTTGCCTGCGATCCCACCAATGCTAATATCATTTATGGTGGAGGTGTTAATTGCTTTAAATCTGTCGATGGCGGTATAAGCTGGAATATTAACTCGCATTGGTATGGTGGATGCGGAGTTCCATCAGTGCACGCTGACCTCCATGTTTTGGAATATAATCCCATCAATGGTCGGCTTTATGTTGGGAATGACGGTGGTGTTTACTGGACTGATAATGGTGGTATATCATGGAATGAGATAAGCAATGGTTTAGTAATAAGCCAGGCTTATAAGATTGGCCAAAGTCTCACCAATAAAGATTATGTTATTAATGGTTATCAGGATAATGGAACTTCAAGCTATATTGGCACTGAATGGGTCTCTGTAGGAGGTGGAGATGGAATGGAATGCGCATACGATCCAACTGATGATGTTTATAGTTATTCAACTGTATATTATGGAAGCATTTACCGTAACCAGAACCATAATGGCGTTGGACAGATAGCAGGAGAAGGTGTTAATGGAATCACTGAAGGCGGTGCTTGGGTAACTCCTTTTTTAATTGACCACGAGGATGGAAATATCATGTTTGTCGGATATGATAATGTATGGAGAAGCACAAATATTAAAACCCAATACACTTCAAATGTACAGTGGACTAAAATATCAAGTATTAATGCCAGTGACCTGGATGTGATAGCACAATCGTATGCTAACACAAATATTATTTATACCTCTTCAGGTAATCTTTTATACAGATCTGATAATGTTAAAGATGCAGCACCAAACTGGGTTAACATCACTGAATCACTCCCTTCAAATAACGCTATTACAGCAATTGAAACAAGTCCTGAAGATGAAAATACAGTTTATATAGTCCAACAGAACCTCGTATATAAATCGACCGATCGGGGAAATACTTGGGTTAATCTTACAAACAATCTTCCTAACGTAACAATGCGGGCACTTGTTTATTACCATAATAGTCCTGAAGGACTTTATCTTGGTACTGATATTGGTGTATTTTATCGTGATGCATATAATCCTGAATGGATAGATTATTCTGAAGGACTGCCCGAAGCTGCCAGGATAACTGAATTAGAAATATATTATGATGAAGCAGGCCCTCAATATGATATTCTGCGTGCAGGAACATATGGACGCGGTCTTTGGGAATCGCCTTTACATTACACCTTCCCTCAGGGTGATTTTAACGCTGATAATGTTCTCGTTCCGACAGGTTGTCAGGTCAATTTTAAGGACAAATCCATGGGTATTCCTTTTGAATGGCAGTGGACATTTGAAGGTGGTACTCCAGCAACTTCAACCGAACAAAATCCTTCAGGTATAATATGGAATCAGCCAGGTACATATACGGTTACCCTAATTGTCTCAAATCCTGCCGGAACTGATACAATTACTAAAACGGCCTATATTACAGTGGATGCAGATATTTTACCTGAACCAGGCTTTAGTTCATCTGATCATTCGTTCTGTACTGGAGACGATGCAATTGTACATTTTTATGATGAAACAGAATTTTGTCCGAATTCATGGCAATGGACATTTGAGCCTAATGATGTTACGTATTTGGAAGAAACAACATCCACTTCACAAAACCCTGTTGTTCAATTCAATGGCACTTCAAGTTATACTGTCACCCTTTCTGCTTCAAATGTTAACGGCAGCAATTCAATTACCAAGGAAGAATATGTTTATATTGGAGGAATGTCACTGCCGTTCGCAGAGAATTGGGAGACAGGCGGACTCCAACCCAACGGGTGGGAGGTGGTCAATCCTGACAATCTTGTGACCTGGGATATTTATTCAATACCCACTGACACAGGTGTAAATAAAGCTGCCAGGATGAATTTCTTCAACTATAACGTGGCACCTGGACGCCGTGACCAACTGATATCACCTACTTTCAATCTTGAAGGGCTTAATTCAGCTTATCTGGGATTTGAATATGCCTATATCCGCCGATATCAAACCACTGATTCGTTGAATATTTACCTTTCTTATGATTGTGGGAATACCTGGACAAAAATTGCAAATTATGGCGAGGATGGAACAGGAATCTTTGAGACACACCCAATTGAAACAACGGAATATATTCCCCAGTCAATAGATGATTGGTGCAATGCTCCAGAGAATCCGGTATGTAATATTATAGATATTTCACAATATGTCGGACACAAGGATGTGAAAATCATGTTTGAAACAGTACATCGTCGTGGAAATAACTTGTTTATAGATAATATTTTTGTTTCACAAACAATCAAAGTAAAAGAAAATCAATTACCTGAATTTAAAGGGATAAGCCTGTTTCCAAATCCCGGGAATAATGTATTCCAACTAATGTCAGAACAATACATTGAAAATCCAAAGGTTCAAATATTTACTGCCAGTGGTAAGATGATATTCACACAAACTTATACCAGTGGACAGGAATGGTCAGTCAATACAGGTATGTTACCAGCGGGAGTATATTTATTCAAGATAGTAAGTGCTGAGAATATCATTGAAAAGAAATTGATAGTACATTAAGCGCGAATATATCTTCCAGGGGGCTGCTTAATCAAGCAGCCCCTTTCTTTTTATAACTTTGCAACAATTATAAAGAATATGAACCTTTTTTATACAGATACAAATATTCTTGAACATTTTAACCAGGGAAGAGTAGAACTTATTTTGCCGCCTGACGAAGCAACTCATCTTAAAGTACTGAGATTAAAAGAAGGTGAAGAAATTTCAGTGACTGACGGTATAGGTCATATTGGTTTAGGTGAAGTTGTTGAAAATAAGAAACAAAATAACCTGATTCAATTAAAAGATGTCAGAAGTATCATTCATCCCGCATGGTATATACATGTCGCAGTCGCTCCAACAAAGAATATTGCCCGTTTTGAATGGTTCCTTGAAAAGGCAACTGAAATTGGAATAGATGAGATTACACCTTTTTATAGTGAGCATTCTGAAAGAGTAAATCTTCGGCTTGACAGACTAAATAAGGTGCTTATTTCAGCTATGAAGCAATCACTTAAGGCTTATTTGCCAAAGATTAATGAACCTGTAAACATCAATGAATTTTTGGAAAACGTTGTACCACAAGAGGATAATCACTTTATTGCCTGGCTTGACAGGGAAAATACTTTACCGCACCTTAAAAGCGTTTGTAGTATAAATAAACCAACAATGGTGTTAATTGGACCTGAAGGGGATTTTAGTGAAAAAGAAGTTGAACTTTCCAAAAAGAAAGGGTTTATTCCCGTAAGCTTAGGAAGCTCAAGACTGCGGACTGAAACAGCTGCCCTTACAGCTTGTTTTATTATTAATTTATTGAATGAACCAGATCACATTAGTTTTAAAGATGTTTATTGATTAAACCTATGCGACGACTATTTATTCTGCTGATATTTCTTGTAATGCTCGGTATTTCGGGTACTTCACAAGGAACTGTTCAAATTGCACTATTAAAATACAGAGGTGGTGGTGATTGGTATGCTAATCCCACCTCGCTTACCAATCTGATAGCTTTTTGTAACAAAAATCTAAATACCAATCTGAATACTGAATATGCTACTGTGGAAGCAGGAAATCCTGCCATCTTCAACTACCCTTTTGTTCATATCACCGGCCACGGCAACATCTTATTTGATGACCAGGAGGCATTGAATATCAGAAATTATCTTTTAGCAGGGGGATTTTTACATATCGATGACAATTATGGACTGAATGAATTCGTTAGACCCCAGATGAAGAAAGTTTTTCCCGAACTTGATTTTGTTGAATTACCTTTCTCCCACCCTATTTACCATCAAAAATATAATTTCGCAAATGGGCTTCCGAAAATTCATGAACATGACAATAAACCACCACAAGGATTTGGACTAATCAAGGATGGCCGTTTGCTTTGCTTTTATACTTACGAATGCGATCTTGGTGATGGTTGGGAAGATCCTAATGTACACCATGACTCGGAAGCAACCAGATTAAAAGCACTTCAAATGGGAGCTAATATTATCCAGTATGTTTTTATGAAATAAAAAAGCGCAGAAAAAAAATAGATTCTGCGCTTATCACAAATTAGCTTTTATCGTTGTTTAACCTTGACTGCAGTTAATCCTTTCCGGCCCTCCTCAAGATCATAGCTCACTTTATCTCCTTGCGATATCTGATCAAGAAGATTTGTTATATGTACAAAATACTCCTGTTTTGAATCATCATCAGCGATAAATCCATAGCCCTTTGTTTCATTAAAAAATTTTACTGTACCTGTTTTCATGTTAATTTAAAATAATAAATAATCCAGTGTTTTGTGATGTTCTAATTCCATCATCTTAATACTACAAACTACTCAAAGTAGTATTTGTTTTGTACTCAATAAAAAACCCTGCTTTACGCAGGGTTTTAAGCTAAATCATAATAACTATATTATAGTTATGCAAGTTTAACCTTTACAGCATTCATGCCTTTTTTCCCTTCCTGAAGTTCAAATGTTACCGTATCACCTTCATTGACGCGGTCAATTAACCCGGTAGCATGTACGAAGTACTCTTTACCTGATTCTTCATCAAAAATAAAACCGTAACCTTTTGATTCATTAAAGAATTTCACTTTTCCTGTTTTCATAAGCTAATAAAAAATTAAAAATAAGCGCAAATTTAAGTTAATTTCCACTTGATAACACCAATTGAGCGAAAAAGTTTAAAACAATTTTATTTATGATGTGTCATTTGCTGTCAATTTTCATAATAAGTACCTTGAATGTATTCATTTCCAGAAGAAAACAGATATCAAGCAGGCATGTCATTCTTATTACAAAGTTTCCAATCGCTGTTTTATCAGAGCAATTTTAGATTCAGCATCTGCACGCTTTTTTTGTTCAGTTTCAATCACCTCAGGCTTTGCATTAGCCATAAATCTTTCATTCCTGAGCTTGTTCATAACCGAAGCAAGAAAGCCTTCAGTATAAGCTAATTCTTTAATTAGTTTCTCTTTTTCAGCCTCTGGATCCACTTTATCTCCAATAGGAATGTAATACTCAGCAGATTCAACAATAAAACCTGCTGCAGCATTTGGCTTTTCAAGCACATACATGATATTGCTGAGATTACATAACTTGGCAATCAATCCGTTAAATGATCGTGAATTCGCATCTCCGCCAACTATTTCAAGATCCAGGGCATCCCTTTGCGGGATTCCTTTGTCTTTACGAATGTTCCGAATCTCTTGAATGACCTGTGAGGCACTGTTAAATTCTTTTAATATTTTATGATGGATCCTGGTATGTAGAGGCATCGCACTTACCATAATGCTTTCACCACTTTTTCGAGATTCCAATCTCTGCCAGATTTCTTCAGTAATAAATGGCATGAATGGATGCAAAATCCGCATAAGTTTATCAAAGAACTCCACTGTTTGAGTAAGAGTAAACGTATCGATAGGTTTCTGGAATTCAGGTTTTACCATTTCGAGGTACCAGGAACAGAAATCATCCCAAATAAGCTTATAAACATTCATCAATGCTTCTGACAGCTTATACCGCTTGAAGTTTTCCTCAATTTCTTTGAGTGCTTCATTGAATCTTGCATCAAACCAGGTTACGGCTGTTTTAGCATATTCAGGTTGTTTTAAAGTAATATCTATCTCCCACCCTTTAATAAGCCTCAATGCATTCCATACTTTGTTGCTGAAATTCCTACCCTGCTCACACAAGCTTTCATCAAAAGGAAGATCATTTCCTGCCGGCGAAGTTAGTAGCATACCAACTCTAACACCGTCAGCTCCGTATTGCGAGATAAGATCAAGCGGATCAGGAGAATTTCCTAATGATTTAGACATTTTTCTTCCAATCTTGTCCCTGACAATACCAGTAAGATACACATTTTTAAAGGGTATATTATTCCGGTATTCCAAACCTGCCATGATCATCCTTGCAACCCAGAAAAAAAGTATCTCAGGAGCCGTAATAAGATCATTAGTGGGGTAATAATATTGAATGTCAGGATTCCCTGGATTCCTGATCCCGTCAAAAACTGAGATTGGCCATAACCAGGATGAAAACCATGTATCAAGTACATCTTCATCCTGCTCAAGGTCAGAAAGGATAAGGTTATTATTTCCGGATAAAACTTTCGCTTTATCAAGTGCTTCTTCTTTATTTTTTGCAACAACTACTTTTCCATCCGGCAGATAATAAGCCGGAATTCTCTGTCCCCACCAAAGTTGCCGGCTTATACACCAGTCATGGACATTTTCCATCCAATGCCGGTATGTATTTTTAAACTTTTCGGGATGGAATCGGATTGTGTCGTCCATAACAACTTCAAGTGCCCGTGGCGCCATTTTATCCATTCTCATGAACCATTGCATCGAAAGTTTAGGTTCAATGGCAACATCAGTCCTTTCCGAAAATCCAACATTATTAACGTAATCGTCAATTTTGACTATATGTCCTTTTGCTTTCAAATCTTCAACGATCAGTTTCCGAACTTCAAACCTGTCAAGGCCAATATACATTCCTGCCTGCTCACTTAAAGTACCATTGTCATTGAATATGTCAATAGCCGGCAGATTGTACTTTATTCCAATATTATAATCGTTGATGTCATGAGCAGGAGTGATCTTGAGACATCCTGTTCCGAATTCCTTATCAACATATTCATCCATAATAAGAGGAACAGAGCGTTCAATAAGAGGAACTATTACTCTTTTACCAGCCAGGTGTTTATATCTCTCATCATCAGGATGAAAACAAACAGCCGTATCTCCCAAAATAGTTTCAGGCCGGGTAGTAGCAATTGTAACCCAATTATCTTTTTCTCCTTCCACCTGATAACGAACATAGTATAATTTCGACTTTTCTTCTTTATATATGACTTCCTCATCCGAAACAGCTGTAAGTGCTTTAGGATCCCAGTTTACCATCCTGACACCGCGGTATATCAATCCTTTTTGATACAGATCAATGAATACATCAATTACCGACTCGTACATTTCAGGATCCATTGTAAACTTAGTACGCTCCCAATCACATGAGGCACCAAGTTTCTTCAATTGTTCCAGTATGATCCCACCGTGTTTTTCTTTCCACTCCCATGCGTGATCCAGGAATTCATCCCGTGTAATGCTGTTTTTAGATATTCCCTGTTCCTTAAGCTTGGCAACTACTTTAGCTTCTGTTGCAATAGATGCATGGTCTGTTCCGGGCAGCCAACAAGCGTTATAACCTGACATCCTTGCACGACGGATTAATACATCCTGAATTGTATTATTAAGCATATGCCCCATATGCAAAACACCAGTTACATTAGGAGGAGGAATCACAATAACATATGGTTCCCTCTTATCAGGAACGGAACGAAAGAAATTTTGATTAAGCCAATAACTGTACCATTTATCTTCAACGCCTTTGGGATCGTATTTTGCCGGAATTTCCATGAATTAATCTTTTCGGATTTAGGAGTGCAAAATTAGTAAAAATGGCTCTATCCACAATTGTAATAGAAACCTTGTATAAACTATAGCTGTTACGGAACCTTCCAAAGAATTATTTATTTTTTACAGTTCTAAACATTCACACTTTCGTACTTGTTTCATTTACAGTAACTTGTATAACTAACTAAACTCAAATATATGGATACAATCACCAAGGATATTAAATCAAAACTCGATCATACCAATCCTGATAAAAGGGAAGGGTATGTAGCCACAATGATTGAAGAACAAACTGCAAAAATACCATCAGATGTTTATCTGTGGACTGCAATAGGAGCCATGGCTATCTCTTTAACTTTTAAATTGTTACGCAGAGATGAAACCTCAATGTTCATTGGCCAGTGGGCTCCGTCATTATTAATCATGGGATTATATAATAAACTGGTAAAACAGTTTGGCCACGACAAATACGGAGATTAAATATTTAGCAAAAAAGATAGTGCTTTAAGTCAAGTTTAATAATCAGGAGAAAAGGATCGGTTTTACCGGTCCTTTTTATTTTTCATTCTTAGCATTTTTTTATATTTGCCAAAACTATCATGTCTTATGAAATTCCTCATTCTTTTATCATTGGTCTGTACATCAATTTTCTGCAGCGCTCAAAGTTTTCAGGATTCAATTGTTGTCAAAAAAGGAGGCAATATTTATATGGTTAATGGCAAAGTACTGTCGTACCCTGAACTGATCTCCTTAACAAGTTCAAATCAGGCAGCCTATGAAGAAATATGGAAAGCGAAATCGAATTCTGGAGTCGCAAACGTATTCGGTTTTCTTGGAGGCGCATTAGTAGGTTGGCCTATTGGCACAGCAATAGGAGGCGGTAAACCACAGTGGGCTATAGCCGGTGCCGGAGTCGGATTAATTGCCATTGCCATCCCTTTTGCAGTTACAGCTAAAAAACAAACTATAAGAGCTATTCGGATTTATAATGCAGGGATTAAAATAAATGCCGAGAAGGATATAACCCTTAAAGCTGGCATCTACAATGATGGGATTGGTTTTGCCCTGAAATTTTAACTAAATCTACATCAAAAAAAATAGAGCTTCATTCATGAAAGCTCTATTTTCTACGTAGCGAGGACGAGAATTGAACTCGTGACCTCCGGGTTATGAATCCGACGCTCTAACCAACTGAGCTACCTCGCCATATTCACCAAATATACGCCCTGTTTGGGTTCGCAAAATTATAAAATTATTTCAAACGTAATATATCCTCTGCAACTTTTTTGGAGAGCATTATTTGAAAGGATATCCCAGCACCCTTACTTGCCTCTGTTTCTGTAATATAGCATTCTCAGTGCAGGAAGTTGGGAAATGATAATTCCTGTGATTACAAGCAAGATACCAATCACTTTTTGCAAATTAATGAGTTCTCCGATGATAAAATATGCAAATACAGCAGTAAATACTGGTATCAGATTGGTAAAAATATTTGCTTTGACCATACCCAGTTTTGCCACTACAATAATAAATAACAGGAATGCAAGACTGCTCGCGAAGATTGCAAGTTGCACAATGGCAAGAATACCACTTGAGGAAGGATGACTTGCAATTACGTGACTGAGGTCCAATGTAATAAAAACCGGGAGGAAGTATATTGTTCCGATAACATTCTGGATCGTGAGGATAGTGATCGCTTTGTATTTATTGGCAAGTTTCCTGATGAAGAAAGTATAAGCGACTGCTGAGAAAACGGCCAGGAATATCAGAGCAATGCCTTTTGGGCTGGCATTAAGGCTAAGATCCTTATTAACC